>NZ_JBPCHK010000003.1:0-783463 GCF_054923835.1 Pseudoalteromonas sp. GB56 | reverse complement strand
CAGCTTTTGAGATGTAAGCAGGCTTATTGCTTTTGTGCAATTTGGCATTGGCACGTTTGTCTTTAGCTTTAAGTTTAGTGAAAATCTTCTTTTTACGGTTCATAGTAACATGCATTTTTGGAGACATCGGGCGCTATTATACCCGTTAATCACTCCTTTCGCCGAGATGATTTCATACCTATAAAATTTAACTTTATCTCGAGAAAAGAAGCGAGCCATTTAGGCCCGCTTTTTAATTTAAATTCAATACCCTACTTGAGGACTTGGGCTTATTAGCCTTTGTTATACAACTCACCACGCGCTTTGTGTAGCTTCTTATAACTGTCGATTAGACGTAGATGCTTGTCCAAACCCTCTAGCTTCATGTTGGTTGGGGTAAGGCCATAAAAACGTACATCACCCGTAACCAAGCCCACTGCATTGTCCATAGTTTCTTGGCCAAACATGCGTGTGAAGTTATGAATGAAATCGGCTAATTCCATCTCGTCGTCGAGCGTTACTTCGAGCACAGCATTCAACGCTTGGTAGAACAAGCCACGTTCAACGGTGTTGTCGTTGTACTGTAGGAAATCACCCACCAATTCAAATGCGTCTTCTAACTCACCTAATGCTAGGTAAATCAGAATCTTAAGCTCTAGAATAGTCAACTGACCCCATACTGTATTTTCATCAAACTCAACGCCAATTAAGGTGATGATATCAATGTAGTTATCCAGCTGGCTCTTCTAAACGCTCAACCAATGCCGCTAATGCATCGTCAGACAATGAGTGCAGATTTAAAATGTCTTCACGGTATAAAAGTGCTTTGTTGGTGTTGTCCCAAATCAAATCTTCCACCGGATACACTTCTGAGAAATCAGGCACAAGAATACGACACGCACTGCCAATTTCTGTAAATTCAGCGATGTATGCTTCTTTACCTAGGTCAGCAAGAATGCCAAACAAGGCTTCGCTCTCTTCTTCATTCGTGCCGGAGAAATCCCACTCAACGAAGTCGTAATCCGCTTTAGCACTGAAGAAGCGCCATGAGATCACACCGGTTGAATCAATAAAGTGCTCAACAAAGTTCTCTGGCTCAGACACCGCCATTGAGTTAAATGTTGGTTTTGGCACATCGTTTAACCCTTCAAAGCTGCGCCCTTGCAACAGTTCGGTGAGGCTTCGCTCTAGCGCGACTTCCAAGCTTGGGTGTGCACCGAATGATGCAAATACGCCACCCGTTCTTGGGTTCATCAGGGTCACACACATCACAGGGAATTGGCCACCGAGTGACGCATCCTTAACCACAATTGGGAAACCTTGCTCTTCTAGCTTTTCAATCCCCTCGACAATGCTTGGGTATTTGGCTAGCACCTCTTGTGGTACGTCTGGCAGCACAATTTCTTGTTCAATAATCTGGCGCTTAACCGCGCGCTCGAAGATTTCCGACAAGCACTGAACCTTCGCTTCATTGAGGTTATTACCCGCACTCATACCGTTACTCAAGAACAAGTTTTCAATCAAGTTCTGCGGGAAATACACCGTTTCACCGTCTGAGTGACGCGTATAAGGAATTGAGCACACGCCGCGGTCCACACGACCTGAGTTGGTGTCTACTAAATGTGATGCTTGCAGCTCACCTTCAGGGTTGTAAATCTCTAAACAGTAATCATCTAAGATACCCTCAGGAAGCGCATCATCTTCACCACCTTGGAACCACTTTTCATTTGGATAGTGAACAAATTCACTGTGTGCAATTTCTTCACCAAGGTATTGATCGTTATAGAAGAAGTTACAGCTTAGACGCTCAATAAATTCACCCAATGCCGAGCACAATGCGCTCTCTTTGGTCGCACCTTTACCATTGGTGAAACACATAGGCGATGCCGCATCACGAATGTGCAATGACCACACGTGTGGCACGATGTTGCGCCAAGACGCCACTTCAATCTTCATACCCAAGTCAGCGAGCATGCGCGTCATGTTTTGAATAGTTTGCTCAAGCGGTAAGTCTTTACCCAAGATGTAAGTGCTGTGATCAACGTCAGCTTCAACCATCAGCATGGCCTGCGCAACTTCGTCGATGTTATCAACAGGGTCGATTTGGAATTCAGGGCCAGTTTGCACAACACGCTTTACCGTACAACGCTCAATCGAACGCAAAATACCTTGGCGGTCTTTGTCTGAAATACTCTCAGGTAGTTCTACTTGAATTTTAAAGATTTGGTTGTAGCGGTCTTCAGGGTCAATAATATTGTTTTGCGAAATACGGATACCATCGGTCGAAATTTCTCGCGTGTTACAATACACCTTTACGAAATACGCTGCGCACAGAGCTGATGACGCCAAGAAATAATCAAACGGGCTTGGCGCTGAGCCATCGCCTTTGTAGCGAATTGGCTGATCGGCAATCACGGTGAAGTCGTCAAACTTGGCTTCTAGTCTGAGGTTATCGAGAAAATTAACTTTAATTTCCATAAGTTATCGGTACCCTAAAAATCGCAAAGACCGAGCTTAGCCAAGCTACATTGCAGCGAATATGGCAAAGTCGGTCAATCTAATAAATTTAATGTTCCAATTATCGTCTTTTTGCGGGCAATCGTCTTGGTTTATTTTGGAATTATTTAAGCCAAGTTATGTAAAGCCGAAAAATGACGTTGGATTGAATGCAAGTAAGCGCTTGCTCAAAACTAAAAAGGCAGCTTTCGCTGCCTCAATGATGCCACTCAAGGTGGAAAGAATTATTTCTCTACCGGCTCAAAGCGTAATGACATCAAACCTAAATCGCGTACCAGTACGTCGCCATCTTCAATGAGCCAAGTTTGTTCATCATTGCCTGATTTAAACACCAAGTAGTCACCTGACTTAAGCTCACGTACAAAAATTTCATCGAACTCAGTACGTTGACCATCCGCTTCAATGAAGTTTTCACCAATGTAGATTTTCTTCACGCCAGCCAGTTCAGACAAGGCGTTAAACACTTTGTTATCTGACGTGCTGACATAATGCCCTTCAAAGCCGTGGCCGCCACAGCCTAACATGAATAAGGTGGTTAAAATGATAAGGGAATATTTTACGTACTGCATATCTGATACCCATTTAAATAATACGACGAGCCCTGCATAGGCCCTGTGGCTGGCGCTTTTGCAAGGACGGTGAATTTTACACCATCCTTAATGCGATACCAATACGTATAAAAAAAGGGTCGCGTTTGCGGCCCTTTTGAGTAACATCACAACTGTTATTTATTTCAAATCGAAACGATCTGCTGTCATCACTTTTGTCCAAGCGTCAACGAAGTCATTGACGAACTTCTCTTTCGCATCTTGTGAAGCATACACTTCAGCTATAGCGCGTAATTCAGAGTTTGAGCCGAAGATAGAATCAACAGATGTTGCCGTCCACTTCTTGTCGCCGCTCGTGCGGTCGAAGCCTTCGTATACACCCTCTTCCTTGCTTGATTTGCTCCACTTGGTAGACATATCAAGTAAGTTCAGCGAAAAAGTCGTTACTCAATGTACCTGGTTTGTTGGTTAACACACCGTGATCCGAGCCTTTGTAGTTCGCATCAAGCGTACGCATACCACCAAGTAGCGCGGTCATTTCAGGAACGCTCAAGCCGAGTAGGTTTGCACGTTCTACTAGCATGCCAGTCGGTGATTTCCATGCACTGCTGTAGTAGTTACGGAACGCATCAGCTGTTGGCTCGAGAACGTCGAATGATTCTACATCTGTGTACTCAAGTGACGCATCCATACGACCCGGTTTGAATGGTACAGTGATAGAGTAACCTGCATCTTTCGCACCTTTTTCAATCGCAGCCGCACCACCAAGAACAATCATGTCAGCAAGTGAAATTTGTGTTTTACCTGCTTTTTTGTTGAATTTGGTTTGAATTTTCTCAAGTACTTTCAGTACTTTTGCGACTTCTTCAGGGTTGTTCACTGGCCAGTCTTTTTGCGGTGCTAAACGTAGACGTGCACCGTTTGCACCGCCACGCATGTCGCTGTCACGGTAGCTAGACGCCGATGCCCACGCAACGCGCACAAGCTCAGACACCGTCAGTTTTGAATCTAGGATTTGTTCCTTCAAGTCAGCAATTTGCTTATCATTCACAAGGGTATGGTTGACCTCTGGAATGTAGTCTTGCCAGATTAATACTTCACTTGGTACTTCACTACCTAAGTAACGAGCACGTGGACCTAGGTCACGGTGATTCAGTTTGAACCATGCTTTAGCGAAGGCCAATTCAAATTTCGCCGGATCGGCACGGAAGCTCTCTGCAATCTTGCGGAACTCTGGGTCTTCTTTCATCGCGATATCTGTGGTGAACATGATAGGCGCGTGACGCTTACCTTTAACATGCGCATCAGGTACGAGATTTTTCGCAGCTTCATTGGTTGGGATCCACTGAATCGCACCCGCTGGGCTGGTTGTTTGTTTCCATTCAAAGTTGAATAGGTTGTCTAGGTAGTTTGTAGTCCACTGTGTTGGTGTCACTGTCCATGCACCTTCAAAACCACTGGTCACAGTGTCTTCTGCCATGCCTTTACCGCATTTGTTTTTCCACCCAAAACCTTGGTCTTCAATGGGCGCTGCTGCTGGTTCTTTACCTACACAATCTGGCTTCTTCGCACCGTGTGCTTTACCGAACGTATGACCACCAGCGATAAGTGCAACGATTTCTTCATCGTTCATTGCCATGCGACCGAATGACATACGGATGTCGTCAGCTGCAAGCAGCGGATCAGGTTTACCGTGCGGGCCCTGCGGGTTTACGTAGATAAGACCCATTTCAACTGCAGCGAGAGGACCTTTCAATTTACCCTTTTTATCGCGACGTTCGTCTGTCAGCATCTTGCCCTCTGGACCCCAGTAAACCAAATCTGGTTCCCAATCGTCTTCACGGCCACCGGCATAACCAAAGGTTTTAAAGCCCATGTCTTCAAGCGCGACGTTACCCGTTAACGCCATCAAATCTGCCCATGAAATGTCGCGGCCATACTTTTGCTTTACAGGCCATAGTAGACGTCGAGCTTTGTCTAGGTTGCCGTTATCAGGCCAGCTGTTCAGTGGGTCGAAACGTTGCTGACCACCACCTGCACCACCGCGGCCGTCGAATACACGATACGTGCCTGCTGCGTGCCAAGCCATACGGATAAAGAAAGGACCGTAGTGACCATAGTCTGCTGGCCACCAGTCTTGTGATTGCGTTAACACCGCACGGATGTCTTCTTTCACCGCTTTAAGATCAAGACTCTCGAAACCTTTCGCGTAATCAAATTCTTCGCCGTACGGATGCGACTCTACACCGTGAGCGCGAAGTGGGCTAAGGTCTAACTGTTCTGGCCACCAAAATTGGTTTGACTTAGGTTCAGCTGCTTGCGCGCTGATCGATACCACAGACGACACAGCCATCGCGACTGCCGTGATAAGTGGAAGTGTTTTTTTACCCATGAATATTTCTCCCCGTTTGGAGTAGTGTGATTAACGGGGTTAAATATAGACCACGAATTCAATCTATTGGAGTGAGAAAAACAGATGAAAGCAATCGATTATTTAGATAACTAGTTAACATCAGGGTTACAAGTCGGTTTGGGTTAACAATATCAGATAGAAAAAGTATAATGATAAGAGCAAGGTTTGGGTTCTAAAGGCAAAACACACACCTTGCTCTGGAAATTATTCCGCTGTGGTTGGGTCAATCATGGTCTTCACTTCGTGAATGGCCTTGATGGGGAAGTCGCCCATTTCGCCATGCTTGCGGATCAGCGTTTCATCCGGTGCGATGTATACACAGAATACCTTGTTGTCCGTTACATAGCTTTCCACCCACTGTACTTGAGGTCCTAGCTGCCCCAATACATCACAGGAACGCTGTGAAATTCCTTGTAAATCTTGCTCAGATAACTGCCCCGCACCTTCGATTTCTCGTTCAATTACATACTTTGGCATTGTCCGTCTCCTTTGTGAGTAGGAGCGAGTAAGTATAGTCGATTTTGAACTTTGGAAGGGGTAAGAAAGTGAGGAAACAATAGGGGTACAGGGCTTCCTGCTGGTTTGAAATACCAGCAGGAAATTAAGGTAATTAAAGGCCTAAGCTCTTTAAGTACTCTTCATATGTACCGTGGAAATGCACAATACCTTGTGGCTGAATATCGATAATTTGCGTTGCCAGTGACGATACAAACTCACGGTCATGGCTCACGAAGAACAAAGTGCCCTCGTAGTTTTCTAACGCCAAGTTCAATGCTTCAATCGATTCCATATCAAGGTGGTTAGTTGGCTCATCAAGCACCAATACGTTTGGATTAATCAGCGTCATTTTGCCAAATAGCATACGACCCTTTTCACCACCAGAGAGGACTTTTACTTTCTTTTTCACGTCATCGTTTGAGAACAACATACGGCCAAGAGCACCACGCACCACCTGGTCATCGCCAGTTGTCCACTGCTTCATCCAATCAAACAGGGTTGCATCTTCTTTAAAGTCATCGGCATGGTCCTGCGCGATATAGCCAATTTTTGCCGCCTCAGCCCATTTCACTGTGCCTTGATCCGCAGCTACTTCGCCCAACAAACAACGCAGTAGGGTTGTTTTACCTGCCCCGTTTTGGCCAATAATCGCAACGCGCTGGCCCGCTTCAACCTGCAAGTCAAAGTTGTTGAATAGTGGGTTTTCAAACGCTTTTGAAAGACCTTCAACAGTTACAGCTTGGCGGTGAAGTTTTTTCTCTTGGTCAAACTTGATGTAAGGACTCACTCGGCTTGAAGGCTTGATTTCTTCGAGTTGAATCTTATCAATTTGCTTAGCACGAGACGTTGCCTGCTTTGCTTTTGAAGCGTTGGCTGAGAAGCGACTAACGAAGCTTTGCAGCTCAGCGATTTGTGCTTTTTTCTTCGCATTCTCATTAAGCTGCTTTTCACGCGCCTGCGTCGCAGCAGTCATGTACTCATCGTAGTTACCCGGGAATAAGCGCACTTCACCGTAGTCTAAGTCAGCCATGTGCGTACACACTGTGTTTAGGAAGTGACGGTCGTGCGAGATGATAACCATGGTACTTTTGCGCTCTACTAAGATTTGCTCTAACCAACGGATGGTATTGATATCCAAGTTGTTGGTCGGTTCGTCTAGTAGCAAAACTTCTGGATCTGAGAACAGCGCTTGAGCAAGAAGTACACGTAGTTTCCAACCTGGGGCTACTTCGCTCATAGGGCCAAAATGTTGCTCAATTGGGATTTCCAATCCAAGCAATAACTCACCAGCACGGCTCTCTGCTGTATAGCCATCCATTTCTGCAAATTGCGTTTCTAAGTCGGCCACTTCCATGCCTTCTTCTTCGCTCATTTCCGGCTGGCTATAAATGTAGTCACGACGCTCTTTGACCGCCCAAAGTTCAGTGTTACCCATCAACACTGTGTCCATAACACTGTATTCTTCGAAGGCGAACTGATCCTGACGTAGCTTACCTAAACGTACGCCTTCACCTAGCATCACGTTGCCCGCAGAGGGTTCTAAGTCGCCACCCAAAATTTTCATAAAGGTCGACTTACCACAACCGTTCGCACCGATTAAACCGTAGCGATTACCGTTGTTGAACTTTACTGAAACATTTTCAAAAAGAGGCTTGGCGCCAAACTGCATGGCGATATTAGCTGTAGCGATCAAAGACGTGTTACCTTTGGTTGGTCAAAAAAAGGACGCGCAGTGTAACTGAATACGCACTACATATAAACCAAAAGCGTGATTTTTAGCGCCCTTTAACGCAAAAAGCACACCTTACTGGTGCGCTTTTCTTAAAGTTGCTATCTTACGCTAGCTTTGCGGCTTCTCTTTGTTGATGGGCGCGGCGAAAATGTACACAACCCAAGTAAACCAAAACAGGAAGACTTGCACCAAAATCCATAGTAGCTTTTCTGTGCCGCTGGTTTTATTAGACCGAGCGATTAAAATCGCAGGCAACAGCCAAACAAGCACTAAAATGGGTATCACAAGCAGCATTGCCATTGAGCCATCAGAAGACATACATACATCCCTTTAACGTGTTGATGATAATAATTATTTTTATCTTAAGCTTCTAGGGTCTGTTGATCTTTGAAGTATGAATTTTGTTCAAATCAAAGGCGTTCAATGCAAGGAATGGGTTATGTTGCATAGTGAGCTATGTTAATAGCCCATGACACAGCAGTGTAAGTCTTTGGTTGAACCCTTTGGGCAGCGCCATTGGGGTATTTTATCGGCGTTATCACCTGACTTACATAGAATGACTATGTGACGCAGGCTCTGCCTTGCCAAAATACCCCAATGACTGCTGCAAAAACACACAGCAAAGGTCAACAGACCCTAAATACTAGTTGTAATGTGATGCCATTTCAAGCAGTTGTAAACTCTGCAATTAATTTCCTCTGGCACTTAAATCGAGTTCTAATTGTTCTAATGATTTGCCCTTCGTCTCGGGCAAATAACGCCATATCAAGGCAAGTGACACCACCGCAAAGATGCCGTAAATCGCGAACGTCGGCGCGGCACCATAGTTGGCAAGCTCCCAAGGAAACACTAACTGCACGAGGAAACTGATGGCGTTATTCACCACGGTGACCACAGATATGGCGACTGCACGTACTTCGTTAGGGAAAATCTCCGAAAACATCACCCACATCACAGGCCCAAGCGACACAGCAAACGCGGCCACAAACAAGGTAATGCCCACCAGTACGAGCGTGGCATTCATTGAGATAGACTTGGCCATAATCGCACCTTGATGGCTGCCCGCATCTTCGCCTAATACTTGTTGCAGTGCACCTTTAAAGGCAACATCGTCGTCGTAAGTTTTGCCTATCATAGGAGTGATACGTTGCATCACTGATTCGGGGAGTTGCTCTGACAACTGTACCGCTGCTTGCGGTTTAATTTCATAGGTGGCTTGATTAAAGCCCCAGCTGCACAATGCCATACTGATTGCGATGCCTGTCAAACCAAATAATAACAAAGGCTTGCGACCATAGCGGTCGATGGTCATCATCGCCACAACGGTGAAAATCACATTCACTACACCAATCCACACCGCCTGCGCAAATGCGGTATTGGTGCCCACACCACTTTGTTCAAATATGGTCGGTGCATAAAAGAAAATAACGTTGATGCCGGTGATTTGCTGAGCGATGGCTATCAACAACCCAATCATTAACGCAAAGCGGACTTTCGTAGAGAACACTGTTTTCACTCGCTGTGCCAGTGGTGGCACTTTGCTTTGCAGCGATGCGCGCATAGTACGTAATTGCTGCTCGATTTGCTCTGCGGAAAATAGTTTTGACGCAACCGACTCAGCTTCTGCGTCCAATCGTTGCATCAACAGCCAACGCGGACTACGTGGGATCACAAATAAGAGTACCAACCAACATATTGCTGGCAGTAATTCCAGCCCGAGCATCCAGCGCCACAAGTGCTCGGTTAAACCGATGTTTTGCACCCATGAAGCATCACTTTGTGCCCATTGCAGTAAGCAATAGTTACTGAAATACGATACTGAGAACCCGAGCACAATGTTGAGTTGGTTGATTGAAACGAGTTTGCCGCGGTGTTCTGGGAGGCTTATTTCAGCGATATACATGGGCGCGACCATCAGCGAGCAAAACGCCATACCGCCAATAAATCGGGCAATAACCAGCATCCAATAGCCTTGTGCTAATGCCGATGCCGCAGCAGAAATAACAAACAGTGCAGCTATACCAATTAATGTTTTTCGCCGCCCAATGGCGTCACTGACGACACCCGCAAACAAGGTTGCAAGTAAACCACCGAGTGTGGGAGAGCTCACAACAAAACCTTGCTGCCAGCTGGTTAATTGATATTGCTCGGAAATAAAACCAATCGCCCCTGAAATGACAGACGCATCAAAACCGAATATAAATCCCCCCAACGAAACTACAAGGGTGTAAAACAGCGCTGGCGGGATCAGTTTATTCATTTAATATCCATTAATGAGTCTCGCACCACCAATTTGGGGGCGAATAAGTTAGTGTGCACAGTTGCTTTCTTTTGTTTGTATACGTGTTCAAGCACCCAATGAGCTGCTTCATTACCCATTTTTTGAATCGGGTTATCTATGGTTGTGAGTTTTGGATACAAATAACGTGCAAATAACACATCATCGAATCCAACCACAGACAGTTGCTCTGGGATCACCACGCCTTGCTCTCTGGCAGCGGTCATCGCACCCGATGCCATTTCATCGTTGGCACAAACCAACGCAGTAAACGCTACCCCAACAGCCGCAAGGTCAACATACCCTTGTGCACCTTCGTCTTCATGGAAGCCACCTTCAACCATCAATTGCGGGTTAAAACGAATGCCGGCTTCATTGAGGGCGCGTTTGTGCCCTTGCAAACGCTCGGTTGCATCTTGTTTAAAAAGAGGACCACTGATATAAGCAATAGACGTATGGCCGGCATCAATCGCGGCCTTTGTCGCCAAATATCCACCGAGTTCGTTGTCGGTGTAGAAACAGTTTTGGGCCAATTCTTCAATACGACGGTTGATTAACACGACTTCCACATCGCGTTTGCTCAACTCTATTAGGTAATCATCACTCACTGCTTCAGCATGCAAAATCAGCGCATCACAACGCCTATCCAATAAAAATTCTATGGCATCTTTTTCTTGCTGCTCGTCACTGTGACCTGCGGTGATAATGACGTGTTTCCCTGCACTGCGAAGTACATCTTCGACCGTGCTCATCATGTTGCCGAAGAATGAACCGTGCAGCGCAGACACCAATAAGCCGACGCTATTACTGCGATTCGAAGCAAGTGATTGGGCGATTGAATTGGGCTTATAACCAAGCTCATCCATGGCTTTGAGTACTTTATCGCGAGTACGATCACTGACTCGCGCATTGCCATTCATAACACGTGACACAGTGGCCAGTGAAACACCTGCAGCTTTTGAAACTTCGTAGATGGTTGCCATTATTGTTCTTTATAACTTCCTGATAGGCTAACGCTAATACAAACGGCTTTTAGAGTCTATTGTTTAACAATGCTTTATACGCTAAAGCGCTTTGTTTTAGGGTGCGCTTTTGGGTCGCGTAATCAACATACACAATGCCAAACCGTTTACTGTATCCCAAGGCCCATTCAAAGTTATCCATCAAGCTCCACGCAAAATAACCACGAATGTCGACGCCTTGCTCTATTGCGCTATTTACTGCGCGTAAGTGGCTGTTGAAATAGTCAACACGCGGTATATCTGCGACTTCGCCGTCGACGAGGTGATCATCAAATGCAGCGCCATTTTCGGTGATGTACATAGGTGGTAAGTCATAACGTTCATGCAGTTCGACTAACAACTTAGTAAATGCCAGCGGCACGATCTCCCACCCCATTGCAGTAAGGTCGTCGCCGTGGGGAGGAACTTGCTCGAACCACCCGTGACCATCACTTTTATACACTGCTCGGGTATAGTAATTCACACCGATGAAGTCATTCTTTTGGGCGATAATATCCATATCGCCGTCAACAACATGGGGCTGGGCATCTGGGCTAATTTTCGACATCACATCTGGGTAAGTGCCCTCTAGCAGCGGCTGAATGTACCAATGATTATGATATTCATCACCCATCCGCGCAGCATCGATGTCGTCTTGAGAATCGGTTGCACTGTAGGCGGTCGAAAAGTTAAGCACAATGCCGCACATACTGTTTGGCACGTTGCGTCTGAGTACTTGCATCGCGAGACCATGGGCTAACAACAAATGATGCGCCGCTTGTCGGCCATAAGCTTGGCCGACTTTGCCAGGGGCGTGAACACCCTCTTCATAACCGAGGTACGCTGAACAAAATGGTTCATTGAGCGTGGCATACGAGTACACATTTTCACCCAATGCCTTGGAAACAACCTCCGCATAAAGGGCAAATGCATACGCAGTGTCGCGGTTTAGCCAGCCACCTTGATCTTCAAGATATTGGGGTAAATCCCAGTGATACAGTGTGACAAACACCTTGATGCCCTTTGCATTGAGCGCTGTGACCAAGTTTTGGTAAAAAGCCAAACCCTGCACGTTTACAGAACCGTCTTCGTTCATCACTCGTCCCCAAGCAATTGAAAGACGGTAAGCGTCCACACCTAGCCCGGCGATCATCTCGACGTCTTGTTGCCATAACCGCACATGATCGCACGCAACATCTCCGTTGGTGTTGTCTGCAATAGTGTTTGGCTGTGCACAAAACGTATCCCAGATACAGGGAATACGGCTATCAATAGCCCCTTCGATTTGAAAAGACGAAGTTGCTACACCATAGATAAAATCACGGTGTTGCATCGTTGAATCATCTGGCAAGCTGATTATAGGCATCAAAGTATCAGATCCATTTTTAGATCCCTTATTCGGGATTTTTTATTTGAATTTGTGAGCGCTTTCTGCAATTATCAAAATAAATGTAAGCGCTTTCATAACTAAATGTAAGCGCTTTCCTTCAAAAGATCAACAGGAGAACGCAGTGGCCATCTCAATGCAGCAACAACCTGCGCAGGAACAAACAGCGAACGGCAGTGGTTCATACCGATTCGCACTTATCGCGCTCACCTCACTTTTTTTTATGTGGGGTTTTATAACCTGTCTTAACGACATCCTCATCCCTTATCTAAAAGGCGCGTTTGACCTTAACTACACCCAAGCTATGTTGGTACAGTTTTGCTTCTTCAGCGCTTACTTCATTGTGTCTTTACCTGCGGGTAAATTGGTTGGCCGAGTGGGTTATCAAAAAGGCATGGTGATTGGATTGGGTATAGCTTGTTTAGGCTGTGTGTTGTTTTACCCTGCCGCTAGCAACGGCGTGTATGCACTTTTCTTAGGCGCACTGTTCGTTCTCGCCTCAGGCATCACTATCTTGCAAGTCGCCGCGAATCCTTATGTAAGTGCCCTTGGGCCAGCTGAAACAGCCCCTTCACGCTTGACCATGACCCAAGCATTTAATGCGTTAGGAACCACAGTTGCACCGTTTTTTGGTTCGATTCTTATTTTTTCAGAAGGTGCAGAGGTTATCAAAGGCGATGCCAGTGCAACGCAAATCCCCTACCTGATGCTGGCCGGCGGATTACTTGTTCTTGCCGGTATTTTCGCAGCCTTAAAACTGCCACACTTAAGCAATCAAGAAGTACACAGTGAACATGTTTCTGGCTCTGCTTGGCAATATAAGCATCTAACTTTAGGCGCTTTAGGTATCTTTTTGTATGTGGGTGCCGAAGTGGCTATTGGTAGTACACTCGTTAACTTCTTTAGCCAAGGCAATATCGCCGGTATGCATGAAGCTGAAGCGGCTAAGTACATCTCATATTACTGGGGTGGCGCTATGGTCGGTCGTTTCATTGGCGCAGCCATTATGCAGAAAATCTCAGGCCGTACCGTGTTAGCGTTCAACGCCATCAGTGCATTTGTATTGGTGTTAGCTGCCGTATTCTTTGATGGCCATTTTGCTATGTGGGCTATTCTTGCGGTAGGTCTTTGTAACTCAGTGATGTTCCCAACCATTTTCAGCCTAGCATTGAACGGTCTAGGCAAGCATACTGCTCAAGGTTCAGGTATTTTGTGTTTAGCCATTGTCGGTGGTGCAGTAGTTCCGCTTTTCCAAGGCATGTTGGCCGATAGCATCGGCTTACAGTGGTCATTCTTATTACCCGCTTTATGTTATGTCTATATCGCATTTTATGGCATCAAAGGCGCACAACCTCAGGCAAATGAATCAGGAAAATAATAATGAAACGTACTTTAACCTCTGTTGCCGTGAGTCTGGCAGTGCTTGTAAGCGCAGGTTGTTCGCAGGAACAAAAGCCACAAGAAACAACGAAGCTAGCCGCATCTCAAAAAGGTGAACAGCCGCTTTGGCCAAAAATTGAAAACCAAGTTGCGCAATTGAATGACGTTGAGGAACGTGTCAGCGACATCATGGCAAGCATGACGCTTGAGCAAAAAATCGCGCAAATGATCCAACCTGAAATCCGTGATATCACTGTTGAAGATATGCGTAAGTATGGCTTCGGTTCGTACCTTAACGGTGGTGGTGCGTTCCCTAATAACGATAAACACGCTAAGGTCGAAGATTGGGTTGCACTTGCAGAGAAGATGTATCAAGCCTCGATTGATGATTCAGTCGATGGCAGCACGATCCCAACTATGTGGGGTACTGATGCAGTACATGGCCACAACAATGTAATCGGTGCCACACTGTTTCCTCACAACATTGGTTTAGGTGCGGCAAATAACCCTGAGCTTATCGAACAAATCGCCAAGGTGACTGCAACCGAAGTGCTGGCAACCGGTATCGATTGGATTTTCGCCCCCACGGTTGCTGCCGTACGCGATGACCGTTGGGGTCGTACATACGAAGGTTACTCTGAAGACCCTGAGATCATCAAAGCCTACTCCCATGCGATTGTGACTGGTTTGCAAGGTAAACCGGGTGAAGGCTTCCTTGGCCAAAGCAACGTGATCAGCACCGTGAAGCACTTTGTGGGTGATGGCGGTACTGTTGGTGGTGATGACCAAGGCGATAACGTCAGTTCAGAAGAAGAGCTTTACAAGATTCACGCTCAAGGCTACGTGGGCGGGCTCAATGCAGGTGCACAATCGGTCATGGCATCTTTCAACAGCTGGAACGGCGAAAAAATTCACGGCAACAAGTACTTACTCAATGACGTACTCAAAGATCGCATGGGCTTCGACGGCTTCGTAGTGGGCGATTGGAATGGCCATGGCCAAGTTGCAGGCTGTACAAATGCGAGCTGCGCACAGTCAATCAATGCGGGATTAGACATCTTCATGGTGCCCGGCGATTGGAAAGCCTTGTATGACAACACCCTTGCGCAAGTGCAAAGTGGTGAAATTCCGCAAAGTCGAATTGATGATGCAGTACGCAGAATATTGCGTGTAAAAGTTCGCGCCGGTTTATTTGAAAAGCCAAGCCCTGCACAGCGCCAATTTGCAGCAAAAAGTGAACTCATTGGTAAGCAAGAACACCGCGAAGTCGCGCGCCAAGCTGTGCGCGAGTCATTGGTCTTGCTTAAAAACAATGAGCAGCTTTTACCACTTAAGCCAAACACCCAGGTGTTAGTTGCGGGTGATGCGGCCAATAACATTGGCAAGCAATCTGGCGGTTGGACGATCACGTGGCAAGGCACGAACAATGAGAACGCAGACTTCCCAGGCGGAACATCAATTTGGGATGGCATTTCCGCTCAAGTTGAAGCTGCTGGCGGCAATGCCGAACTGAGCGAAGATGGCAGCTTTGAGCAACAACCCGATGTTGCTATCGTCGTATTCGGCGAAGAACCCTATGCAGAAGGCCATGGCGACCGCGCTAATCTTGAATACCAAGCTGGCGATAAGCGCGACCTTGCCCTTCTGAAGAAACTTAAAGAACAAGGCATACCTGTTGTTGCCGTATTCATCAGTGGTCGCCCGATGTGGGTGAACCCTGAATTGAATGCCTCAGATGCCTTCGTAGCGGCATGGTTACCTGGCTCAGAAGGGTTAGCCGTCGCTGATGTGTTATTCACTGACGCAACAGGCGACGTACAACATGACTTTACCGGTCGTTTAAGCTACTCATGGCCAAAAACACCGACGCAAATCGTTAATCGCGGTGATGACAATTACGATCCGCTACTGCCGTACGGCTTTGGTTTAAGCTACGGCGAGCAAACCACACTGAGCAATGAACTCGATGAGCAAGCATCCAGTGCGAACTCACAGCAATCGAGTGTGGCGCTGTTTACTGGCACAGTGCAGAAACCTTGGCAAATGTGGCTGTACTCAGGTGATGAAAGCTTCACGGTCAGCGCCAATACTCATGAAGTCGGTGCGCTGTTCTACCGCACTATCGATAAAGTGGTGCAAGAAGATGCGCGCAAGTTACGCTTTGATGGCACTGCAAATGCCGGCATACGTTTAGCCAGCAAGAGCTTCTTTAGAGAAGATCTGCGTGCAAAGCTGGGCACCGATGTGCAATTAAGCGTCAACATCAATCTGGCTCAAGCCCCGACTGACGCAGTGTATCTAACGCTAAATTGTGAGAGTGAAGGTGATGCAGCAGGCTCCTGTGTGGCGAAAGTAGACATCAGCGAGCAACTCACAGCGATGGAGTTGAATACGTGGCAACCACTTAGCGTTGACCTCAATTGCTTCGCAGCGCAAGGCTTCAAGCTGCAAAACACTGTTGTTCCTTTTGAGTTGAGTACATCTGGCAAGCTGGACATCAGCATCGCCGATATCAACTTAGAGAAAAAGTCCGAACAAGAAGCACAGTTAAGTTGTAACTAAGGCTGCTTGTTTTATCCTCCCGAAAGCGACCTCTGGTCGCTTTTTTTTGCGCTATGGAAACACCACTTCAAACTGCTCACATACAATTGGCATGTCTGCACATGGTGTAAAGCCGGTGTCAGCTAACTCGCGATGATAATACGGCCAATGCACCTGCTGCCAATAGGCTAAGCTCCTATCACCTTCGCCTTCAATAAACGCATATTGTTCGGTAATTTGATTGTATGGCACCACATCAACCGCTACCGTTTTGATAATGCACACCGCTTTTCCGGCAAAGTTGGTCACAACATTAAGATCACCTATCTGTGGAAGCGCTGTGTTCGTTGCCTCATACCACCAAAGCGAAGACGATGTCGCACGTTTAATCCCCGCCAACACCAGTTGCGCGCATTCGTCTGCATCATCTTGGTTATCACAAAAATGCCAGCTTTCTATCGTTTGTTGGGGTTGCCCTACTGTTTGGAAGTAAGCAGCAGCCATGGCCACAGGGGACATGTTCATATCTTCGCTCTTAACATTGTTCGATTAACGCGTGTCTCTGGCTATGAGGATGTAGTTTAAGCTTACTTTGTTGGGCTGTTTGGTGCCAATAGCGGTCG
This sequence comes from Pseudoalteromonas sp. GB56, assembly GCF_054923835.1. Classification (NCBI taxonomy): domain Bacteria; kingdom Pseudomonadati; phylum Pseudomonadota; class Gammaproteobacteria; order Alteromonadales; family Pseudoalteromonadaceae; genus Pseudoalteromonas; species Pseudoalteromonas sp. GB56. The sequence goes on along the minus strand of NZ_JBPCHK010000003.1, from coordinate 766,566 downwards.
TTAAGAGGGTTCCCACTGACATGTTATTTTGTTGTAAGCCCACCAGTCTGCCTCGCCTAGGGGAAGGTCCGCTAATATTACTATTCTAAGGTAGTCTTCTCTTTCAATGTGCTTTGCTGCCTCATCTTGAGCTTGTGCCATTGACTCAAAATATAACTCTTCGGTGCCAACATATAATTTAAATCTGTATCCATTCATCATTTATCTTTCGGTGCCAGAAACGGACGGTGAACGCTCTGTTATGGGCGACAAGCTATTATGAGATCCATCCATAAACAGTTTGTTATGTTGCAGTTAAAACCTGAATCATTTTAGCTATTTTAGTTTTACTTATTTCACCCACTAAAAACGGATTCGTTAAAGCATAAATATAGTCTTCAACTTGCTCGTAGTTTAAATCGTTTCGACACTCAACAAAATTAGCCCATTGCTCCAGTTCATCCGAAGATATTTTCTCGGTTAAATAGAGGTTCAGAACTTTTTCAAGAATAACTTTTGATACGACAAAGTATTCTTTTTCTGAATCATATGGATATTTCACTAGCTCAGAATAAGCCTTATCTTTATCTATTCCGAATGTGACTATTTGTTCTAATGCTTCTGCTCTATCCATATTGCAACATAATACCCCAATAAGAGGTGGGAAACGCTTGCCTAAAATTAGCGATGATGGAGCGCAAGCCAAGCTTTATGCGTCCATGTCATTATTGCTTTGTTAGATTTACGGACTCCCGTATTTCTTGTAATTCATTTTGCTTTTTGACACTTTCTGCATCTAATAATGCTACAGGAAACGCTTCTGAGTGGAGCCATGTAGAATAACCTGAATATATTGAAAATGAGAATATGGTGCAAGTTATAAAACTTAACAGACAATTGCGCTTGGATGCAGCTTTAGAAACAAAGTAAACGACTATCAATGAAACTAAAATAGTTAAAATTGATTCAACTACAGTTGCCTTTAAGTGACAAAGATGAGCGACAACCAAAGGTGAAAAAAATAATGAAAGCAATAAAGCAAATATAACGGCAACTTTATTTTTCACGGACTAGCTCCAAGCAAACCTAACGCCCGCATAATGGGCGGATTAAGCTTGGCTAAAATAGCGAAGAATGAGCGACAGCCAAGCTAAAGACGTCCATTCATTGATGCGTTTGTTAGGTATACTTTGCACCAAATTCTTTGTAACACTTTGGAAAGTAACCCCAAACTCTTACACATGAGTCTGTCGCTTCAAATTCAAAGCCGATGCGTTGAATAAGGTTTAGAACCTTTTCAGACAAATCAATATCAATCCACTCAACACTCAGCAGTGGGAATGGCAAGTGATAGTGCCATTCGCTATCCCAACCAGAAATGTAACCGTTAACTACCTTTGTTCGGTAACAAGGTTTTTCTGAAAAATCGCGAACCTCAGAAATAAGCTCATTCCATTTGGTATTGTTGGCTGCCCCAACCAACTGCCTTTCAGCAATAATTCTCTTTGCTTCTTTTTTATACTTTTCATCGGAAACGGCATCAGCCATTGGCAGCAGACTCATTGGTATACCTAACGCCGCAATAATGGGCGGCCAATACGTAGGTTGCTTTGTGTTATTTTGGAGCGGAGCGACAACACAAAGCAACCGGAGTGTTGGACGTCCAGCCGCGTGTTTTTGCCGGCGATCTTTAATTGCCTTGTTAGGTACTTCCTCTACAAGCCAAAATTTTAGGCTCAAGCACTTTCCAATGCCCACGAATATATCTGTTTAACCAAAAATTACGAGGCTTAAAGAAGTAGAACAGCTTTGACTCTTTAATAGTATTTGTCTTGGTGATCTGTTCAACTAACCAACTCTCATCAAAACCAGCCCATTCACCAGCTATACACATGAGATTACTTGATACGACAGGCGCAACTTCTTCCGACAATATTTTTTTTAACTCTACTGTCGAATAATCCGAATCAGCGCATACTTGGGCAATTTCGTCATACATAAGAGTAACGTCTGTATCTAAAAACAAATCTGACAGAACGACCCATACAGGCTTTCTATGTTGAATTTGCTCAAGAGTAAAACGCAAAACTTAACCTCAAGTGATACCTAACGCCCGCCTAACAGGCGTAAAAAGGCTTGGCTATAATTAGCGACGAAGGAGCGCAAGCCAAGCTTTTTACGTCCTTTGTTGAGGCGATTGTTATGTGACCATTACTCACATTTACTGCCTTTATCTTTAATAACATAAGCTGCAAATTTATCGTCTTCATTTCCACTAATGCGAACATGTTCAAAACGATTATTTAAAACATCAAACCAAAAGCACCTGATATGTTTGTTTGCATGATTCTGAGATATTTCCTGAATCTTTTTATTAATATCTGGATCATCTAACAAAAGTTCTGCAAACAAGAATGACGCTCGGGCTTTATAAGTATTTGGATTATCAGCGTTGAGTAAATCTAATACCACTGGCTTGTAGCGATGCTTGTTTTGTGTAAACAACTCTGTAGCACCATCATCCATGCCTGAACCAAGAGAATACATTTTGTAAAGTAAAAACACTTGCACTCTGTTGCTAAAAGTAACCAGCAAAACAAAAGTAACGACTAGAATTAAAAATGTTATAAATATTTTCACTGAACCTTCCTAGTCACATAACATGTTTATAGCGAGCGAATCGCGCGTTTTTCTACCACAGCGTCGCTCGCTTTTATGAATGACTCATTTGTAACAAACTTCTTAACTAATTGCCATTACAACTAAAATGCTGTAGTTCTAGCTTTTGTCTCAGGACAAAAACGAGCGATTGGGTCGTTTTCCTGACTATGCAAGCAATATACTTTGAAGAAATAGAAAGCAATTTTGAACGGCCGAAGTTTGCTCTTTTGAGTAATTCGCCTAAACATGTCTTGGGGCAACAACATGTAGGCAAAAATTGGACAGAAACCATTTAGCACTTCGAAAGAGAACGCCTTTCTAATGGGCGCATTAATGCTTGGCTAAAATTAACGATGAAGGAGCACAAGCCAAGCTGTTTGCATCCCATCCATAAACCGCTTGTTAGCTATTTACTGCAACCAAATACTTACCATCAGCAGCTTTTTTAGGTGCTCCAAAAATACTCATATACGGATACAACTTAATTTTTAGAAACCACAAGCTACCGACTAAAAACAGTGCTAAACCTAATTCGATTATATTTACTAATAAATCACTTCCGAATCCATCAATATGAGTGGGAAGTTTCATGGTAGTTAGAAAGGCATAAATCAGATATGCTCGATGGTAGTTTCTTGAAATACAGTATGTAAGACTGAAAAAAAGAATCACAATACTCGCGACAAGCGCTGTTGCAACAGCCTCACCGGACTTAAAAATTTCAATAAATGAAAATGTTATTAACACTCCGAATAAAATCATGAATCCAACTACCAAGTAGTTAAGAAACCGATACTTTTTAACTAAGTTTACGTCTTTTATAGTCGATACAGCGTACGCTAGTTTTTTCTCAGATATCCCGCTTTTTGAATATTTTTCAAAAATGCTAAATCTCGATATCCCATTATCAAAGTCATCCTGACATTGCTTTTTAAATTTCCAAGAATTCAAATCAAAACTCCCAAATTTGATGAATAGCTAACGTCTCAAGTAAGAGGCAGGACAAATGACGCCGGCATCTTGGTTAAAATGGTGACAAACCAAACGCAGCGGCACTTGGACTATCCGGTGAGCTGAGCGAACGCATTTAACTTGCTTGTTATAACTACTTACCAATGCTCAGGCTCGCTTTTTATATTGGGGTTTAGGCAATAAGAATAATGGGTTGATTGTACATTAAAACCATTCTCAATTGCCCAGGCCTCTATTAAATATAGAATTTCTAAACCTTTATGATTGTGCGGTAAGTGAAGCCAAGCTAATTCAGTGCCGTAACAGTGACATAAATATGCTTCTGCGCTTTCAGTGTTGTTAGTGTCTTTAATCAATCTATGTTCTTCGCAAAATTGATTAAAGCCAGAGATATCTAATTCGCCATCAGAAATAGATGTGCGTAGGTTATGGCAATCGACATCACTTGGAAGGTTAGTTAGACCACAAACAACATCAGGACTTAAGTTTAATTCCTGGATGATTTTTGGGGCAAGGTCGGTTTTGCCAAAGTCTTGATGATGACGAGTCTCAGGCCTTGAGTAAATCTCTAATTCGAATACTGGTTCCATGCTCGAATCTATTTAGTCGTTATAACTCTTTGCTAATAGGCTGCCGCAGCGGAGCGTAGGCAGTCCCGAGGAGGCCACGCAGCTTGTGGCCGGAACGAAATTGAGCAATTTGTTATGTTTTACCACACAGATACCTTTGTCTCGATGTAGATTGAATGCTCATCAAGTTCACCAGTTGGTAGCAAAGTGACTGACTCGATCTGAACTAATTTACCTTCGCGAACGCTATCAGAAAGCCAAAAATCTTCTCTGGCTACTGTATACTCTGGTTGCCCCATGCTGCCCGGATACGCACCATTTAGATCTTCATCCAGAGGTTCGATTGCGACGACATCGTATAGTTGACCATCTTCTAACATCGGGCCAACGTGAGTAATTTTACCCTTTGAAATATCCGGTAACAGTGAAGTCCACCATTCAGAGGTGCCAATATGAGGCTGTTTAGCAATAAATTCTGGAAATGAGAATTGAAGCTCATTATTCAATTCAGAAGCCCAATCAGCATTGTCTTTTTCTAGGTCGAAGATTACATCCATGTCATTTCCTTTAAAACATAACAACTTATTAGAGAGACCTTGCAAGGTACACTACTTTGTAAGGTAGGAGGGCAAGCATATGTAGATGCACTAATCAGAATCAAAAAATCGCAGTAAATCATACAATAAAGAAATTATTTCCTCGGCGCAATTCAAACAAAGTAATGCCAAAGTTCAGCGTATTCCCGAGCTACGTAGAGTGATTGAAATTACCGGTTACGACAAGGGTCGTGCCCACTACACAGGTTAGAGCTATACAAAACCAATCGCATTGACTGCTATAAAGTCATAGTTGATAGCAAGCTTTCGCAATACGCACTGTTTATATCAAGGTACCAACAAATTAAGTTCTCATGTCAAGTTCTCAATTTAGGCACTAAATACATGCAATTAACTCTATAAGCATGTTATGGTGGTTTAATCCTTAGTCTAAATAACAACAAATCGAGGTCACTATGGGTAAAATTATCGGTATCATTCTAATCGTTGTGGGTGTTGCGTTAGTCGCATGGGGTTACAACGTGTATGACGCAGTTGAAGCGCAACTCACTCGTTCAATTAATGGCGAAACGCCGATTGAAGCGTGGATTGGCATGGTAGGCGGCGCGATTTGTGTTGCTATCGGCGTATTCAAGCTCAAGTAATTAACTGAATTAGAAAATAAAAAGCCCGCTAATTTGCGGGCTTTTTACTTTTGCGGGAAATCAATTCACGTAAATCTTAAAGCCCCATGCTGGCAGGGTTAATGCTGACTCCGGTTTAAACACTGTGTTTTCATCACTTAATGCCTCTTTGTATTCTCCTTGGAATAACGGCTCTTTAAACGTCACGGTTTGCTCGGTGGCTGATAAGTTAAACACCGCAAATACTTTGTCATCGCCTTTAGCGCGCACAAAGCTCAACACTTCTTTTGGTGAAGAGTTAGGCACATGCACCATGCGCCCACCAAATTGGCCATTCCACAACGCTTCATTATCATGCTTCAATGCAAACAAAGACTGATACAAGTCGCCAATCGGATGTGGCTGCCAATCAATAGGGTCGCGCTCGAAAAAGGCCAGTCTGCGATCATTCCCTGCCTCTTGTCCGTTATAAATCATTGGGAAGCCCTCGCCCACAACCGACAACGCAATCACCACCTCAAGGGCTTCACCATAATTTTCAAACATGGTGCCTTCCCACGCATTGGTATCGTGATTGGCAACCCCGACTAAACGGTAAGCTTCCTCAGGGTACGCACTCTCATTCCATGAATAGTAAATAAACAAGGCGTTCACATCTGCAAGGCCATGGACAATTTTGTGCATATGTTGAGACCACGACCACGCGTACGTCATATCGAATGCGTGTGCGTGTAGATCCCGAGATTCCCACTCCGCGAGCATCAATACCGGTTTAATTTCATCGAGTTCGCGGCGCACATTGTTCCAAAAGTCCACCGGCACAAAGCCCGCAACATCACAACGATAGCCATCTATGCCCACTTCTTTCACCCAGTACTTCATCGACTCGGTCATGTATTCGCGCAATTCGGGCTTTGAATAATCTAAGTCAATAATGTCGGACCAATCCCACCAAGGGGTCGGGCGGAAGTTACCTTGGTAATCTCGCTCGTACCAATCAGGGTGCTCAAAACGCAGCCAGTTATCCCATGCTGTATGATTGGCAACCCAATCCAGAATCACGTACATGCCCATGTCATGCGCTTCATCTACAAACGCTTTTAAATCAGCCAGCGTACCCAATTCTGGATTCACTTGGCGGTAATCTTTTACTGAATAAGGGCTGCCCAATGTCCCCTTGCGGTTTTCTTCACCTATCGGGTGGATTGGCATCAACCAAATAATATCAATACCCAGCTCTTTCAATCGCGGCAGCTGCTTTTGTGCTGAGCTAATCGTTCCCTCTGGCGTAAACTGGCGGGTATTAAGCTGGTACATGACCGCATTTTTTGACCACTCAGGATGTGTGACTTTTACGTAGGGGGTCGGTTCATACACACTTTTTGCCGTGTTGGTTTGCGCACACGCCACCATCAAGCACAGGGCGAAACAGAGAAAACTATGTCGTAAAATTAAATACATAGACGTCCTTACACAGTGAACAAAAAACAAGCGTTGGTCCGAATATACCCCCCGTGGTGTAGTGCAACAATAAACTGCATACGTATTCACTTTAAATTTACATAATCGATTAAGTTTTTGCGAGTTATTGCGTAAATTAATGACTTTTGGTCGAAAAAAGCGACTTCAAGCAAGATTAAGGTGGTTGTCCAGCTTAGCGCTTCGCTAAGTTCTGGTGGATAAATTGCAAGACAAACCTTCTCTACTCCCGCCTCTAATAACAATAAACACAGGTATCATTTGAGTTAATTGTAAAAACATACATAATATAATTAAAATAATAACAACAACTTAACGATGAGTTCCTTCCAAGAAACATTTAATCCGGATATTGAAAATCAGGAACAGCAATGGCTGAACGATCGACGAACCGCCTGCGGCCTCACTACCAATAGCGACAAAGACACCAAGGCGCTGGCTTTTTCCGGTGGCGGTATCCGCTCGGCAACATTCAACCTCGGAGTGTTGCAGGCACTGGCAAAAAATGACCAACTGAAGCAGTTTGATTACCTATCTTCTGTGTCTGGGGGCAGTTACATTGCTACCTCCTTTACCTGGTTTAAATCCCGTTTTCCCGATCAGTTCCCCTTTAGCACCCATCTTCATGATCAGCGTTCGAGCGCTATTCTTGGTTGGCTTAGAGCGCACAGCAGCTTTTTAACGCCCGGGTTTGGCGTCGATAAAAGTTCGCTGTTAACGGCCATCTTGACCGGGACCCTCATTAATATGTTGATCATGGTGCCCGTGCTCTTGCTGCTGCTCTTTCTATTAAGTTATGAATTTTCTACGGCTCTGTCCGCCATAGCCATCCATGCTCCCTTCAATGGCTTTTCCTTGTTACGCGGTGCTGGCTTAATAGCACTCATTGCCTGCTTTGGGTTGATGTTATTAACCGCCATCAGCACTGGCTTCGAGTCTGCACGGGCGAACCACCGCACAGAAACGCTCAGGTACTATTTAAGTAACCTCTTCCCAATCGGTTTAGCCTTACTGGCCTTTGGTTATATCCCTATTTTTCATAAGTTTTTTGAGCGCTTTGCCGAGTGGCTGGTACACACCAGCTTTAGTATTTCTTTACTCGGTATCTTTATTACCCGCTATGCGACGCGCAGACATGGTGACGCCGATAGTAAATATTCGCTGACCAGCATATTGATAGACATAGGCCTGCTGCTAACCTGCTTTGGTTTTGTGATGATAAGCTACCACTTCGCGGTTCAGTGGGAATTGCTTCCCACCATTTTTTATCCCTTACTGTTTTTATCCGTGTTCTTGGTGTTGGGCTGTAATATCAACGCTGTGTCTATGCATGGCTACTACAGAGACAGGTTAAGAGACGCCTTTATGCCCTGTCATTTATCCAAACACGATACGAATGACGAGCAGTGCGAGCAATCGCCCAGCTATGATCAGCAGCTATTGTTAGGCGAACTCAAAGCCACAGACGCGCCCTTCCCTATCATTAATTGCAACATCGAATTACTGGGCTCAACCAATGCCAAATATAAAAACCGTGGCGGCGATTGCTTCACCCTGACCCCTTTATTTTCGGGCTCCGACAGCACAGGATATAGGGCAACCAAGGATTACATGGGCGGTAAGTTAGATCTGGCCAGCGCCTGTGCTATTTCCGGCGCGGCGATTGCGACCAATACGCCCGTGACCCGCTCTAAGCAACTGAACTTTATCATGTCACTGCTGAATCTGCGTTTGGGCTGCTGGCTGAAAAACCCGCAGAAATCCACCAAACCGGCAAACTTTTTCAATAAACCCTGGTGGTACATGTATATGTTCAAGGATATGTTCGGCCAGGGTTTAAATGAACAACAGTCCTATATTCACCTCTCCGATGGCGGCCACTTTGAAAACCTGGCCTGCTACGAGTTAATCCGTCGCAAATGCAAGTTGATCGTGTGTTGCGATGCCGGTGCCGATCCCAACTACCAATACCAGGACTTGGCCAGACTCATTAAGCTGGCACGGGTTGATTTTGGTGCAAAGCTTGCCATCGATGTCAGTGCCATTAATCAAAAAGAGGCCACATCTAATATTGCCTGGACGGAGGGCAAAATTTCCTACGACGATGGCAGCTACGGCCGCTTTATCTATGTGAAGGCCAGCATGATCCAACATGTGAATGAAGAGCTGAAGAGTTATAAACGCATAAACCCTGATTTCCCACATCAGAGCACCAGTAATCAATTTTTTGATGAAATGCAGTTTGAAGCCTACCGAGAGTTGGGCTTCGAGCTTACTCATCAAATGCTTAAGTCGGTTGATTTAACAACCACGGCCACCAGCGGAGAGCAATAATGTCGAGTTTTTTATGTTCCAACTTTGAAATTGTCTGTAATCAACTGGGCTATCCAGAAGGTCCCGTCTATATGCAAGACGGAAGTGTGCTGCTGGTTGAAATTAAAAACCAGCAATTAACCCGGGTTTCACCCCAGGGCGATAAAACCGTCGTTGCTAAAATAGCCGGTGGTCCAAACGGGGCCGCTATTGGGCCCGATGGCCAGGTCTATGTTTGTAACAGTGGCGGTTTTGAATGGCTGCCGGTCCCCCTGCCTAAACAAACCTTATTTATTGGCACAGGAAAGTCACCCGAATATAAAGGTGGCAGCATAGACAAGGTCAACCTGGCTACGGCGAAAGTTGAGACCCTATACACCCGCTGTAATCGTGGCCGTCGTTTAGATATGGCTAAGATGCAGTGGCAGGAGCAGCCCCTTACACCCGAGTTTGCGCTGCGCGGGCCGGACGATCTGGTCTTCGATAGCAAAGGCGGCCTGTGGTTTACAGACTGGGGCAAAGACGATGGCCGTGCCCGGGATATTACGGGTATTTATTATGCCGCAGCCGACGGCAGCGCTATCAAACAAATGGTTTTTCCGCTCAATGCGCCAAACGGCATCGCCCTGTCGCCCGATGGCAAGCGTCTGTACACGGTGGAAACCTATACACGACGCCTGTTGTACTGGGAGCTGTCGGCACCCGGTGAAATTGCCCCAAACCCAAAATCGCTCGATGGCACTTATCTGCTAACAGGCTTTGAAGGCCAAGCTATTTATGACTCCATGGCGGTCGATGAGGCGGGTAATCTGTATCTCGCCACTATGCTACCACAAGGCAATAACCCCTGCAGTAATGGTGGTATTACCGTGGTGTCTCCCGAGGGAGAAGTGCTGGAATATATCGAGATCAATCTCGGTGAAGGTTTGTTTGCGCCGCTACCCTCGAATATCTGCTTTGGCGGCAAAGACAATAAAACCGCTTATATCACCTTGGGTGCCAGCGGCATGCTAGTAAAAGCACAAATGAAAAATGCCGGCTTAACATTGGCGTTTAATGGCTAGTTTGGGATTTACTCGGTGGAGGGGCTTTCCCCCTCTTCTACTTTACCTTGGTTAACACAATGACATTCATAAAAATAATAAAACGTACCCTGCTCTATGTGACGGGTGTAATCGCACTGGCTGGCCTTGGGATATTTGCCTTGGTGCATTATCCCGCCTCGCAAATCCCGGACTACGTGCCGACACAACAAACTCGCTATTTGGATCAGGGCTGGGGGCTCGAGGCACACTCGCCCGAGCGTCAAACCTACTATTACACGCCACAGGGCACCAGCTTAAAGGGCATGGAGTACGACTGGCTGGCGCATCTGGAAATGCCTTGGGGCGAGACGCGATTTGCCGACCCTGGACATTTAAAGGCCTACGGCTTTATCGTCGATGACACCCCAAGTCCTGAGAACCCCTATCAATACCCTTTGGGCTTTACCAAACACTTCGACCAAGCATCGGGCAGCGAACTGTTGGATTTAAGCTGTGCCACCTGTCATAACGGTCAGCTCAACTACAAAAAAGGCGGCAAACACTACGCCCTGCGCATTGATGGCGGCCAGGCCATGCATGCCTTTACCACCATGAAACTGGGTCACTTTGTGCCGACTCTGGTGGCGGCGATGACCAGTACTTATCTCAACCCGCTTAAATTTGATCGTTTTGCTACCCGGGTATTGGCCGAGCAATATAACGACCACAATAAGGCCGTCCTCAAGAAAAAATTCGCCAAGGTGTTAATGCGCTTTTTAACTCAGGGATTTAACGACACCAGCAAAGGCTTGTATCCAGTAACCGAGGGCTTTGGCCGCACCGATGCCCTGGCCCGCATCGGGAATACTGTTTTCGGCGATAACCTTTCGCCAGAGAATTATCATAAGGCCACCGGCCCGGTTAACTATCCGCCGCTTTGGAATATCTGGAAATTTAACTGGGTGCAATATGGCGCTTCGGTGAAACAACCCATGGCGCGCAATATGGGTGAGGCGCTGGGGGTCGGCGCGCATATCGCACTGACCGACAATGACGGCAACCCATTGCCTTTGGAGCAACGCTTTGAATCCTCTGTGCTGCCCGAGCAAATCTTCACCATAGAAACCACCTTGCAAAAGCTCACGCCGCCACAATGGCCAGAAGATATTTTTGGCCTGGTCGATAGAGTCAAAGCGGCCGAAGGACAACATCTGTTTCAGCGCCATTGCGCCGGCTGTCACGGTCCACACCCTGCCAGCGACTTGGTCAAAAACATCGAAACGCCGTTAAAAGGCAAAGACCAACCGCTTTGGATAATGAGCGAGTTGGCCGTTAATGAAGTAGGCACAGATCCCAATGCCGCCTACAACTTTCTAAACTACCGCTTTGATCTCAGTAAAACGGGCTTGAGTAACGGCGAAATTGCGCAAAAAGTCCGGGCGATGAATATCAGGCAGTTACAACGACTGGCTAAGGTGCTTCTTAACTCGCCTCGCCTTGAGCAATTCTTGCAGCAACCTCAGCCACAAGCCGAGGCATTAACCTTAACGACCAACTGGATAAGCGAGCATCCGCAGCAATATCAGGACATAGAGCAGCGCTTTAACAACTGGCAAAATAAATATGCCAAATTAGCAGATTTGGGTCAGCTCATTGACGAGCAAGGTGATGATGATGTTCAGCAAGACATCAAGACCGCCCTCATTCAGCAACAACTGCGCTCTTTGGACGATGCATTGGCCAAGCTCAATGTGGACACGCTCACCCTGGGTGAAGCACTCAACATTACCGGCATGTATTTAAGAGAGAAATACTATCAAGACAACAACTTCTCGCCAGAAAAGCGTGCCTGTATGGACGGTTTTGGCGCCTTGGATTTGCCGCAACAAAAAATGATCTACAAGGCCAGACCCTTAGAAGGCATTTGGGCTACACCGCCGTTTTTACATAATGGTTCGGTGCCTAATATCTACCAACTGCTCTCGCCAGTTTCCGAACGTGACAGCCAGTTTTGGGTTGGCCAAAGGGAATACGACCCTGTGCATCTGGGCTATGTAACCGAAAAAGAAGCAGGCCATGCCTTCTTGTTTGATACCCAAAAAGACGGCAATAAAAATATCGGTCATGAATTCAGAGACGGCTATGTTCCCTACAAGCCGGGTAATCCGCCCCAATTCGGCGTGATCGGCCCAGCACTAGCGCCCACAGAGCGACTAGCCATCATCGAGTATTTAAAAATACATAAAGACTCACCTGAGCCCGAGCACACGAACGCCTCGGGACTAACCCCATCAACTCAGTGCACAGGCCTATAAGGGAACACCATGAAAAAACGAATACTCTTTTGCCTAACCGGCTTCCTAGCTTTGATCGTGGTGTTATTTGTGATCAACCAGGATAAAAAGCAAAGCAGTCTAGGCATTGTTATCCCAGCCGATGAACAAACCCATATCGCCGACATTATTTCCTCTGCTGTACAAATGGTGAACCACAGCCAGGCGGCCACAGCGCCGGCCCCTTATCGCAGAGATGTGCATGCCAAAGCGCACGGTTGCGTTAAGGCGACCTTTAGCGTACCGGAACTCAACGATACACGATTAAAACACGGGGTGTTTGCTGAGCCGGGCCAATATCAGGCCTGGATCCGCTTTTCCAGTGGCGATACCCGGCCGCAGGCGGACGATGTCAAAGATGCAAGGGGCATGGCAATCAAACTCATGGGGGTTGACGGTAAAAAGCTGTTGCCGCTAGAGCAAGATGCGCAAACTCAGGATTTTGTGATGATCAACAGTGATGTGTTTTTCATTAAGAACGTCGCCGAGTACGCCAAATTTATGCAATACCAGGCACAAGGCAGTAAGTTTGGTTACTTTTTCAATGCCTTTAACTGGAATATTTTTAAGTGGCACCTGAGAATCGCTCTACCTCGGCGCGAAAACCCTCAAGACCGCGCCGGACAGTCTGTTAACCGAGCAATATCACAGTCTATCCGCCTATCGACTGGGCCAAGAACAGTTTATGAAATACAGTGCTAAGGCCTGTGCGAGCAACACGGCCAGCGCCGTAAACCGCGATAAACCCAACTTCCTACGCCAGGAGCTGAGCAAAAACTTAAGCCAAACCAGCGCCTGTTTTGACTTTATGGTGCAACTACAAAATACGGATAAATACATGCCGGTGGAAGACACCACCGTAAAATGGCGAAGCGAGGACTCGCCTTTTATCAAGGTCGCGCGGATTGAAATACCCGAACAGCACTTTGATACTCAGGAGCAAAACCAGTTTTGTGAAAACCTCTCATTTACGCCTTGGCACGCGGTTGAGGCGCTGGAGCCCGTGGGCGGAATTAACCGATTACGCAAGGCGGTATACAACGGCATCTCCCGTTACCGCCATGATAAAAATGGCCAGCCCATGGTTGAACCAAGAGGCTGGTGCTTAAAGCTCGACGGCAGTGAGTGCGAAGTGACTCAGGACTAGCTAATTGCGGGTCCTGCTTCATGGCACTGATGGGTGATTACTTTATTGCGCCCTGTATCTTTGGCACGATACAAGGCGTTATCGGCTGCATTGATCAAGTCCATCAGACAAGGTGTCTCGGCTGTTTTTTCTGCGACACCAATACTGACGGTAAAGGACAGCGGCTCACCTTTTGGAATCTCGATTTGGGTAGCACTGATGGTGCGACGCAGGTTTTCAGCCACCGCCATTGCACTGTCAATATCGGTTTCCGGCAGAATCACGACAAATTCTTCACCGCCATAGCGCGCCAGTGAGTCACTGGCTCTTAGGTTCGTTTTCAGACTGGCAGCCACCCTTTTCAACGCCTCATCGCCAACTAGGTGGCCATAAACATCATTAATCTTTTTAAAGTAATCGATATCCAGCAACAGCAATGACAAGGGGTGCTCATAGCGCTTGGCGTTTTCGAATAGCTCCTCGCCTACCATCATTAACATGCGACGATTGTTAATCCCCGTCAGCGCATCGGTGGCAGCAAGAGCCTTTAGCTCTTTTTGGTAAAGATCGATGTTATGACTGAGCAGGGCCATGATGAAATAGGTTTCAATCATGGTCACGTAAATCACCGAATAAAATAACAGGTTCTCAGATTCGCTATCGAGCAAGATAATAGGGGAAATGCTTCCCGCCTCTGCACATAAATAGAAGAGAATACCGCCGGCCAAACTGAAGACAAATTTTTCCATTCGGTCGTTTTCGTTGAACAGCAGAAAAACCCCTGGCGTGATAATGAGATAATAAAAATGAAAGCCAGCGCCGACACCAAAGGTATAAACACTGAATAGATAGACGTGCACCATCAGCACGGTAAAAAACCACACCTTGGCCCCACGATAGTAGCGTTTATGGGAGAACAGCAAACCCAATCCATAACAGGCAACAAACACCAAATTCATGGCCGCGACGGTGGTCTGGTTTAAAGAAAGAAGAAAGTACAGTGCGTAAAATAAAGCAACAACACAGGTTACCACAGTAACTAGGTTTGTGGTTTGCACCTTTGTTGCTTCAACGTGTTCAAGGCTATCCGTGCCTATGTTTATAAAACCCAAGTGAACAAGTGTTTTTATCATAGGTAGTTATTTTTAACGGTGGCGCTGTGGCCACACTCTATTGTTGTTTGCTAATTCTGCCATAGGCTTTAATGATTTGTTACTTAATAGTTGAAAAAGTTTAACGCCTTTTTACGATGCTTAGCAGCCAAACTCAGTTACCAGTAGCACCATCTCTGGTGCTCGGCATAACGCCTATGGCGGACACCTTAGCGGGTCACTTTAGTTGGTCATTTCTAACGTATAAGTACAATCATGGTATTTGCGCTGTACGCCGGCCTTAATAATAGTGCTAAGCCCCGAATTCAGCCAATAATTGCACCACTGGTGGTTAAACGGTGAGCAGAGACCCACTGCCTGTTGGTGGTTCTTTATCGTCGCCAAACAAACAGAAGTCTTTACCCTGAGTTAGACGTGGATATACGGCTATACACAACAGGATAAATTGAACGGCGGCAAGTTGTTTAGGCGCTTACGCCAAGGTCATCGACGATATCGAAAAGGTCGTTGTACGAAGCGAGTCATTATCCCGAATCGGGTGGACATTGAGCACCATACAGCGGTTGTTGACTTGTAAAAGCGATTTGGTGACTATCTCTTTAGTGCCTGTCTTATTAATAATTACTTTAATACCCGGCCTATTAATAAAGACGATACTCGAGCGTAACAATACAATCTAGGTGCACAAAAAGTGCTAAACCATCCCAGATTTATGCTGCCATAACGTGAATCTGCTTTTTCCCACATAGCACCAGTCATACTTGGCTTTACACAAGATTTTTTAAAAATCACTCAGGCTTATTTCATTATTCGTCAGTATTTTTTAATTTCAGTTAAGCTTTTCTCAAATTGGCTCCCTATAGTGGTCTTGAAGAACAAAGGCTGTAACGTTGCATACAACGTCGACTCTCGAACAAAAATTACAATAAGCGCAAGCTTCGGGGAGAACACCATGTCACACGCGTCTGCATTTAAACGCACCCAACACTACCAAAAACCAAACAAGATAATGCGCGCATTATCTCAAACAATGATTTCATCGTTGTTCATCGCTCCTCTGTGCATCAACGCGGCTGAGCAAACACAGGAAAAAGACGCTGATCTTGAAGTGATCACCGTCACGTCACAAAAACGGGTGCAAAACATCTTAAAGGTGCCAATTACGGTCGGCACAGTGTCCGCAGACACCATTGAAGAAACCAGCTCACTGCTATTGAGTGATATCGACAAATTCATTCCCGGTTTCAATTTCAGTGATGACAGCATGACCCAATCGGGCGTGAGTATGCGCGGTATTTCAAGCCCGAATATCAGCGTGGGTGGCGACCCTTCATCCGCCACCTTTTATGATGATGTGTACATGCCACGTGCAGCCCAAAACGTGATGTTCTCGGATATGGCGCGAATTGAAGTATTAAAAGGCCCGCAAGGTACACTGTTTGGCCGAAACGCAGCGATGGGTGTTGTGAACATGGTGCCCAACGCACCCAGTGACGACTTTGAAGGCTTTGTGAAAGCAACGCTTGGCACTGATAACCTGCAACGCTATGAAGGCATGATCAACCTGCCACTGGCTGACACTGTGTATATTCGTGCCAACGTCTTGTCAAACAACCAAGATGGCTTCGTTGATAACGTGAATGACGCACAGTGGAACGCCGATTACAAAAAGTGGGAAATGGGCGAACGTGCTCACAATGCTGCTCGCATCGCCCTGTTGTGGGATATCAGTAGGCAAACTAACTTCCAAATCTCCTATGATTGGGATGATTTAGAGCAAGCACCTGCCATGAATATCGGTATCAGTGACTACGCCTACAAAGGCGGCGCTGATTACATGGGCTCAAAAGCGGACAACGATGTAAGAAATGGCGTTGAAGCACGTGATATGTACGGTGTAACCGCAAAATTGAACCACACCTTCAACGACGAATGGTCGATGAAATACGTTGCAAGCTACCGCGACTGGGAAACCGAGAATCGCCAAGATGAAGACGGCACCGGTGACATCCGCCATTACTTTGATACCTCAAACAATGAAGACTCAAACATCTTCTACACTGAGCTGCAACTCAACTACGTAAGCGACAAAATCAACGCGGTAGCAGGCTTTTCTTACTCTAAAGAAGACGTAAGCCAAACGACCGAGTTGAACATGACCACAGATACCTATGCAACCTTGGTTACGGGTGATTTGAACAAACAAATCGCTGCGCTCACAGGTGGCATGGTGCCGGGTATGGAACACATGTGGAATGCCGATGAATGGGCAAACACCCTCAACATGCTAGGTTTAGGTGATGCTATTATGGCCGCCATTGGCATGGCCGGCGTGCCGCTCAGCGCGGATATCGTCAATGCAACAGGCAACCTGACTTACGATATTGTCTCAACGCAACTGCCTGCGCTGGCCAATCCGGGTGTTCCACCTGAGTTTTTACCCGCATACGTGCCGGAACTGTTCGGCCCTGAATATCAAGGTCAGTTCTACCAAGAAACCGTAAACAACACTGGGGACTTCACTAACTGGGGTGTATTTGCCGATATCGATTACGCCATTAACGACAAGTGGAACATCATCGCCGGTTTGCGTTATTCCAAAGACAGCAAAGATTTCACTTGGTTTACGCCAATTAATAACTTCTCTGGCGTGCCGATTAACAGCGTGGTGGCGATGCAAGGCGGTGCGCAATTACCGTTAAACAACTTGCTATTTGATGCTGTGAATTACGCCGCTTCAGATTCTTGGAATAAACTCACTGGTCGCCTAGTTTCGAGCTACCAACTTACCGACGACGACATGGTCTTTGCATCCTATTCAACGGGTTATAAATCAGGTGGTTACGACTCATTAGGTGCAACCAGCGCAGGTGTACCTGTGGCCTTTGATCCAGAAGATACCACTAACTTTGAAGTGGGTTACAAAGGCATTTGGGCTGATAAAGTGGTCGCTAACATTAGCGCTTACTACTTAGAGTTAGAAAATCTACAAAACAGTATCTCGTCCAAGCGCCCTGGCGACACAACGGCAATTCCATTGATCATCAGTGTTGATAAAGACATCGCCGGGATCGAGTTTGACCTCCGTTGGATGGCCACTAAGAGCCTAACGCTGGGGGTTGTTTCCGAAGTACGCTCTACCGATACCAAAACCCCGATGTTCTATAACAGCCAAGGTGACTTGATTGAAGCGCAAACCCGCTCGGACGACGCAGCGTTGAACTACACCTTAACTCTGGATTGGATGCCAGATTTTGGTATCGGGGCCACGAATTTGCACCTTGATTACGCCTTTGTTGAAAATAACAACGACAATCAAGCTGGTTTGGAAGATTTTCGAGCTGGAATTGCTGAGTATTATAAAGACGTTAAAGACTTAAACGCACGCTTATCATGGGCCAATAACGCAGACAGCTTAGAGATTGGTGTATGGGGTAAAAACCTGCTCGATGAACGTCGCGTAGTTGGTTTTACCACTCTCACCGCTGATGTCTTAGGCACGCCAGGTGTGCGTATTAATCGCGGTCTGGAGATGGGTATCGACGTAAAATACTCGTTTTAACAAACCGAATCAAAACAGCTCAGGTCAAGACTGCCCAGCTTGGCTTGAGCGTTTTTTTATGCTTTGATGGGGGTGTGTTTTGCAGTCCGACCCTAATGTCATTAATTTCATGGCCCAATTTTTTTCTCACTTCGCATTAGCGCAAATTTCCTTATGCGCACTGTTGTTGTTTCCACTTAGAAAACAAAATCCGTCAATCAATTTATTTGTTATCTTGATGCTTTGTGCGAGTGGGTACTTACTTAGTTCTTTGTTTTCGCCCGCTCCCTATTCTCTTTTGGGATGGTTAACACAAATCTTACTCAATGCCTTACCGGGCGTATTTTGGTTAGTAAGCCTCAGTGTGTTCGGCGATCACACTAGACTGCGGCGCTGGCAATACGTGGTCGCGTCACTGACGATGGCGGTCCCCCTTGTAAGCTCGCTAATCGAAGTTATTTTCTCACTGAATATCAAAGATTACGTGGCTATTCACGGCTTATTGAAATACGGCATGCTGGCATTGGAGCTGGTGCTTATTTCTCACGCTTTAGTCATTTCAATTACATACTGGCGCGATGATTTAGTGCAAGAACGCCGTTACATTCGCGGAGGTGTGATTGCGGTCTCAGCCTTATACATCATCGCGGTCATCGCCTTAGAGCAGGTGCTGGATGTACAATGGGACGGCCTAAACATCCTTATCAGTGTGTCTTTTGCGGCGCTTATTACAGCGATTAACGTATTGTTATTCCAGTTAAAAGAGTCCAGCTTATTCGAAACCGTGAAAACACACGAAGCAGTAGAAGAAGAACGCGCAGCACACCCGAAAAAGTCACAAGACTTGGCAAAAGTAGTGCAATCAATGGAGCAAGATAAGCTCTACAGACAAGACGGCATCACCATATCAGAGCTAGCAAAGCACTTGGCCATCCATGAATACAAGTTACGTAACCTTATCAATCAAGAGTTGGGTTACCGCAACTTCAATGACTTCTTAAATCACTACCGCATTAAAGAAGTGACCGAGAGCCTGTCGAGCACTGAATTTGATCATCTACCTGTGCTTACGCTGGCGCTGGAAAGTGGCTTTAGAAGCCTAAGCTCCTTTAACAAAGCCTTTAAGAACACCCACGGCATCACGCCTACGGCGTTTCGTAAGCAAGCGAGTTAGTTGCCCTCACAAAGCGAGAATAAGAGATGAGGCCGCGCACAGAAAGTACGCGGCATTTTCGTTTATAGCGTCGCTGTTTGCTTCATCGCTAACTTCTCTTCAATCGCACTGAGTCTCGCTTTCGCGGATTTACTTTGCGGATTGATGCGTAAGATGCGCTGATAATAGCTTTTCGCTTCTTTAAACTGCTCCAACACTTCATATGCCTCGGCTAAGCTGCTCAAGTAATAGGTTTGCTCATCATTTTGTGAAATCGCAAACTTGAACACCGCAATTGCGTCATTTACGCGATTTTGTTCAAGCAATTTATTGCCCCACTCGACCAATATTTCCAAGTCAATCATCACACCAGTATCAGCCTGCGCTTGTGCAAACGTGGACGCGAAATCATCGAAACCTTGTTTCTCAGTAAGCGCTAACAGGTAAGCCCCGGGCTCAAATGCGAGGCGTTTGCTGGGGTCATTGAAGTCTGGAATATAAAACGCGGCGATATCATCAACAAACTCAATAGGTAGTGAACCAATTAAGTTCGTTAATACAATAATAGAAACGTCATCATCAGGGTAAGTGATCAGAGTCACAGCATTGCCACCACTGGCACTGACAGCGTGATGATACTTGCGCTGAATGACTTGAAAACCTAAGGCATAACCATTTTCAAGATTACTGAACCCTTCGGTGCGACCGTTATTTAACCTTACCGGCTTCCACAGCGTGTCGAGATCCTTAACAAGCTCACCTTGCTCCAAAGCAACAATGTATTTCGCCAGCTCTGATGCGGTTGTACTCATGCCTGCTGCGGTTCTCAGCATATACGGAAACTCACCGTAAAAGTTCTGGTATTCTCCATCCCCCAGATACAGATACTGTCTCGCTTGATGAGGCACCATGCGCTCTAAATAATCAAAGCCTGCTTCAGCTGTTTGTACCATACCGGTTGGTTCAAGCTGTTGCTGGGTTATAAATGTAGGAAAACCTTCTGGTACGTACTTATCAATTAACTTACCTAAAATAACGTATCCCGTCTGGTTATACGAAAAACGAGAATTAGGCGTGAAGATAAAATCTCGTTTCTGGACTTCTTGCCACGATGCTTGTGCATCTCGTGTGACAATGGTGTCGACGTTTGAGTAAGAAGACAAAATACGCGGCAAACCAGTTGTATGACCCATTAGTTGCGTAATTTTAAGTGATTGCCAATGCTTGGGAAGCTCTGGTAAATGCTTGCCTATTTCGTCGTTAACATTCAGATGCCCTTGCTCAGCGAGTTGCATAATAGCCACACCAGTAAAGGCTTTGGTCATCGAATTAATTGGGAAGAGCGTTTTATCATGCACCGGCACATGATGTTGTAAGTCGGCAAAACCGTAATTGCCTTGCTTGACCACTTTACCGTCTTGAACAACAGCTAACTGCAAGCCAGGAATATGCTTTTGCGCCATTATATCCTGCACAAGTGTATCGACAGAGTCCTCTTTTGCCCACAAAGATGACGTTGCCAGCAGTGAGATAGAGGCACACAAAGAGACCAGCAAACGCTTTTTATTATTCTTGTTCATTTAAATCCGTTACGTATCCATGTTGATTCGAGCGAAATTTTAAAGCAAATAACACCTCAATAAAAAAGTACTTTGTTTCAAAATGTTATAAACAAGAACCGCACCTTTCTCGGCAAACAACACGGCCACATGCCGGCCAAATTCCACGCCCCCCTTTACCAAAAAGTACACATGTACTATTATTTAGCAAAATTAGTACACTTGTACTATTTAAAAAAGGATCACATTAATGAAATTTAGCTTCTTCAATGAGTCTTCTGGTCACAAACTGGGATTGACCTCAGTTACACGGGGGCTCACGTCTGTTTTAAGTAAACTCGCACCGCGTCTAAGTGCATCCGTTGGCAATCGAATACTGCTGCAGCCAAGAGGTAAACGAGAATACGACTTCAAAGATTTTCCCTCACACCGAGAAATGAATATCATGACCTCTATTGGAGTGGCCCACGTTAATCTCTTTGGTAGTGGTGATAAGTTGGTTGTCATCAGCCACGGCTGGGCAGACAACAGCTATTCCTTCCAACGTATGATTAGGTCCCTAATCGAGCAAGGTTACCTCGTCGCGGCGCTTGACCATATCGGGCACGGCAAGTCGTCAGGAAATAAATCGCATCTACTGAGTTTCATTGAAACCATGGAGTTACTACTTGGTAAATTTGCAGAAGAAAGGCTGCATGTTGAGGCCATTATTGGCCATTCAATGGGCGCGTATGCAACATTAAATTTGCCGCATCAGCTACTCGAAGATAAGAAGATTATTTTTGATCTCCTCTCCCGTACAGTTCTTTCAATCAATGTTCAATAAGATTGAGCAATTCGGTATTTCACGCAATTTAACCAAAAGCGTGCTCGATTCAGTCGCTCGCCAATATGGTAAGGATTGGCAGCAATTGAGCCTTGAGAACAGCACCGACAAACTCACTTTGGACATCACCTTTATCCATGACAAAAATGATAGACACGCGCCTTTTGCGGATATAGAACAATACCTAAAACACGCAAATACGCCGCTGATCGAAACCGAGGGGCTTGGACATAGTCGTATATTGGGAGATACTAACGTTATCCGTAATATTGCACAGGTTTTGTCGACTTAATGAATAAAGGTGAACGCACCCGCCAAGAGATTCTAAAGCAGAGTATCAAGCATACCAGTCGCTTTGGGCTTGCTGATGTCACTATTGGCACGGTCTCCAAGCTCTGTAATTTGTCTCGCACCGGCGTGATTTCACACTTTAAGAATAAAGAAGATATGCAAATTGCGATTCTTACCTATGGCGAAGCGCTTTTTATCGAGCGAGTCGTTCGTCCTTCTTGGCGAGAAGACCCGTTAGACCACTTAGCGACCTTACTTGATAATTGGGTTAATTGGACGATTGAAATGTTCAATGAATATCAATTTAGTTGCCCATTTTTAAAGGCGGTTGCGGAGTTCCAAAATAGGCCTGATTCGCAGGTCCGAGACTTTACAATCGAACAGCAAAACAGGCTCATCAATTACCTCAACCACCGAGTAACTCGTTGTATTGAACAAGGCCGTTTTGTCACCGATATAGACAGTGAAACGATTGCCTATGAATTGTACAGCCTGTACTTGGGTCATGCGCTCACCAAACACACCGTATCATCATCAACCACCGCTGACGACATGTTTAAAAATTGTGTTGAGCGTTTATTGCTGCGTTATCAGGGCTAATTTTCTTAGTGCTAAGGCACCGTTTGTCTCTACCTTATTTAACGTATTTTTGGGCTATCGTTTTCAGATAAAAATGAATACTCTAGACTGTATGAACAACACGACAAAAATCAGTGTTGGGCGTATCAACTAATTGAAGAAGCAATGCATGGAAGAATCAGATTTAATGGCCCAGCTTGGGCAACGAAAACAGCAACAAAGTGACCTAGTTAAAACCGTGCATGAACATTATGGTGATTACGTGTTTGACTCAGTGGGTTCAGTGCCTACCAGTGAAAGTGTCTATTTCCCGATAAAAAGTGGTGTGCTAGAGGGCTATTGGCTCGATATCGATGTAGGCGATTACCCAAACCTTGTGGGCAAGATGCTTTCAACCATCGATGATTTATACTTTTTTGTTTTCACCCCGCAACAAATGCAGGACTTGGTGTTTAACGCAGAGGATGACGAAGAAGAGGAATAATGTCGAAAGCAGTTTAAATCAGCTCATCGAAACAACTTTTTCAACTTTGCTTTGGTTGCACGCCAGTGTGTTAACGGCACCTGTGGCGCTAGGCTAAGCAAATGCAGGTATTGTTCATGGCTCATGGTCACTTCTCCGCCATGAGCAAGAATGACACTCGTAGGCTTTAATTGCTCAATCCTTTGCAGCGAATTACGGTACCGGCTGGGGTAGAAAATAGGAAAAGGTGGAATATACTTATCTTTTACTTTCACCGCTAAATCAGCCACATAGACTTTGCGTGTCGGCGTGTGAAAGAGTGAAATATCTCTGTCGGTGTGGCCGTGAGTTTCAATTACCGTCCAATCTTCGAATCCCGGTATTACGTCTTGGTGACTCAGCCAATGGTCCGCGTTGATCTTTGGCATATACCAAATGTGCTGCCTTGGCTTTTTCATCCGCTTTGCCACCCACAAAGTCAACAATATGTCGCTTAAATACATCAGCCAGCCATCAACACCACTGTACCACTGCCCCTGTGCAACACCTGAAATGATTTTACAGCCAAAGCGCTGTTGCAGCGTGTTCGCAGCCCCAGCATGATCTGGGTGCATATGAGTCACTACCACGGCTTTTAGCTGCTCCATCGGCCGCCTAAGCTCATTGCGAATGTAGTGCTCGATACCAGCAACATCGGCCTTACAACAGCCATCAAGCAGCAGGATTTTATCTTCATAAACGGCAAAGTAAATCGACTGGATATAGCCTGGTATTTGGTGGATTTTCATATTTATGTGAGATACATCCTGTTGAGTTTGAAGTGTAAAACGCTAGGTTTAAATCAAGCCAAATATTTGGCAAATACAGTGTTTAATTCGACTCATCAACCCTGTCTAGGGCGTCAGCTATTTCTCAAACAAAGTTCTAATCGCTCTCGCCAATGTGGCCTTGAACGACTTTTTAACCGAGCACCAGACCACGCTAATATCCTTACAATTTCATCTGTTGACTGTTGCAATGCTACCTCCAAAGGAACAATGCCATAAGCATTTTCAGCATTAACATCAGCACCATTTTCAATTAGAAACAGAACCATGGGAAAATCTGAATTGTTAATAGCAGAAATGAGGGCAGAACCATATTTTGTGTCTTGGTAATTGATGTTTCCACCACAAGCAATACGCTCCTTTAACAACTCGAGGTTGCAGCCTCGAGCTGCAAAAATTACTTTCTGGTCCAACGAAAATGACATTACCTTTGACTCGAATATACTAAGAATCTAATCAACCCGAACGACCACAGTCCGACCGATAAAGTCATGAAGAGCACGACGTTTCTCATTGAACAGCATAGTTACAAACTCTGATAAGCCCCACAATGCGGTCAATAAGCTAAAGCCCACAATCGCAACTGTGAAACCAGTTGATACCGCTCCTGAAAGACCGATTGAAATAGCAATCGCAAGGATAAACAGAACCCAAGTGACGTTCAAAAATAAATTCACTGATTCTCTGCGCAAAGCTTGTTTAAGGGTAATACGAGTTTCAGTGTCATGGTTGAGTACCTTCACCCCCATCGCCATTTTACCCAGCGTTTGGCCAAAAAAACCGTGCATTAAAATCGCATAAATGGCTAATTGCACACCATTTAATGCCTGCAAAAACCTATCTTGCGAATCAAATTCTACGCCTAGTAATTTGCATTCGATGTAAAGCACTATCACGAAGAAGAAGCCATCTATGCAAGCAGCCCAGAAGCGTCGCCAAAACGTAGAATATCTTGTTACTTTAATATGCTTTTGTACTTGTTCAACATGTTGCGCAACTTGCTCTGGATCATTAAGTAAAGACATGACTTCCTCATATCTTTCTGGATAAGCATCCTTATCGAGGTGTTCCAAAACATCGAGAAGTTCTGTGCGAGAATAGCTAGAAAAGTTCGGCATTACGTCCATTAAATGTTACTTCCTTCAACACAAACCTGTGTAAATACGGCCTTTAAGTGGCTCTTTTTATTCACTAAAGAGTAACGTGTGCACACTAAAAAGGCCATCAAAACGAGAAAGCTTGTATACAGAAACTTACTTTCTAAGTGCCTATTTCCCCGTATTTCAGCGCATTATTCAGCGAATAAACAACCGATAAAAAAGCTCATGGATACGTTTTGTGTAAGGAGGGTAAAGCAACTTACCGCCGTTTAAGGCACCGAGTTTATGCACTGCTTTGGCTTTGGAAAACGTTTGGAAACCTTCATAGCCATGGTAGTGCCCCATTCCCGACTCACCGATGCCGCCAAACGGTAAATCCGCCTGCGCTAAATGGGTCATGGTGTTGTTGATGCATACGCCGCCTGAGTGCGTGGTGTACAGCACTTGCTGTTGCTCACATTTACGATTGCTAAATAGGTATAGCGCCAACGGACGCGGTCGCGCATTGACAAAATCAATGGCTTTTTCGAGCGTGTGATAAGGAATAATCGGCAATAAGGGGCCAAATATCTCCTCGGTCATAATGCGCACGTCTATAGGCACATTTTCTATCAATACAGGGGGCATTTTGCGCGTATTTTTCAAAGGACTCATTGGCTGGATTAACTGAGGTACATTTGGCACCGCTGAGTTTGGCGCCGGCCAAAAGCCCCTGCAAACGTTGGAGCTGCGCGTCATTGATAATAGCGCCATAGTCTGGATTGTCTTGTACGCGAGGATACATGCGGGCAAAGGCATTTTTATACGCTTCGACAAACTCATGCATCTTATGCACTGGGCATAGCACGTAATCGGGTGCCACGCAGGTTTGCCCAGCATTTAACGACTTACCAAAGCAAATGCGCTCTGCAGCCATATCTAAGTCGACATGGTCGGTGATGATCACCGGCGACTTACCGCCCAGTTCCAGCGTCACGGGGGTGAGGTTATCCGCCGCCGCTTTCATCACCCGCTTGCCAACCGCCGTTGAGCCGGTAAAAAACAGATGATCAAATGGTAAAGTTGTAAACGCCGTTGAAATTTCAACGGCCCCCATCGTCACAGCCACTTTGCGCTCAGAAAACACCTTGGCCAATAAGGACTGCAAACACTGATTAAAGTGTGGCGTATGCTCAGACAACTTGAGCAATACGCTATTTCCCGCTGTTACCGCGGCTATAAGCGGGCTTAAGCTCAAAAACAAAGGGTAGTTCCACGGTACCATCACCCCCACCACACCCAATGGCTGGTAAATCACCTTGTTGCTCGCCGGTAAAAAGACCAAGGGCGTTTTGCGCTTGCTCGGTTTAGTCCATTTACGGATGTTACGCAGCGCATTATCTATGGTTTCTACGAAAGTCAGTAACTCAGCCAAACGAGTATCATCGCCACTGCGATGACTAAAGTCTGCGCTAATAGCGTCAATTATGTCGTTTTGGTGCGCCAAAATAACCTGTTTCAGATGCTTTAGCTGGTCAATACGCTCATCGATCGGCGGGTAAGGATTACTGTCAAAATTAGCGCGCTGAGCATCGTACAAAGCGTGCAAGTGGGCTACGGATGTGTCGTGTTGTAACGTGGGAGTGTCTGTTTGCATCAGTGCTTTGTTCATCATCTTTAGGGTAAAAAGAGCAAGTCAAACGCTCAGGGGACGTTTGACTCGCTCAGCTCAGGTTCCGTATTACTTGGTTTGCGCCAACAAATAGTTCGCTACAGCAAGACGTGTTTGTTCGTCGAGATAGTTTTGTGGCGGCATTTCTGGGTAGTCTTCACGCTTTTTGGTTGGGTTAGCGATGAAATCCGCAATCCCTTGTGGGTTATCCATATACAGCGCCTGAATAATTTGCACCGGTGGGCCAATCATGCGCCCTGTGTAAGTATGGCAGCCAGCACACACACCGTTGTATACCACTTTGCCGCGCTCTGAGGGGTCAATGACGCGTGGTGCCACTGGCTCATCAAGCAAATAGGTAATGATAGTGTGCGTATTAGTGAAGTCACATTCGGCCCATGAATTTACGCCCACCGTGACATAGCGATGGCGGTTAATGATACAGCTATCATTCGACTTACCCACACGGACGATGTCCGGCTGGCCTTGTTTTAGCTCAGTTAGCATCAAGGCTTTAACTTCATCTATGGTGTCGTAGCCGTTGTGGTACATCATGTTGTTTAAGATTTTAATGCCATCTGGATTGGGGTCAGATTCTGGATCAGTGGTTACACCCGGTGCGTTGGCGTAATCCGTAATAAGAATACCCGTGGTTTTATTGTCTTTTATCAGGTTGTTCTCAACCACCACGTCATCGGACGCCATAATCAAGATGCCCGTACCCGATGGAATGCTCGCCACCATAGAGCCCGGTGCGCCGAAGTTCACGTGGTTATTATCGTAAATAAAGTTATTGCGAATGATCACATCGTAGGTGGTTTTGATAGGTAAACCTGGGGTGATAAACGCCAAGATACCGCCAGCGTTGTTATACACATTGTTGTTTTCAACAATGGCGTGACGTGAGTTTTCAATTTCAATCCCCGCCACATTCTCAAACACATCATTGTGAGCAACATGAATGTTATCACTCATACCGACGTAAATTGCGGCATCTTCAATGCCTGAGATCACGTTGTATTCAACAATGCCATTCTTGCCAAGCTGAGGAAATATGCCGTAAACGCCTGTATCTTCGATAATGTTGTTGCGAATCTCGAAGTTATTGCCCGCTTGGCCCATTACCCCATTCCCCTTGTATCGGGTGATCAGGAAGTTCTCAACGACAAAGTTATTACCCGAATACAAAAATGCGTCGTTGAGCACGCCTTTGCCATCGAGTGTGGCGCGTTTGCCATCTTTAATCACACCAATAATGCGAATATCGTCTTTATCGATATAGACGGTTTCATGGTAAGTGCCCGGCATTACTTGAATGGTGTCACCGGGTTTGGCCGCTTGTACCGCCGCCATGATACTTCCCCCATCATTAACAACATGAATTTCGCCCACTTCAGTGCGCTGTTGTACCGCTGATTTCTTGGTTGAAGCGTGCAGCTCCGCATCTTTAGATTGATCGTACCCGCCGCCGTAACTGGCGCCACCTGCACTATTGGTGATCACCGGTGCCGCGTTTTGACTATTGCCGTAATACACCCCTGCGGCAAAGGCGCCTGCTACCAGCAGCACACCGATTACTTTTTTAGTCGCCATAGTTTTCTCCGCATTATCAATTTAATGTCATTTTTGGTTATTGTTTTAAGTGCTTGGCAAACACGACGCGTGTTATTGCATTGCACGGCTTTTGGCATACTTTTCATCAACCACTGCCAACCCAGAGGGCACTTGCTTAGGGATAGGTGGCGTTAAGCTTTCATCTGTTAGTGCACCCATAAACTCCACCAGCAACTGCATTTCTTCATCGGTTAAATTAGGTTCTGAAATATGCCAATGCAGCAGTAAATCTTGGTCTTCGGGCACCGCATTGCCGCGACCGTCGTTATAAAACTTCACCGTGTCGAGGAGGTTGTCGTAACGACCAGAGTGCATATAAGGTGCTGATTTAGTGATATTTCTAAGCGTTGGCACTTTAAACCCGCCACGCAATTTTGGGGCGTTGTAGGTTTTCTCTGCGCCAATATCAAATGGCCGACCCTCTGGCTCTGGCGCGCCAATTACGGCCACTTGATTGTTGGTAAACAGCGGCGGTTGATGGCACTCAGCACAACGGGCTACGAATGAACGAAACACATTCATGCCAGCAATTTCGCGAGGTGTCAGCGCCTCATGATAACCATGGGCGTATTGGTCGTAGCGACTATTGAGTGAAATAAGTGAGGTTTGAAACGCCGTCAGCGCGGTGTATACCTGCGGCAATTGAATATCATTACTTTGCGCAAAGTCATCGGCAAAGGCCTGTGCGAACAGGCTGGTATATTGCTCATTACCACGCAATGTAGCCAACAATTGCTCTGGCGTGTTGCCCATTTCTTTAGGGTCAAACAATGGGCCGATGGCTTGCTCTTCCAAGGTTTTTGCGCGTGCATCCCAAAAGAACTTATCTAAAAACGCCACATTCCAAAGCGTGGGTGCTGAGCGCGCTACCTTGTCACCCGTGACGCCAACACTGCGGTCTTCGCCATCACTAAAACCTTTGTCCGGTTGGTGGCAACTGGCACAGGACAAGGAGCCGTCTTTGGATAAAATCGGGTCAAAAAACAGATACCGACCTAAATCGATTTGTGCGGGGGTAAAACCATCGCGATGGGGCGGTAAATTCGTTTTGGTGCCGCCCAAGCCTTTGTTTTGCACTGAATTGTAAAATTGATACTGGGTGAGTAGTTTGCATACCCCAGTGTCGGTCAACTCGAAACTCGGTGGGCAGCGCTGTGATAAGGAAAAGCGTTCATCATCAACGTGTGCTGACGATAACATTACGTGCTCATCGACGTCATATAGCTCTGGGTCCGGTGGCATAATCCCAAGCGCCTGCACTGCACAGTAAGAGCTAACCAACGCAATGCTCACAGTGAATGACAGCGCCCACTTTTTCATCGCCAATTACTCCTGTACCGCGATGTAATGCAAGATGTCGTCAAGCTCTTTGCCTGAGGTCGTTTTGGCCATCATCGCCATTTGCCGACCGTATTTATCTTCGCTGTGTGTACCGCGCAAGCCATTGGCAAAGTTGTGCATTTGTCTTTTCAGATAATCAATATCTTGGCCAGCGAGACGTGGGGCATTAAAAGCCTCATTACCCTGCGCTTGGCCACCATGACAGGCGCCGCATTTACCTTGGTAGTAACGGCTGCCATTGGTTAAATCACCCTGCGTTTGTTGCGCTACATTCAGGGGAGTGAGATTGGCCAAATAGGCAACGAGCACTGGGATGTCTTTGTCTTTATCCAAAGCCTTTGTCATCGCCTGCATCTGCTGGCCTAGCGTGTCTTGTGAGTCACTGCCACGTATACCGGAGTGAAAGTTAAGTAACTGACGCGCCAGATAGGTTTGCGAAAGCCCCGCAATGGCTGGCGCATTAAGCGAGTGATTCCCTTCACCCGATGCACCGTGACACGCAGCACATTGCTGATACTGCTCTGGTGTTTGAGTGGACTGAGCACAAGCGATTGAAGAAGCAAACACGCTGAAAAATAATACTGACCTTACGCTAATGACTGCCCTCATTAGTGCAAGAAAATGGGTGTAATATTGGCGTGTTGAACACAGGAAACATCGCATAGCAAAGCACACTCACAAGTTACGGTGACCCCACTATAAAAAGCGCGCTTGAAAATAGCTGACGAATTCCAAAAAAAGTCTGACGAATTCTAAAAATTGCGTAACGCATTCCTTGAAATACAAAAATTAACACTATAATTCAATAAGTTAAAATAACTGAATGGCACAGCAGTTTGGCGTTAAAAAAGCAAAAATGTGCCTACTATTTATTCAATACGCACGTAAGCAGCCAAATATTTACCCGTAAAAACCGCGGCAAATAGTCACATTATCAACAAGTGCGTTGGGGGATGAGTTGTCTATAAGGCGTTTGCAAAGGTTGAGGAGCCACAGCCTTTAGCCTACACCTTGCCCCTGACAAAACTGATCAAAGCATCTTTCATTTCACCGGCGGTTGGCACCACCCAATTGATGCCGCTGTAGGTTAGCTCACTGTTCGGCAATTGCCGATAACTCGCCTCTGCTGTGGCGCCGACAAGAATATCCAAAGGCACACGTTCATCCGCCAAGTTCAATCGTTCAGATTCCCATACATCAATAGAACCAATAAGGGCATCAATTTCGGCGTAGAGGTACCCATCTAATCTGACATACACCACAGGTTGCACAACGGCACTCAGCTCGCCGGTAACCGCAAAGCCTTCACTCACATTCCATGATGGGTGAACACTAAGGTCAATATTGCCATCCAGCTCGGCGCCAACCGTCACGGCAATGCGCCCACCGCCTCTGAGCACCACAATGCGCGCCGATAAACCGAGTTCCAATTCACCCGCGACACCAGCTTGGGCATCCATGTGTAAACGGGCGTTGCCATCCACACGCGTTGCTTGGGGATTATCAAACTCGTAGTACACATCAAGGCCAACATCGGTGAGGATCAAAGGACTGGTGTGCACATAGGCATTCAGCTCGCCTTTTAAATCCAGCGCCACATCGGCAACACCGGCGCTCAAAAGCGGAATATTTACGTCGAATCCGGGGCGACTTGCTTCGGGCACATCTAAATCGGGTGTTTGTTCATCGCTGAGGATTTCTATGTCTTCGGTTACTTCTATGCCGCCACGAATGCTGATACTGCCTTCTCTGTCGAACGTCACACCGGCACTGGCTTCAAGCCAAGGGGTGAGCTGCAAACTGATGTCGCCACTGCCGAAGAACACCAAGTCTTCGGTGGCTTGCCCTTCAATCGGTTCGCCATTTTCATCAAGGGCCTGATTGGTCACTCCTAAATTCACAGTGCCGGTGGCAATGTCACGCTCAAATTCCGCTTCCAAACCTGCGGTGAAAATACCGTCTTGGATTTCCCCTGTGAGTGTGGTGCTGTTGAGACCAGGTATACGCGCGGTATCAATTTCGGCTTCAATGGACGCACCTAAACTCCACGCTCCCGCTTCATTTTTGCTGATGTTGGTACCCAACGTCGCCGATTGCAAACCAGGAACCGCGCTGGTTAAGCCTACTTCGGCACCCAGGGAGAAGCCATCAGTCACAGAGTGCCTAAAGTTGAGCGTGCCGCTATCCAGCCAAGGATAGGTGAACTCGATATTGCCATTACCGCTAAGCACGTCCTCAGCCCAATTTACCGTCAATTGGGCGCTACTTACACCCGGAATAATGCCTTCCTCAACGCCTACATGACCGCCGAAACGCCATTGCTCATTTTCATAGCCCACTTCAAGTCGCGCCGGATTAAATAACTCGGATTCAAAATCAAAGTAGCCTGCGGCACTGAAGCCTTGCTCTTGGCCAACTGCCGCGGTGATTTCACCACTGCCGACGTTATCGATACCAAAGTTCACATTACCGTTTAATCCCCATCCAGCCCTTGCGCCATAGGAGGCCACCAGCGCACATTCGCTGATAGTAAAGGGCGCAGGCACGTTAATGTCTTCGGCGGTAAATTCTTTAAATGCACTGACATCACCGTTGGCCAGCGTTAGCCCTATTTGCGTACTGTCGCTGAAAAACGGCAGTGAGACGTTAATATACCCTGTGGCAACAACCCCCTGATCGCCATAGATTTCCACTTGATCCCATTCAACTGGGCTAAAGTATTTAGCTTTGAGGTTGTTGATTGTGGTGCGCACCGTATCAGGGAGTGCGCCGCCATAACGGGCGCCAATAAATCGACTCAGAGGCACATCGGTCGGTTCAGTCTCTTGAAACACCTTATTTCGTTGCGATACGTGAACGCGTAAATAGCCAAAATCGCTGCTGTCGGTGTCTTCTTCGGGGTCGGTTTTAAAATACTTATGAGTAATAACCAAAGGATCTAGCCAATAACGCTCGCCTTGCACCGCCGATGGCACGGCTTGCTCTTCGGTGGTGTTGCCTGTCCAGGTAAATTTCTTGCTCACCCCGCCACTTGGGCGTGAGAACACCCGCACTAAACCCGGCCCGCCAATTTTTGTTGGGTCTGCGGCGGTCACCGAATTAAGGTGCTCGCCCGCTTCTATTTCAGCCCTCGTCCAATAATCAGGGCGCGTCACAGACGGTGCACCAGAGCCAGTCACACCTTCAAAAACAAGGGTGAAGTTCTCTTTGATGTCATTAACGCTATCGCCGTAATCGGAGTCAGTAGCGCGAATAAAACCATTGATTTTACTCACGATATTATCGCGAATAATTCGACCCGATTCTTGATTTTTAGGCCCGTCCAACAATTCCATGTTCTCCATGTCATTGCCGAATGTGTCGTGCGGCCAATTGGCTAATTGCAATTCCACGATATGGTCAACATGGAAGAATTTTGGCGTGGCTCGCGTCCCCTTACCGCCCCATGTTGGGATCCTAAATTCGGATGCTAGGTTCTCCAGCGTGCCGCTGTAATAACGGTTCTGCCCACCCGAGTTTCGCACTTCAAAAACGTGGGTATTACCTTGTGGCATCTCCCCCGCGTTGGCGGTTCTGATTTTCTCTTCTAGTGCCGTTTGAATATTCGTGGCGCTGACTTGCGTGAGCCATTTTGTGCGCTGTGCGGGATCATTATCACCTGTGCGGTCAACGCGGCGTCCTCGCCCGCGTTTTATATAAGGAACGGCGCTGTAGCGAGCACCGCGATGATCTCGATTTTTAAAACGCGGGATGTTCAAATTTGCCCAAGTAATGGTGGGATCCGCAGCGTTACTTCTATCAACTAAGCCGGTATTTTTATTGCCGGCAACATCTGGGATCACCTCTTCCACCGTCTCGTCTTCGGCTTTTTGAATTTGCGGCGCACTCGGTGTATTCGAGGAGGCCGCCCCTTGTTGCACCACATGGGTCAACTCATGTGCTAACAGGTGTTTACCGCTTTGGCTATGGGGCGAATATTGCCCTTTGGCAAACACCACATGATTACCGTAGGTAAAAGCCTTTGCCCCCATGGATTGGGCCAAATCATGGGCGTTGGCATCGTTGTGAATGCGGGTATTGCTAAAGTCATAGCCCATGCGCGATTCAAAATAGTCGCGGTTATCCAGCGAGGTGCCACCACTTTGCAATGCTCGCACCCGCTGCGCTATACCATTACTTGGCTCAGGTGCCTGATTATCATTTTCTTTAGACGCCACACTCGCACTATTACCCTTGTGGCCCATCGAACGTGCGCTCAGCGCATGAATAGCGTCTTTGCGCGCCCCTGATAGCACTTGATTGGCGATGTTGTCGGCTTCTCGTTCGTAAGGGTCAGAATCGTGCGCTGTAGATGCTTTGGCTTGTGCACCACTGACCAGCGTTTTTTTGTCTTCTTCGTCATCGGCCTTCTTTCGCTGCACTGGCGCATCGAGTTCTTCTTCCGGTTTAGTCTTTTTGCATTGAATAGTTCCCGCATTTTTGTTCGCTGCAACAATGGCATTGACCGCATCGCTTTGTTTGCGCGCAGGGTCCGCGCTGCGCTGGCGGCCTATGGTTGGGGTTTTATCTGTGGTGGTGTTGGCGTGGGTTAAGTGGCTCATGGCGCGCACCACTTTTCTTTAGGCAATAAAAAAGCGAGCCATCTGCTGCCCCGCTCTATACATTGCGACTTTGAATCACAATACTTGTTCAAGGGTGTTGAACCCTCTACCGACTCTGTTCTATACGTGTTTAAACTAGCTCGAAACCATGTCCGTACTTGTCCAACACAACCCATTACCGGTATGCCTGCACCAACAGGTCTGGCGCGAAATAAAAGTGTAGTCCAACAACCTAAAATTTGCGCGCACAAAGGGCGAGTTTGATGCAAAAAAAACCACTTTTTTTGATTCAGTGTATTCATCTCTCACCCTCCACTTACCTGCTTATTTTCGATTATTGCGAAGAACCAACAACTTAAGAATTTCTGAGCGCACAATGTGTTGGCAGTTCAGCATCATGTTGTCGGCAATTAGGTATTGATAGCGCTCTTCGTAATTTGCATTCAGTGCTTCAAAACGCACACCTGTGGTACAACCGGTTGCGTAATTTTTATCTATGGTGGCCATCATGCCCAGATAGCCATAGACGCGAATGGCTTCCACCTCGGTTTTACTGGTCCAATTGAAGCGTTGCACACTGATATGGTTTTGCGACAACGACAGATGATTGCAATTACCCACATAAATACCACCGCGTCGGTGCACAATAAGTGGTGGTACGCGCACATTAATGCTGTTGTTTTCAATCACCACGCGGCCTGCAACATAACGGCGCTTATCGGTTTTATCACCAACACCGACATGAATGCCCTCTTGCACACCATCAAACGTATTATTAATGATGCGCACTTCTTTGGCGACGCGCCCACCACAAATGATGCCTTTAAATGCTACCGATGGGTTTTGCAGCTTAAGTTCATCGAACCATTTCAAAAAAGCCACATTATTTAAACGAAATCGGCTATCAAACAGCGCTTTATCGGCGACTGATTTAGCCAAATAAAGCAGCTCATTATTCGTTTTTACGGTTTTTTCGCCGGCTGCGAGTGTCAATTGCTCGCGCCAAATATTCGCGGCAACCGGCGAATCTATCATGATCCGACGCTGCCCTAGCGTGCGCATTTGAATGTCTTTTTGCGCTCGGGTGGGCGCTTGTTCAAAATTACGCACTGTGCCTTTATTGATCAGGTATTTTCTCGCCTGTGCCGCCAAACGCCGGTCTTTCAGCTGATTATTAATGCTCAGCGATTTAGGCTTGGCGGTGGTGACAACGTGGTTATTATCGACATGTGTTCGACTTAAATTCAGCAATAACATGGCCACTTGGCGATGACCCACGGCAAAATGCGAGTCCTCAATCATGGCTTTGCCACTGCTACTGCCTGAGTGGGTGATAGTCAAACAGGTGGCCGCGGTGTTAATACCCGATGCGCATTTGAGGGTCATGTCCTCAATGCTTACATTGGCGCAGTCACTGCACGTTACAGCGCCATTAAGGTGGGTGATATGTTTATCGTGGGTGTTGGCCA
The DNA here is from genome assembly GCF_054923835.1 of Pseudoalteromonas sp. GB56. Classification (NCBI taxonomy): domain Bacteria; kingdom Pseudomonadati; phylum Pseudomonadota; class Gammaproteobacteria; order Alteromonadales; family Pseudoalteromonadaceae; genus Pseudoalteromonas; species Pseudoalteromonas sp. GB56. The sequence continues at coordinate 730,802 of NZ_JBPCHK010000003.1, read as the reverse complement.
CCTTGCCCTCAACAAACATAGCCCGCATAGCAACGCTGGCACAATTATCAAAAATCAACGCAGCTTCATGATTTTTAGACCAAATATGGGTGCCTTTAGCAGCGCCGCTCAAGGTTAAATGGCCCTTGCCTTTGACAACCACAGGCTCAGTCAAGGGGTAGTCGCCCTCACGAAAACAAATACGCGCATCCTGGCCTTTACCTATTTCGTTAAACACCTTTTCCCACCCTTTGCGCGGGAATACCGTGAAGGTGGCGCAGCCATCGGCTTCGCGTTTACACAGCTCATTGAGTGCGTCTTGCACACTGTGAATATCTGGGGTGCTAAGTGACGTACAGAGGTATTCGTTCTTCTCTAGCGGCAGTGTTGTGGCGTTGTGATTGCACAAAAGCGCATCGAGGATAGCTTTAACTTTAGTGGTGCTGCCAGCATCTGGAAAATCGTTTACAAGGGCTTCTGCCAATAAGCTGCGCACACTGTGCTGTTGCGCATCGCCACAAGGCGGCACTGCATAGCACACGTTAGCCGCATTAATGTCGGTCAGGGCAGGAAACAAGAACGACTGGCACAGCTGCTGCTCTGGCATAAACCCAGTGATGATGCTCTCGCCGTCCACTTCTTCCACACGCACCGTGCCAAGCGTCCAATAGTGATGCACAATGCCATCAGGCAAGGCCTCGGTTATGATCTGTGATTGGTCGTTATGAATGGTTTCTCGCACCTCGCCTAACCAATAATCCCCCGCCACAGCGATGGGATCATCGAGGTCAATAACAAGCTTAATTTTCTCTAAATTGAATCTGGTCTGCGCGCCAATTTCCACATAACAATGTGTGGTGTCACTGAGCCCAGTGCTCAGTTCATTGCCCCTGTCGTACCCTTCATCAAGAAGCCACTGCGTGCCATTAAAGCTAAAACGGGCGAAGCCATCCCAGCGACGCACGAGATCTCTGCCCGGCGCCTCTTCGGGTTTAAAGCCGTCTGTCAAAATGCCACGTTCAGCGCTAAAACCCGCCATCAAATGATGACCTAAGTGTTTTTCGCTGCGCATGTGCTGATCAGGCAAATCGCTGGCACCGCGAAAGAATTCATACGCCCACAGACTTGATTTAAAACCGATGGGGTTTTGCGACACTTCATAGGCTTCGGCGCCATTCTCGCTCGACCATTTTATTGTTAAACCAACAACTTTGGGGTTATCGGTGTCGCCATTCCATTGCACCTCGTGCACTTCCACACGAAACAGAAAATTGCCTATGTCTTCGGGGATATTAAGCTCTTCTGAGCAGGGATCGCAGGGATCATTGAGGGTCTGCCCCTGACGAATCGATAAACTGACTCTCTGGTTGCCTATCGCCGGATTAAGTCGCTCATTTTCTTCAATATCCTCGCGCGAAAAATCCGTGCTACATGCTTTAACTTGGGCCATCACTTGCGTGCGAGTGCAGGTGTCTGCGCCTCTGAGCGCAAAGTCCAACAAACTAGCGTCTTCCAGATGGGTAACCGCTCGCTCCCACACATCGACATACAACCTGTGCTCACCCGCACTCAGTGCAGGTACTGCGGGAAAATCATGTTGCTGGTCAAAGGTAAAAGTCGGCGCTTGATGAGCGTCGGCGCGCACCTCGGCACCGATACCATCCACATAAACTTGCCCCCACTGCAGTTCATAGGTGTCGGGCGAGGTTTGTCGTACTAAGCCTTGGTCTTTGGGAATACCGCTGCCAATAACATCCACCAAGGCGTCTGCCAATCTGCTTTTTACGATGTCGTTAAGTTCGTTCCAGTCAGCATCAGTAATCATCCGGCCCATTTGTTGATAAACGCCGGAATAACCTTGGTTTGCTTTAAAACTTCGACGTGATATTTGTGTTTTCATATTCGTTCCATGTCTTAAAGGGTTTCAGGAAGACGACTGAGGTGCTGATCTGGGATCACAACTGCGTCATATCCCACGGGCAGATAGTCTTTGAGTTTTTCCTGCACAGCATCAAAACGCAGGCTAAGTTGCAGAAAATGGTATGCACCCGGTTCGGTGCTGTCTTCTGCGCGGTATTTCACGTCATCGTCAGTGGCGGGGTGAATAACACCACACCCTGCTTCGCCAAATTTTTCGCTAAAGAAAATGGGTCGTTGACGCTGATTAGCAAAGTGTTTGACCAAGTCTTTACTGCCGCCGAGCGGCCATTTGATCTTCGCGAATAAGGCTGTAGCGTATACACATAGGTGATGGCGCTTTATCGTTGGGGACGTCTTTGTGTACATAGCCGTTAAAGATGCAATCGCTGGCTTGCAACGAGTCCGCTAAACACCGTTGCAACACAGTGCAATATTCAAGTCGCACCAAGCCTGTGGCCGCGTGCACTTCTTTGAACAAGGTGTTGGTGGCGTTGATTACGGGGGTGTCATCGTTGCTGTCGTGAACTTCGGCTTTGTTCACTGCGCACTTATCGAATTGGGCTCTGCCGCTGTGCAGCGTTAAGTGGCTTTTCAAGATAATGCCAGCAAACTGCCACACCGAATATGGGTCCGCTTCAACGATGGCGTCATCCACATACTCGGGGTCGTCTTCCCCCGGCGCGCCCTTGGTCATTCGGCCAATGAGTTCCACCGCCATAAAAGGCGAAACATGGATATTACGGTTTTCAAACACCAAGGCTGGGTCAAAGGGGCCGCCCCAATTGATGGGTTTATCCGTCGCTGACAGCTTAGAGTAAAGGCAGATGTGCTCAAGGAATTTATTCGACGGCAACGTCGGCTCTGTTAGCCACTGCTGCTTCCACGTGATGCGCACACGTTGCGCTTGGAAAAAACCTTGCGGTTGCACCACATGAATAAGAACCTTACGTGGATGAAAGTGGCCAACTTGCCAGTTACTATCACGTATATCGGGGGTTCGTTTTGACACGTCATCAAACGCCGCAGTGTTATAATTACCATTTAAATCAACACGCTGATGATGACAAGGCACACCGTGAGGATAATATTGCCGCCACCTCATAGACTCGCCATACACGTTACTGACTTGGCTTGAAGGAATGTTGTTTTCATCCACAACGGCGCGACTGCCACGACGAAAATCTGGGGTAACACTGGCCAACCCAGGATGGCGCGCCATTTCTTGAGGAATGTCGCGATTGAGGGCGGGTGCAGCGCCAAAGTAGCTCTCTGGCAATAAAGGCTGCTCAAAGCGCGGCGTCATGGCAACACGCTGCCAGCCCTCCTGCACCACCGCTTCCCATTGCCCAACCGCTTCAACCACTGCATCGACCACAGACAAGGTGCCTTTACGTTGGCGCCAACTTATCGCGTGGGTAATTTCATCGCGTCGCCCTTCAATCAGGGGGGATACCTGACGAACATCAAGCAAGTCGGCAAAATAGGGTAACAACCAATCTTGGCTGACTTTATCAAACGCGGGAGCAGGCTCTGAGTGATCGGGTTGGTCAACAAAGTTGTCGGCATAGTATTGCTGCAAGGTTTCGTGCACTTGGTCGAGCAAATCATCCGCACTGCGCAGCAATTTCAAGGTGTGCAAGTTGCTGTCTTGTTGGCGAATGTACTCAGGCAAGACGTCGTACAAGGTTAAAGTGCGCTTAGCCATTGAACACCTCCGTACGGATAATCGGCGCAGACACATTGGCGTTCACAAAGATGATTTGCTCTTTGTTCGGGGTGATATTGCGAATGTACCCATCACTGCTAAGATACGTTTTAACGCCACTGACTAGCGCGCCGCTTTCATCGACGAAGGTGTTATTGATCACACAATCCGCGTTTTCGACCCCTTCAACGGCCTCTACGATTTGGTAAAGTTGTGAACGGTAGAAAGTTTTACCAAACTCGGCATGTTGCAGGCTAAAAGTGTCATTCAGCACTGCACGCACCGCCGCGGTGACATCATCTAGGTTATACGCTTGTGCATCGACGCGAATGCTAATATCTAATGACAACACCACTGGCTGGTAGGGTTTCACTACCACATTGACGCCTGGCTGCGCTTGATTCATTAGCGTGGCGGTCAGAGTTTGTTGCACTTCACCTAATGCCCCGCCGCCGGCAGGCACAATCACCACAGCAAGACTGTCTGCCGAGCCAGGTTTGGGGGCGAGCGCATACGCATGGGCGTGCCATACGCTACTTTGGCGCTTGGCGAGGGCTTGAAAGTCAGCAACGGAAACCGCGCGCGACAGCGTTAACACCGAGGCAGGTGCGTTGCTGCGAATTGACTCTTGGTTTTCTAAATCACCACCGCCTGTGCATTGTGCAGGCTGCACAACAGCAGATAGCAGCCGGTGTGGCTGCTTCATTTTAACCAGTTCAAAAGCCGCTAAATTACCTTTAACGCCATTGCCAAATCGAGCCTGAATACGCACATTATTCGTGCCTGTGGGTAAGCGCTGGCCATACATGCCATTGCCAAAAGTGACCTTGATAAACCCATCTTGAGTCAGTTGCACTTGATAGTGTGTATCTGTTGGCTCAGAGTTTCTTAGGTTCTCGACTTGGGTCCATTCGCGTTGGTCTGCCCAAATACGAACGGCTGCCTTCACCCCACTGGAGAACTCGGTGTCTTGCACGAAAGCCACGTCTTTTTTCTGGTAAACAAAGCTTTGTTGGCTGACCACGCGATCGCCATCTCCGAGCACGTTTTCACTCTTGGATTCGCCGTGGCCAAAGCACACCACATTGCCATACACCACGGTGGCTGATTTACTAAATTGGCCACTCTGTAGCGGTGGCGACACCGACAAGGTAACCGTACCTTGATCTTTGATTTTGTTCGGTTTTTAGCAATTTCACGAGTTGCGCTTGGGTGTCGCTGACGACCCATAGCATACGCCCATAAATTAATGGCTCGGGCAGGGTATCGAGCTGCACTTCAATATCACTGGTGGTGTCTGACGCGAGCGTACACAAACTGGTGTTGTTGATGTCATGGCCTTGAGCATGTGTTGATGTTTTAAAATGACCGATGGCGTAGGTCCAACGTTTGCCCGAGGGCAGGCTAGGCGTCAACGCTAATTGAAAACTTTGCTCCAGCTCAGTGATAGCTCCTATGGTGCGACAATACCAATCACCTGTGAGGGTTTTCAGTAAGATTTTCTGACCACTGGCTAAGCCTTTGGCGGTACCGGAAAACTCCATGGCATGGGGTGAGAGCGATTTAACCGAGAACACTTTTTTCGCCCCAGTTGGCAAGAAATAGAGTTTGCCGCCAAGTGACCCCCCAGCTTGTCATGCAATACCGCCGAGCTGGCATCGTCGGGATCAGCTCTTTGCACTGACGGCGACCTAGCGCTGAGGTTGCCGTCATCAAGCCAGACTTTGCTGCTTTTACGGTCTTTTGGGTAGACAAAATCATGACCATATTCGGTGTTTTGCGGTTTCGATGCGCTGGTCAGATAAAAGTTTTCACTGGTGCCGACGTTGTCGGTGTTATCTAACTCCACGCGTTCGCTATTGATAGCGATAACACGCCGTACGCGGTAACTGCCGCTGTGGTAAAAGGCCAACACATCGTTGATTTTTACAGTATCAATTTGGTCCACTTGGATAACGCCAGTGCCGTTTAATTTTGGCGACTCATGCCAGTCATTGGCGGTTGTTAGAGTGAGGTCGGCCAGGTTTAAATAACCGCTGGTGAATTCTTTATCAATTTTCTTAAGGGTCAGGCTGTGGCTGTTAATTGCCTCGATGGTGACGGCGATGGCCTTGATGTGGTCAGTTAACACCGCGTAGTCACCGACACTGATACCTTCTGGCATTAACGCTGGCTCGAAGTTGAAAAAGGCACCACTGAGCCAAATTTTATCGGGCGAGCGATTATAATCGGGTGCTCTGAGCGCATTGAGGCGGTGATCAACCTCAATATCGGCCAATGATTCAAAGATTAACGGCGTTGAACCATCCTGGGGTTTGTTTTTAATAGCACAACCTTGCTCCACGGTGCCTATTGCTTGCTCGTCTTGTTTGGCGATAAGTGCAACATAGGTCTGCGCCGATGCCGGCGGCGCCGGATGATAGTCCAGCATATTGACCAGTCTTCTGACGTTATCCCATTGCGTGGCGGTGCGGATATATCGCTCGTTGGCATAGGCATCGACGGTATGTGCCAACATATGCACGGCACGGGCAAAGGTTCGCAGTATTTCCCACACATAATCGCGGCGCTCATGCTGATACTGTTCGCGCAAACGTTGTTGCCACTGGCGAATGGTCGCGTCATTGGCCTCATCGCCGAGCCATGCCAGTACTTTTTTCGTCTTGTTGAAATAGTACCCTCAGGCTGTGTCTGAGATCTTCTTGATAGGTCGCGGCATTGCCTTCTATGTATGCGAATTTGCTCAAGCCTGCGCGGTTCCAGCGAGTTAAGTCTTTCATCCTCTTAACCCTCCGTGTAAATTCATGCGCCAAAAGCCCATATCAGGGCGTTTCGGGTCGTTGTCACAACGGGCGAGCTGCTCCCCAGAGGCGAATTACGCCACTGCCGGATTGGTCGGCATAGCGTTTACCTACGCGTTTAAACTGGTTAAGGCACACCGCATCAACCCCTTCTATCGCCATCAGCCACTCTATTAAATCACTGGCATAAAGATTGGCGCCAAATGCCAACCTGCCCGGTTCAAAGAAGCCCTCGGCTTCATTGCTCATCGCCTGCTTAATAGACTGCTGAATTTCAGAGCGAAAGTAGTTCTGTGCGACCTTGATAGATAATGAAATAGATACGCCAACGGCAATGGCATCTTGCAGCCACACTTCTTGACCCACCATGCGAAACTTTTCCACGAGCGCTTTCAGCACACTGCGAAAAGTCAACGACTCAGTCCAATCTATGGGCGCGAGTTGATTAACACGATGAAAGTGGTTGGTTTGCTGCTTAAACTCGTCCAGCGCTAATCCTGATAGCACCGACTCAACGCTATCATCCAAGTTAGCGTTGTTGGCCAACACCGCGGTAACCAAAATGGTGTACCACGACCCTTGCCATTTTTGCACACTGGCTGCGCGCAGCACTGCGGGGTGATCTTCCAAGCGCTCTCGATAATCATCCAAGGTGACCATGCGCCGATTAGTGTGCAATTTTCTGGGGCCTCGGGCACGCGCTTGGTCCATCAAATGCGTGTTGTCGCGCCATTGTTTTTCCAATTGCTCAGTGGCAAAGAGACGATGCTCAGCAATGTCTAAGTCGAGCGCTTCAACAAGCGTTGTGACCCTCATGATAGCCGAGCAAATCAAATAGCTGGGTTTGTACAACTGGGTCGCTGATATTCGGATTAGCACCCAAAAAATCTTTGTCTTTACCAAGTTGCGGCAATAATTTTTGTACATTCGCGCTGTCGGTTAAATCCAACGAAAAGTCAAAGTCTTCGGTATTAATTCCTTTATATTGCAGTAAATGCTGAACTAACGGGGCACTGGACCAAGTCGGTAAATAATGCTGATACACCGCATCATAACCAATAAGTTTTAGCAGCCTGCGTACACTGTCTGGGCGTCTTGCACTGTCAAGAAATGCCTCGTTGTGCATTCTATCGAGGGCGTCCGATTGTTGGTCTAACACCACCGCCAGTGCTTCAACTAAAATGACTTCAATGTCTGCGGGCGACCATGTTCTGCGTTCAGGGAAGCGCGCAGCCAACTCTTCCATCATGAAGAGGCGAAAGCCATCGTAGTCGCGGGTCAGCCAATCAAAATCATCACCAATAGTGGGCATGGGTTTGGGCAAGGCAACTTCTCGGTATCCACAGTCGCGACACCCAGCACTGAAATTCAATTTAGGTGTGGGCGTATTAGCCATGAGCGCTCCCTCCTGAGATTTCAAACTCCAAGGTCTCACTGTGATTCAACGCCGAGAGGCGATAACTAATTTGAATCACTAATCGCTCGTTAAAATCCGCATCGGCGCCCACATTTATGTCTAAATCTTTCGGGCTAACCTCGCCTTTGAGCGCGTCAATCAAACTGCTTTGCAAGTGTTGTTTAGTGATTTGCCACAGCAAGGTCGACTGCGGTTCAAAAACTAATCTTTTTACCCCAGCGCCAAACTCAGGCCTAAACCAGCGCTCACCGGGTTCTGTAAACAACACTTGGGCAATTTTCTGACGAATATGCTCTATGCGCTGGGTCGTTTTTCCGCCCTCAAGCCCTAACTGCAAAGGAAAGTGCGTATAGTCTGGTTGGTTTAGTCGACTCATGACGGTTACTCCCTATAGCGCCGTTGTTTTGCTGGTGAGGGTGCTCATTTCACCTTGGGGAATAGGCGGTGAAGTCGGCCCGCCTGGCGCTGAGCAGGTGTGCATATGCGTTGCGAACATGGCCAAAAAACTAGCGCCTTTGATAAGCGGCTCGCCGCCCATGCCACCAATAGCGACTTGGCTACCCTCAATGGTTACCATATTGCCTTTGACGTTAATTCCCGCCGCCGACATCTCTATTTCATTGCCATTGCCATCACTGACTGTGGTGGTGCTGCCACTCATCACCATTTTATTGCCATTGCCATCCTCTAACGTCACCGAGTTCGCTTCGGCATCGAGCGTGAGTTTGCCGCCGTTTTGGTCGGCGAGCACGGTGGTGCCCTTCTCATCAATCGATAGCTCGCTGCCAATGGTGTGCTTCAATATCACTCTTTCGGCATCGGTATCGTCATCGAATTGCAGCACGTGGCCACTGGGTGTTTTAATAATGCGGGTGGTCGGCGATGCTTTTTTGGCTTCATCAGGCACAGGACGTTGTGGTTGCCAAAATACCCCTGTCCAAATCGGCATATCGGTATTACCCTCTTCAAACTCAACCCAGACTTGGGCGTCCACTTCGGGCACCATAAAAAAGCCTTGGTCGTCCAAGCCACCAAAGGGCAAACAGGGTAAACACCAGAAGCTTTCTTGTTGACCGAATACAGATGGCACTACCACTTGAACGCGGCCACGATGTTCGGGGTCTTGGTTGTTCACCACGAACGCTCGGTACTTGCCGTAGAATTTGTTCTTCGCTTGTTGGACCGTTTGCTCAAGTGCTGTGGGCATAACTCGTTCCTTTGCTCTTTAAAGTAAGCCAGCTATCGGGCTGGTTGGCGCTTCAAAGTCATCGCCGTAGCCATTTCTGGCCACTTCAAAACTTTGTTTGTAGCCGTTTACGTCGAATTTGTGTTCGACCTTCATCACGTACCAACGCCCGCCATACCGCGCGCCAACACCGTCTACAAAAACCGGATCGCCGGGCAATAACACATGGCCATACAAGGCACCATCCAAATCGCCCGTCGCTTTAATACGCAAGGCTTCTTCATTGGCCGTGGACTGCGCCCTTTGATTGGCATGCTCTTCATTGGCAGAGCCTTCTCTGGCTAAACGCCATGCGAAATCGCCAAGGCCTGCCGATTCAGAGGTTGCAGGTTGAGTTCCGTATACAGGCAAATCACTGCTGACACTGTGCTCTTCAAAGTTGCTGTCTTCGTCGTTTGCCACTTCGTAAATAATGGTTTCAGGGTGATGACCATCGTCTTCCAAGTTAAAGCGAATGGCGTTACTTTCTGGGCCGGCGTAAATCAAAATCGTGGGCTGGGGCGAGCGGTCCATGCGCAGCGGGCCGAAGTACATTTTTCCTTCACGAAAAAAGATGTCATAGGCATTTTCCTGGGCTCGCTTTTTCAAAAATTTAATGTCGGTGGTGTTTTGATTAGCGACTAAATTGCTAAAGCCTTGCCCTGGGGAGTCAATGCTGTCGATGCCTGCCTGGGCTAATATCTGCGTGGCGATAGCACCGTCGGTAGTTGGGGTTTCATCGCCCCAGCGCACATTGCGCTGTGTTCTATCGAGCAGCAACGAGGTGTCTTGGCAGATCACCGTTACTAACGCGGCGCCTTTTTGCTCAGGAAAGTCCACTTTTACTTGGCGGATAAAGCCGTCAAACACTGCTTGTTCGGTGTCGCCAAAGGTGGCGGCAATACTGATGCTGGACCAAGGACGAATGCGATCATCGTCATGCACATGCCAGCTGCCATCATCTAATCTACGGGTTTCAAAAACGAGCGTGGCTTGGGCGCTGTCTTGACGGTCAAGCACTGCCGACAGCTCCACTAAATTGGCATAAAAATCACTAATTTCATGGCCATTTACCCGCACAATGCAGGCTGCTGGATCACGATTTTTATCATCAAGCCAATGAAGCAACATCGTTATCGCCCACTTGGAATAACAATAGCCCGGCCAATCCACTCTTTGCTCAACAGGTTGTCTGCAAACAGCAGGTCTGGGTTGGCATCAACGATTCGCCACCACAGGCGAGCATCGTTGTAATAGTACTGCGCAAGGTGATCAAGACGATCATCTTCTTGCACTTGATGTTCAATGACACCCTCTATCGTGGTGATTTCTCTGGCTCTTAAACCATTGAATGTCTCGGCAACAGCCACAGGTTCGAAAGGCCGAGCGTCTTTGTAGCGGGAATTTTTCAACAGCATGTGGCTTCCTCCCGATTAAAATAAACTGCCGAGGGCACTGGCGCCCCCAGAGACAAAATTAAGCCCTGCGCCGATGGTTTGGCGTATTTTCTCAACTTGATAGAAAGGGTTGTTGCCTTCTATCACTTGAAAACTGAGGTTGGCTTTGGCGCGGTACGGTCTGAGATTCGGCAAATGGGCGGTTTCATCCACTTGAATGCTATTCATAAACACCGGCAGGATGTGCGACCCCCACACCAACAGCAACACCGAAGGGTGTTCATCACGAGCAAACGCTCTGGCACTTCCAAAGCCCATGCCCGCAAGCACTTGCAGGCCACCTGGACCTTGCACTTTGGGCTCCACCATAGAGCGCAAGGTGTCAAGCTGCGGCTCAATACCAAACTCATTAGCAATACTGTGGCCAAGGGCATTGCTGTCGGCCATTTTGTCGGTGGCATCAAGCAGGATATCGATACTGAACTGCTCAGGGTCAACAGTGACCCCTTGCGCCACGCGGTTTGTCTCCCACGGAAATGAAAAATCATAACCACCACGGGTGCCGGGCGCATTCCCTGTGGTGATAGCGACGCTGCGCGTGCGACTCAATGATTCAGGGTTGAATTCAAACTCCAACATCAAGGGTGGCACGGTGATACCGTACTCAACCAAGGCGCCTTTAGTATTGTTAAATATCATACTGATTCTCCCCGGCGCGAATGGGCCAATGTGCTTTGGTGAATCTGTTGCGCTATCGCCTTGGCGATGCGTAAATTGGTATGCTGCGGCGAAATACTGATATCCGCAGGTGTCATCTGTGCGATTTGCACATCCGCCGGCCAGTTGTAATGCCCAAGCTCACTGCGCAGCAGTTGCACAATGGCGGTTTTACGCCGCGTTAAACTCACTGGCAGCGCCAGCGATAATTGGTCAATATGCAGACTCATTATGTGTGCCCCCCTTGGGGCGCCTGCGGCAGAAATGCAGCCAGCTTACCGAGTTGATTGGCTTTAACTTGTGGGCTCGCTTTCGCTAATTCTCGCCACACAGCCACTGCGATATGGCGCATCGAAATGGCACTTTGCTGCTGCGCCGCAAGATAGGCTGCGTGCAAGGTAGCATTGCGGATTTGCCCACCAGATAAACTCAGTGCCGACGCTAACAGATCAAGATCGAGGTCATTCGCCAACGGCGCTTTGGGCGGCATTAAACGTTGCCACAGCCGACGCCGTTGCTCCACTTCAGGTTTGGGGAACTCAATCACCATTTGGAATCGGCGTACAAAGGCTTTGTCGATTTGTGAGCGCAAATTAGTGGCGACAATGCACGGCCCCTGATGGTCTTCAATGCGTGCCAGTAAATAGCTCACCTCCATATTCGCGTAACGATCGCGAGCGTCTTTTAGCTCGCCGCGTTTACCCATAATCGCATCCGCTTCGTCGAAAAATAAAATCGCTTGGCGGCCATGTACCGCATCAAACAAACGACCAATATTTTTCTCGGTCTCGCCTATGTATTTGCTCACCAAAGATGACAAGTCGACCCGAAATATCGGCCACCCCAAGTCATTAGCAAGTACCGCCGCAGCTAAGGTTTTGCCGGTACCAGAAGGGCCCGCAAACATGGCCACTGGGCCGCCGGTCTGTTGCCCTCCCCACTCGTCAACCACCGTGTTTTTGTGTTTAACCCAATACAAAAACTCTTTGAGCATGTTGGCTTGCTCTATGGGCAGCACTAAGTCTTGCCATGTAGCTTTATGATTCAATAGCGTTGCCCCGTGCGGCGCACAGCTTTGTTGCGACCAACCCATGACTTTTGCTATGGCGAGGCGGTCTGGTTTAATGGCTGAGAACGGGTCGTCATCAGCACGAATCACAAGCGCTGCTCGCTGCAAACGAACAAGTGCATCGCGCAATCTTTGCAACTCCTCATCGGCAAGCGCCAGCAAGGCTGAAATCGTAAAAAAGCTCGGATACGCTTGTTGATTAGCCTGTAATTTCTGATACAGCACACCAACGCGAGGCAAAATATAGGGGGCATAAACACAACACAAGATGTCGAGTTCAAAGTGAGAAAGCGGCGTTTGTAAACTCGACCACCAGCGTGTTTGTCTGAACGCTTGCGACTGTTGTTGCAAGGTGTTTAGCTCATCAATGAGTTGTTTCGAAGGGCCTTCTTTGCCCGCTAATAAACACATACTCAACAGCTCAATGCGCTGCCATTCCGCCCAGTGGTGCAGATCTGCGACTTGTCTCAGGGTCGACGTCATACGGTACTCCCACGATACAAGCTAATGATCAACGGGTTACTCTTGAGCATGGTGCTTGGGCCATAGGCAAAGGCCTGATAACTGCGTGTGGCCGTAACAATGAGTTGCCAACGATCATGGTCACCATCGATGCTTAGCGCAGGTAAATCAAGGTTTGGCAAGCTCAAGGGGATAGCATCGGGGTGAATGGTTGAGGAACTCACCAGCAAATCAACACCACTGGCACTGAGCCATTCATCGCCTTGCCAGATTTGCCATTCCAGCGATACCGACTCCCCTATTTTTCCCGCAAGCCACAACTGCGGATGAAAGTTGCTTGGCAAGGTGTCTTCCACATCCAAACTTAAGCTGGTGACACATTCATCGCCATCGACCCAACATATGATGGGTGTCCACGCTGGGTTATGGGTGTTGACTGTGCCACCGGCAAACAAGGGGGTGCTCAGCGTGCCAGTGAAGCTGTCAAAACGACTTTCCACCGAGCCTGAGGCCTGAAAGCCAGTAAAGCCAACCAACGGCGCTTCGCCTTTTAATTCCTCTGGAGCGATTGGCGCCAGTGACATTTCAAATAACGCGGAAGGCCGATAAGATGCATCACCTTGTATAGACCAAAGCTGATTGAGCTGTTCGTCGCTAGCGGGGTTAAACACCGTATTCAAACGAAAAGTAATGCCATTTACCACTAGCAAAGGTTGAACACGATGCTCGTGAAATAGCATCAATACTTGCCCGAGCAAACGTAAATCGTCTTCGCCAGGATGGGTGTTATCGTGATCGATTGCCATCGTGGTGATCATGCAATGCAGGCGCAATTGCCACGGTAAATTTGGGTGTGCATTGGATTGAAAACCCGAGGGCTCGAAGCGATAAAAAAATAGATTAATACGGTCTTCCTCTGTGCGCTCACTAAGATCAGCCGGCGACCCGAGATACACAGTGATATCGTTATCAAAGGTTTGCAGGCCACTGCGGATGAAATCGGCGACCGAGTTGCAAATCAGATACAGTGACGAATCAGCAATTGGCATCCTAAATTCCTCTGATTAATAAGCGACTATCTGAATCTTCAGTCGCACTGGGCTTATTGGCGGTGGCTTGCGTTTTTTCACCAACGTCGACTATTCGTATTCTGACTTCACCAATATGGACATTAGGCTTTGGCGGCGACTCCTTAGCACGTTCTTGGCTCGGTTGTGACCAACGGCGCTGTTGCTCACTGGGTTGATGGCGCAGCGGTATGCTTGGCCTTCTCGGCACAGAGTTTGGCGGCGCTGCGACTGGTTCAGCGGGCAATTGCTCACTGGCTTCAGGCAACAGCGTTGGCACATCCGAAAAGTCGGTGTTTTCAGGCGATTCTTTTGCAACTTGTTTAATATTTTCAGATGGTTGTGTTTGCGTACTGCTTGTTATAGAAGGTTTACTTTGGCCCCTGTGAGGGTGCTCAATTTGCGCTGGTTGATGCACGTTACGGGTAATTCTCATGCTTGGTTTAGCACGTTGCTGTGCAACGGGTTGCGGGTGTAGGCTTGGAAGCAGCGCACTGCTTTGCGCCGATTTCGCTTCTATATTGGGCTTTTCAACCTGTGCAGGCGCCTCACTTGTTTGTGCTTTCAACGCAGGAGAATGTTCAGGCTTGTCCGCTTTGCGAGTGTGGCTCGGTGCGCCATCGCCTTGTGACGCCTCCAAGTTGCTTGTAGAAGCATGCACTAGCGGCTTGCTTGGCAAAGTATGTTCACCATGAGTCGTATCGGCTTTTTCCACCGGGTGCTGAGGCACTGCACCGCTGTATGCAAACGGCGAATTTATCTGTGGCTCATAGCCCTTTAATGGGCGCTGCGACTCGGCAATAAATCGATTAAAGTAGCGGCTCATAACAACTCCCGTGACGAAGTAGGTTCGCCTTGAATACGCTTGAGATACTCTTGCCTGCGCTGTGTTGGCAGTGCCAGAATGTCTTTTTCCTTCCAGTGATAATGCTCGGCGATGATATGCACCTCATCGAGCAACTCATCGATGTCGGCATGCAGCCACAGGTAGGGATCAAACGTCACGCTGTTTTCATGGCCGCACTCTGGACATGTGGTTTGTAGCTCAGTGGCGATTTCCGGCACCATGGCTTCGATGGCTTCTTCAATAGCGCAAATGCCTTGCTCGCGTAATTCACCATCAAAGTCGCTATCAACAATGAGGCGTTTGGCCAGCATTGCGCGGGCGTGCTCAGTGTCACTGTGTTGCCCGAGAGCTTCTAAATCAAAACCATTTGGCGAGCGCACTTTGGCGCGTTGTTCGCCCAATTGCGCATAACAAAAAGGAAACTCATCCGCCGCCTGTGTGCGCGGCAATTGATCAATGGGAATGGCGATATCAAAGGGTTGCTGGCAGTGAGGGCATTCAACGCTGCGCCAGTGTGTGGCATGGCCTGTTTCCAGCCACCATGCAATCGCGATAGCCTGACGGTCAGCCAAGCACAAAGACTGCACATCTTCCAAACACGGTGTTTCGTCGGCGAGCGATTCCAATACTGCAAGCAAGGACTCACTTACCCAGCGAGGATGATTTGGCGCTGCACTCATGGCATCGTGCAAGGCGAGTTCAGTCTCTCCACCTGGGGTTTTTAGCTCAAAATTTCTATACCGACGACCGCTTTTAATCAATCCACCGGGCAAAATCATTAGGATTCAGAGGGCTCAGATACCGCAGTATCTCTTTCCCAACCCTCGTGCTGAATAATAATGTTTTGAATACCGACGGCGTTCATGGTGCCAGCGTCAAACTCTGGCAATGCCTGATATTCAGATACCCAAGCGCGGTAGACTTTGTAGGAAATGGCGACATTACCTTGCAGGTTCAGTACATTAAGGATGATGTCTTTGCGGTAGTCTTTTAACGACATCGCCGCGTTACCTTGAATATTATTGACCAAGTTTGCCCAGTTCTCGAACACAGGATCATGAGTGAGGCCTTGCTCTAACGTAATGGCTTCGTAACTTGTGCCACCAGGCAAGACTCTTTCATGAGTTGGGTCGCCTGCAGTGCGCCACTTCACCGCTTCGGTGGTTTTCTTCAACACACTCATTTTTTTCAAGCCAGCAACAACCTGGCCATCGATAATGACCTGAAACATAAAGGTGCGATACGGATCGTAGCGATGCGCATTCACGTTGAACATTGGGGCTGCCATAATTTTTTCTCCTTGATAGAGGGACGACAGCTACACTCAGTGTGTAGCGCCGCCACCGCACTGATCACTGCTGATCGACTTTTTGTTGAATGCGCAAAATCACAAACTCTGCGGGTTTAATCGGTGCGAAACCAACTTGGATGATGACTTGGCCACGGTCGATATCGCCTTGGGTCATGGTGTCGCCGAGTCCACAACGCACAAAATAAGCTTCATCGGCTGTCTTGCCTTGGAAAGCGCCTGCGCGAAATAACCCATTCATAAATGAAGAAATATTTGCTCTTAAGGCGCTCCAAAGAGGATGATCGTTGGGCTCGAATACGGACCATTGAATACCGTTGAAGATACTTTGCTCTATGAAGATGGCGGTGCGCCTAACGGGCACATAACGCCATTCTGGACTAGCATTGGTGGCAAGGGTGCGACTACCCCAAAACACCGGACCGTAGCTAGGACGACTGCGTAAGCAGTTCACCCCTTTGGGGTTGAGCCCATCTTGCTCTAAATCCTCAACCGAGTACTGCAAGCCACTAACATTCACACGTGTTTCCACACCTGCGGGTGCTTTCCACACGCCACGGCGATTATCAATTTTGGCCCACATAGCCGCGGCAATCGCTGACGGCGGAATAGTCACCGTTTTGCTGGCTGTGGGATTGGAATCGGGGTGATAAAGTGGGTTACTGACATTCACCCAAGGGTAATAGAGCACTGAATAGGTGGAAGTCGGTAAGCCCATGGTATTGACGTCGTTGCCCGTGACTAATTCGGTATTCGCGGGCGGGTCAACAATCACCATGCGGCTCATGGTAGACTCACAATGACTAATGGTGTTGGTGATGAAATCATTCCCTGAGTTATCGGCTGACCATTGCTGGCCCGGCAACACCAAAATTGACACATCACGGTATTTTCTCAGAATGTTGTTGTAAAAAGACAGGTAATCTGCGGCCGCGGGGCCGGCTTGTGCACCACTGACCAAGGGCTCGAAATCAGTGAATACGCCATTGGCCAAGGTGTTAGCGTCGGGGTTGGCCGTTGCATCATTCAATACTGCAACGCTAATGAGGCTCGTGCTGTTATTCACTACCTTCTCAACGAAGTTGTCTTCGTCTGGGTTCATACTTAGGCCGCGGTACACTCCCGTGGCCAAGGGAACAAAGTTATTGGAGGCATCTTCTGTACCAATATGCAGCTCGAACAGGTCACCGTCGTGGTTTACGGCGACGCGCAGCGCATTACCCCAAGTTCCTTCGCTAGACGCTGTAACCGACAATACATCACCACCACCTTCTTGTAAGTTCACCGTAGCGGCCGTGGGAGTGTTAACGTTGGAGTCTTCCAAAATTCGGCAAATGTAGGCAGCTTTGCCGCCATTTTGATAAAACGCCCTTACAGCGAGGGCCATATGATCACTTTCGTTTGTTACTCCGCAAGACTGAGAGTAGTCCCCAAACTGGCTGACATATTCATTCCAGGAGCCAATTAAAATGGGCGTATTTGCTGGCCCTCGGAAGGTGGTACCAACAAACGCTGCGATAGAGGTGGACACTCCCTCAATGGGTTTTGAAGCACTGGGTGTTTCTTCTATATAAACACCGGGATGCAGATAGCTTGGCATGTGAATCTCCGTCAAAAGAATGTAAGGGAATTAAATGACGCAGATAAAGCAGGGATTTGTAACTTAATTTCCTTATTGGTATTCTTCCGTCCGTATCCAGATAATGCTTGGCGAATCGTTCGGAACGCTGACCTAAAGGAATAGTTCACGATGGAGGGATAAGCAACAAAAAAAGTGTAATCGTGTTAACAAAAAGAGCGAAAAACCAACAGAGCAAAAACCTCCTTAAAAATCCAACTAAAAACAAACAAATCAATAGCTTAAAATCAAACCAATAAACTTTAAAATCATTTGCAAACCGGTAAAAATAAACATAAAAATAACATTTGTAATAAAAAGTAATGTTTTTACAAGTATTTGATTATATTGCCTATCCCGAACCTTTTTCAGGTTCAGATGAGCGGCTTATCGCCATCAGTTTCATAGTGTCAGATTTTCATGGCGAAAATGGCTTTTTGCTTAGCTGTGAACCAAGCAGTGAGTTATTGAGTCAATTTCTTTATTGTTGAAGCAGAGCAATTACGGTCGTGAAGTGCTTACAACGCCTTGGTGTAATTCAACAGGGAAACGGCTAAGCGAAAGACCTAGGGTCTGTTGACCTTTGCTGTGTGTTTTTGCAGCAATCATTGGGGTATTTTGGCAAGGCAGAGCCTGCGTCGCATAGTCATTCTATGTAAGTCAGGTGATAACGCAGAAAAAATATCCCAATGGCGCTGCCCAAAGGGTTCAACCAAAGGCTTACACTGCTCTGTCATGGGCTATTAACATAGCTCACTATGCAACATAACCCATTCCTTGCATTGAAAGCCTTTGATTTGAACAAAATTCATACTTCAAAGGTCAACAGACCCAGGGGGCACGCATGAGTACAGGGTGCTAAAAAGCGCATTTTCTAGCACCCTGATGGAAGTTATTTCGGCAAAATAGCGAATGAGTTTACCGCCATGCCCGTGGCACCGCGAACGCGAGGTGGGTTCATTACCAGCATAAACTCGAAGCTCTTTGCACTGGCAAGCGCTGTACTTAGCGCTTCAAGGTTCATGTTTTCAACAATGTAGATACCATTATCTGCAAGCAGAATACGGTGTGCAGGGAAGATGGTGCCAGACTCCGGAACCACTTCGTAGCTTAATTGATCTGCGCCCGTTAAGAAGATATCTTTTTGTGCCAACCAGGTTGCCGCTTCTGCACCTGGGCCTGGACGCAAGCCCATGTATTTTTGTGCATCGTCGTTAAAAAATTGGCCAAATCCAGTGCGAATAAGCACCGACATGCCCGCTTCAATCGTCACTTTCTGCGCTTTTGCTGTCTCTTCTAAGTCTTGCGCAGTAATTTCATAGCCCGGCGCTAAGTGATCAACGCCCTTGTAGCGCGCGACATCAAGTAACACAGCACGGTTCAATAGGCGTTCCGTTGGGTATTCTTCAATGCCTAATGACTTTAATCCGCGTGCCCCTTCGATTTCCTCGGTACTGATACCACCATACGCTTGACCATTGTGGCCAATATGGCCTATCGCATCAATGTTTGGCGCCCCATGCTGACCACTGAAGTACATCATGTCGGCGGCAAACGACAACTCAGGGATCATCCCTGCGGTGTCTTTGTGGCTATCGACCATACCCATGGTATAAGGCGGGTTAAAGCTCAATAGCGGAGAGCTAGCATCCCATACATGGTTTAACTCAATCACTTGCGCAGACGACAGCTGCTCCATAAGTCCATTGTTGGCAGCGCACGCTGAAGTGGTCGTCGCCATTGCCAACACAGCCGCGAGCCACGCGCTGCGCTTAACTTTATTAAATAGGTTCATTTATCAATCCCTTAAGACGTTGTTATTCGAACATTCGCGGCAAGTATAAGCCAAACCTTTCGATATTATGTAAATGAAACGTAAATTTAATAATTAAAGCGATGTAAACATTCCCATCCACCCGCCTTTTGGTGACTCGGGTGTCTCCATGTTAAAGAGACCCGATTTCTGCACCGGGTCATTGTGTGCTACATTTGCCGCGTTTTTCACCATATTGAGGCGGCTGTCGCAATGCTTGCGATTATTCTTGTATTTTTAAGCGCATTTTTATTGTTCCAAGTGCAACCCATCATGGCCAAAATGCTGTTGCCCAGCTTTGGCGGTGGTACTCAGGTTTGGACAGCTTGTTTGTTGTTTTTCCAAACATTTTTACTTGCAAGTTATGGCTACGCACACCTTATTTCCAGCCGCTTAGCGCTCAAAAAGCAGTTTGTCGTACACGCGGGTGTGCTACTTGCTGGTGCGGCCGCGTTACCCATCGGCACACACATGCTGCAAGCGCAAAGCGAGACTCCCGCGTTGAGTGTGCTTATTCAGTTGGCAATGGCCGTGGGATTGCCCTACTTCGCTTTAGCAGCAACCGCTCCGTTAATGCAAAGTTGGCAAGCTAAAGTAGATAATGAGCATGCTTACAAGCTCTACAGCTACTCCAACATCGGCTCCTTCTTAGCATTATTGTCTTACCCTTTTGCCCTCGAGCCTTGGCTTGGATTGTCGGAGCAATCATGGCTTTGGAGTGGTGTATTCATTGCGTTCGCTGCGACGTTTTATGGCTACATGGCACACTTCTACAAACGCGCAAAGCAACTAGGTAGCACAGAACAAAGTGCATTTCGTGGCGGTGTGCACCGTCACTGGTCATTATGGCTAGCACTCAGTGCTTGCGGTGTAATGGTGCTCACGGCAAGCACCAATGCCATGACGCAAAACATCGCGCCCGTGCCATTTTTATGGATTTTGCCACTGGCGCTGTATTTGCTGACATTCGTGTTGTGCTTCCACTCGCCAAAAGCCTATCACCGACTGTTCTGGCTTGCGACCTTGGCAGTTTCTGCGTTTATTGCCTGCTTCTTATTCTTCATCGGCAGTCAATTCGATATCGTCAGCCAAGTGATTCTCTATTCCTTGGTTCTGTTTGCCGCCTGTATGATTTGCCATGGTGAACTAGTTCGCGCCAAACCAAGTACACAATTCCTCACCCAATTTTATTTAGTGATGGCGTTAGGTGGCGCCCTTGGCACCGCAGTAATTACCTTTGTTGCCCCACAGGTATTCACGCTTTACTACGAATATCCGTTGGCTATCGGTGCCGCCTTGGTGCTGTTCGCTACAGGTATTTGGCTCGATAAAAACACGCCAAAACGCGCCCTGTTGAGCGCCAGCGCACTGAGTTGCGCCGTGCTCGCCGCCGGCTTATTTGTGTGGCTCGATGGCCAGTTTAAGAGTAATGATATTGAACGCTTGCGTAACTTTTATGGCTTATTGACCGTGACCGAGGTGAACATTGATGGGCGCACTGAGCGCCGTTTGATTGATGGCACAACGACGCATGGAGTGGAAGTGCTTGAAGGTGCAGGTAAAGGCGAGCCACAAAGTTATTACCGCCCAGAGACCCTTGTTGGCCAATTATTGCAAGACTTACCCAATGGTTCTCATGTTGGTTTTATTGGCTTGGGTGCAGGCACGCTGGCAGCCTATGGTAAAAGCCAAGACACTTATACCTTCTACGAGCTAAACCCGAATGTACTCACGACCGCTCAGGCGCAGTTTAGTTACTTAAATACATCGCAAGCGGCATTGGAATACCACCTAGGTGATGGCCGTGTGACGCTTACTACAGAGGAACAACAAGGGCACAAGCATCGCTTTGATGCCTTGGTGCTGGATGCCTTCAGCGGCGATGCAATCCCCATGCATTTACTCACGCAAGAAGCGATTGCACTGTATCTAACACAGCTAAAAGACGACGGTGTATTGGCGGTGCATATCTCCAACACCCACTTGGACCTCACTCCGTTGATGCGTGGGCTCGCACAGCAATTCGATTTAGCCATTGTCTACGGTGAAGCCAAAGCCCAACAAAGTCATGGTCATGATGTACGTTGGGTGCTGCTTAGCCAAGATCACGCGCGCTTAAGTGCTTACCGCAGAATTCAGTCACCGTGGCCGAGCAGCACAGCGACGTTTGTGTGGCGCGATGACTATAGCAACTTGCTGCAAGCCATGAAATTCATGGGTGAGTAGAAGAAACGTTGAGTTGCGATTAGTACATCGCAAGCAATTTAAAATTGATGCTTGCGATTAGCAAGCATCAACTTTGAAAGCAGGCCTTGGAGTAAATTTCCAGACGATACCCTTAGTACTAATAAGTTATTTTCTTCATTTTAAGAGCTTTAGATCGGCCTATTTTGATGGTATGAACTAGTGTTAGTAAACCTAATAACAACCAAATAGCCCCCCCTGACTCTTCTTCGGTTTCTTGCTCATCAACCGTTTCACTGGGTAGAACAATGAAACTGTAATATTCTCGGTAAAAAGCAGGACCTTTTGTAACAGTAACTTCAATCCCTCCTGCCTTTGCCTCATCAAATTCGGGCGGGGTACCCTCAATTAGACCAGTATCAGGGTCAATAGAAACCCAGTCTTGCACTTCGTCTTCTCCGCTAGAAGTATAGGAGCCATAGATGGAAGCCGTTAAAGCAAACTCTAAAGAGTCTCCGGTGTCAGCATTGTCAATTAACCTAACTTGGTATGAGAAAGGTGTTCCCGCATCTAGTTCGCGGCGAGCATGTGGATTGTTATCCCAGCCGCGTTCCAACCTTAAAACCTTGTCGACCATGATTTCGTAACTGTAGCTGTTAAGCATCTGGCCATCATCTATCACTATATGAGCGGCTTGCCGACCTGTTTCATAATTAAACAAATGATATTCAGAAACAGGAGTACCTTCTACTTGTGACAAACTCTGGTTGTAACTAAGCCACCGCGGAGAAGTTACATACACCTGTATGTCACTGTCTACAATAAAAGAGGACTCATACAGATGCGCTTGCATGGCATTTCCTATCGCCTCTGAATACTTCGCATCGGGCAATTCATTCTGCCCCTCGAAACTTAATGAATACAAAGCAGAGACATTATTGTGATCCTTGGCCTGAAAGGCGATTCCTTTATAATAAGTTATCACGTCAAGCGGTTGAGTAATGTTACTACCTAACGCAACTTCACTTAACTCACTATTTACTGTGTCATACTGATACAGTTTTGAAGTTGTAGATTCTTGATTTACATAGAAAATATGACCATCGAAGTAAGCTAAACTTTGATAGTTAGCTTGCGCCTTATTGTCTAGGACACTGGTAATAGTGTGTTCTAGCGTAGAAAACGCAAGAATTGATTCGGTCTCTGAAGAGGTTTGTTTGCCTACGAAGTAAATAGAGTCATTTGCTTTGTGTACTCCTATGCTTTCGTTAAACTCGCTCAGTGATGCCTTGAAAAGTAATTGGTCATTTTCAACCTGAAATATTCCAATACCACTTTTGCTTCGTTTAATTATGAAAGCACTGTCGTTAGCTTCGAACATACTCAATATTATGTCTGGTTCGAATATGTCGATAAGCGTTGATGTTTCGTCATTAAAATTGAACCGATAAAGCCTCTCATTGCCAACGTGATAACTGACTAAAAACAGATAGTCATCTCGCAATTTAGCATCATGAACAACTTTTTTCATTCCTGTATTTGCTTTGAAGCCCACACCACTAATGCCCTTTAAGTGAAAAGATGACTCTGGTATGCCTTCTTTGATTTGCAACTGAGTCCGTCTATGCTTCAACCAAAAGGGAGTGTCTTCATCGTCTTGAGATCTGGACGCGTACAGCGAATAAAGAGAGCCATTATGTGAAAACACTGACATGTAGGTCTTGGTCGGAGAATAGTAATTCTCGTTCCAACCTCCCTCCTCTGTATGGATTACTTCACCATGTAAATAGGCTGCCTCAGGTGCATAGGGAAAAGCGACCTTAGTATTCACAAACTCCTGCGTTGTGTAGTCAAACTGAAGCATATGCCTAGAGTAGGTATTTCGCTCAGATTCAAGTAAATAGGGTTCAACAAATAGTATATTTTTTACGGCTTTTAATAACCTCAAGCTCGCTGACTTACCACTACTGTCTGAGTTTACATCGATTAGCGATGTTTTGTTTGTGTCCAAATTGGTGGATACAAGTTCAACCCCACGGCCATCACCCAATCCATTAGACGCAGTGGCATTAACGCTAAAGTATAAACTGCCATTCGCTATCACCATACTCGTGTCGACATTGCATTCGTCTGCTAGGCAATAATAGCCAAAGTATATGTTGCTTAGCTCTCGTGTTTTGACATCAACTTGACTGATCCATCTAGATTCATAATTTGGATAGCGATATCTACGATACTCAAAAATTACCTTATCATCACCGGTTATAAAATTAGCAGCATCGACACCGCCATCATAATAATCAAAGGCTGAAATGCATGCTGGCTCTAAAGTGTCTAGGTCTATAAATATCAGCGATGCACCAAATTCAACTCCGCATCCCTCTACTTCATAGCCTAGCCTCGTTCCTCCTATAACCAGCGTGTTCTGCACTATCTCCATTTTTGCAAGATATAAACCTTGCGTGGTATAGATTTTTTCTGTGGATGAGCCATTAGATTTAAAAATCCGACTCTCATCATCACCTTCACCAAGGGCATCAAAGTAAAAAAAGCCATCTTTAGCTGTTATGTCATAAATACGAGTAGAAACAGTACTATCTAGGTGAGTGAGCTGCTCAAATGACGCTGTGTTAACTGAATAGCTGTATAAATTTGCACTTGTGCCGTTATTTGCACCAAAATAAAGCACATCACCGAGCGCTAGCAGTGAGGACGTAACACCATCATCTCCACCGGTATTGAAATCTTTAACTAACGTGACTTCATTGTTTTGAAATTCATACAATTCTTCACCCAAGCCAAAATCTGCAACAAAAAACGTTGAGTTTTCGAAATTTGCAAAGTGTTCGACATCAAACACAAAATTCAATTCAGTTGGCTCGAGACTCACTTCATTAAGGTTTGAAATGGAGTAAACCTGGCCATCTTGTTGAAAATACAATTTGTTAGCAAACGGTTTTAACTGAGTCACGTTCGCAGTAGGGACATCAGGTTCAAGCATGACTAGTGAGTGTTCATTCGTTTCTGGATTGACTAAAAAGAGGTGCCTTTTTTCGTCAATCCCACCATCACTAGCAATGAAATAAACTGCGTTGTTGAACACAGTTGGTTTTCTTGGGTAACTACTTGAGAGATGTGGATCTGAATATTCTTTCTTCCCCAGCTGCTCAACTACGATAGCATCCTGTCCATACGCCAAACAGGAGCATAGGGTGAGAATTAATAGAAAAAACCTAGCCATACTCACAATTCCTTTTATTGAATATTAAGTTTCTCGGTGAGTATAACGCGATAGACATCCGATTAAAATACGGCCAAATAACTATATATTGTTTCGTATTGCATTGATTTTTATTGTTTATCTATGAAACCGAATGTTTAACTAGATTTTACTATGAATGAAATCAATTAAACCGAGCAGCACAGCGACGTTTGTGTGGCGCGATGACTACAGCAACCTGCTGCAAGCCATGAAATTCATGGGTGAATAGACTTGTTTAATATTTAGTGGCGCAGGGCTAACAAAGGCTGCGTCATTGTTTTATTTCCCACACCTTCGTGTCATGAATTATTCCTTTAACACCTCTGACCTCTTTGCAATGTACAGTTCGCATTCGTTAAAAAAACATCAAATTCTTTCCCATAACATTGGCATTTTCAGGGTGAGTTTCACCTTAAAACGTGCGACTGAGCACCTGATTTAAAAGGTAAAAATCGTCGACAAATACAAGTTGATACATCTGAAAACAGAAATTAAACACTTTAAAATCATACAGATAGGACTTAAGTCCCATACTCGAAATTTTAATCTTGCTGTAACCAAACTGACATTTTCCCTCCTTACCGTAGCCGCTCCTTTTCGCTTTGGAAGTAGAAGTAAAATGAAGTCGTTGTTCAAAGTTAGTTATTTAGCAGCCGCTGTTTCAAGTTGCTGTATTGCAAGTTTTCCGTTGTTAGCAAATCAAGAGGGTGCCACCAAAGAAAGTGACATCGAGCAAATTGTCGTCACGGGTCGTGCAGGTGCAGGCTTTTTACGCAAATCAGAAACCAGCTATGCCATTTCCACCCTCAGTGATGAAGATCTTGTCACTGATAACCCCCTCAGTGTGGCGGATGTGCTCAAAACCGTGCCGGGTTTCTGGGTAGAGTCTTCAGGTGGTGAAGCAGGCAATAACATTCGCGCACGAGGTATTCCGCGTGACGGTTATTCGTCAGTGTCTTTGCAAGAAAATGGCCTAGCCATTCAGCACGATGGCGGCCTTGGCTACCTCAATGCCGATCAATCATTTCGCCTTGATGAAACCATTGAACGCGTAGAAGTGGTGCGTGGTGGTCCTTCGCCAATTTTTGCATCCAATGCACCGGGCGGCATGGTGAACTTTATCACGCGTAAAGCATACGATTACGACAGCGCGGTAATGAAATTTGAAGTGGGTGACTACAACCACTATCGCTTTGACGGCTACTACGGCAAAGCGCTAGAAAACGATATGTTTGTATCAATTGGTGGCTTTTATCGTCAAAATGATGGTGTTCGCGACCCAGGGTTTACCTCAAACCAAGGCGGCCAACTGCGTATCAGCGCGGGTAAACGCTTTGACAATGGTGAGATTTTTGTCGACTACAAGCACCTTGACGACAAAGTAGCTTTCTTGCTCCCCATTCCACTTAGCTATGATGCCAACGGTGACATCACCGATGCACCTGGGTTTGATGCAAACTACGGCACCATGATGGGCCCTGAAGTTGCGCACAATGTGTATCGTAACTTAGGCGATGGCTATGACTTTGATTTAACTGAAGGCACCCACTCTGAGCTCAATCAGTTCACCGTTAAGGCGGACTTCACGCTAGATAATGGCTGGCAATTAACAAACAACTTCCGATATCGCCAAAGTGATACGCTGCGTAATGGCCTTTTCCCGACGGGTGGCATTACGAGTGCCCAGCAACGTATTGATGACTTGTCAGCCCAGTACGGAGCAGTACTGCCACAAAACACACATGTTGAGTTAGCGTTTACCAATCACCCTAATGACACCTTTGATGTGCAAAATAACCAAGGCAATGGTCAAGTACTCAATGGTAACTTGTTATCGGTGTTTGTACCTTTGGATGAAGTCATTAACGATTTGCGTTTTTCAAAGCAGTTTACGATTGGCGACCAACAACATGACATCTCATTTGGTGCATATGTTGCCACTTACGACTATGAGTTTGTGCGCTACATGGCCACGGCCATGTTTGAAGTTGCCGAACAAGCTCGCTTAGTCGATGCAGTTGTTGTCAATGATGCAGGGGAGCGAGTCAGCAGCATCACAGAAAACGGCATTTTGCGTTACGGTTCGCTTTACAACAACGTAGATGCTGGCGCAGATATTTACGCATTTTATGCGGCTGATGAGTGGCAAATCACCCCGAAGTTGCGCCTTGATTTAGGCGGCCGCTATGAAGTCTCTGAGTTATCCGGCACAGTAGAAGGCACCGAAGTTGTTGACCTTGAAGCATCAGATACCTTTGCGGATGATAACTTTATTACCGGCAATGGCGAATTCAAACACATTGACCGTGAATACAAAGAGTTTGCTTGGACGGCAGGTATTAATTATCAACTTTCAGATGAGTTGGGCTATTTCGCCCGCTATACCGACAGCTTCAGAGCGCCTAATGCGTCTGACTTCAACGGCAACCCTGACAGAGACGATCTCAAGGTTGAGCCGATCACTATGTTTGAAGCAGGTGTGAAATACGCGGCAGAAGATTTCAGCATCTACGCAACGCCGTTTTATACTCACTTCGAGAATATGCGCTTCACTGACTACATTTTTGATACCACAACCAATAGTTACCGCGACCAAACAGCGTATGGCGACACCAAGACGTATGGTGTTGAGTTAGAGTCGTTCTGGCAAGCGTCAGAGCTATTAGACGTTGCGCTCACAGGTACATGGCAATCAGCCGAGTATGAAACCTTTAACTTCACCAACCAACAAGGTGAAGCAGTTGACTTCGGCGGCAATCAACTAATCCGCGTACCTGAGCTAAGCTACCGCGGTACAGTGGGTATAAATCTACTAGATGGTCGCTTCAGAACCGAGTTAGTGGCTGAATACTATGGTGACCGCTATGGTGATGTAGCTAATACAGTGAACTTACCGAGCTACCACGTGTTCAACCTCAGCGCCCGCTACGACATCAACGACGAGTTTGTCGCCTATTTCAACGTGCAAAACATTAATAATGAAATTGGCTTAACCGAGGGCAACCCGCGTGGCGGCCAATTCATCGGGGAAACCAACGAAAGCAACTACTTCCTAGCGCGTCCAATCTTAGGACGCACTATCAGCGCATCATTGCGCTACAGTTTCTAACCCTTCGTAGTCCTTGTTCAAAGAGCCCGAAAGGGCTCTTTTTTTGGAGAACATATGCGTATTTATCTATTGGCATTTGCCCTGTTTCATATTCTTGTTGCGCAAGCTGCAGAGCCTATTGGCAAGCCTGCTGGCGAACCCGTTGGCGAACCCGATCAGGTTATTTCTGGCAGCATTGACGGCAGCGCCCATCAAAGCTACCAATATGTTGATTTTGAAGTACCCAGCAACACCCAAGAGTTGGTGATTGAATTTGCGTATAACCGCGATAACCGCACTGTTATCGACTTAGGGTTGAACGACCCAAGCGGGTTTATTGGTTGGAGTGGTGGCAGTAAAAACCGCATTGTTATTTCACGCAGTTATGCCAGCACAGGCTATTTACCCACACAGGTTAAACAAGGGAAATGGCAACTTATTCTAGGTGTGCCTAATATTCGCAAAGAGTCTGTCAGTGACTACCGTATCGCGCTTTATTACAACCAAGTTGCCACCGCGTTCAACAGCACAGTACTTAACGATAAAGCACGATGGTATCGCGGGGACTTACACGCCCACTCAGCGCACAGCGATGGCCACTGCCCGTCCAATCAACAACAAAAAGTGGGCTGCCCGCTGGCTTGGTCGGTTCAAAACGCCGCACAAAAAGGGCTCGATTTTATCGCGCTGAGTGAGCACAACACGCTGTCTCAACACAACGAGTTATTTGCCCTGCAACCCTTTTTTGATTCATTGTTACTCATGCCAGCACGAGAAGTTACCACGTTTTACGGTCATGCCAATGTGTTTGGCATGACCAAGCATCTGCCCTTTACTGTCACCGACGGTGGTGTCTCGCATTTGCAACAGCAAGTCATTAACAACCATGGAATTTTATCAATCAACCACCCTGCTCTGCCATCTGGCGAAGCGTGTATGGGCTGTGGTTGGGTAGCAAACACCGACTATACCCAAGTACACGCTATTGAGGTGGTGAACGGTTCGGTGCGCAAAAACCATCAAGATGCCTTTAACGCTCGTACCTTTTGGCATAACTTGCTGAACCAAAGCTATAAAATCGCCGCAATTGCAGGCAGTGATAATCACAATGGCCACAGCCATGAGCTGGGTAGTGGTGACATTGGCAGTCCAACAACGGTGATTTATGCCAAGAACTTAAGTACGCCCGCATTGCTCAAAGGTATCAAGGCAGGCAAAACCTTTGTCAGCACAAAAGTGAGCGACACGCGCATTCCTAAACTCACCGCTCGCATCGGTGGGCAAGATTTTGAGATAGGTGATACCGCACAGATTTTTTCCAACGCTTCAAACAAAGTTACGCTGACTTTAACGTTACCAAGCAATAAGGGAGAGAAAGTCGCTTTTTATAGCAATGATGGTACGCAAACGTTATACCTAAAAGCAGATACAGCAGTGGTAACGCTTAATACGGAAAATTTAAGGTGGGTTAACGCTGAGGTCTACAACCAAAATGATGAGCTGCTCTTTGTTACCAGCCCGATCTATTTTGAGAAATAAATACTCAACTAGCCAGATAATTCAGTTCTCGGGTCTATCTGGCGTCTTTCTACCTCAGTTTAACCTGCGAGTACTATTGCCTAACAACAGCGAGTAGTTTAGTATTTAGCCAATTTCATTTCGAGATCTGTGCCAATGAACAACTAATCCTCCTTAGCTATCCCACATTATATATTTGGTTTACTAGGGTGATTGGTGCGCGTCATTTGGGCTATCTTCACTTCACAATTTATCGAGTCAATCCGCTGTTTGATGCGCGACATCACCCCATTTTAAGGGGCGATTATGTCTGTATTATCTGTTCACGAACTTAACGTATGCTTTGACAACGGTGTACGTCTTTTTTCCAACCTTAGCTTCTCTCTTGAACACCCAGTTACCGCCTTAATAGGTCGCAACGGGGTGGGAAAATCCGTGCTTGTTGAGGTATTAACTGGACGTAAAAAAGCCACCTCAGGCAATGTTGTTAGCACTCTATATATTGGTTACTTTAGTCAGCACTTAAACACTGATTGGCAGCAAAGCATAGCTCGCTTCCTCGGTGTTGATGACACACTTGCAGCGTTAGCGGCTATTCAGTCTGGCAGCTATGAGCAACAACATTTTGATGTTGTTGGCGAACAATGGCAACTACAAGAACAACTCGAAAATGAACTATTGCGCTTAGGACTTCCCGCTAACACTCAATTACCTTTGGGCCACTTAAGTGGAGGCCAGCTTGCTAAGCTAAGGCTTCACGCATTGTTCTGTGCAAACTATGAATTACTGATTCTCGATGAGCCAAGTAACCACTTGGACGGTGAAGGAAGAGCATGGCTTTTGGAAAAAATAGCCACCTATACTGGCCAAATTTTAATTGTTTCTCATGATCAAAAGCTGCTTGAGTACGTTGATTGCATTTTAGAGCTTACTTCGCTTGGCATAAACCAATACACAGGAAACTATCGTCACTTTAAAACCTATAAATCCATGCAGCTCAAAGCATTAGAAAGCCAACAGGCCAATCTCAAGCAAGCCATTAAACAACACGCTTTTAAATTTGAGAGAAATGCTCAAAAGGCGCAAAAACGTGCAACTCAGGGCAAGAAAAAAATCGGTAGCCAAGCGAAGGTGGTACTTAATGCGCAAAAAGAAAGTGCGGGGCAAAATCAAAAATCCCAACGTATTCGTAGTGAGCGAAAGCACACGCAACTCACTCAAGAGCATAATGCGGTGCGTGAAAAGATAGAGGTGAATAAAACACAGCAACTTCACTTCAATAATTCACGCCCCGACTCACATAAAGACATACTTGTTCTTGAGAATGTACTCGTTCCCTTTGTAGAAAACGCTCCTATAAACCTGCTTATGAAAACTCACTGTAAAGCCCGTTTACACGGTAGTAATGGTTCAGGTAAATCCACACTGCTAAAGCTTATCGCAGGTGAGTTAACCGCCATATCCGGTTCCATTCATTGCAATTCAGAAGTGGTGTACCTCAGTCAACATTACAGTTGGCTGAGTCATTGCGACACTCCCTTAACCGCCAAAGAACTCACGTTTAGCACATTGAGTGACAGTGAATGGCGCACGGCGCTTGCAGGAATCGGGTTACGTGGTGACAAAGCATTCCAAGCCATTACTCACTTAAGTGGAGGTGAGCGCATGAAACTCGCCTTGCTTGTTGTTACTCAGCGCCCCAACGCACCTCTATTACTGCTTGATGAGCCTGATAACCACCTAGACCTTGATGCACAGCATTATATCAGTGAAGCCCTATGCGGGTATGGAGGCGCTTTTATCCTTGTAAGCCATGATGAATATTTTTGTACGAGTTGCGGTGTAGAAAAAACAATCTATTTAACAGCGGGTTAGACTCAAAAGAGTAAAACAAACCAACCTTAATGTAAAACACACTTGACTTAAAGTCTGGTTTGACTAACATTTAGTCAAGTTAAATTGCTTTCGAGGTGAAAGATATGAGCCAAACAGAACTATCGTTTAAACAACGCAATAAGCTAAACACATTGAACTTGGCTAAGTGGACGACGGCGTGGTTAATAACCTTAGCTATTGCGTCATTTGGCCCTCACTTGATGTGGTCCAAAGAGCAAACAATTTTCAGCATTATTGCTGTTGCCTTAAATTTATTGGTCGGTGTGATGATGATCGTGGCCAACAAAAAGCAAATTTTAGGTTTGGATGAAATGCAACAACGCATACAGCTCAATGCGATGGGGATTACATTGGGTGCGAGCGTAGTATTTGGACTAGCGTATTCAGTGGTGCAATCAAGTGGGCTCCTCAATTACGACGAGGACATCTCCCATTTAGTCATCTTCATGTCGTTAACCTATCTGACGACCCTCATTGTCATGAACACGCGCCTGAATGATGAGGACGAAGAATGAAAAATCGTTTAAAAGTGCTTCGTGCCGAGCGTGATTGGACGCAAGCAGACTTGGCCAATGCGCTTGATGTTTCTAGACAGACTGTCAATGCTATCGAGAAAGGCAAGTTTGACCCGAGTTTGCCACTGGCATTTAAGTGCGCAAGGTTATTTGAGATGCGTATTGAAGAAATATTTGAGGACGAATCGGCTTAGATTAGCTTGCCCTAGCAGGCAACCAATAAATAAGCCGCTCATTTGAGCGGCTTTTGTTCTCTCATCGGGGGTCTGTGATGAGTTTAGAAGCTGTAACGAGCACCGATGCTGTAACGTGGGCCATACTGACGAGCAAATAGGAATTGCTCTTCGTAACGACCATAGCCACGCTCGGTTTCGTTGTTGAGGTTGATACCTTCGAAGAACACAGTCACCTGCTCGTTGATATCGTAGTTGACGCTCAAATCCCATTGACCATAGGTGTCACCAAATTGCGGTGGCGCATCCGAAGAACCTTGAGATTGACCCACACCAATCAAGTAAGAGTCACGCCATGCGTACGTCACTTTCACCGACAAACCGTCTTTGTCGTAGAATGCTTGGAAGTTGGCAGAATCACTTAAGCCTGTAAGTGGTGCTTGTTGCGTTAGGCTATCTACATCAAATTCCACATCGCCATCAACGAAGGTTGCGTTGACACCTAAGCCGAAGCCCGTTTCGCCGAACAAGTGCTGTAGTGCGATTTCAAAACCGTCTACAGATTTGCTATCGGTGTTCTGTGGTTGCGAGATATTCCAAACCATCAGTGGATCTGAACTCGTTGGTTCAATTGCACCATCCGCATTACCATAACCAAGTGCGAGCAACTCATTAAAGATTGCGTCACTGGTTGCTTGCTCACCGCGCGCTTCAACCGCCGCAACGGCCTCTTGATAGCGTGGACCATTCAAGATGTCGTAAAGACCCTCAATCGTGGTTTCTGTGATTTGCGTTTGAATGAAATTATCTACGTCTTTTTTGAAGTAACCAACTGACGCGTAGCTGCCTTCGCCATAATAATATTCAAGCGATAAATCTAAGTTTGTTGACTCAAACGGTAATAAGTTCGTGTTACCTTGGCCACCCGTGCGCGACCCTGGTTTCGGGCTACCTGTTAAGCTACGGCCACCCGCTAAGAAACCAAGTGGTGCACGCGCCATAGTTTTACCCCAAGAAGCACGAGCAACAACGTCCTCAGTCAGTTCAACTTTCACATCGACATTCGGCAACCACACATCGTAATTACCTTCTTCAGTGTAGAAGTTGTCTGTGCCACCCGCTTCGTACTGCATGATCCACTCAGATGCACTTACCCAGTTCACTTGCTGCTCAACACGCTGGCGAACCGTACTGGTTACGTCTGTTTCCTCATAGCGTAATCCTGCGTTGATTTGTACAAAGTAGTCCGCTACATCAAACTCCCATAAGGTGTTTACATAGAAGCTTTGCGTTTTTTCTTCAACATAGCTTTCACTATCGACACCATCAAAAAATGGGTCGATTGAGTAGTAGTTGTCCCCTAATAGGTCTTCGTTTAGGAACGCAAGCTGACGTGCTAGCGCCTCTTCAAAGCTGTAGGTGTAGTAATAGTTCGGTTGTAAATCACTGCCGCCGCCATCGAACTGATCAAGCAAGTCACCCGTTTCATTGTAAGTAAACATGCCATCCGGGAAGATTTCCGTGAATGATGGATTGAAGCCTGGACCACCACGTAAACCACTCCATGCTGTGAAGCCACCCATAGTTTGTTTAGTGTGTGCCGCACCGAATTTCACTTTCACCAATGGGATTTCAAAGCTGTCGTTCAACCAATCAGCGTGAAGCTGTGCTTGCTCAACGTTCGACTCACCCGGTGAGTAGATAAACTGGCTGAAGTTTGAATCAATCTCACTAGGATCGAGCACCGTAGTGCCATTTTTCCAATTAACGTAAGCATGTGGAATTTCACCAGTGCGGTAATCGTAAATTTTGCTACGTAGCTGGTCAGAGCCCAGAATGATTTGACCATCAGAACCTAGACCATCA
This sequence comes from Pseudoalteromonas sp. GB56, assembly GCF_054923835.1. Lineage (NCBI taxonomy): Bacteria > Pseudomonadati > Pseudomonadota > Gammaproteobacteria > Alteromonadales > Pseudoalteromonadaceae > Pseudoalteromonas > Pseudoalteromonas sp. GB56. The sequence goes on along the minus strand of NZ_JBPCHK010000003.1, from coordinate 696,954 downwards.
TCGGCACCGTTGTCGGTTTCATTTTTTGAGTCATGGTAGTCGAATTCGACTTGCCACTCGTCATTGATTTGCCAATCAAGATTCAAACCAATAGAGCGTGCTTTTACTTCTGTCGTGTTACGACTCGCAGTAAACGAGCCATCGTTACCGCTGATATCCGCGTAAAGCGCCGTGCCGTTCTCATCCAGCTCATAGCTGTTAATGTTACTGCCAAACTCGTTCCAAATACCCCAACCAACGGTGTTAGTGCCCGTGATTGCACGGCTAGCTGTATAATCCAACGTCGCAATAAAGTTATCGATCGGCGCATACTGTAACGTCACTTGGCCGTTAGTACGCTCACGTTCAACATCTGCAATGCTGTAGTTCATGTCCTTAGGGAAAAAATGATTACCGATGCGGTTACCTTCACCGTCCACAGCACGTGGGTCGATGAATTCACCTTCTTCGAGCGTGGGTAAATCAACATTCGCTTGCCAGCCTTGGATGTTAGCGGCCTGCTGCTGGAAATCACGTTCTTGGTGTGAAAATGATACCGCAAAACCCAGTGAGTCATCCGCATAGGTGTTGCTATACATCGCTGAGAACTCAGGTGTTACGTCATCACCTTCTTCGTTTGACGTGTCATGAATCGCTTTAATAGACGAGCTGAATTGCTCACCTGGGCGTTGCAAAGGACGGGTAGTCACAATGTTCACTGTGGCGCCTAGACCGCCACTTGGCACGTCTGCTTGGCCAGATTTCGCGACTTCAAGCGCGCTCACGCCATCTGCGGCAATGTTTTCAAGCGCATAAGAACGGGTGTAACCCGTGCCCGGCATTTGACGACCATTGAGGGTGATCAAGTTAAACTCAGGGCCAAAACCACGCACGGTGATTTCACTGCCCTCACCGTTTGAACGGCTAACTGAAACACCGGTGATGCGCTGCAGTGACTCAGCCAAGTTTGTATCTGGAAACTTACCCATTTCTTCTGCAGAAATGGCATCAACCACGCCCGTTGCTTGGCGTTTCATATCCATGGCGCGGATCATACTGCCACGAATACCCTTGATTTCGATGACTTCTATTTTCTTTTCGGCTTGTTGCTCGTCTTCAAATGCGTACGCATTTGAGATGCTGCCCACTCCTGCTGTCAGGATCATCGCTACCGACGCTGCAAGAGGTGTTTTTGTAAATTTTGTGCTTCTCATGATTACCTGCTTTTGCAAATTAATGTCATGTAATGAGGGTGCCGAATATGGGCACCCATGGCCTGTTGTCAGATGTGGTTATGGGTTCGCGATTACCGCATTGTCGATGCGATATACTGCACCTTCACCCATACCCCACGATGGGAATATCATGACAACGTCGATTGCACTGATATCAAGACCTGCGCTTAGTAAGTCAGAGAGCGTAAACGTGTATGTTTGCCACTCGCCAACCACAGGCTCAACACCTTCTTGACTTGCGCTCAACGGAAGTTCAACCGCCTGACCTGCATCATTTGACTCAATTTTGAATAACCACTGCGCGTCTAGGTTGCTGGCATTCGAAACAATTTTCATTTCGAAGCGTACAACACCTTCTGCGAGCATGTGAGACGCATCAAAATACACGCCATCAGCAGCTAAGAAACCCATGACGGTTGGTTGTGCGCCGATTTGGAACTCGGCAACTGAACCGTGCGCTTCGTCATCTGTTTCTACTGTCGGTGTGCTACCTGCACAGCAATCCCAAATACTCCACTGGTCAGCGACATTATCAGCAAATAAAGTGAGGTCTGACTGCGGCTCTGGTGCGTAGATTCGGGCGTTATCCACTCGGTAAACCGCACCTTCACCTTGACCCCAAGCAGGGAAAATCATTACAACATCGATGGCACTCACATCCAAACCAGCTTGTAAAAGAGTGCTGATTGGGAAGGTATATGTTTGCCACTCACCCGCAACCGGATCTGCACCTTCAACACTGGTGTTTAGATTCACTTCTACTGCGGTTGCACCGTTATTAGACTCAACTTTTAACAACCAAGGCGCATCGGGTGTGCTTGAAAGCGACGTCACTTTCATTTCGAATTGCAGCATACCGTCATCAACAAGAGTTGTTGCATCAAACATCGTGCCACTGCCACCAAATTCAGTGCGGTTAATAAAGCCCATTACTGTAGGACTTGCACCGATGGAGAACTCCGCAGTTACACCGTGCGCTTCGTCGTCCACCACTTCAACCGGCGTTGAACCACCACAACAATCCCACAATGGCCAATCTGTGTTGGTTTCATCAGTGAACAGTGTCAATGAAGGTAATGAGGCACCACCGTTAGTGATTTCTACATTATCAACACGGTAAACAGCACCTTCGCCTTGACCCCATGCAGGGAAGATCATTATCACATCGATAAGTGATACATTCAGGCCCGCGTCGGATAACGCTTGTAGCGGGAAGGTATAGGTTTGCCATTCGCCAGCAACGGGGTCGACACCTTCGGTACTAGTATTAAGGTTAACCTCTACGGCTGTCGCGCCTTCGTCGCTCTCGATTTTAAATAACCAAGGTGCATCCGGCGTGCTCGGCAATGAAGTAACTTGCATGTCGAAACGCACGTAACCATCTTCCAACATACCGCTTGCATCAAATGGCGAAGCTTCACCGTTTTCATCGGTAATGAATGCATCACGGCTGATGAAGCCATTTACAGTCGGTTGAGCACCCACAGTAAATTCAACAACATCACCACGGCTTGCGTCTTCAACAAGTCCAGGTGTTGAACCACCACAGCAATCCCATGCAGGCCAGTCTGGATTAAACGTGCCATCAAAAATAGTCAGTGGAGTGACTGTGCCAGAACTTGGCGGTGTAGGCGCTGGCGCTTTACCTTCAACGAGCGCGTCGTCAAGATCATCATAACCAGGACGAACTGTTTCACAGCCTCGACCTGTATCTGGGTCTTGGGCACATTCAAATACGCGAACATAATCAACTTCAAATGTTTGGCCGTTTTCAAACGCAGCAGTATCGATACCCGTTTGGTTTACATTCTCAGGCCAATCGCCACCGACAGCGAAATTCAGGATCATATAGAAGGTTTGATCGTAAGGCGTTTCGTCCCAGTGCGTTTCTAGTTCACCCGTCACTTGGTTGTAATACTCTGAATACCAACCGCGGTGCTTAAGTGCGAGCGCTTCACCACTTGCGTTGTATAGCAATTCAGATTGGCGCTGTGTCGCATAGAGGTAGTTATCTACATACCAACGAATTTCACCTTCTTGCCATTCAATTGCATAGGTGTGGAAGTCATCCGCTGGATTAGAATCTTGTGGGAAAGTATACGCTTTACCGCTTTGATCGTTATTTGGCCACTCACGACCATAATGCAGCGTGCCGTAAATATTTGATTCTACGCCGTCATCAGTTGGCACTTTTAGGTTAACCGATTCAACAATATCGATTTCCCCTGAACGAGGCCAACCACCGTATACTGAATCGGTAGGCATCATCCAAAATGCTGGCCATGAACCTTGACCGCTTGGCAATTTCGCACGCATTTCAAAGCGACCATATTTAAAGTCTGCTTTGTAGCGCGTATTCAAGCGCGCAGAGGTGTATGGTTTGGCGGCTCCGTCTTCAGCAGGCAACGCAACGATATTTAGAATACCATCGGCTACGAAAGCATTTTCTGCGTTGTCGGTGTAACACTGTTTCTCGGAGTTACCACCGCCAGCACAATCTACTTCGAAGTTCCATTTACCTTCGTCGATTGAATCGCCGTTGAAATCGTCTTCCCATACCATAACCCAATCTGAAACGGGTTCACTTGGGTCAATGGTATCAATTTTGGTATCTGTGGCTGAGCCACCGCACCCTGCCAGCGTCGCTACCGAAAGCGCGATGGCTAATTGCGTTAAGTGTGTTTTTACTCTGTTCATTGCGTTGAACCCTAACATCATTAGTTTGTTAGCATCTAGCTGATATATAGACGTTTTTATTAAAACCAGCTAATTTGTAAGCGCTTACAAATCACTTCAAATAAAAAGCACTGAGAATGTAAGCGCTTTCATAGAGTATGACAAGGTTGTTAAAACGTCAACAAAGTAAACGGTTTTTTAACCCATCCAAGCTAAATATTGATGATAATTTACACAAGTTTTCGTTCATATGCCTTTGCAAACAAACGTTAGATTGCTCAATTAGCCAGCAAAAAAGGAAGAGTTGGGGTCTAATGGCATCGATAGTGACGACTGATGTAAAATTAAAATCGATACCACTAGCTGCTATTTGGGATTGTTAATGGTTGTAAAGAATAGCCGGCTAATGTTGTGCAATAAGCTCGTATGAGCGCAGTCTTGCCTGTTGATCATAGATGATTGCATTAATCATGATTTCATCAGCACCTGTGCGTTGCTGCAATCCTTTAAGACCCGCATGCACTTTTTCTTTGTGACCAACAATAGACTCTCTGAGCATGCGCATTACCTGCTGGCGCTCCGGTTCACTCCAAATCATATCCATGTTATCTGTTGGAGGAGGTATTAAGCCTTCTTGCCCGCGCAGCATACTCAAAAACTTTTGCTGTCCTGTGGTTGCTAGGTATTGCGCCTCGGCGTCAGTGTCCGCAGCAATGGCATTAACCGCAATCATCACATAAGGTTGTTGCAACTGCGCGCTCGGCACAAAGTTCTCTCGATAAAGCTCAACGGCCTTCATCATATAATCAGGGGCAAAGTGAGAGGCAAACGCAAAAGGTAAGCCTTTTTTTGCCGCTAAAAGAGCCCCATACGTGCTCGAACCTAACAGCCAAATTGGTATATTGGTGCCCACACCAGGATAAGCTCTGACCTTCTGATTTGGTTTTGCCTCTGATAGAAAGTACTGCAATTCGTCTATTTGCGGCGCTAAGTCCTCAGCGGCTCTGATGTCTCGACGTAAAGCTTGTGCTGTGACCCCATCACTGCCGGGTGCTCGGCCAATACCTAAATCAATACGATCGGGGAAGAGTGTAGCCAAGGTACCAAACTGCTCAGCAACAATCATAGGTGCATGATTTGGCAGCATGACTCCACCTGAGCCAAGCCGAATGATTTTAGTATGCGCACCAATGTATGCAAGCAAGGTCGAAGTTGCCGCACTGGCGATGTCGGGCATGTTGTGGTGTTCGGCCATCCAAAAACGGTGGTAACCCAGCTGTTCGACGTGTATTGCGAGTTCTTTCGCACGCTTAAACGCCTCTTGTGCATTACTGCCCTGAACAACAGGAGCTAAATCTAAAACGCTTAACTTTGGTAACTGAGTCATGGTTCACCCGACAAGACGATAACAAGGTGGGCACAATAGCAAGATTCTGCTTGTCTTAGCAGGTAGAAATCGGCATTGCAAAGTTGCCTCCATGGCATCAATCTTTTTGCTTTTTGATGTCTGGACGGAAATTAAAGTAGGACTGATCCATCAACATTCGATGCACTCCCGCAATATTTGCCTCTCGCCACTGTGCAAACATGGGTAAAGTCTTAAACTCAGACAAAGTCAGCTGTTGTTGAATTTCCTCAACAGATAAACCACTCAACATGCCATCGCGAACGCCGTCATACAGAGCTTTGATATACGAAAGGTAGTACTTAACATCATCTCGCGTGCCCATGTTGGCATGCCCACCAACAAGCACATCAAAATGTGGCATCGCTAAAACCTGTTCGGTGGAGCGGATCATGCCATGAATATCGTAACCTTGGAGGTCTTGGTATGGCATACGCCCAAGCACTATCCAATCAACGACATAGAGTACGTTCGCTGGCATAAAGCGCATACTCACAGAACCTCTGCCATTATTCGGGCCATGGTAAGCAAGCTCTACCGAGTTGCTTCCCATGTTCACTTTAAGCTCCTGAGCAAAGGTAATGTCAGCCATACGTGTAGGCGCATCCGTCCATCGTAAGTCTTCATAGCGTAGCGGTGTGCAATAACTTGCGTAGAGCTATCAGCCAGAGAGTCGCCGCCTTGAGTATGGTCGATATGATTATGGCTGTATGCCATATACTTAATTGGCACATTAAAACGGCGCTTGATTTCGGCATTGAGCCAGTTCGCTGCATCACTGTTGATAGGGTCGGTAACAAAAGCAGCGGATTCAGTAATCATAAAAACACTGTAATAGTGACCCGCGTTAAAGCGATAGACGTTGTCTTTCACAGGCTCAATTTTGTACTCGCTCGAGAAGCAGGAAAGGCTCAATACAACGAACAGGCTCATAATCCATTTCATTTTTATTCCAACGCAGATGCCTAAAATACAGAGTGTAGATTACGTTGACTCTATTGTATTAGTTCAAAGCTATAATTGCTGGAGTGCGCTTGGTGTGTGTCATAAAAATAAAACACCCATTCGATAATATCGATAAATTGCGAATAAAAAGGACTTTATGTCAATGCGTTACCTACTACTCACACTTGTACTTTCGACAGTTGTGCTGGGAGGCTGCACCGTCCAACAACCTCCAACAATCACGCAAATTGATGATGCCCCCGCATCGCAACCTAATGTGCACCTAGGTCCTCGCCCTTTCATGCTGATAGAAGCGATGCCTCAAAGTGAGCTAAAGGATAAGTTAATGTCCTGTGCTAACGCTGATTTCAAACCACATGTATTTTCAATTGGCCACCGTGGTGCACCCATGCAGTTTCCTGAACATACCAAAGAAAGCTACATAGCTGCGGCGCGAATGGGAGCAGGCGTGTTGGAGTGTGATGTCACCTTCACTGCAGACAACGAATTGGTATGCCGTCATTCACAATGTGACTTGCACACCACCACCAATATTCTAGCTACAGACCTTGCAGCGAAATGCAGTGAGCCCTTTTCACCAGCTGCAAATGGTGAGCCTGCAAGAGCTAGGTGCTGTACCAGTGATATTACCGTAGAAGAGTTTAAATCGCTCAAAGGTAAAATGGATGGTGCGAATCCCCAAGCTACGACAGTCGCTCAATACCTCGAAGGCACTCCCAATTGGCGAACTAATTTGTACTCCACTCATGGCACCATAATGACCCATGCGCAAAGCATTGCTCTCTTTACACAGCTCGGTGTGCGAATGACCCCTGAACTAAAGGAACCGGAAGTTGCCATGCCTCATAAAGGAATGAGCCAACAGGATTACGCAGCAAAAATGCTAGATGAGTATAAACAAGCAGGGGTTACGTCAACACGCGTGTGGCCACAGTCATTTAATTACAACGACATTATGCATTGGATTGAACAATACCCAGAGTTTGCTGCACAGTCGGTATACCTTGACGGTCGTGATCAAATCGAAGGATTCGATCCTACAAACGCTGCAACCTGGTCACCAAGTATGGATAAACTGGTTGCAGATGGAGTACAGATCATCGCGCCACCTATTTGGATGTTGTTAAGCCTTAACGACAATGGTGAGATCATCCCATCGGCTTATGCTATTGCTGCAAAACAAGCAGGACTTAAAATCATAACTTGGTCCTTGGAACGCTCAGGCCCATTACATAGTGGCGGCGGTTGGTACTATAAAAGTATCTCCGATGCGGTAGTTAATGATGGTGTGATGATGCGGGTGTTAGACGTACTGGCACAAGACGTCGGAGTTATTGCTGTATTCAGTGATTGGCCCGCAACAACCACGTATTATGCCAACTGTATGCTGAGCACCGATTGACGCAAAACACCGCTTTTCAATGAAATACACTAATGCTTAGTTGTTCAATGACTATTCATATTATAGTAGCGGTAGAGGTGCGCCACGTGCTAGTCTAAAACTGGTGCAAAATTAAACATAACGACCAAAATCAGTACCCTACAGGTCTTTTCTAAGGAGAGTATTATGGACCCTATTTCGCAAATCCTTGACATGTTATTCACTGTTGAGGCTTTCTTGCTCATTTTTGTGCTCGTAACATTAAAGAGCAGTGTGAAGTTCGTGCCACAAAACAGAGCATGGCTTATCGAACGCTTTGGTAAATACCAATCAACGAAAGAAGCGGGCTTAAACTTTATTGTTCCTTTTATCGATCGTATCGCGGCGGATCGTAGCTTAAAAGAGCAAGCACAAGACGTACCTTCACAGTCAGCAATCACCAAAGACAACATCTCTCTGATAGTCGATGGTGTGTTGTACTTCCGCGTACTCGACCCATATAAAGCAACCTATGGCGTAGACGACTATGTATTCGCAGTAACTCAACTTGCGCAAACAACCATGCGTTCTGAACTGGGTAAAATGGAGCTAGATAAAACGTTTGAAGAGCGTGACTTACTTAATACCAACATCGTTGCTGCTATCAACCAAGCTTCTGAGCCATGGGGCATTCAGGTTCTGCGTTACGAAATCAAAGACATCGTGCCACCAAATTCTGTTATGGAAGCGATGGAAGCGCAGATGAAAGCTGAGCGTGTGAAACGCGCGCAAATTTTAGAGTCTGAAGGTGATCGCCAGTCCGCTATCAACGTGGCTGAAGGTAAAAAACAAGCACAAGTTCTTGCTGCAGAAGCCGACAAGGCTGAGCAGATACTAAAAGCGGAAGGTGAAGCTCAGGCTATTATCGCCGTTGCGGAAGCACAAGCTGACGCACTGTTGAAAGTCGGTGAGGCTGCTGAAACTGAAAAAGGCCAAAAGGCAATTCAGTTAGACCTAGCCACAAAAGCTATTGCTGCCAAAGAAGCGATTGCGCGTGAATCTTCCGTGGTGCTACTACCAGAAAGCGGAACGGATGCAAGCGCATTGGTTGCGCAGGGGATGTCAATTATCAACACCCTGAATAACAAACAAAAAGGCAGTTAATTTATTTTAGGAGGTGGTATGGAATTCCTAATGAATAATCTCGCAGAAACCTTGATGATTTTGGGTGTACTTGCCCTTATCATCGAAGTGGCAGTGCTGGGCATGTCGACGTTTATCCTATTATTTTTAGGGTTGTCGCTGTTGTTCACGGGCTTGATGATGAACTTCTCATTACTCGATAGCACATTAACTACCGCGCTATGGAGTAACACCATCGTCACCACGGCACTGGCTCTGTTACTTTGGAAACCACTCAAACGTATGCAAGAGCAACGTGATAGCGGTGAGGTAAAATCAGACTTTGCTGAACTAAGCTTTGTGCTTGAGAACGACGTGGATGACCAAGGCTTAACGACTCACACATACTCAGGTATCAGCTGGAAGCTCAAAAGTGAGCACCCACTTACAACTGGCACAAAAGTGAAAGTTGTGAAAAAAGAGGTCGGCGTTATGTGGGTTGAAGCGCAGTAACTATTCACTAAAAATCAAATTATGACTTAATAAGCACGCTTGTCTTTATGGCATTGCGTGCTTTTTTATTGCAACTCGCGCAACAGCCTCATCCCCCCTTGACCACACCTTACCTTTCGAATGCCACTAAAAAAGAGTGTGTTTAAACTTATTGAAAGCGGTTTCAACGCATACCTTAATGAGGTACATTATTGATGTAGATTAAGGTAGAGGCACTACTTTTTCGTCATGATCGGCAAAGCAGGCGCTTCTCATTATAAAAATAACAATAAATATGTGTATTCAGAAAGCAGTTGAACACCACATAAAACAATAAGCGCGGTTTTTAGCTGACTTTCTTGAAACAGTAGTAATAGGACAATTAGGTATGAACCCACAATCTATCTCGAATTACTTTGTGGCTGATCACAAGCGCCTAGAGTGTTTGTATGCGAGCTTTAAGGCAAAATTGGGGAGTGATGAGGCACTGTGTTACTTTTGGGCTTTTAAAAAAGGCATCGAGCAAAATATCAAATGGGAAGAAGAAGTGCTGTTTCCATTTTTTGAGGAGAAAATGGGGATAAGCCATGGCCCTACAGATGTGATGCTCAGCGAACATCGCGACATATTGGAATACCTTGTTGGCATTGATGAGTATTTATTGAGTAATCGCGACGTAGCGCCCCTGCTGCTCGCACTTGAAGAAGTACTCGACGCACATAACCAAAAAGAAGAACAAATTCTTTTCCCGCTAATTGACGATTACAGTAATGGAGTGGAGAAAGCAGATTTATTTCTCGCACTTTGTACGACAAGGGCTTAAAAATCTCTTTCTATGCCAAGCATATTTTCATAATAGGCTTGGCTGAGACCCACACACCCAAAAGCGAAAAAGTGACTCACTAAAGCACTCTCAATAGCGCGTTATGGTTTCACGATTCCGACTCCCCGCAATACATTGCATAGGTCAAATCAAGGCATTAACATGGGCACAAAAATTTTGTCGTGCCTCTATGATGATTAGAACTTACTTAATCGCTGCCATCCCAGCTCTTTCGCCTTTTGCTAGTCCCTCAGTGTATGCAACACAGGATAAGCAAGATATCGAGCGAATTGTGGCAACTTCGTCACGCTTCGCAGTTAATGACGACATTAAAGCGCTGAGCATCACTAGCGTTAACCAAGAATTACTAGAGCAAATAGGCGCGACCCACATAGAAAAAGCATTGCAAAGTGTTGCCGGTGCCAATATTCAACATGGCAATGGCCAAGAATACCTCCCTGCTCTTCGCTCCCCAGTTTTCACCGGCTCAGGAGCATGCGGTTCAATTTTAACGCTTGAAGATGGCATCGCCCTGCGCGCAGCAGGTTTTTGTAACGTCAATGAGCTGTTCGAGGCACACAGTGAAATGGCCCAGCGCATCGAAGTCTTAAAAGGCCCAGGCTCAGTGCTGTACGGCTCAAATGCGGTGCATGGTGTAATTAATGTGATCAGCCAAGACCCAACCCTAGGAAGCGGGTATGCCGCCATAGATGTAGGCTCTTATGGCTACAAACGGGCGAAGTTGCAAGCGGGCAAAGACACAGTAAGTTATGGTATCGGCGCAAATATCAGCATCACTCGCGACTCAGGCTATCGTGAAGATGAAAGTGTCGACCAAGAAAAAGTAACACTGCGCCATCACTACGACGGTCAATCTTGGTCGGTGCAAAATGGCATTGCGTACAGCAACTTGAATCAAGACACTGCGGGCTATATTGAGGGCTTTGAAAGCTATAAAGACCCAGAGCTAGCGAAGCAAAACCTTAACCCAGGTGCCTTCAGAGACAATCGCGCACTAAGGGCATGGAGTAAGTTTAATGGGCACGTTAGCGACTCAACCGACGTAGCCATAACACTCTACGCTCGCGACCAAGAAATGACTTTTTTAAAGCACTTTCTTCCCGGTACGCCTATTGAGCAAAACGCCCAGCACGGATTCGGTATAAATAGCCTCGTGCAACATCGACTCACCCCGCAATGGCGATTGCAACTTGGGCTTGATAGCGAATTAACTCAAGGCAGCATGGTGCAATATCAAGAAAATCCAACCCAAGGTTCCGCCTTTTTGCAAGCGACTATCCCACAAGGAAAACATTACGATTACACCGTCGATGCATCTCAACTCGCCCCTTTTATAGCTTTGCAGTATCGTCAAGCAAACTGGCAAGTGGATCTTGGCGCGCGGTATGAGCATATCCGCTATGACTACGAAACACATATGCAAGCTGGGCGCACGAAAGAAGATGGCAGCGAATGCGCGATGGGCGGATGCCGTTACACACGTCCACCGAGTGCAAAAACTGAATTTACCGACTTATCACCGAAATTTGCCGTTAGCTATCAACTCAACGAAAACCTCCTGACTTACGCCAACCTAGCTAAGGGTTATCGGGCACCACAAACCTCGGAGCTGTATCAGTTACAACGCGCTCAACAGGTTGCTGACCTAAAAAGCGAAACACTCGATAGTATCGAATTCGGTGTAAAGGGGGCTTACACTGATTGGCGCTTTTCACTTGCAGGTTACTACATGGAAAAAGACAACGTTATTTACCGCAACAGCGACTTTTTCAATGTTAACCAAGGACAAAGTAGGCACCGCGGATTAGAATTAGAATTAGATTACCGCCTAAGCGACACGTTGAGTCTACAAACCGCCATAGCAAATGCTCTGCATACCTACGAACATGAGCAACTTCTAGGCGAGCAAAATATTCAAGGGAATATTATGGATACGGCACCGCGTTTGATCACAAACACTCGCTTAAATTGGCGAGCAAGTGACTCAGTGCTGCTATCCTTGCAGTGGCACAGCATGAGCAAATACTTCACTGATGCAGAGAATCAACACGAATATGAAGGGCACGATTTACTCAGTGTACGAGGGCAATGGCAAGTAAGCCCGCAGCTATTGGCAACTCTTAGAATAGAAAATCTTACCGATGAAGCCTATGCAGAACGCGCCGATTACACCTCGTTCAGTGGCGATCGCTACTTCCCTAGTAGACCAAGAACTGCACTGTTCACGATTCAATATGAGTGGGATTAACCCTAGTTAATCCCAGAATAACCAAGAGCTTAGGCTCTTGGTGCTTAAAACACAGCTTTATTTAGCCACAAGTGCACCACAATACTGGCGCCATATCCAAGGGCAATGACCGGTGTCCATTTTAGGTGCGAGGCAAATGAATAATAACCGCGTGCTTGCCCCATCAAGGCCACACCGGCTGCCGAACCTATCGACAATAAGCTACCACCGGTTCCTGCAGTTAACGTGATAAGCAACCATTGGCCATGAGACATTTCTGGCTCCATCGACAGCACCGCATACATTACCGGAATGTTATCTATCACAGCCGACACCACACCGAGTACAGTGTTAGCGACCGTAGCGCTCATGTTGCCATACAAGGATTCCGACAGCAGACTCAAATACCCCATAAAGCCAAGACCGCCCACGCACAGCACAATGCCGTAAAAGAACAGTAAGGTATCCCATTCAGCACGAGAGACTTTGCTGAAGACATCAAATGGCACCACGCTTCCTAACTGCTCCAATCGTTTGTTGTCACCTTCCAGCTCAGCCTTTTCACGCTTGCGCGCCAAAGAGCCTGGGAGGGTCATTCGCAAGAAGTAGCCAAAGAACTGTAAATAGCCTAGGCCCATCATCATGCCCAGCACTGGCGGCAGGTGCAGGACGATGTGACACGCCACCGCAGTTGCAACGGTCAGTAGAAACAAAAAGGTGATTCGCAGCGCGCCACGCTTTAACTCCACATCCGTGTCAACCCGCGTTGGCGAGCGATTTTCAATGAACATACTCATGACCAAGGCTGGCACTAAATAATTAACCAGTGAGGGCACAAAGAGTCGTAAGAACTCAGTAAACGTCACTTGACCTGCTTGCCACACCATCAGCGTGGTAATGTCGCCAAATGGGCTGAATGCGCCGCCAGCGTTCGCTGCCGTTACAATACTCACGCAGCACAGAGCAACAAACTTTTTGTCATTTTCAGCGACTTTCATCACCACAGCGCACATCAGCAACGCCGTAGTAAGGTTGTCTGCAATGGGCGAGATAAAAAATGCTAAGCCACCGGTTATCCAAAATAGTTGTCTGTAGGTGAAGCCTTTTTTAAGTAACCAACCGCGTAAAGCATCAAATAGTCGCCGCTCTTCCATGGCGTTGATGTAAGTCATCGCCACTAACAGAAACAGCATCAACTCGGCAAATTCAAGGAGGTTATGACGAAACGCTGATTCAACAATACTGGCATGCTCGCTTGGGTAAACACTGGCAATGAAAATCCAGATAAGACCCGCGGCAACAAGCACAGGCTTAGACTTGCGCATATGAATCTTTTCTTCTGCCATAACAAGAATATAGGCAATGGTGAAAATAACGAGGGCAGCATAGCCAACCCCTGATTGAGTCAGATTCAGCGCTGCAAAATTGGATTCGCTAGCCTGAGTCGAAAACGAACACAGCACAGTAAACAGTATCAGTAAAGTTTGCGTCATAGTTGTAACGGGCACTGCATTCGCCCTTCCCTCCCAGAAGATAACGGTAAAGTCCCAGCTCATTCGACGTCTCGAAAGAGTAAGTGGAACCGGTGAACTCAGTTAAGTTACCACAAGAAGTACGAACAATTATGTAAGCAAAAGGTGTATATCGACCCTCACAGTAGCTAACCAGTTATAACAGTGAGAACACACAGTGAGCCAGCTATATTTCGGTGCTACCACGAGAGCATTGACTGACTTTAGATAATAGAAAGCGCAATCAAATAGTGATGATTATCTGCACTAATTCAACGTATTAAGTTGCAATCAATGATGAGCCATTCTAAAACTAGGGTTCACATAACCGCTAAGGATTGAGTATGAAGATCACCAAAATGGCTTGTGCCTTGAGCCTCGCGTTGTCATCAGGTGTGATGGCAAATGACCTTTCCCCATTGCAACTAGAAGATGTATTTAATCTCGAATATGCTAACCAGATAGACATTAGCAACGACGGCAAACAGGTTTATTTTGTGCGCAACCGCATGGATATCAAAACCGATCGCAAGTTCAGCAATATTTGGCAAGTCAACACTGATGATAAGCAGCTTATGCCTGTAACCAGTGGTGTGCATCAAGACTTTGCACCAGTACTTTCTCCCAGTGGTGATCGTCTCGCTTTTATCTCAACACGTGATGGCAGTGCGCAGCTTTACGTAAAGTGGTTAAGCACAGGTGCGCTCAGCAAAATTAGTAACCTCACACAAAGCCCGTCAAAACCAACGTGGACGCCGGATGGAAAATCCCTCGTATTTAGCATGTTTGTGCCTGCGAAAGCGAAAAATCCAGTGAACCTTCCGGGCAAGCCCGAAGGCGCCAAATGGGCAGACCCAGCAGTGTTCATCGATGATGTTTACTATCGCGCCGACGGTGCAGGGTACACCAAAGCAGGCTTTAACCAGTTATTCAGTATTTCAGCCCAAGGCGGCAATGCAACCCAGCTAAGCCATGGTGATTTCGACCATGGTGGTAAATTAAGCTTTAGTGGCGACGGTAATACGCTTTATTTCTCTGCTAATCGTCATGCAGACGCAGAGTTAAAACCGATAAACTCAGAAATTTATGCCCTTGATTTACAGACCAAAGAAATCACTGAAGTAACTGACAGAAACGGTCCTGATAACCAACCTCAAGTATCACCTAATGGCCGCTATCTCGCGTACACAGGGTATGATGACAAACTCACTAACTACGAAAACACCCAATTGTATATTCGCGATTTAAAATCGGGTGAGACGCAAAGCTTAACGCCTGACTTTGACCGTTCTGTTGGCGATATTCAATGGTCAGGTGACAGCAAAGGTATCTATTTTAGTTACGACAGCGAAGGGCAAACAACTCTTGCCTATCAACCTCTGCGTGGCAAACACACTGTGATCACTGAAAAAGTGGGCAGTGTTGCCTTTGGTCGCCCCTATTCGGGCGGTGATTTTGATGTAAGTAATAAAGGTGATATCGCCTTTACCCTTGCCGATACTCAGCGCCCCTCCGATGTTGCGCTAACCAAACGCGGCGAAGCACGCCGCCTAACTCAGCTTAACGAAGATGCGCTTGGCAACAAAGAACTGGGTAAAGTTGAAGAGTTATGGGTTAAATCCAAGCATGATGGCTTAGATATTCAGGGGTGGGTGGTGTATCCGCCAGGCTTTGATGCCAGCAAAAAATACCCGCTCATTTTAGAAATTCACGGTGGCCCAGTTGCCAACTATGGCCCACACTTTAGCGCCGAGGCGCAACTTTTTGCCGCCAAAGGAAACGTGGTTTTGTACATGAATCCACGAGGTAGCGACTCTTACGGTAAGGAATTTGCGCAAACAATACACCATAACTATCCAAGTAACGATTATGATGACTTGATGACGGGGGTTGATACACTCCTTGAGAAAGGCTTTATCGACCAAGATAAATTGTTTGTTACTGGCGGCTCGGGTGGTGGTGTGCTTACTTCTTGGATTGTCGGCCACACCGACAGATTTGCGGCGGCTGTGGTTGCCAAGCCAGTGATTAACTGGTTTAGCTTTGTACTTACCGCGGACTTTTATCCATTCTTCACCGATTACTGGTTCCCTGGAAAGCCATGGGATCATATGCAGCACTATATGGAGCGCTCACCGATTAGCTACGTGGGTAATGTAAAAACGCCGACCATGCTACTGACAGGGGAAGCGGATTACCGCACACCAATTTCAGAGACTGAGCAGTTCTATCAAGCACTCAAATTGCAAGGCGTTGATACCGCAATGGTGCGCATCCCTGATGCCTCGCACGGTATCACCAAGCGCCCTTCTAACTTAATGGCAAAAGTAGCGTACATTCTCTGGTGGTTTGAAAAGCACACAGAAAAAACCGCCGAATAACCTAAAATTCAACGAATAAAAAGCGTGGTCACTTTAAGTGAGCCACGCTTTTTTTGTGCTTCTACGGCGAGTTTAAGTTAGTAAAAATATGATCTGAACGTCTTCACCGTAGCGCTTAGAATTAGGCAATAACCAGCTCAACGTCGATGTTGCCGCGCGTTGCATTTGAATAAGGGCACACTTGGTGTGCTGTATCAACTAGTGCTCGTGCCTGCTCTTTGTCCATATCACCTAAATTAATCGTCAGTTTTGCATCAATCGAAAAGCCTGCCCCCTTAGGACCAATCGATACTTCACCTGTGATCGACACATCACGAGGCAATTTAATTTTTTGGTCACCGGCCACTTTTTTCAGTGCGCCAATAAAACATGCGGCATAGCCCGCCGCGAATAACTGTTCTGGGTTGGTGCCCTGCCCATCGTCGCCACCTAAACCTTTAGGCACAGATAAACCAACCTCTAGACGACCATCGTCAGATTTTGCCGAACCGTCACGGCCACCAGTTGCAGTTGCTTTCGCTGTGTAAAGTACGCTATCTAAAGCCATTATATTTCTCCAATCTTTGTCTCAAACTCAAACTTATTTTGCATGCAAAATAAATAATAGAGATGCTTAAGTTGAAGATCAAGTCTTTTGCATGCAAAATAATAAAACAGGAGACACTATGACCGACGAAATTCTTAAACTAGACAACCAGCTCTGCCATCGATTTTATACGGTTGCGAATGCATTCGCGCGTGCTTACCGGCCGCTTTTAAGTGAGCTGGATATCACTTACCCCCAATATGTGGTGATGATGGCGCTGTGGGAAGAAGATGACATAACCATCCATCAGTTATTACAAAAGACGCGGATTGATGGCGGTGCTATGAGCTTGATCCTTAAAAAGCTCACTACCAAGAATTTACTTAATGTTGTCAGCGATGAGCACGACAAACGTGTAAAACGTGTGCTCCTTACCCAACAAGGAAAAGCAGCCAAAGACAAAGCGCTCGCAATCCCCAAACAAATGCGCTGCAACTTCGATAACATCTCTAACGAAGAAGCAATTGAGCTCATGCGTTTAGTGGATAAGGTCAGTAACGGCCTCAGCCAAGCATTGTGTGAAGTGAGCAAAGATGGGTAATGCACGTGAAAAAGTACTCATAAGTGCGTGCCTGTTGGGTAACAAGGTGCGCTACAACGCCAGTTGCCTAGCACTGTCCCAAGAAGATTTTGACTGGTTAAATACACATGTTCAATTGATTGTGCTTTGCCCTGAGGTCTCTGCTGGATTGCTCACACCCAGAGCGCCAGCGGAAATACAACAAGGGCAAGGCATTGACGTGCTACAAGGGAATGCCTCTGTTGTAGGCGATGATGGCGTTGATGTTACTGCGGAGTTTGTAAAGGGGGCTTACAATGCCCAAAGCGTTTGCAAGCAACATGGCATTCGCTACGCGATTCTCGCCGAAGGCAGCCCGTCGTGTGGCAGCACCCAGATTTACGATGGCAGTTTTAGCGGCAAGAAAATAGCAGGTTCAGGTGTCACTGCTGCATTGCTGGAGCAACAAGGCATCAAGGTGTTTAGCCAACATAACATCGACAAACTAGCTGCAGAGCTTGAGCGCCAGCGCGCTCAAGAGCAATAACACTGATATAAGTTATGTGATGTGAACACCGCTGCATAGCGGTGCCTGAACAGTGATTACCTACCAGCTGGGCGTCTATTTCTCGACTGATTGCTTCTTCTGCCCTGCCCTTGCTTCTGCTCGTTCCCTGCGCCACCTTGATTGCGAGGGTTTTTTGAGTTCGCAGGGCGACGACGTGCTTTGTTGGCATGATGCGAATGACCACGTTTGTCTGTCTGTTCTTTGTTTTTCGAAGGTGTATTTTGCCCGTCAGTTTTTGTTGCTTGAGCGTGACCTTCGTCGTTCACCTTTGGCTTTTTAGGCTTCTTCGGTTTCTTTGCCTTCAATGGCTTTAGGGTGCTTTGTGGCAATTCATTACTTGGCTCATATCCGGCGATAATTTTACGTGGCAACAATTCTTGGATTAGGTTTTCTATGCCATTTAAATCTTTCGCATCATCAGCAATCGCAAAAGAAATCGCCAAACCGGATGCTCCCGCACGACCCGTTCGACCGATACGGTGTACATAATCTTCTGCAATGTTAGGCAAATCGTAGTTAATCACGCAAGGAAGTTGGTCGATATCGATACCGCGAGCGGCAATATCTGTCGCAACTAGCGCTTGGATGCTGCCATCTTTAAATCCAGCTAGCGCTTTGGTGCGACTGCCTTGGCTCTTATTGCCATGAATTGCCGTCGAGGTAATGCCGCGGCTTTCTAAATTACGGGCAATACGGTTAGCCCCATGCTTAGTGCGGCTAAATACTAGCACTTGCGGCCAATTATGCTCTTTAATTAAATGACTCAACAAAGCTGTTTTGCGAGATTTATCAACTGGATAAACCCACTGTTCAACGGTTTTAGCTGTCGTGTTCGGCGGCACCACTGAAATCTCAAGCGGATCAGTAACGATTGTTTTGGCTAACTCACGGATCTCTTCAGAGAAAGTCGCAGAGTAAAGTAAGTTCTGACGCTTCGCGGGTAATAACTTGATGATTCGGCGAATGTCATGAATAAAGCCCATATCCAGCATACGATCGGCTTCATCCAACACCAGCATTTCAAGTTGGTTGAGCTTGATAGCATTTTGCTGATACAGGTCCATCAATCGACCCGGAGTAGCAACGAGAATATCTGCACCGCGGCGTAACTGCATCATCTGCGGGTTAATTTTTACACCACCGAAGACCACTGAATAACTCAGCGCTAATTGCTTCCCATAGGTTTCAACACTCTCCCCCACTTGCGCAGCAAGCTCTCGAGTCGGTGTTAATACAAGAGCGCGAATAGTATTATTTTGCGCGCGCTGACCTTTGCTTAACAATTCAAGCATAGGCAAAGTAAAACCCGCGGTTTTGCCTGTGCCGGTTTGCGCTGCCGCCATCACATCTCGGCCCGATAACACCGCTGGAATACCCTGCGCTTGAATGGGCGATGGGTGTTTATAGCCCTGTTGTTCAACAGCTTGTAAAAGCTTCGGTTGCAGGCCTAAATCGCTAAACTGGATGTTGCTTTGGGATTCAATTGAGTTGGTTGTTGGCGCTGATTGCTGGTCGGTCATAGATGCTCGATATGCGTGGCAAAATAAGGCTGCGCGTTATTTCACCAGAAATGTTTAAGGACGCGCAGACTAAAGGACTCTTGCCCTAATTGCAAAGACAATCCGCACTTTTCGTGCTCGGTACGCTCTACAATTACCTTGTCATTTATAAATGCGCTTTATGTATTACTGCTTCACCACTATTCACGCACCGACATGAGTGCATTGGATAGGTGATGTGTAAATGCAATTATAACCGAAATAGCGTCTGCAATGACCAAATAATGCAATCTGTGAATTGGCCTGTTTATCCTTGTAGATTACTTTATGTGCAATCAAAGCGATGTGTGCTGCAAAGCACCACTCATTTGGATAGGTATATCCATGAAGCTAGATTACATCGCGCATCCATGTGCTTCACTGCGAAGAATTGAGAGTCCCAGAATTCATTACTCGCACCATCGCTTTTAATGATCAACCTACATTCAGCTCATTTCCTTGGTGTGGGCATCACAGAGAGTTAATGTTTTAATCAGTGTCTCGACAGTCACTTTATGCCAACAACCTAGCCGTATTGGACGACAAAAATAAAAGGCCATCTAATGAAACGACAAACCTCTGCTCTCGCTGCGGTTCTGCTGCTTAACCTGACTCCTGCCCATGCCGAGTATGATGTCTTTAAGCCCCAACGAGCCATGATCCACCTTGGTGTGCAAGCGGTGCTCACTTGCAACGGCTTGTTTACGTCAAACCGCACCATTGAGCAAGTTAATGCACAAGAACTCACCTATATCCCCGGCAAATTTGGCGTAGCGCCGTCGAAATTAGTACACATAGATAATGACGTTCGCGGGGTGGCTGTGAGCAATGAGTCTGGCGTGACTATTCGCGCAATTTATCGTGATGGCATTGGGTGTGTGGTGCTGCGCCCAGACCAAGACTTTAATGTTGCCGATACCCTGCCGAGTATCAAATTAGCACCAGCTCCGAAAAATTACGCTACAACTCCTTGGCCTATGGGGGATGCGACGACTGACTATCAATTTACATCTGCAACACAACAGCAAGCCATAAACGCAGTTGCTGAGTGAGCGTTCAATACGCCAACGGATGAGCAAGATACCTTAAGCCTTGTTATCGTTCATCGCGGTAATATTATGCTGGAGCGCTACGCTGAGGGCGTCAATCGTGACACCAAAACACGTACTTGGAGCACAGCTAAAAGTGTCTTTGCGACTCTCGCTGGTATCAAAGTCGACCGTAAAGAAATGGCAGTGAACGACTCGTTGAATCTAACTTGTCGCCACAGTTAGCCAACCCAGAGGACGACCCGCGTAACAAAATCACCTTGGGAGATGCCCTGCAGATGTCTTCCGGGCTCTACCCTGTAGATAGCTTTAATATGGAATACGCCAATGGTTCAGGCCTTGCGTATTGGGCGGGTGAGAGTTCCGCAAAGGGCGCGGTGAATCGTGGGCTTGTGCGTGAGCCCGGCACATTTTGGGACTATGAAAACTACGACACATTGTTGGCGACCATGTCGTTCAAAAACACCTTTGATGATGAGCAGGAGTATCATCAATTCCCGTCACGCGCTCTATTCAATAAGTTAGGGATGTACAACACACTTGTGAGCACAGACCAATATGGCGACTTCATTTTTAGCAGCCAAATGTACACCACGGCGCGAGACTTAGCACGATTCGGAATGTTGTACGCCAATGGCGGAAAGTGGTTTGGTGAGCAAATCATCTCGCCAAAGTGGATTGCCTATTCAACCACCCCTGCGCCAGCATCCGCTTCGCGAGACTTTGATTACGGTGCACAGTGGTGGCTACGCAAGGCAGATAAGAACAATGGCCCAGCAAAAGCCTTTACCACGCGTGGTAACCGCGGCCAATTTGTGGTGGTGATCCCAGAAAAAGAACTGGTGATTGTTCGCCGTGGCCTCGACTATGGCAAGCAAGGGTTCAACCCTTGGGAACTCTCCGATAAGGTGCTTGAAGCATTAGAGAAATAAGTGGTAATTTTGCCCCTTTGGTGGATTCTGAAGGGGCCTGAATGAATACTTTTTCGCCTCCTCAATGTAAGCAATCGATTTATTTTAACTACAGGTAACGTACACCACTTCCTTATTTCAACAACCGACCCAAGCCAAACAATGACGCTATGTAACTGTCGAACGACAGCCTGTATTGCTCAATAAAACGTTATCTCTTACGCGAGACTAGGAGACAATGTACTCGCTGCTGTACTTTGTGACTGAACAACACGATTCCTACCCGCTCGTTTAGCTTCATACAAGGCGTCATCAGCCCTTTTTAATACTTCTTCCCAGTGACAGTCGCATTCGCCTGATATAGAAATGCCTAAACTGATGGTGACATTGAGGTCTGTTCCGTTAAATGCATACTTAATGGACTCCACCTCTTCGCGAATTTTTTCAGCCAATACGCTTATCCCCTCTAAGGGTGTTCCCACAGTCGTTACGATGAACTCTTCCCCACCCATGCGAAATAATTTATCAACCTTTCTAAGGCGCCTATTAATAGCTTGAGTTGTACTTTTTATTACGCTATCTCCAGCGTCATGTCCAAACGTGTCATTAATTTTCTTGAAAAAGTCGATATCAATAGCAATCACACCGAAGACGCTATTTATGCGCTTACTCTCCTCGAAGGATTGTTCTGAGCTAGTTTGCATTGCCCTTCTATTGAGGCAGCCTGTTAATTGATCCGTAAGAGACAACCTTCTAATTTCTAAAACCTGCTCTCGCACCACAACTAAAACACACGCGAGTGTGGCTACAGAGATATACAACAAGTCCGCCAGCCAACCAATCGCTTGAATTGGATGGTTAAAATCTTGAAGCACTTCAGAACTGCTAACAGAGACTGCCATCAACGCTCTCACAGCCATTTGTGTAACGAAGAAAACTTCTATCATAAAGAGAGGCGCATAGGACCACTGTTTTGTCGAAGACATCACACGACCCAGAACATACAGAGCGTACATTTTGATAATTAGGATGAGTGTAAAAAACAGGATGATTCTATTTTCAAAAGAGCCACTGAATACCGGGAACTGATGAGCAAGAGAAACAATGATCGCGGCGAGAGCCATTTCCGTTGTAAACAGGCGGAGATTTAAATGCCTTAATAATCCTCTCAAAATCGCGCAATGAGCAAGAAAGTAACAAGTATTTGATAAGCCGAGAAAAAATGAATTTAAATTTTCTCCATGCTCTACAAAATTGGAATGCAGTAATCCCGTACTTATATATCCAAGGGTGTTAAAAAAACCCGCGCCAGCCCAATCGAAAAAGCACAGCTCCTCTTTATTTGCCTTGTACATTGCGAACATAGTCACAGCCATAATGGCACTTAGTATCGTGGCTGCAATTTTTATAGTGAAAGAATCTAACTCCATATGTCGCTCCCAGCCAATAATCATACAAATTAAAGCACACTTAACTCATTTTACGAATTAACATGATTAGTTAGTATTAGATTCCAGCAACCGGATAATAGACACCGCTCACGTTAAAACTAATAAACTTATTTCCGTCAAAACGAGCTTTTTCAAACTTAACCTTCAGGTAACTCCAACCACCAAACCAAAAAGACAAAACACAAGAATAATTTATTTCAAAATAAAGTAAGGGAAAAGATAAAAGAACCAATCAAAAACCACCCCAAATAAAAAATTGTTCAACTGCACTACAAATCACATCACACCAACATGATAAATATAAACTTTTATAATAAAGATCAGCAGATAAAAATACACAAGGTAATGTCACTAGCAAACCATGGCAAAGCAACAAAGCAATAAATTAAGAAATAAATTATTCTTGATCTTTATTTTTTCTGTACTAAGTTAACATTGCCAACATGTTTTTTCACATGTTGAGATAGAGTCACTCGATAATACAAATAAGAGCAATAACCCAAACTTCTAACGTTTGGTATTAACGGGTCACATTACAATAAAAACGATTTTAAAGGTGCAACATGAGAGCTCTTCGCTTATCAAAAATGACCATCGCTATTCATTCAGCCATATGCTTGTCAGCGTGTATGTCTATGCCAACCTTTTCTCAGGAGGTAGAAAAGGAATTAACCACGAAACAGACTTCGGAAAAACAAATTAACGAAGGCGAAATGGAAGTAATTGAAATTACTGGCATTCGCTCTTCACTGCGCGATAACTTAAATAACAAGCGCTACTCCAATGCAATTGTTGACTCCATTAATACCGAAGACATTGCGAAGAACCCCGATAAAAATATGGCAGAGGCACTACAACGTGTCGCTGGGGTTCAAATTGAACGTCAGTTTGGCGAAGGCTCTAGAATCTCTATCAGGGGGACGTCTCCAGAACTGACAAACACATTAGTGAATGGCCAGTCAGCCAAATCTGCATCCTATTTGCCAGGACAAGCTGAAAGTAACGCTTTTGATTTTTCTAACATTCCAGCGGAGCGCGTTTCAAAAATTGAAGTGCATAAGTCAGCACGGGCAGACCTCGATGCAGGTGGTATAGGTGGAACGGTCATCTTGCATACTAAAAAACCATTGGAGCAAGAGGACGGCTACGGCTATTTTAATGTTGAGTCCGAATACAATGACTCATCAGAAAAATACTCTCCACAAATATCAACAGCTTATAACTTCGTGTCTGACAGCAAAAAGTTTGGCGCGTCGATCAGTGTTAGTAGACAACAACGCAATGCGTTTCGTACGGGGTTTGAGTCTGATGGTATTGCCGGTAATGAAGGTGCGATAAGCACAGGCTTTGCACAAACTGATGCAATCAACTGCCCGACAGAGGCATGTGCAAGCAGCGATATAAATCTGCGCCACATGAACAACCATGCATTAATCATTACTCGGCATATGGCATTAAATGGTTATACGTATGGCGATTTAGAAGCTGTTGCCAATAATGGCCCTTATTGGCCTACAGAAAACCCCCTTGATTCAGGAGTATGGAACAACAGCACGCAAAATTGGGGGCAACTTGATGAAGTTATCGATCCTACCTACCTCGATCCTGTTTGGGGTCTTTTTTGGGGAAGTCGTAGAAGCGCGGGCTTAGGCCAAACACCAGGTAGAACTTTAGGAAATATGGTTTACGCGCCTGCTTTTTCTACAGATGAGAGCCGCCTAGACACCACGATTAATTTACAGTGGGCCCCCACCGATACGTTAAGCATTAACCTAGAGGTTAACCAGAATAAATCTGACCGAGATAACAAAAACGATAATCTCTATGCGCAACCTCACCGAATCGTGCAGCTCTTGTACAGTAATGAAGTTCCGGGTATTGACCCTCGACTAGTAATGGATGCCGAGCGCGATATCGTTTTATCTGCAACCTACCCTGTAGACGGCACGAATCTAGTTCGCGGGGCTGGTATGGTGTGGGATGGAAACAATTATTACGCCGGTGATATACGCTGGGGTGAGATGCTCCGCAGAGACTCCAATGATAGAAGCGGCACCGAAACAGAGCAAAATAGATATCACCTCACCATAGATTATGAGCTAGATGATTTCGAGATTAAACTTCAAGCAGGTCATACAGAAGCAGATAGCACGGTATTGGATCGTGCAACCACCCTTGCGAGTCGCTATGGGGATTATGAAACCCCATACTCAGGTGATCAAGCTTCACTTAAAATCCCAACCTATGAAGGTGTGAACTTAGGCTATGGCTACAACCCAGACACAGGAAAAGTATACTGGGGGCTCGAAGCCGACCCTTCACTTACAGGACAGGCTCTAATAGATGCACAACAGCGCGCTAAAAACTTCTTATTAGCACCGACTAATGAGTTTTATCTCCTTACAGGAGGCTTGAGAAATACGGCTCGTTATCGTGATAACACGGAGGATTTCTTACAAGGGGATTTTACTTGGTCATTTGAAAATGATTTTTACATCGACAGCGTCAAGTTTGGTGCTAAATACCGAAACATAGAGCGAACACAGCGCTACTTTACTGAAGATGCCCGCTTCCATGGTTACGCTAATGAATCCAGTGATTTTCCATTAATTCTTGCCGAGCAAATTGTCGGCGGCACCGTGTCTGGTTTGGACTCCGCAGGCCACGATATTCCTAATGAATATTTCGATATAGACCAACAGAAGCGTAATGCGTTATTAAATGATCACTTTTTATTACTCAATTCAGAAGGCACGCCTAACGAAGGAGCGTGTGCTGAAGCTATCGCTAACTCTGCAAATTCAGAAACCTATTACGGTTGTCGCTCAGGGTTAACGGAATCAGCGGGATCAGCGTACGAAGTGAGTGAAGAATTACTTGCTTACTATGCAATGGCTAATTTCAGTGGTGAAATATTCCGTGGTAACGTGGGTATTCGCGTTGTAGATACGCAGCGGGAATCAATTGGTAACGAAGTGGCCAAAGATGAAAATGGCCAATTGCTATCTTATCCACTTGATCCTAGTGACCCTAGCTATATTGCCGAGCTCGCAGGCTTCAACCAATACACTCCCTTAGTACAAGAAAGTAGCACGAAGGATTACCTGCCTAGCTTCAATATTGCGGTTGATTTGGCTGATGATATCGTTCTCAGAGCGGCCGCATCTAAAAATATCTCGCATCCTAGCTTAACTCAGCTAAGAAGTAACTTTAGCTTGGTTACACAGCGATACAGACTATACACCGATGGTAGACAGCAAGACCTAACCCCCAACGGCGAAGCTGAGCGCCTTCCCATGGACTCACAACGAAGAGGTTCCGTAGGTAACCCTAATTTAGGCTCATACAGCTCTGTGAATACTGAACTAGGGGCGGAGTGGTATTTTGCAGAGTCTTCAATATTCGCCATCACCGCGTTCCAAAAAGACATCAAAGACATGGTGCGCTCTACCTCGCAAGTTCAAGATCTATCTTACCTTGGCGCCGAAGGCAAAACCGATGATAATGGCTATTCCATTAACGGAGACTATGTCGTCAGTTCATACTTCAACACGGGTGAACAAAAAGTAAAAGGTCTTGAGTTTCAACTGCAACACGACTTCGGAAACGGCTTTGGTGGCTTAGTCAACTACACCTACACCGATGTACCCGATCAGAAATTTACTACCTCTACTTTTTCTTATGAAATCGCTGATATGTCTGACACGGAAACGCACTTAAGTGATCCATCTCAGCGCGAATACTTTGAAGTAACAGGATTCAACACCAAAACAGTAGGCCAAACAGAGCCTATGTTTGGGCAATCCAAAGACACACTGAATGCGTCTCTGTATTATGAGAATGATACCTTCTCTGCGCGTCTTTCTTATAATTATAGAAGTGAGTTTGCCAACGCAAGTTACACTGATGGTATCCGCTATACAGGGGCTCGCCAACAAGTCGACTTCAAAGCGACCTATCAAATCTTAGATAATCTAGTTGCAAGTTTTGCAGTGACCAATCTAACCAATGAAAACGTTGTTCACTACATGAAAACGTCGCAGATCGTCAATGATCCAGTCATTAATAAAATGAAGTGGGTTGATGAAATCGGCGAAGATGGCGTAGCAACGGGTAATAGAATCGTCGCAACGGATGAGAATGGTAACGAAATCGTTGAATCTTCAATTACTGGAGAAGAGGCCTTCGAGATTCTGTCACAGGCAAGTGGTATTCCTGTTGATGAGCTAAAGCCATACTACGAAAACCACCTAGACAAGATATATGTAAACGAATGGACGAACGGCCGCCGTTATTATCTCGGCTTAAACTGGACGTTCTAACTGCGTTTATCGCCTGGATAGACTATCCCTGAGGCTGCTGCAAAAACACACTGCAATAGCCAATACCCTTAATGAGTGGGTATGTAAGTACCCACTCATTAGCTTCACCACACCAATCAAAAAAGAGTGATTCTCGAATAGCTCGAACGTCAATTCACAGAGTTGCACAGAATCGGCAATGCCCACACAATGTTTATTTGATAACTACGATTGACATTAAAGTTAGCTTTAAGGTTAAAGTTGCCGTCACAGCAACATAGTCGCGGAGAATCATATGCAAACAATACTCGGAGCAAGCGGGCAAATTGGTACTGAATTGGCGAAAGCCCTATACCAAGAGCACACCCAAGCAATACGCCTTGTTAGCCGTAATCCAAGTAAAATAAACCCCACAGACGAGCTTGTCAGCGCTGATTTGTTAGATGCTCAGCAAACGTTGGATGCGGTAGCGGGCTCACGCGTTGTTTATTTTACTGCGGGACTACCCATAGATTCGACGCTTTGGTTGCAACAGTGGCCGATTATGATGGCTAACGTGATCAAGGCGTGTGCCGCTCACAATGCAAAGTTAGTGTATTTCGATAACACCTACATGTACGCACAAAACAATGTGCCGCAATCTGAAGATGCACCTTTCGAACCATATGGAGCGAAAGGCCGCGCACGCGCGCAAATCACCACCATGCTATTGAATGCAATGCAAAAAGGGGTCGTTGAAGCCATGATCTGCCGAGCACCCGAATTCTACGGGCCGGGAAAAACGCAAAGTATTACCAATGCCACTATGCTGGACAAACTGCGCGTCAAGCAAAAGGCCATGGTGTTTTTACGTGACGATACGCTGCGCACCTTGATTTACACACCTGATGCGAGCCGCGCAATGGCGCTGTTGGGAAATACCGAGGATGCATACAATCAAACATGGCACCTGCCCTGCGACGATAATCGCAAGACCTACAAAGAAATCATTGCTATAGCAGAGCAAGTGCTTGCTCATCCTTGTAACTATAAAGTACTGAAAAAATGGCAGCATTCATTGGTGAGTTTGTTTAATAAGCAAGTGCGAGAAACAAAAGAGCTGCTGCCGCGCTACACCACTGACAATATTTTCGTCTCAGACAAGTTCAAAGCGCGTTTTCCTGATTTTGAGGTAACCAGTTATGAACAAGGTATCCGCTCAACTCTGTTACAGAAGTAGCCATACGACATCTGAAACGTGTTGGCTAGTTGAGCGCCTTAACCAACGAACAACTCTGGATTATTTGACACTTGCTCGAACCAACTGCGCAGACTATCAATGGCTGCGCGTGTTTTCGCAGCAACTGTATCGCGATGGGGTGTTACTGCATACACGCTGTAATGAGGCAAGTGCCACTGTGGGCATAAACGTTTTAGCTTGCCGTTTGCTAGCAAATGACGTACTTCCGGCTCAGGTAGCGTGCCATAACCAATGCCATCAAGCGTAAGCTGGATCACCGCCTGCATGTTGTTAACGAGTAATCTTGGTGGGCATAACGAGTGAATCGCATCAGACTCTTGATGTTTGAGGTTATTAGCAATGCGAGTCGTATTTACATGGCCAATATGTGCAAACTCTTTTAGCACACAGGGTTCCTCTGTGGCCACCTTCGCTAATGGGTGTTCGCTACTCACACACGGAATAAGTTGCCAATCGGCAAGGTGGCGCGCGATTAAACTTGAGTCGTGTAAAGGGCCGATACAGATAGCCAAATCGACACCGCTGGCGATGATGTCGAAGGGCTCATCGGTCAGGGTAAGTTGTATAGCTATCTCGGGAAATTGCTCAGTTAGCTGTTTTAGCGGTTGACTCAACAAACCACCACCAAAACCAATCGGCGCGGCAATTTTTAACTGGCCGGAGGGTGTACTTTGCAAATGCTCGAGAGCTTGCTGTGCCTCTTCTGCTGTCGCCAATAGCTTTAGCGAAGATTGATAATAAATCTCCCCCGCCTCAGTTAGGGTTAACTTGCGTGTATTCCGATTGAACAGGCTTAAACCAATGTCTTGCTCAAGCTTAGTGATCTGCTGGCTTACCGCTGATGCAGTCATATCAAGTTGCGCAGCAGCTTGGCTCATATTGCCCATTTCCACCGTTTTCGCGAACACTTTAAGTGCACGAATAATCTTGTTGTTCATAATCTAAGGTGTTCCTGATACACACTATTAGCGTAGACAGTTTGCTGATAACTTCACACATCATAACATTAAATGATAATTAATATCATTTAATAATACATAAAAAATATATCGTCACTTTGCGCCAGCGTGTACTGCGCGCGACCTCTCTTTTTGGCCCATATTCGCTCAAAACTGGTTTAATGGTTATGTAAATGGGGTTTACAAAGACCCAGAATACGCATTTTTTGTTCATATAATTCAGTCCAATAACTCTAAATCACAGGCATTGTGCAAAACTCCACATTTACTTAGCTTGCTAACTAAATTAAAATACTTAGCATGCTAACTAGTGTGAGTACCCTGTATGTCTAAACTGCCATTTCATGAAACCTTAGATTTGAGCCTATGCGGCCACCTTGGACGCGTCCATCGTGTCTGCCGCGAAGCCGTGTCTGTGGCTGTAGCGCCACTGGGTTTTACCCAACCACGATGGACAGCCATGATGCACATCCACCATTTAGGCGAAGGCTGCACACAGCTAGAAGTTGCTAACAGCTTAGGCATTGAGATGCCGAGCCTAACGCGCACTTTAAAACAACTTGAAGAAAGTGGCATTGTTGTTCGCCGCGTTGATAGCCAAGACAAGCGTTGTCGTCGTATCTATTTTACTGAGCAAGGTTTAGCCGATTTAGCACGCCTGAAGCAGCGTATTAGCGAAATAAAAGAACTTCTGTATCACGGGCTGAGCGATGAACAGCTCAATATCCTCGCCCATGGCCTAGTTCAACTTGAAGAAAATGCCCTTAAATTAGCCCATAAGGAGTAATCATAGTGAGTCAACCACGTACACCCGATCAACAATTTGCCCGCTATGTGAAGGTCGCTATTGCGCTCTTTGTCTTGTTTTTTGGCTATTTTGTGGTCGCTGACTTATACATGCCAATGACGCCGCAGGCGCGGGTTTATCATCAAGTTACGCAAATAACACCACAAATCAGTGGGGATATTGTTAAGGTATCAGTGCGCAATAATGAGCAAGTGAAAAAAGGCCAGCTATTAATGCGTATCGATGCCCGCCCGTTCGAACTTGCAGTGCAAAAAGCAGAATTAAACCTTGCTCAAGTAAAACTGCAAAACCAGCAACTAGACGCTGAAATAGCTGCGCTAAAAGCCGATTTAATTGCCGCTGATGCACAACTCGATGAGCAACAAAGGCTGTATGCTCGTAGTAATGCCCTACTGGCATCAAAAGCTATTTCCGTGCAACAAAGTGATGAGATCAATGCCAACTTAGCGACCGCTCGCGCACAAGTAAGCGCGGTAGAAGCCAAGCTACAAGCTGCCAAAATTAAGCGAGGTGCGCATGGTGCAGACAATGTCGCTTTACAACAAGCAAAAAACGAGCTTGAAGCAGCACAGCTCAACCTCAGTTACACACAAGTGATCGCTCCCCACGACGGCGTGGTAAGTAATCTGCAAGTGACTGCAGGTACCTATGCCAAAGCAGGCACAGCCATGACAGGTTTGGTCGCAAACCGCCTAGATTTAGCCGCGGATTTCAGGGAAAAGTCACTTTATCATGTGCGTGTTGGCAAGGCCGCTTTAGTGAGTTTTGATGCGCTGCCCGGCAAAATATTTAATGCTCATGTAAGCGAATTTGCCGCAGGTTCTAGCGACGGTCAGCTCAATGCTAATGGTGCATTAGCACAAGTTGAAACATCGAATCGCTGGGTACGTGACGCACAGCGTCAACGCATACACTTACAACTTGATGGCACGGCCAAAGAAGCCTTTGCACACCTGCCCAGTGGCGCTCGTGCAACGGTGCAGATTGTGCCAGAAACCGGCATTCGCGCATTGTTAGCCAAAGGGCAAATAAAGCTAGTCAGCTTAATGCACTATGTGTACTAAGCTGTGGGAGGTGAGCATATGACTCTCAGTGCCAACGACGTACGCCAAATGCTGCGCATCGCCACAGGTGCCACCATTGGCTTTACACTCAGCAAGCTGTTTAATTGGCCCAATGGTATCTTTTTTACTGTCTATCCGATGCTATTGCTAGGGTTGGTGCCAATCATTAATCCCCACATCGCCCGCCAATTCATCGCCAGTGCGTTGTTTTGCGCTTTTGTGGTTTTGGTGATGCAAGGTTTATTCGGTTTTCACCCAGTACTGATGTCGCTGCTCGCTTTTGTTGTGTTTGCATTTTTGTTCTATCAAATGAGTAAAGGCGTAAACTTCCTATTTGGCGCACTGAGTGTCGTCGGTTTGTCTATCCAACTACATTTTGCCAGTTACAGCAGCACCGGTTTGGGCTTATATCCACTTATCGCCAGCAACATGTTAGCAGTGCTAGTGAGCTTGTGTAGTGCCTACTTGATGCATTACGTGTTTCCTGACGTTGCACCTAGAAACATGATGCAGCGCCCTGCAAAAGACAGTGCCAGTGTGCGTCATGAAGTCTTATTGTGCGCGAGCGTGACCACCGTGTCCTTCATCGTTTTTCAGATTTTGGATTTGCAAGATTCGGTGTCTGCTCAAGCTGCATCGATTTTAATTCTCTTCCCTTTGTGCTGGAAAGCCGCGGGTATGGCAGGCTGGCAACGTATCATAGGCACGTTAATTGGCTGTAATCTTGCGCTTGGCGCACAATTGCTGCTGTTTAACTACAGCCAAATATTAGTGTTTCCGGTCATTGTGTTATGGATATTAACTTTCATTTTCAGCCGCTATCATGTATTAGGTGGCGGTATGCCAGGGGTCGGATTTGGGGTCATTACAACATTTGGTATTTTGTTTGGACAATCTTTAGCACCTAATCAAGACCTAGTATACAGTGCGCTGTATCGCTTTAGCTCGGTGTTTGTGGCCATCGCAGTGAGCTTGTGTCTAGTTTACCTCATCCACCATTTGCTTAATCGCTACAGTGCAACAAGGCACCATACATTTGACTGATAAAGGCATGGCTCGCTTTTGTTCTGCAGCCTTTATCAGTAAGATTTGCATGTAGGTGATGACAAAGGAACGTACATGACATTACAAGGCACATTGTTGGCTAAGCGCAAAATGTTAAAACTCGCTTTAGCGGCAGCTTCAATTGTATTGCTAAGTGTGGCTTTAATAACGCAGAACACCAATCTAATCGCCCTTTTCTCTTTGCTGGCTGTACCACTTGTTATAACCAATTTATCTGCAAAACAGATATCACTGGGTAATCCATTCGAGCATTTGAAAGCCGAACAAGGGGTGCTTAGTGTTCAAGGCACACTTGTGCCCATCAATGAAATTCGTAAAGTGGTGGTAGACAGGGTAAAAGACCAAGGCATCTTCCAGTTGCCCTATAACAGCGGCGGTGACATCAGCCTGGTATTCGATCAAGAACATGTAGAAGAGCTCAAAGAGTACCTAACGCGCACTATTCCCGGCGTTGAAATTGTGACGTAACTTGTCGGAACCCCTACATTTTGGGCATTTTCCGCAACTCTTTGGTTCGTCCACGTTGTACTTTTTGGTCGACACGTTTGCGCTGAGAATTGCGCGTCGGCTTAGTTGCGTGGCGCTTCTTTTCAACTTTTGTCGCCGCCAAAATAAGTTCTTTAAGGCGCGCTAATGCGTCTTCGCGATTTAGCTCCTGAGTACGGTGACTTTGTGATTTAATGACGATAACGCCATCTTTAGTGATGCGACTATCTCGGTAAGCAAGTAGGCGCTCTTTATAAAAATCGGGCAATTTAGAACGTTTAATATCAAAGCGAAGATGAATCGCTGTTGCAACTTTATTGACGTTTTGACCACCCGCCCCCTGTGAGCGAATTGCAGATAATTCGACTTCCCACTCATCAATGGTTACGTTATTTGAGATCGCTAACATCATTGCCTCAGCGTTGCTTAAAACCGTAGTTTACCATTTTATAGCAAATTGACCCAAGCCTTCACAGCATATAAGGCATTGTATTTAGCGCGTAAAATCACCAATTCGTCGCGCCAATTCAACATATAAATCACTTTGTTCTACAGTTAGTTAGATTCAGCCAACACATAAAGAAGCAGGACTAACAATGAACAACAGCAATAAGTCTATCATCCCGAAAGAAGCCTTTGATTGGTACGACGAATATGCCCACGGCATGATGGACCGCCGCACGTTTATGAAAAAACTAGGCACCCTAGTGGCAGTAGGTTATTCAATGACGGTACTGACAAGCGCTCTGCTGCCTAACTATGCGCTGGCTGAGCAAGTATCATTTAACGACCCTGATATTATTGCCCGTTATCAAACCTTCGCTTCCCCAGCAGGTCATGGGGAAGGTAAAGGATATCTTGTTACGCCAGCGAGTATAGAAACCGATGCAGACACCAAGCTGCCCGTGGTACTAGTAGTGCATGAAAACCGTGGCTTAAACCCCTACGTCAAGGATGTAGCCCGGCGCTTGGCTAAAGCAGGGTTTATTGCTTTTGCGCCAGATGCCCTCCATCCGCTTGGCGGCTATCCAGGAAACGATGATGAAGGTCGAGCGATGCAGCGCTCATTGGACAGAGGAAAGATCCAAAATGATTTTGTGGCCGCAGCACAGTTTTTAAAAACGCACAAAAATAGTAACGGCAAATTAGGCGCGGTCGGGTTTTGTTTTGGTGGCTACATCGTCAATTATCTTGCCGCCGTAGACTCTGACTTACTCAATGCGGGCGTGCCTTTCTATGGCACTCCGGCCGAAGAGTCGCTGCGCCAGAACATTAAAGCCCCTCTTTTGGTGCAATTAGGTGAACTCGATGAGCGCGTAAATAGTACTTGGCCCGCCTACGAAAAAGACTTAAAGGCGTTGGGTGTGCAATATCAGATGCACATGTATAAAGGGGCCAAGCATGGCTTTCATAACGACTCCACAGCACGTTACGACAAAGAAAATGCCGAACTAGCTTGGCAGCGCACTATCGCATTCTTCACTCAAGAGTTAGCGAGTGCCTAGGGTCTGTTGATCTTTGAAGTATGAACTTTGTTCAAATCAAAGGCTTTCAATGCAAGGAATGGGTTATGCTGCACAGTGAGCTATGTTAATAGCCCATGACAGAGCAGTGTAAGCTTTTGGTTGAACTTTTTGGGCAGCCAGTATGAACCAGCTGCGCGTTAGAAAGGCTGGCATCAACCAAGGTGCCTCGTCATAATGTCCGCAAACTAAAGTAATTCGATTCTGTATATGACTTATCTTTTAGCCACTACCTTATTGTGGGCATTTTCTTTTAGTCTGATTGGGGTGTATTTAGCAGGCCAAGTCGACCCTTGGTTTTCTGCGCTCACGCGCATTGCACTCGCCACAGTGGTCTTCCTACCCTTTATGCGATTGCGCTCATTGTCACGAGAACTATTCATCAAACTGATGGCCATAGGCGGGATACAGTTAGGTTTGATGTATGGTTTTTACTACCATTCGTTTTTGTACCTCAGCGTACCCGAGGTATTGCTGTTTACGGTAATGACACCCCTGTACGTCACTTTATTAAACGATGCGCTAGACAAGCGCTTCAACCTCGGCTTTTTTAGCGCCGCCATGCTGGCCATTATCGGTGCGATTGCTATTCGCTATGACGGTGTAAATCAGGGTTTCTTGATTGGTTTTGCCATCGTGCAAGCAGCAAACATGTGTTTTGCCAGTGGGCAAGTGCTGTACAAGCGTTTGATGGCAAAACATCAAGGAGTCACCCAGCACCAAGTGTTTGGGTGCTTTTTCATAGGTGCCTTGGTGGTGTCGTTGCTTTGTTACGCCCTATTTAGTAACCACACGCAATTACCCAGCAACCCAACCCAATGGGGAGTACTTATTTATTTAGGTTTAATTGCCTCGGGTCTGGGTTATTTTGCGTGGAATAAAGGGGCAACACAGGTCAATGTGGGTACGCTTGCGGTCATGAATAACCTGCTCATTCCTGCTGGAATTCTCGTTAATGTACTTATCTGGAATCGTGATGCCGATATTGTGCGGCTGAGTATTGGTGGTGCCTTAATAATGGCGGCGTTGATCATCAACGAAAAGTACTTCAATAAACGCCACAGCGCATAATTTTGGCAAGGGGGTTTACACCCCCTTTGCTTTTTCTACAGCATACTTTTTAGAACATCATCCTTACGAATGAAGTGATGGTACAACGCAGCACACGCGTGCAAAGCTATCAGCGCTATCAAGCTCACAGCCAAGAATGAGTGAAACATTAAAAACACTGCATATAGCTTAATGTCGGCAGATAACGCACCCGCGATGTTAAACAAATCAAACACCGATACAGGCCGCGCTGCAAAATACTGCATTAAGAGCCCTGATATCGGCATTAGAATCATCAATGCATACAAAGCATAGTGTGAACCATGTGCGGCTTTACGCTGCCAATTCGGCATGTCCCCGAGCAGCGTGGGTTGTGGTAGCATGCAGCGATTTACAAACCGAAAAATTACCAACACTGTCGCCAATACGCCTGTGCTTTTATGCAAAGAAAGTAACGCTAGTTGCCACACTTCTAAGCTTTTAACCATCGCCAGTCCTGCACTGAGCATAGAAATAATCAATGCCGCCATCGCCCAGTGTAGCGCTCGCATGGACCAGTGGTATCGAGTCACTCGACTAGTCATCACGCCCCTCCTTCACTTGGCCTGTTAGCGATTCAATCGCGCGGCGACGATATGATTCAGCATAGGCTGCTGAACGCGCTCGCAAAATAGGATCTTTGGTTGCTTGTATACCTGATGGAAGCACCAGCGGGTCAAAATTGATGTCATCACACTGCCCCCCTGATTGCGCTTGCCATTGCTCAATTACAACTTGACCAGCAAGGATTTTCTGACGCGTGTTTGGCCAGCTCTTCGCTGGGTTGTTTTCATCATCTTCCGGTGCTGCAAGCGTAAATTCCCAATCAAACACCACAGGCGTGTTCGCTAGGCGTTGTTGTAACTCATTAAATAAGGCGTTCTCACCTGTGAATCGTTCCACTGATACAGGGGTTACATTCGCTGGCTTCATGGCCCAGCGCACCGCTTGGTGTTCTTTGTTTTCATTCACCAAATAAAATGCATTGATACTGTGATAGGTTTCATGAGCAAAGCTATTCGTAGGCACATAGCTGGATTTCCAAACGCGAAAGTCCTCACTTTCAGGGTGCGCTGCAAAAAACTCAGCGATAGACTTTGGTCCTGCTTTAATCGCCATAATTTGCTGATAAAAATTATGAGGGTTAGAAACGGCCATAACAGGCGGCGTATTCATTGCCACGCGCCACTGCTGTGTATTGTCGGCATTAAAGCTTAAGGCAAAACTGCGCACGGGGGCCTTTAAATCCGGCGCGTAAGGATTGTTACCAGCAATCGAGATTCGACCGACGAACGGCGTGATACCCGCCTCAAACACAGCGGCTGTACTGTAACTGTGTAAGTTACCATTAGAGATAAACTGGCCACTTACACACATCCCTTTTGCATGTGCACGGCGAAAACCTGGGTAGTCAGAGTCGCCCTGCTGTAGGTCAACAAACTGCTGTGCCGTCACTGTGGGTGCTTGCGCTAACACTGGGGCGCTAATCAGCAACAACAAAACACTAAGATAATGGGTCATTTTGAGCATCCATATTTTGTTTGATATTAAAGATGAGATAAGGAAATACGCTCAATAGACCTGTTAGTGCATTATTTTATTTCAGCTTATTCAAATAATTGTCTGACACGCGCCTGCAGTTGCGGGATAACATCTTGTTCAAACCAAGGATTGCGCTTAAACCAACGATTATTACGAGGGCTTGGGTGAGGCAAAATAAGTTGTTCAGGCCAGCTTGAACGCCAATCTTCAACAGCCTCAGTGACCGTTTTATAGCGCCTTTTGCTATGATAATTCATAGCGTATTGACCCAAAACCAGCGTTAGTTTTCGATTTTTTAACTGGGTCATAATATCAGCACGCCAAGTTTGCGCGCACAGTGGCAAAGGTGGCAGATCACCATTCTTACCTGTACCAGGGTAGCAAAATCCCATAGGCACAATGGCAAAGTTGTTAGGGTTATAGAATTCATTCTCAGAGACACCCAGCCATGAGCGCAGACGTACACCACTTGGGTCTGAAAACGCCTTACCCTGCTCATGGGCGCGAATACCCGGCGCCTGCCCAGCAATCAATATTGGGGCGCTACCGATTAACTGTAAAATAGGTTTTGGTGGCTGTGGTAATCGCTCTGTACACAAGGTGCAAGCGAGAATTTTATCAATCAGTTCCATAACCTTGAAACCTCCCTGACAACAACTTGTCTGTTTGAGTGCCCTACACCGAGTAAATTTAGAATGGGTATAGATCACTATTTTACTAACTTAATTAATGCTAACCCATTTAAGTGCACACATTACATAGCATGTTCGTTGCAATAACTTAATCATTACAACCAATTGAAATATAGAATTATTTTAACGATTCACACCATCAGTTTTAGTCATTCAAGTTAGTATAATAGCGATCTGCGATCGATGTAGATCAGAATTTTACTAACTTAGGCACGCAATACTAGCCGTACTTATTTGTAACAGCCCTTTAAATCACTAAAAAAGCCATACAATGCGGTGCATTATATGGCTTCGGTGATGGGTAATCTTACATTGCGTTATTGCGAGTGGTGCAGATCAGATTTTTACTAACTTAACTGTTCTCTGTTAGTAAAATCATGATCTGTAAACCCCCTTTACAACTTTATTCCTATTTATTGGTCCACTAAAATAAGCTTGTCGACTGCAAACCCACGTTGCGCTAACGCCTGTTTAAAATCGTTGATTCGCTGCTCATCCACCTCGGGCGTGCGCGATAATAACCAAGCATAATCGGTGTTAAAGCCGCTGATATAAGCGTATTGGTAGTCTTGCTGATCCAAATCAAAAATTACGTAGGAGGAATAGAAAGGGCCAAAAAACGACACCTTCAAGTGCCCTACGTTACTACTATCTACAAACTTTGCTTTACCTTCAGCACTTGACCATTCATCTTGTTGCGCATCGAAACCCTTGTTCAATACCTTTACCGTGCCATCATCGTTAATGCTGTAGGTTGCTGTTACCTTAGTAAGACCTTCTTCAAAAGAATGCGGCATGCGCGCAATTTCATACCAAGTGCCCGTATAGCGAGACAGTTCAAATGGTGTGACAGGCTTAACCTGCTCGGGCACTGACGTGCAGGCACTGAGCACCAAGGTTAGTAAAATAATGATCTTATTGCGCATTGATTGTCCTCTTCGGGTATTCCAAAAATCAATTGATATTAATTATTTACGTTTAATCCGTTAGGATGGTTTAATTTAGTGCTGATTTATTTTTTAGTTTAGTACTTAAGTTTCTGTTCTATGAAACAAGACTGTATTGGATCAAAATTTTACTAAGAGCACCCATATATATGACCCAGGAAATAGGCTTTGGTGATAGCCAAGCAGCGATACGCGTGTATGTGAAAAATCGCCCGAACCTCATCCAATTCCATCAACTGGACCGCCTTATCGCGCTGAATAAACAGGCTATCGAGCAAATCAATGCTGAAGCTGGGAACGGTTGGCGCAAGGTGTTTAACGTATACGCAAAGTGGCTATTCGCCTTAAAACCACAATGCATGGATTTTTCTAGTATCTCATCTTGGCAGTCTTTCAGAGATACCAAACTACTTACTAAGGGGTCCAGCACCGCCCTACTCTTTAGTAAGCCTGATTTTTCGCATTCAGCATTACATATTATTGCTGGCCGACAATATGCTAAGGAGCTGGCAAATGATGCATCAGTTGGTAAAAATCTGATCTGGTTAGATGATGAATTTGCCGTGGATAGGGTAAACAATTTGGTGGTATGCCCCTATTTTGACTATCGGCAACTCAGCAACGTTAAAATCGATAAGCTCGTCAACTTAATAAAAGATATATAGGCGGAGCATACAACAAAGTCTATAGGGTAAATTAAGCATAGCGGGTAAATTTGGCTACACTAAAAACATTAAACATGTTGCTAGGATGCCTTGTGAAAGTACTCGTTGTTGACGATATGCCGCTGATGCGGCATGTAATGATAAATATGCTACGCAAGCTCAATTTCACAGATGTCGTTGAGGCCACGGATGGGCATCAGGCCCTCAAGCTTTTAGAAACGACCAAGTTCGACTTGGTGTTAACCGATTTAAATATGCCAAAAATAAGCGGAAAAGACTTGTTTATGACAATTCGCAGCAACAA
Organism: Pseudoalteromonas sp. GB56; assembly: GCF_054923835.1. Taxonomy (NCBI): domain Bacteria; kingdom Pseudomonadati; phylum Pseudomonadota; class Gammaproteobacteria; order Alteromonadales; family Pseudoalteromonadaceae; genus Pseudoalteromonas; species Pseudoalteromonas sp. GB56. The sequence goes on along the minus strand of NZ_JBPCHK010000003.1, from coordinate 657,469 downwards.
AGAATGGGGCTACATTCCTGTCATTGTAGTGACCTGCGAAGACCAAAAAGACATAGTGACGGAGCTTATAAGCGCTAATGTAGATGGCTTCATTGTTAAACCTTTCAACTTAGCAACGCTGAAAAAACAAATCGACCACCTTCAGAAGATACGAACCAAAGCTACTGACAACGCACAGCAAAACCAGCAAAGCTCATCGCTTTGAAATAGCAATGGGCAATACCGAAATCACTACGCTCTAAAAGTTCAGCGAAGCGCATTCGGTCAAGCGCGAAGAATTCGCGCTCAAACGCCACTCGCGTTCGCTCGACACCCACATCTGTAAGTCCAAGCTGTTGGCAAACGTTAAATTGTGCTTCGCGCTCAAACGGCGTCTCTGGCTGCATTAAATCGGCAATCCACAGCCACGCACCACCAATGAGATGACGACGAATAGCCTGTAATAATTGCGCCTTAGAGCCGTCATCGGGCACAAAATGCAGTACCAATAAGCATAGAGCGGCATCGTATTGCCCTTCTAAAGCATTCAAATCGCCACAATGGATTTGTACCCTGCTTGTGAGTCCCGCCTGTTCAAAACGCTGTCGAGCAACGGCTAACATATCCTCGGATATGTCCTGAGCCACAAATTGCATCGCTGGGTTAGCGTGCGCCAATGCAACAACCTCTTTCCCTGTGCCAGCCCCCACCACTAAGACTCTAGCATCGGCTTTTAATTGCACTTGGCACTGTGCGACTGTCAGTTGATGTAGTAATTCATAGCCGGGCACTAAACGTTCAATACGGTCGTCGTAGTTTACCGCTTCTTCACCTTGAAAACTGGGCATGTTGCCTCCTTAGTTTTTACTCACACACAACCTCAGAATACCCACCGGGGCGCTTCTTCACCTTGATCTGCGTCGCTACACGTTCAGTTAATTGGGCAATGTGTGATATGACTCCCACTTTACGTCCTTGGGCTTGCAGGTTATCAAGCGCATCCATAGCAATATTAAGAGTTTCAGCGTCCAAAGTGCCAAAACCCTCATCGATAAACAAGGACTCAATTTTAACTTTGTTAGAAGACAAGGACGCTAAACCTAATGCAAGCGCCAACGACACCAAGAAAGACTCGCCACCGGAGAGTGTATTAACACTGCGCTGTTCGTCCGCCATATCTTGATCGATAATGGCAATATCAAGCGTGCCGGCGATGCGAGTGAGACGATAGCGTTTTGATAGCGTGCGCAGATGCTGATTCGCATACGCGAGCAAAATGGCCAAGGTTTGGCTTTGTACTAGGTTGCGTAAACGCTTACCTTGCGCGTCACCAAGTGCTGTATTCAGCGTGCTCCAAATCGCTAACTGACTTTGTAATGCCTGTAGCTGTGTGGCTTTGTCGGCTAACTGGCGAAGGTTCTGCTGATGATTTTCGAGCTTAGCAACTAATAATGTTAGCGCTTGCTGGGCCTGTTCCTGCGCCTGTTCAAGTTCTAATTTTTGTGCGACCAATCCATCTTCACTTTGTTGCGGCTGATTAGCTTTGTGGGCTGCCAGTTTATTCGCCGTCTGCTCGGATTGCGCCTCAAACTTAATGAGGCTTTGCTGCAATTGCACTTCGCGCAACTGAATTTGCTTAACAACTTCTTTGTCGCGAGTTAGTAATTCGGTGATCTGTGCACGTGTAAGTTCAATACCCTCGGTGCGCTTGCTTTCAATCCATTGACTAACACTTATTTCGAGCTCTTTAATGTCTGCGTGTAACTGAGAACAATTTTTTACTAAGTGCTCGTGTTCTTTGCGTTCCAGCTCAAGTTGGCTTTGTTTCTCTTGCACTACTTGCTGTGCTTGCATTAACGCTTGCTGCGCTTGGCGCGAAGTCAGTTCTAACAATTCTAATAAGCGCTTGGGGTCGTCTGTTTCGTTCACTAATTCGTTTCTATTAGTTAGTAAAATAGTGATCTGGCTTTGCCAGTCAGCGATCTGTTTATCTAGTTTTTTGCCCTGTTCAGTGTGGCTCTCTAACTTAGTAAAATTCTGATCCCGAAGTTTTGATGCATCACTTAGACTTTGTTCAATTGCTGTTATTTGATACAGATTTTGTTCATAAGCTAACTTATCTTGCTCCAGCGCAGGCCATTGTTTTGCAAGAACCTCGATATTATTTTGCCACCAAGGCGCGTCTGCAAAAACCTGCTGCACATGCGCGACAGACTCATTGACTTGCTTCTGCTCGCTGGATAGCTCATCACTCAAACGCTGATATTGCATTTGTAATTGCTGATAATGTTGCTGGGTTTGCCCATACTGAGATTGCAAAAGCGCTTCGGACTTCGCAATCTGACTTTGCTCAAATCGCAATTTTACTAACTGCTCTTCAACTGATTGCATCCGTAATGCATCATGTTCAAGCTCAGTAATATGGTTAGTAAAATAGTGATCGCTCAAGCTATCTATCTCAATAGACTCACAAAATTGATGCAAGCGTTCGATAAGTTGGTTCGATTGCAGCCCTATTTTTGCAAGATTTTCCTCTACCGTAGCAATGCGCTGCTCGCCTACACGAATGGATGTTCGCAAGTCATTACAGTTAGTTAAATGCTGATCCAGCATTGCTTTATCGCGCTGTAATTGCTGTTCAAAATCCTGTAGCAGAGCTTTAAAAGCACTAGATTCACTGCCGTGTTGAGCATATGGATGCGTTGTAGAGCCGCACACCATGCAAGGTTCTGAGTCTTGTAACTGAGTACGTAAATCAGTGATCTCTTCGCTCGCCCTTAATTGTACCTGCTGCAGAGCATGCTGTGTCTGCACAACACTTTGTTCCAAAGAAGCTTGCTGTGGCAATAAGTCATTGAGCTTCGCGTGGTAATCACTTTGCTGTTGCGTTAACGCATCTAAATGTGAGCGCAGTTCATTTTCTTGTGTTTGAACAGCGAGCCATGCGCGATAATTTTCCAAGCTTTGGCGCCACATAGCTAACTGTGATTGCAACTGTGTTGCCGAGCGCCCTTGTGTTTGGCTTTGCGCTTCTTCGATTTGTTGCATCAATAAGTCGCGCTGTGCTCGCACACCATTTAGTGTCTGTTCTATTTCAATCGATGATTGAGCAGCAACATCCAAAGCAGACTTAACTTCTTGTAACTGGCCATTTTTTTTCGCACTGTGGTTATGAAACAAGGCGATACCTGACCACAGATGTTGATAGTGAGACCAATTTTTTACTAACTCGGCTAGCCAAGGTTGCGATGCATATTTTTTCTGTGCTTTGTTTAGTTGCTCATTTAAATCTGCAATTTCACGCTCTAGAGAGAGGTTACTGCTAGTGATTAAACGTGTCGTGCGCTCAAGTTCGGCTCGCTCAATTCGCATTTTTTCCATAGCACCGTGAGCCTGAACCCATTTCAAATCAATTTCGATGGCTTGGTTTAGGCGGGGCTTTAAAGTAGTCAATTCTTGTTGCGATTCGCTCGCCTTATTTTGACTAGCTTGTAGTAGCGCTCTGGCTTCTTCAACGCGTTGCTCAGTAGCACTGTCTTTTAGTATCTCTATGCGTTGCTGTTGCTCAACCAGACGCCCAGTTGCACGCTTTGCGCTTAATACAGTCTCTTCTATCTGCCAACAGGCAGCGATACGTTTAGCATCTGCAAACTCATGTTCAGAGTGAGCAAGCTGCGCCTTAGTGTTATTGATTTGCTCAGTTAAATGACTTAACTCGTCAGTTAACACGCGCTCGTTGTTGAACCAAGTAACCTGATGCGCAAGTGCGTCAATTTGGGCTTTACGTTGCGCTTGGGCCTCTTTTTCTTTACTCAATGCCCCATGTAATTCTGCTTCTTCCTCTTCACTGAGCAAGTGCACTGCGTTCATAGTTTGTTGGAATAATTCAACTTCATTTAACTTAGTTTTGTATCCCTCAAACACGCGTTGGCCAACAAGCGAATATTTTTGTGTACCACTTAAACGCTCGAGCAGAGCAGCACGTTCGTCACCCTGCGCACGAAGAAATGCTGCAAACTCATTTTGTGCCAACATAACCGCACGGGAGAATTGCTCGAAGTTAAGTCCTACAAGACGTTCAATGACTTTTTTAGTTTCTGACTTAGCATCAGTCACTAAGGCTTCATCCGGCATCGCATAAAGCGCATGAGTCGGGGCCTGTAATCTTCCTTGTGCTTTTTTTCTGGCTCGAGTGACCTGCCAAAAAGCGCGATACTCTTTGCCATCGATCGCAATAAAATCAACTTTTACCCAACCTGCTCCTGTTCCACGACGCAACAAATGCCGAGGATCGTTGAGGCGCACGTTGTCACCATTGAAGTCTATCTTCTGTGTGCTTTCATTGCTCAGTCGCGCTGTTTTGTCATACAACGCCAAACACAACGCATCTAACAGTGTGCTTTTACCTGCTCCTGTATCACCCGTAATGGCAAATAACCCTGTATCACTCAGGGGAGATTGGCTGAAATCGATATCTGCTTCCACTAGGGACGCCAAATTATGTATTTGGAGGCGATTAATTTTCATCCACGCGCTCCTGTTCAATATCTGACACCAGTTTGCTAAATAGTGCTTTGACTTCTTCCGTCACGTCTTTTTCTAATAATTCGGGGTGGTCATTAACCGCCAATTCCAACAGTCGATTAGCGTCTAGGCGCTCAATTTCATGTAAATCTTTTAACTCTAGTTCTTCTGCTGTTTTATCTGCCTCTTGACGTACGCGCTCAATGCCACAAAAAAGTAAGGATTTCCCGGTCAATGCTTTGTCTATTTGCGCTCTAAAATCGGGCGCCATTTCCTTACTCGACAAGCGAACGCGGATGTAACCTGTATGTTCCTCACCTTCGGGCAGAGCCTTGATCTGGGCACACACTTCTTGCAGCGTTGACAGTTGTTTGTCTGGAACAATATGCAGATGTTTAAATTTGGGAATGTAAAGGGGGTTTACATCGACTGTTTCATTGTCATTTAAATTAACAATAACACATTGATGTTTATAATTTTTTTCTGAAAATGACATTGCAAATGGCGTTCCGCTGTAGCGAATACATTCATTACCATTCACGCTTTGCGCTTTGTGCAAGTGACCCAGTGCAACATAGTCAGCTTGTTGGGGGAACACATCTGCGCCGATAGCATCTTCACCCCCTATGACCAAAGCACGCTCAGAGTCTTCACTGACGGCCGCGCCACGTGCATGTAAATGCCCCATAACCACAACTTTTGCACGCTCTGGCAACGTTTTAGAGGTCAAAATGGCTTGATAAGCCTGTTGAACTGATACGCTGTAGCTTTGCTTTACGTTAGTGATATCGCACGCCCGTAAATAGGGTAGGGCGAGAATAGCGAGTTGTTCTTGGCCAACATCAATTTGAACTAAACAATTCTCAGGATGTTGGAATTCAAAGTGGCCAACAACATGAGTATCAAATTGAGCGAGCAGGGGCTTGGCCGTAGTGATACGTTTAGCAGAATCGTGATTACCCGCAATCACCACTATATGCAAGTCAGGGCAGGCTGCCTTTGCAGATTTAATAAATTGATAAAATTGACTTTCAGCACGGGTAGGTGGATTAGCGTTGTGATAGATATCACCACTAATAAGCAAAACATCAATCGCTTGCTCATCTAATTGTGTTAGCAGCCATGCCAAAAATGCTTGATGCTCATCGTAACGCTCGTGCTCATAAAAGAGCTGTCCTAAGTGCCAATCTGAAGTGTGAAGTAAGCGCATGAATTAGAATTATTAACTTCTGATGCGCTCACTATATCATGGATATGATGGAGACAGAGTGTTAGTGGGTGAACTGCCACCAACTGATAATTAATACAGGGATGGCAACGGCTATCGCCATCAACGGCACGCGAATACCACGTTGATATTGGGACTTGGTTCGACGAATAGCCGTGGTTTCATCACACGCCGCAACCTTATCAATGTAAAAATAACCATTGTCTAGGTATTGCTTGCAATGCTGCTCATCGGCAGGGATCGCAATTAACTCGTCGTTCTTTTTGAGGACATAAAAATCCATAGCACCACCAATTTTACTCTGCTATGTGCGAATCTAGTGAGCTTCCCTTCGCTTACTTTATGTAACAATAAGTGTGCCAACACGCCTATTGTTGTCCCTGTTTTATTGTTCACGAATTAAAAAAGTGGGGGATTCTAAAATTAATTAGCCCTCAATTTCAACCCCCGTAGAGGTTATTTTCCTGCCTCACTGGCAACCCCCTTTACACCGTGTTGTTAGTCAAACTTAAATTTGGCCAGCTATTGACCGCATCGCGCTGCATTTTGTCGCGTTCTCATTGCACCGATTGATTACTTTTGCAACATTGTTGCTCCTGAATTAGCGATTAAAAAAAGTCATGTATAAATACAAAGGTACCGCCCTAGCAGTCGGGGCATTGGCGCTGTTAAGCCAAAGTGCTTTAGCAAGCATTTCGCAAACAAAAGGCAGTTATGAAGACAAGTTTCGCCAGTTAGATGAAACACTTCCCACTCCAAATATCTACCGTAGCGCCGCAGGTGAGCCTGGAGAGCGTTATTGGCAGCAAAAAGTTGATTATGATATCGACGTAACCCTAGACGAAAAAAATCGCCGTATTAGCGCCTCACAGCGCATTGAGTACAAAAACAATTCTCCGCATACGCTTCGTTACTTGTGGTTACAGTTAGACCAAAATATTTTTAAAGCCGACTCCATTGCCGAACGCACCAAAACCTTTAACTCAGGCCTTGAAGCTCAGCCTATCGGCAAGGCAAGCAAATTAAGCTTGTCACAACTTCGTCGCATGCAATTTCTTGCCGACAATGAACCCGGTTTTGTTGTTAGCAATATTAAAGACGGCAGTGGCAAAGAGTTAAAAGCCACGATAGTGGATACCTTGATGCGTATTGACTTGAACGAGCCACTGCGCCCTGGCAAAAGCGTTGAATTCGCCATGGACTTCAACTTCAACATTATTGAAGAAGACGCGGTCGGCGCACGCAACGGTTATGAGCACTTCGAGAAAGATGGCAATGACATCTTTTTAATGGCGCAATGGTTCCCGCGTCTTGCGGCATACACTGACTATGAAGCATGGACCAATAAAGCCTTTTTAGGCAGCGGTGAATTCACTCTTGAATTTGGTGACTACGATGTTGAAATCACCGTTCCTGCGGATCACATTGTGTCTTCTACGGGCACACTGGAAAACGCACGCTCAGTGCTTACTTCAGCGCAACGTAAACGCTTGGAGAAAGCAAAAACAGCAGAGCGACCTGTCTTTATCGTGACTGAAGAGGAAGCCTTAGAAAACGAAAAAGCAGGCACTGAAGACACAAAAACATGGCACTTTAAAGCGGATAATGTGCGTGACTTTGCATGGGCGTCATCGCGTAAATTCATGTGGGACGCTAAAGGTTATCAACAAGGTGGTAGCGAGCAACCTCTTGTGATGGCGATGTCTTTCTATCCGAAAGAGGGTGGGGATCTGTGGAAGAAGTACTCAACGGAGTCAGTGATCCACACCATGGAAGTGTACTCACGTTATTCGTTCGATTACCCTTACCCAGTGGCGCAGTCAGTCAATGGTCCTGTGGGCGGTATGGAATACCCAATGATCACCTTTAACGGCCCACGTACGGAGCTTCGTGATGATGGTACGCGCACCTATTCGCAAGCAGAAAAACGCTTTCTCATCGGCGTTGTTATCCACGAAGTAGGTCACATTTATTTCCCTATGATAGTCAACTCCGATGAGCGTCAATGGACGTGGATGGATGAAGGCTTGAATAGCTTCCTCGATGGCGTTGCCGGTCGTGAGTGGGATCCTAACATTCCTTGGGGTGTTGAGCCTCGCGATATTGTTGAATACATGAAATCTGAGCACCAGGTGCCCATTATGACGCAATCAGACAGTGTTTTGCGCTTGGGTCCAAATGCTTATACTAAACCAGCAGCGGCGTTGAACATTCTTCGAGAAGTGATTCTAGGCCGTGAGTTATTTGACTTTGCCTTCAAAGAATACGCTAACCGCTGGAAGTACAAACGCCCAACACCGGCCGATTTCTTCCGTACCATGGAAGAGGCATCGGGCGTTGACCTTGATTGGTTCTGGCGCGGCTGGTTCTACAGCACTGATCACGTGGATATTTCCCTAGACAAGGTATACAAGCTTCGCCTAGATACCATGAATCCAGATATTGATTTCAACCGATTACGTGAAATTGAAATGAATAAGCCATCTTCATTGTTTGTTGAACGTAACAAGCGAGAAGGCCGTGAGCTTTGGATTGATAAGAACAAGGATATCACCGACTTCTACGATGAAAACGACCGTTTCACCGTCACCAACAAAGAGCGCAACAGCTATCAGAAAATGCTGAGTAAGCTCGACCCATGGGAAAAGCGCACGCTTGATAGAGCGGTGGCGGAAGACAAAAACTACTATGTGCTGCAATTTAGCAACCTAGGTGGTCTGGTGATGCCAATTCTACTCGAGCTCACTTACGCAGATGGCACTGTAGAAGAACGTTATATTCCAGCGGAAATTTGGCGCCGTAACAGTCGTAATGTTGAGAAGCTTATCGTTACCGATAAGGACAAGGAAATCGCTAGCATTGCAATTGATCCAGGCTGGGAGACGGCTGATGTGGACGTATCGAACAACTATTACCCGCGTCGCATCATGGAATCGCGTATCGAGACTTACAAGCGTAAAGAGAGCAAAGACAAGGTGAAGCGTGACATTATGCACGACATCAAAACAGAGCTTAAAGACGTGAAAAAAGATGAGGAGCAAGAGCAATAATGCACGCAATAAAACAAGTGATATTGCCTGCTGTTGTTGCTGTTAGTGCGCTGCTATTTAGCAGCGCAAGCCTTGCGCATCAATTAAAGAGTTCGGTCACCACCGTGCTCTTTAATAAACGCACTCACAATATCGAGTTGATGCATCGCTTTTATCTACACGACACTGAGCATGCTATAGAGCATATTGTTGGCAAACAGGCGGATATGCTCAATTCCAAATCAGATCAACAACAGTTCGCGGATTATGTGGCACAGCATGTCGCCATCAAAACGCCCCAAAGTGAATCAATGCCACTGAAAAATGTAGGCTTTGAAGTCGATGGTAAGTTCTTTTGGGTATACCAAGAGGCAGCCATGCCTAAACAGACACTCACTGGCTTACAGATGAGCCATGGCGCCTTACAAGAACTATGGCCTACACAAGTAAACATGGTCAATATAGAAGGGCAGGGCAAGGTGCGCACTGTGTATTTTGACCAAGAAAATCAGTGGCATACAGTCACTTTTTAAGGCTAGCATCTAAGGCTCCCCCAACCGACGTGCACATCAGGGATGATGTCGGTGTGCGCGTTTTTTACCGTCCCCCTTCATCCACAGCAATAATCAACGTGTATTCTTTTCAACAGTGTTATACCAATGGTCTTGAATATAGATTTAGGCATTCAACCCGCTACAGCTAGAATAATTAGCAATTTAAATTGCGTGGTATTATTGTGCTTTCATCACGACTATTACGTATCTAGCACAGACCAACAACCAATAGTGAGATGCAACTTACAATGAATAATTCGCTCAAAGGCGTGATTTTTGACATGGATGGCACGCTGTTTAGCTCAAACTTAAATTTCGCCAATATCAGGGAGCAAATCAATTGCCACCCACACGAAGACATTCTTGAATTTGTCGCGCGCCAAGATAGGGCAGGGCAGTTGCGCGCAGAGCAAATTATTCTCGATCATGAACTGGCTGACGCACATCAAGCACAATTATTGCCACAGGTTGAGAAATCGGTGACAGCGTTATTTCATCGTCAGATTCCAATGGCCATCGTCACGCGCAACTGCCAACAAGCAACACAAATAAAAGTCGCACGTAACCCTTTGCCCATCGATCTTATTTTGACACGAGATGACGCGCCTGCGAAACCGGACCCGAGTGCGTTATTGCAGATAGCCCAGCAATGGCAAATTGCACCTCAACAATTACTTTACGTCGGCGACTTTCGCTACGATATAGAAGCGGCGCACAATGCAAGTATGCAGGCCTGCTTCTACGCGCCAGATAGCCTTCCGGAATATGCGCATAGGGCGGACTACATCATTAAGTGCTTCAGTGAACTTCCCGCACTTTTCCAAGATTATGTTAAATAGACTCGTTTTGTAATTTCGTCTAGCTAGGTTGACGATTTATAAAAACATGGTACTAGCCCAATTAGCCTTGAATTGTTAAAATCCTTCGCAGAAATAATATTCAAACTTGAGAGATTGAAAATGGGCAGAGCGTTTGAAGTTCGTAAAAACGCCATGGCGAAGACAGCCGCGGCAAAAACAAAAGTAAACTCAAAATACGGTAAAGAAATCTACGTCATTGCAAAAAATGGCGGTGCTGACCCAGACACTAACCTTTCTCTACGTCGTTTGATCGACAAAGCGAAAAAAGATCAGGTTCCTGCGCACGTTATCGACAAAGCAATCGAAAAGGCAGCAGGTGGTGCGGGTGAAGATTACTCAGCGGCACGTTATGAAGGTTATGGTCCAGGTAACTGTATGGTTATCGTTGATTGCCTAACTGACAACCCTAACCGTACTATTAAAGACGTACGACTTCCATTTACCAAAACAGATTCAAAAATTGGTAGCCCAGGTTGTGTTGCGCACATGTTTGATCACCTCGCGATTCTTGGCTTCGAAGGCGACGATGACGAAGCTGTGTTAGAAGCACTTATGATGGCAGATGTGGACGTTACAGACGTTGAGCTAGAAGATGGCAAGGTTTCTGTATTCGCACCTCACACTGAGTACTTCAAAGCAAAAACTGCGCTGACAGAAGCGTTTGAAGGTATTAATTTCGAAGTAGATGAAATCACCTTTGTGCCGCAAACGCACATCGAAATCACTAACGAAGACGATATCGCTAACTTTGAAAAATTCATTAATATGCTAGAAGACTGTGATGACGTACAAAACGTTTATCACAATGCGATTGTTGATAAATAACAATCAGCACTAATAAAAGGATTTAAATCAATCAGTTGGATTTAAATCCAAGCATAAAAAAAGCCGGATATTCATCCGGCTTTTCTGTGTAAAGGGGCTTTACACAATTAGGACTCTTTGAATAATCGACGGTAATGATGGAGCAGAGGCTCAGTGTAACCGCTTGGTTGCTCACACCCTTTAAACACTAAATCCATCGCAGCTCTGAATGCGAAGCTGTGCGACAGTGATTGCTCATCTTTAGCCATAGGCAAATAATTCGCATCAGCTGCGTTTTGCTCATCGACAACCTTAGCCATACGTTTCATCGTCTTAGTAACTTGCTCCGTTGAGCACACATTATGACGTAACCAGTTCGCGATATGTTGACTAGAAATACGCAGTGTCGCTCTGTCTTCCATTAACCCCACATTGTTGATATCCGGCACTTTAGAGCAACCAACTCCTTGTTCTACCCAACGTACTACGTAACCTAAAATACCTTGTGCATTGTTGTCTAATTCGAGTTGGATATCCTCAGGGCTTAAGTGTTGCTGATTATCAATTGGCGGCGTCAATAACGCAGCCAATGAATTACCAGCCAAAAGCGGAATAGTTTTTTGCACTGCAAACACATCTTTTTGGTGATAATGCAGCGCGTGCAAAGTAGCGGCAGTAGGGGAGGGCACCCAAGCGGTATTCGCTCCCGAATTTACATGGCCAATCTTTTGTTCCATCATCAGCGCGAGCTTATCGGGCATCGGCCACATGCCTTTACCTATTTGCGCCTTACCACTGAGACCACATTCAAGACCAATGGCAACATTACGCTTTTCATAAGCATCAATCCAAGCTTGCTCTTTAATCTTAGCCTTTGGCAATACAATACCCGCTTCCATCGCTGTGTGAATTTCATCGCCGGTTCTATCAAGGAAACCTGTATTAATAAACACAACTCGGTTTTTAGCGTTAGCAATACAGGCCTTCAAGTTCACTGATGTTCTGCGTTCTTCATCCATAATCCCCATTTTCAATGTGAACGCTGGTAGACCCAGTAATCTCTCTACTTCTGTAAATAATTGGTCAGTAAAAGCGACCTCTTCGGGACCATGCATCTTGGGTTTAACGATATAAATGCTATTGGCGCGAGAATTTTTAAGATCACTCTTACCCAAGAATTCAGGCAAGGCACACAAGGATGTGAAGATGGCATCCATAATACCTTCAAACACTTCATTACCATCACAGTCTAGGATGGCCGGATTCGTCATCAAATGGCCCACGTTGCGAACGAACATCAGACTGCGTCCATGTAGCGTTATTTGCGAACCTTCCACGCTGGTAAAATGATGATCTGGATTTAACGTACGTGTAAGTACTTCATCGCCCTTTTTGAACTGGCATCTCAGTTGCCCCATCATCAGCCCAAACCAATTACGGTACACATTGGTTTTGTCTTCACCATCAACCGCTGCAACCGAATCTTCGCAATCCATGATGGTGGTGAGTGCCGCCTCCATGATGATGTCTTTAATGCCGGCTTTATCGTCCCGTCCGATACGGTGATGCGGGTTAATAGCTAGAATGAAGTGCAACCCATTGTGTTTAAACAACAGCTCACTTGGGCGCTGAGGCTGACCTTGATAACCAACGAGTTGAGACTTATCAGCGAGCGTAACCTGTTGCGAGTCGCCTAGCGTCACCACCAACTCGCCATTATTAATGGCGTACTCAGTACTCTCAATGTGCGAACCGCTACTCAAAGGTAAGGTCTCATCGAGGAATTGACGAGCAAATGCCATGACTTTAAAACCACGTACTGGGTTATATTCTCCGCCTTGCTCAGCACCATCGTCTTCACCAATCACGTCGCTGCCATATAACGCGTCGTATAACGAGCCCCAACGTGCATTAGCCGCATTGAGGGCAAAGCGTGCGTTACTCACTGGCACCACTAGCTGCGGGCCAGCCATGGTGGCAATTTCAGCGTCTACATCTTTGGTTTCTATGGTGACGTGCTCTGGCGACTCGACCAAATAGCCAATCTCTTTAAGGAACGAGGTATATTCATCCAGGTTATGTTCGTTATTGCTCTGATAGTAGGCATCAATCTGTGTTTGAAGGGTATCGCGCTTGGCCAATAAGGCTCGATTGATAGGCGTCAAGCGTTTGATGATATCGGCCACACCCTGGAACAAGGTATCAGAGTCGATAGGCGTATGCGGCAGTACCTCTTGAGTTACAAACTCATGCAGGCATGCGTCAATAGACAAGCCGCTGTGAGAGATGCGCTGTGTCATGAACAATTCCTTTAAACGAACAAGTTGTTATTTCACTGTAAACGAAAATTCATGAATGTGAACAGCAAAGCCATTCACAAAAAATATAGTGGTAATAACAACTATAAATTTAATAAATCACGAAAAAAACGCCTAGTTTAAAAATACGACGCGGCAACCTCTCACATTCGTTGACGCAACACATAACCGTTACTCGTTCAAAGGATACGCACAATGAAACATTACAACGCACAGATCGATAACCTAGCAACTTTATGTCAACAAAATGGCGCAGCCTGGGGCACTATCAGCCCGGAATTTGCCGCACGTATGCAACTTCAAAACCGCTTTAAAACGGGTTTGGATATTGCGAAGTACACCGCAAAAGTGATGCGTGAAGACATGGATGCTTACGATGCAGATTCTAGCAAATACACGCAGTCTCTAGGTTGTTGGCATGGCTTTACAGCCCAGCAGATGATGATGGCCATTAAGCGTCATCAGAAAACAACTAAGCGTAGCTATGTATATCTGAGCGGTTGGATGGTGGCAGCACTGCGTTCTGAGTTTGGTCCATTGCCAGACCAAAGTATGCATGAGAAAACCTCTGTGCCAGCGCTAATTGAAGAGATCTATACCTTTTTAAAACAAGCAGATGCACGTGAGCTGGATCACTTATACAGAGACCTCGATGCTGCACGTAAAAAGGGTGCTGATACCAGTGCTATTGAAGCACAAATCGACAATTTCGAAACTCACGTAGTGCCAATTATTGCTGACATCGATGCAGGTTTTGGTAACGAAGAAGCCACTTACCTGCTTGCTAAAAAGATGATTGAAGCAGGAGCGTGCGCGATTCAAATCGAAAACCAAGTATCGGATGCAAAACAATGTGGTCACCAAGCAGGTAAAGTAACCGTGCCTCATGAAGACTTCTTAGCGAAAATCAATGCTGTACGTTATGCGTTCTTAGAACTAGGCGTGGAAGACGGCATTATCGTGGCGCGTACAGATTCTTTGGGCGCGAGTTTGACGCAAAAAATCCCTGTCAGTAAAGAGCCTGGAGACCTAGCTAGCCAATACATCAGCTTCTTAGATGCTCAACCAATTAACAGCGCCGATGACCTCGAGGACAACGAGATGGCGATTAAACTAGGCGGCAAACTGTGTAAACCGGTTCGTCTAGATAACGGCTTGTATCAATTCCGAGAAGGCACAGAAAAAGACCGCGTGGTATTAGATTGCGTAACCAGCTTACAACATGGTGCTGACTTACTGTGGATTGAAACAGAAAAGCCGAATGTTGCGCAAATCGCTGAACTCGTAAACCGTGTACGTGAACAGGTGCCGAACGCGAAGCTTGTCTACAATAACTCACCATCATTTAACTGGACACTGAAATTCCGTGAGCAAGTGTATGCTCAGTGGCAACAAGAAGGCCGTGACTTGAGTACCTACCCAGATCCAACACACGATGCAAAAGTGCTGATGGATGCGAGCCTAGATAACTCTGAACTAGCTAAAGAAGCAGACCGCGCAGTACAGAACTTCCAACGCGACGGTGCACGTGAAGCAGGCATTTTCCACCACCTTATCACGCTACCGACTTACCACACAGCAGCGCTAAGCACTGATATCTTAGCTGAGGGCTACTTCGGTGATTTAGGAATGCTTGCCTACGTACGCGATGTCCAACGCCAAGAAATTCGCCGCGAACAAGCATCGGTTAAACACCAAGACTTAGCTGGCTCGAACATGGGTGATACGCACAAAGAGTATTTCTCTGGTGAAAATGCACTCAAAGCCGGTGGTGAAGCCAATACCATGAACCAGTTCTAATCAAAGTGTGTTGCAATCTATAGGGCCCAAACGGGCCCTTTTTTGTGGGATCAGATTTTTACCAGCTAAGGTTCAGCCGCCAAAATGACGTTGATTTCGCATCACAGAACAAAATTTTACTAACTGTCTT
This sequence comes from Pseudoalteromonas sp. GB56, assembly GCF_054923835.1. Taxonomy (NCBI): domain Bacteria; kingdom Pseudomonadati; phylum Pseudomonadota; class Gammaproteobacteria; order Alteromonadales; family Pseudoalteromonadaceae; genus Pseudoalteromonas; species Pseudoalteromonas sp. GB56. Next base: position 642,243 of record NZ_JBPCHK010000003.1, on the reverse strand, counting down.
GATATCATTTCCATGTTCAAAGCACGTTTTTACTAACTGGCCAGACGATCACAGAACAAATTTTTACTAACTTAGGCATATGCCAAAAGTAACAAGGCCATCAACTCGATGATGGCCTTGTTACATATATCTTAATAATACGGTGAAATAGTACAGAACATTTAAGCTTGATTACGTCTCAATGGTACAACAGAGCTTTGCTCATCATGACTCTCTCGCTTTGGGCTGTCACCTTGAGGCTCAGCTAGCGCATTGAGACGTGCACGTATGCTTTGCGTGTCAACATGTTCTGCTTTTGCTGCTTTGTTCAAACGTGCTCGCACAGCGTCTAATTGCTGTTGTTGAGGATTTCAGGAACGATAGCATCCACAGTCACGCCTTCATTTGCCATCATTTCAGTGAGTGATTCAGAGGGTAAATTAAGCGCGTTTACAACAATATCTACGGTCTCTTTAAATGCCACTTTTTGGGCTAAGCTAAGCGTCTCTAAAGCCTGTTTCAACTTGTGATAATCAAGAAAAAGCTGCGATAAATGATTCTGCAAAACCGATTCAGAAGTGCCATGATTTGGCTTTTGCAATGGCGCATATGCGTCAGTTAATAAGCCTTCTTCGCGCATCTTGCGGATAAGCTCATCGGAAGGCATTTTTAAGTCAGTAAAAACCTGATCCAGATTACGCTTCACGCGAATGGCTTCAAGCATGCTTAAACGAGCAAAAGCGCGGCTTAAATTATGATGATCCGTAAGTATCGCAAACATAGCGCGTCCTGTTATTGAGTGACAAGGTTAAGGTCCGTTTACCTCTGCTGCACAATTGCGCAAAACGGTGAACGGACGATAACAGCTAAATATTAAAATTTAATTACAGTACCCAAACCTCAACGCGGCGGTTGCGCTCACGTCCTTGCTCACTGTCATTGTTGGCAACCGGTAACACTTCACCGAACCCTTGGGTATCAAACACAGGGATGCCGCGCGCGTTCAGTTCTGTCGCTACAGATAAAGCGCGTTGCGATGACAGAGATTGATTTTTAGTGTTATCACCAGAGTTATCAGAAAAGCCCATTAACACCACGCGTTTTTGTGGGTACTCTTCGAGATATGCAAGTAAACGTTGTAAGTCACGCTTGCCTTTATTGTCGAGTTGACCACTGCCATATTGGAACCTAAAGGTCAGTGATAAGCGCTCCCCTTGATCAGCGTATTGTCTGTATAGGGCCGGTGCCGAATTTGGCGCTTTCACTTGTTCTACGTGAATGTTTTGCGAAATGAGGCCTGTATCAGCCACAATCTCCTGACCTGAAAATGAAATCGCGTAGTGCGCGAAGTTCTTCACAAACATATCCGCGGTAGTCGGTGTATACAGGTATAGACGACGCGACAACGCATAATCTTCGGTACCAATAGTAAAGCGAGTAGGGTAGATAGGTGCCGTTTGCTGACCTTCTGAAACTGCTAGCGCCTTGTTATGGACGATGTAGTTTAAGCCAATGAAACCAATACCAAATTCATCTTGTGATACCAGCTGAGAAAGCTCAGAGCTCGATTCAAAGCGCTGTGCAGCGTCGCTCAGTGACGAGTTGTGTTTTTTCAATACCAAGTTTTTGAAGGTATCCCAGGTGCCAGACTTCGCATCACGCGCATAAATGTTTATCGGTGCAGAACTACCTCCCAACTCGCGCCAGTTGCTAATTTTACCCGAGAATACATCAGCAAGTTGTTGCGTTGTTAGATGGCTTATTGGGTTATTTTGATTCACAATCACAGCTAAACCATCCAGGCCAATAATGTGCTCATTACCCACTTGGCTAAAGTCACCATATTGTGATTTTAGGTTCACAACTTCTTTTTCTTTTACTTTGCGTGATGCCATGGCTACGTCCGCACTTGCCGAAAGAATATCGGCAAATCCCGTGCTAGAACCATGCGCATGTAGCTCAATATAATAAGGTTTATCATTAAGTTGATAATGAAGTTCGCGCTCAACAACCACGTTTCCTTGCTGCCAATCGAAGTCTACGGCACCTTGCTCGCGAAGGTACCCCTCCAGTAATGCAGGCGCTAATTTCTCACCGATTGTGTTTGAACCGTGAATTCTAAATGCTAGCTGGGCCTGTTGCTCTTTAGGTGCAGTCATCGCGACGGTTGTTTGCGCAGGGGCAGTTTGTTCAACGATAGGAGCTTTTACAACAGCCTGATTTACTTGCTGTGTCGGCGTGCTTTGCCCAGAAAAAACCACATATCCAGCAACAGCGAGCGTGATCACCACTGAAGCACTCGCCAACAACAATGCTACCGGTTTCTTTTTGTCTTGTGCAGGTTGTTCTGTAGGAGAGGTGCTAGTTGGGGCCGGCTGTTTGATCGCCTCAATGATGTTATTCAGCTCTGAGTCGCCTAACAGCGCTAATTCACTCAGTACCAGTTCACGATAATTATCGTCGTTGATAAATTTTTCTGTGGCAATTTCAATACCATACTTATTTTGCGCTACACTTTGTAATTGTTTTAGCTGCTCGATAAAACTCTGTTGATGATGAGGATTCATGTGATAAGGCCCATGTCGATTTTTGGGCTCAAGAATAGAGCAGTTAAATGACACTTTTATGAAATGTAAAGGGGGTTTACGGTACCTTTTTTACATTTAAAACAATAATTTACCTATTTCAAGAACACGCTAGGGAAAGATGATGGTAAAGATATCGGGATGGTTGTTTATTGGTAGCGCTATTGCTTTTGCAGGTGCTGGGTATATGGAGAAATATTAGGATTATATGCGGTGGCGGCAATATTTTTAGTGCTAGGTGTTATTCAAATCATTCGACCAATGCAAGACAATTAAATTGTGCCACAGTCGGGAGCAGATCATTTTCCTACTCCCAACGAGAACGTGAAACAACTTAGAGCAAGTTAGTCGCAGTGTTTTAACTCAAGTTCAGCTTTCTCTACTAAGGCTTCGGGTAACTCTTTTTGCACCGCAACCCCAAGCTCTTTAAAGTCATTAGCTTGTTTGATTAAATTACCTTTGCCGCTATAAAGTTGAGCGTAAGCTTTATCGTAGGTTTCTCGCGCCTTATCTAATTGTTTACCCACACCATCCATAGAAACTAAAAATGAATTCAACTTATTGTAAAAACGTTCTGCTCGTTTGGCCAACTCATGGGTATGTTTGGATTGATCCTCAAAACGCCATAACTGCTTCACGATATTCAAACTCGTGAGTAATGTTGTGGGGGTTGCCACTAAGATATTCTTCTCAATGGCTCGCTGATAAAGGTCTGGCTGAAATTTTAGCGCTTCGACAAACGCGCTTTCTATAGGCATAAACATAATCACCACCTCAGGTGAATTAATCTGATCGAGGCGATGATAGTCTTTGCTTGCCAATTCATTGATACGATCAGTCACCGCTTGAACATGCTCTTTAAGCGCTTGCTGCGCGTCTAATTCGGTTTCAGCATTGACGTAACGTGTGTATGCAGACAAAGACGTCTTTGCATCAATAACGATATGGCGGTCCTTGGGTAAATACACCACAACATCGGGCCGAAATCGCCCTTGCTCAGAGTCTAAGCTCACTTCACGGCGATAATTCTGATTTAAACGCAGCCCAGCGCTGTCTAAGACGTTTTCCAACATGAGTTCGCCCCAATTACCCTGAGTCTTCTTTTGGCCCTGTAATGCCGTAGAGAGACGTTCAGCTTGCTCGGTAATCGACTGATTCAACTTCTGCAGGTGAATAAGCTCAGCTTTGAGAGCGGCGCGTTGCTGTAGCTCTTGTGTGTGGATGTGCTCCATTTTATCGCGAAAGCCTTTAAGCTCACCTTGCACCGGTTTCAATAACTGCTCCATACTTTCTTGATTGAGGTGCTTAAATTGTTTGGATTTATCTTCAAACAGCTGATTTGCGAGCAGTGAAAATTCCTTTTTCAGCACCTCTTTTGAATCTTGAAGCAACGCGAGTTGCTGTTCAAAGTGACTTTCCTTTTGCTCTAACGTTGCTTTGATTGATTCATAGCGACCGTGTAATAGCGTTACCTTTTGCTGCAATTGATTGACACTCTCGCGTTCAGATTGGGCTTGTTGTAATAAATCATCATTACGGATAGACGCAGTTTGCAGCTGATTTTGTAATTCGCCTAACTGCTCTTGGTGGCGCAATTGGTTATGTGAGGCTCGCTTTTTTAAACGGTTCACGCACAAAGCTAAATAACCATTCAATACACATGTTGCAGCCAAAGCTGCAAGTAAAGCCGGGGTGTTTTCAGACAGAAGAGCGATCATAGCGATCTCGCGTTTTTATTATTGTCTATAGAGATAATACCAATTGTATCAGGAAAGTAACTACTTGCCGTGGTTGAATAAAGGCAAAAAAAAACCAGCTAAATTAGCTGGTCTTAAAATCAAAATAATCAGGGAAATCAACATAGGGTGCTTGCATCACAAGCATAATAGTAGAGTCACCATTGACGAGAAAGTTCACAAAAAATTACGCTTTTTGCGAACTTTCTAAATTAAGCATCTCAAGCAGTTGATTATCATCAATTTTTTTATTTGATAATAATGTGCCATTTAAGAACTCATCGACTAAGTTTCGCTTTTTTTCTGCTAATGCCATCACTTGTTCTTCCACTGAATTAGCAATGATCAACTTGTACACAAACACAAATCTATCTTGCCCCATGCGATAAGCTCGGTCTGTGGCTTGATGCTCCACCGCAGGATTCCACCAAGGGTCAAAGTGAATAACTGTATCTGCTTTGGTTAAGTTAAGGCCACTGCCGCCAGCCTTTAAACTTATTAAAAACACACTTTTACGACCTTCTTGGAACTCATCAACCTGCTGCTGACGATTGCGTGTTTGTCCAGTTAGTAAAGCGTAATCAATTCCAATCTCTTCGAGTTCACGCGCTATCAAGCGCAGCATTGATGTAAATTGACTAAAAATAATCACGTGGTGATTTTGAGCCAGCATTATCGGTAGGTGCTCTCTTAGCCAAACTAGCTTGGCACTGCTTTGTTCATACTGGTCGTCAACGAGGTGTGGATGGCAACAAATTTGCCGTAATTTCAGAAGCGCATCAAGAAATTGTAGTTTGCTCTTACCCATACCTTGAGTGGACACAAGGTGGCTTAACTTGTTGTGCAGTGCTTTGTGGTAACTCTGATATATCTTGGCTTGCTCAGGCAGCATCTCGAGCTGTTTGACCAATTCCGTTTTACTAGGTAGCTCGGATAGCACATCGACCTTGGCCCGGCGCAACAAATAAGGGCGGATCACTTGGCTTAGCGCATTGCGACCAAATACGTCTTGGTCAACGAAGTGGCTACGAAACCCGTTGTCAGAACCAAGTAAACTCGGCATAGCAAAATCAAAGACAGACTTGAGCTCGAGCAGATTATTCTCGAATGGGGTACCACTCAATGCCAATCTAAATCGTGCTTTAAGTTGCTTCACTTTTTGGCTTAACTGCGCTTGGGTGTTTTTGATTGCCTGCGCCTCATCAAGCACCACTGTGTGGAAATCTACACCGTGATAAAAAGCAAAGTCTCGTTTGAATAAGGTGTAAGTTGTAACTACGACCTTACACTTATCCAGGTTGCTCAACAATCCAACGCGATTTGTTCCTCCTATCACTTGAACAGGAATCTGTGGCGCGAAACGTGAAAACTCATTGAGCCAATTTCCCACTAAACTAGTAGGACATATAATAAGGTGAGGGTGAGGTATAGACTCCTCAAGAGAACTTAAATAGGCAATTACTTGAAGTGTTTTACCAAGCCCCATGTCGTCAGCGAGTACGGCGCCCAATCCTTGAAAAGAAAGCAGCTGTAACCAGTTAACACCAGCTTGCTGATATTCTCTTAAAACCACATCCTTATGAAGGTTGACAGGTCGCAACGATGAAAGAGTTGGCTTTTCTAGTAAAGCTTCAATTCCTGCTTCTATTTGGGTTTCCCAAAGCGAGTTCGCTCTCAAATCATCAAACAAGCTACGAGGAATAGAACACAGGCTGCGAATTGGCGCATCACTATAGCGCTTGAGATACTCAAGCATTTGAAAAGCACTATTTGCATCACAGGCCAGCAAAGCATGTTCGCAACTAACGTAAAAGTGCTCGCTACTGTAAGCAAAGACATCCTCTAACATTTGTTGTGTGAGTAGCACGGATTTATCGCCAACACAGAGCTGAAAGTAACCACTAAGGCGATGGCCCTTTAGCCCCGTAAGCACTAACTTGGGCACACAAAGTTGTACTTTTTTCAAACTGGCGCGCGGTACATTAAGCAAACGCCCACCTAACCCCGACAGTCTATTACCGATTTCAAACAGTTGCCGAGACAACTCGTGGTGTCCGCTACTTGCTAACAAATATTGACCACGTAAAGCCCCTTTACATGGTTCAAAGCCAAGATTGATAAGCGTGTCTTGTGCAGGTAATGGCCCTTCTAGTTCAGCATAAAAGGGGGCGTGTTTAGTGATGAACTTTACTGTGAATTGGCTTTTTGGCTTTTTTTTTTGGCCAAGGCTCAACACTGGGCCAAGCTGTTTGTTTATACGCTTAGTGAGATCCTGAACATCGTCAATCATCACCTCAGGGAACTTACCTAACTGTTTGATTTGCAATGCACTCAAATGTGTTTCTAAGGCAAGTACTTCATTTGAGTGCACATCTAAATAGTGAGGGGGGGCGGTATTAAGAACGCAGTCAGAATCAAAATCTACGATGTTAGAAACGATAGTGGCTTTGTCATTTTCATAACACCAATGATATTCGAGTTTTAAGGGTCTGCCAGCGACCAAAGGTTCTCTGCTCTTTCCTGCAAAAAACCGACCCCGACCAAGCAATTGATGCAAAGCACGACTTCCCCAATGGCTGAACAAAGCCGTCTGCCCAGGCATGTTCTGCGATCTCACCCAGCTAAATAAACGAAAATCATCTTCATCTAGGCCGTTAGGCGTGACCTGAGCGTGTGACTGCTGCTCAGTCAAAAAGCGACCTTGTGAGCTAAAGCCTTCGGGCGTATTAGGTGCCATTTTTGGAATAATTTGCAACGTACCGTTGTGGTGCTGAATTTCAAACAGCAACACAAATTGCTTTTTCTGCGACGATACACTCGCTTCCCTTAATTCACCGAACCAGTCTTCAATTTGATATTGATGTGCAAATTCACCTTGGCTTTGCAATTTTAATTGCAGCAAGGCACTCGCAACATGTTTACAGCGGATTTTGGCAGAACAACTGCAATGGGCTTCGATTTCAGGCGGAGTTTTCGCACTATCAATCGTGATTTGCTGATCAAAGGTGGTGCCGTCATCATCCATCACCTGAGCATCAACTTGGGTGAAGTCGTCGTTGCTCTTAACCCATAATACCTGTTCATCGCGCAGCATCTGTTGAGCGCGACTATAAACGCCCTTAGTGAACATGTTTTTGAGCATGTGTTCAGATAAAGGAAAGTCTGCATCTTGCGAATTAATTTCCGCAAAAACCGCAAGCAAGTCTTCCTTTGTGAACGATGATGACATGTGCCAACCTACAAACTGAAATAGGCCAGTATATCCGTTTTGCCAGTAGGGAAAAAGACCTTGGCAGCCATACCTGAGCGCAAACAAATAAAAAAGCCCTCATTCACAACAAGGGCTTAATGAAATGTGTTGAAAAAGGTAATTAATTAAAACTCTCTAATACCTTAGCCAACTGAGAAAAACGTTTATCTGTCATTATCTTATTATCAATTCTGATAGTAAGATCACCGCTTTTGCTGTGTTTTTGAATACGAACGAAATCGTTATTAAGTCTAATGTCTTCGTTTCGTTTAGCGGTTTGCGGTGCTTCACACAAATACTTGGTTACAGCGAGCGCGGCCTTGTCATCCGTATCAAATTCACTATCGCGGAAGGCACTTTCACAACTTTCGACACGAGTATTAAAGTCATTTTCGTCTTTTTCTCGCGCTTGAATAAGCTTTTTAGCGACTTCTCGACCAACGTGATTCGCAGTAGGGTAGAGCGCTAAAACTTCTTTTGGAAGGCACTCGTACGCCTTAATAGCATCGGCTATTGCCGTATGGGAAACACCTTCGATCTGTGCAATTTCGCGATAAGAGCCCTTCTTTCCCTGTAATTTAAGGTCTTCGCGTGTCGACGCATAGGCCTGGCCTAACTCCCATAAGCTCGGCGCGATATATTGATCCGATGACACTGCAAGGATATTAGCATCCTCGTCGTTAAAATCCGGGGAGCTTAAAACTAAGTAATCTGCATTGGCTAAAATACACGCCTTACGACGACGAGAACCGGCAAGAACAAACAATCCATCGTCATGCTCCCATGCAAGTGCAGGGTGCTGATTGCGTCCATCTTCAGTAATAGCAGGAAGAATGTCAGCAACTGACTTTTCAGTTAACAATGCTTGTACGCGTCGATTTTTGCCATACACCTTGGTCCGGCTTTCAATCTCAGCAGAAGGAATTACCTGACAAGTAAGCCGAATCATACGATTAGGATTGCTTGGAGAAGGCATGCTGATAACATCTCCTGCACGCGCTTGTTCCAACAATTGGTCTAGGCTGCTACTCTCAACTGCCGTTGCAAATGGATCAATTCGGGTATCGTTTTTACGTTTTTTTACCATGATAATGCCTTACTGAGCTGCCTTGAGTTGAGATTGTGTCGACACCCAATTTGAGCGAATAAGCATTTCAAGCTCATCAACAACATCTTTAATATTTTCTTGTGCTTTTACCAATGACTCGCGACTCGCCAGACTATCTGAAGTCTTTTGATCAAAAATAGTATTGAATGAAGACGAACTGGCGGTAATAGCGCTACTGTGATTAATCGGGTAGCTCATTACTTGCCTGCCGAATGCAGAGCGCACGTCTTTAACAATATCGCGTTGTGAATGATTGCCTTTAACATAATTAGTGACAAGGAACTGCATGAAATCCCAGCCATCATGCCCAAGCGCAGCAACGGTATGATAAATTTCACCGAGTCGTTTGAGGTATTTGTTATTCGCATCAAAATCAACGGCTTCTGGATGAACAGGAATCAACATCGCAGTAGATGCCATTAATGCATTATAAAACATGAAGTTAAGCGAAGGAGCAGTATCTATCAAGATAACGTCAAATTGGTCCTGCACCGGCTCTATCACCTTTTCCAACAGCTTATGATAATGGCGAGTAGAATCATAATCACCACTCTCTCTCAATGCTGTTGCTATCTCGTGCTCAAAATAAAAGTCGTCCATTCCCGATGGAAGGATGCGAATATTCGGAATATGGGTCGGTAAGAAAGCGTTGCTAACAATATCTTGCCAGGTCTCACCGTCTTCCAATTCAATGCAATCACGCATTAAATCACCCACAGTAATGGGATCTGGCTCACCAGGAGGGAAGAAACTAGAAGAAGAACCCTGTGGATCCAAATCTATGATTCCAATACGGTATCGCTTGATGTTTGTAGTCGCTAACGCTGCAGCGATGTTCACCATACTGGTCGTTTTACCACAGCCGCCTTTGAGTGAATTAATAACGATTACTTGCAATTTATCAGACTCAGCACGGTGATCGGGGTTGATGCCCATAACTTCAGCCATCTGATAAATATTAGCTAGGGTATACGCGTAATGACCGTTGGCACCTCTGCGGATTTCAATGTGATCAAAATCACCTTGGTCGTGTCGACGTTTTAACGTTCGATTATTACAACCTAACAGATCAGCTGCAGCTTTTTGTGTATAAGTACGAAGCTCTTTTTCATCCGATTTTAAATGAGCCCTATAATGCTGAATTCGCCCTTCGAGGGACTTTTCAGCAACATCAGCAGTAGCTTTGAGAAGTTGGTAAGTATTTAGCGCACTTTTTTTAATTGTCATACTTGTATCCCTAACGTTGAGCTTTAAGTATAATGTCCACTTCTTTAGCTGTAAACAGATATTTAAGACGACATTACATAAAAAACAAGAAAGATATTTACTGATAATCTTGCTTAAAGGTAATAAGACGTTTAAATGTGGTTAAAGTAATAGGTATTAAAAGGATAAGGCGTAAAAATTAGATAATAACTATTTGTTTTTTATAAATAAGTTAGAAATTGATGGATCATCTTTTTACTTGGTATAGATTCTGATTCCTACTAACTAACAGATCAGACTTTTACTGACCTAAGAAATGACATTAGAGTTATTCACAGTTTTGAAACAAAGATATCCACATAATACAGGCTGCAGATCACATTTTTACCAAGATAAAGGGTCTACTTATACACACATATAAGTAGTTAAGTGACTGAATAGTAGTAAGAGATCTGATCTTTACCTGCTATAGATTAGAATCTCTACTAAGTGGATGTATAGTTATTAACATGGCAATTGAATAGAACGCCTAAATTGAATGGAAAATGACCAACTTAAGGCTGTTAGCCCTTTCCTAAGAAAAAAATAACAATTTGAGTTAGTAAAAAACTGATCTCAAATTGAGTAGTTAGTAAAAAAGTGATCCATAAATTGCCTAACTGAGCGTATTTCAGACGCAAAGTTAGTAAAATAATGATCCAGATTACATATCGCGCGTTTGGATCAGTTTTTTACTAACATAGAAGATTAACTTTTGATGCGAGATGTGTTGATATAACCGTTGGCATCGATAGCAATGGAAAATAATAATGAACCGCAAGGTAAATATCTCGGTAGAAAACTTACCGGACTCTTTGCGAGGCCAAATCAATGGCGTTGAAAGTGCAACGGATAATGAAAATTTAGCGTTATTCACAGATAACAAAGACGTACGCATTTCGATAGAAAATTCGATGCATGGTTTAAGAGCCTATTCTAATACGTTCAATCACTATAATCTGTGGGGACGCTTCGTACGCTCTGGCCATAAAAAGTTGCCGCTAGAAGATGCACCGAAGAAAACAATCATCACTAGACGCATATCTGAGAAAGTCGATGGCATTCTCTATGAAGGTGAAATAAAAATAACCCCTGCTGTTGTTAGTACCCGTCAAGATGGTGAAGAAGTTGAATGTCTTGTTTGGCCATCAGACAGAGAAGAAAAAGTAGAGCGTGCACTGATTCGTTTGGCGTCAAAGGGTAAGATTGTAAAAATTAATTTTAAATCTGGTATCCAATACGCTGTAATCTTTTCAATGAATGAACTTGCCCAAGAGTTAAAAGCTGTTGGTCAATCAATGCCTTATCCGCAAATTAAAGAATCTTTAGAAGCGCTTCAAGGTTCAAAGCTGTCATTCAAATATACTGCAACGGATACAAAAAACTCTAACATTGATGACTCATTCTATGAGTCGAATATGAACTTCCTTAGTTCTTTACACTTTAGTGGTAAGAAAGGGCAGGGCGGCAATGTGAAATGCGTTGCGTGCTTAAATGCATTTGTTCACAACATGATTGATAACCTTGAATATAAGGGATATTACTTTAACCGTGCGCAAGAACTAAAACGCGGATTATCGCGTTGGATGATGTTACGTCTATATCATTTATGGCGTTATGCTGCGCCAGGTAAAACTTATCATTTTAGATTGTTATCAATTATGGAGAAGTACGGCACTATTTATGCCGATGATGAAATTACTGAAAATAAGCTCAAAGCATTACGTCGTGATATGACCACCACAATGAAAGACTTAATCGACAAAGGGGCTATTTCTGATTACAGCATTTCCAACGTTAAAGAAGATAACACTGGAAAAATAATCGACTACGTTTATGAAATGCATCCGTCAGATGAATTCTGCGAAGAAATATTAACGTTGAACAAACAAAATAAGCGAATTGAAATTCAAGGTGGGAAACGCATCGTCGAAAATGCAGAAATTATTGATGAAGACCGCTTAGAAGAAATTGTCGAAAAATAGTCAGTATTAACTATCAAAAAAGCCCACAGATGTGGGCCTTTTTGTATAACTACAAGTAAGCGTGTACTTACTTACTCACCTTTAGCCAAATAGAGTCTTTCTACTAAATATTCATGTTCTTGCTTTCGTGGGTCTGACTTGGGTTGATAATTTGATAAGTGACCAATTTTTAATTCAGGATTGTCATCAAAAACAAGAAAAGGCAAAGCTCCGCTTACATGATAACGACGATTGTCTGCGAATCGAATATTTACTTCTGGTGTTACACGGATTGGTCTACGAATGCGCAGTTTTTCATTTTCACTGAGGCTCGCTACTTTACGTTTTTCTTGTTCTACAAGTTGTTGCCAATGGGATTGATCAATCATTCGCGGATTGGAATAAGCACTACTCCTTTCAAGCATAGTAAGTGCTAACTTACGAGTAAGAGACTTTGTTGAATGTTTTGTCATCCACGTAAAGCGAATAGAGTAGGGATCATTTGCTTGGTAGTGAATTTGTCTGTAAAAGGACAAGGTCATTAACCCTGGTACTGCGCTATGAACCGCGTCAAATCGTGCATCGTTATTATCCAGCGTTAACACTAAATCTTTAAACTCAGTCTTAAGTTGGTTTATTTTCAATAAATACGGTTCAAAATTAACAAAATACCGCTTAGGTAAACATACTATGCCGGGATGACGCTTTGCTAATCGGCCACTTTGGTCTTTGTCTCTTAAGAAATCGAGATACGCACCTTTAATCAACGGCAACGCAGATCCATTTTTTATGTGCGTGACATCAATATGGTTGAGTGGTTTTGCTTCCAATTCTGCACTAGGCATAGGAAGCAGAAAATAATCCAATTGACGATGCTCTGATTCATCAAGTTGTTGGCACAAACCTTGGAGATATTCGTTTGTAAGATCAAAGATACTGCGTAGAGACGTTTTTATATTCGGCATAAAAAAGAACACATCATACTTACTAGCTAATGCAAGTTTACTCGGTTTCCTCTTTGGTTTCTATAGTGTATTTATTTTATCAGTTGCTGAGGTTAATTGAGGAATCATATAAGTATGATGTGTTCAATTTAGTGTTGGAGCATATCGTGACGTGACTCTAGCTTTGTGGTTTAGTAAATAACGATTAAAAATTAAGGGGGATGCCCATGAAAATCATGTTCGTCTGTTTAGGCAATATATGCCGTTCACCCACAGCGCATGCCATAGCGCGGAAAATTGCAATCGATATGAAAGGCCAGTATGAAATATCAAGCTCTGGAACTTCAGCGTATCACATCGGTCATAAACCGGACGCTCGCTCTGTAACGCACGGTAATAAACGCGGTTATGATTTCAAAGGGATACGTGCACAACAATTGACTATTCAAGACTTTTTCACGCATGACTACATCTTAACAATGGACAATCAAAACTTTGAAGCGGCAAGGTCAATAATGCCGTCTGGATCACGCGCAAAGCTGATGCCCCTCATGGCATTTCATCCAGGAGAAAACATTACTGAAGTGCCCGACCCTTATTACGGTGGTGCCCAAGGTTTCGACCTAGTCGTTGACTTGTGTGAGCAGGCAATTATCAACTTGTTTAATCAGTTAGAACATTAAACTTCGTTTGCTGAGATGTACTCAAAACAACAAATCGTATGATGTGTTCATTCTGTTTGTATTAGTTATTCCTTTTTATTTACCTAATTTCGGCTTTTACCCTTGCGTCAGTGCCCGCCATTCGGTACTTTCGATGGTGAGGTAACAATAGGAATGAGGAAAATTAAACAGTGAAACCTTGGAGCCCAAATAGTTGGAGGGACTTCCCAATAGTCCAACAACCAACTTACCCTGACGAGAGTCAGTTAAGTACTGTGGAAAGTGAGCTTAATAGTGCACCACCACTGGTATTTGCAGAAGAAACTCGTAGCTTATTCAAGCAGCTTGAAGATGTGTGCGAAGGTCGTGCTTTTCTTTTGCAAGGCGGTGATTGTGCAGAATCATTTGCCGATTTTAACGCAGCTAATATTCGTGACACGTTTAAAACATTGCTGCAAATGGCGGTTGTTTTAACGTACGGTGGTAAATGTCCAGTTGTAAAAATCGCTCGTATGGCCGGTCAATTTGCAAAGCCGCGTTCTGCTGATCTAGAAACAATTGATGGCGTCAGTCTACCATCTTATCGTGGCGATATTATCAATAGTTATGAATTCACCGAAGAAGCACGTGTACCAGACCCGCAGCGATTAATGAAGGCATACCACCATAGTGCATCTACCTTGAACCTGCTTCGTGCTTTTGCGCAAGGCGGTCTGGCAGACTTACATCAGGTAAACCGCTGGAACATGAGCTTTGTAGCTGCTAATCCTTTAAAAGAAAAGTATCAACAAGTCGCTGACCGTATACAAGATGCACTGGAGTTTATGGAAGTATGCGGCATTAACTCTACTAATGCGCCGTCTCTAACAGAGACTTCGTTGTATACATCCCATGAAGCATTGCTTCTTGGCTACGAACAGGCACTTACACGACGAGACCATTTAAGTGGCGATTGGTATGACTGCTCCGCACACTTTGTGTGGATTGGTGAACGTACACGTCAATTAGACCATGCACATATTGAATTCTTCCGTGGTATTAAAAACCCTATTGGTGTGAAAGTTGGCCCAGGTATGGACCCAGACGAATTAATTCGTTTAATCGACGCGGTTAACCCAGATAATATCCCGGGTCGTTTAACACTGATCACTCGCATGGGTGCCGATGTATTGCCTGAAAAACTACCAGCGTTAGTGCGCCGTGTTCAACAAGAAGGCCGCAAGGTCATTTGGAGTTCAGATCCAATGCACGGTAACACCGAAAAGGCGAGTTCAGGTTATAAAACACGTAGCTTCGACAATATCTTGCGCGAGATTAGCCAGTTCTTCGCTGTACACAAAGCTGAAGGCTCGCATGCCGGTGGTGTCCATCTAGAAATGACAGGCCAGCACGTTACCGAATGTACAGGTGGCGCATATGGGTTGTCTGACGATGATTTAGCCCAGCGCTATCGTACTCAGTGTGACCCACGTTTGAATGCTGACCAAGTACTTGAGCTTGGGTTCTTAGTTGCAGACTTACTTAAAGACGCACGAGCTTAGGCAAAAGCTTAACCATAAAAGCGCCTAAATAGGCGCTTTTTTAGTATCGGACATTTACCACATTAATATTTTCGACGCTGCAGTCCCGTCTCAGCCATTATCTTTGCTGATATTTCCTCCACAGAATGGTGAGTGGAATTAAAGTGCGGGATTCTAAAACGCTTATACATCATTTCTACTTCGCGGATTTCTAATCGACATTGTCTTAACGACGCATATTTCGAATTAGCCATGCGTTCATTACGAATTGCTGCCAAGCGCTCAGGTGCTATTGTTAAACCAAATAATTTGCTCTTGTAAGGTTGCAAACATTTTGGAATGTCACTGGATTCTAAATCATCAGGGGTCAAGGGGTAATTTGCTGCCTTAATCCCATATTGCAATGCAAGATACAAACTCGTGGGTGTCTTCCCACTTCGACTCACTCCAACCAATATTACATCGGCCTGCTGGTAGTCTTTAATATTCGCACCATCATCATTTGCCAATGCATAGTTCACCGCAGCTATTCGATAGTCATAGCTTTGCTCGTGAATACTGTGAGTTCTGTGCACTTTTGGCACTGGCTCTACGTTGAGTTCTTTTTGTAGTTGATTACTAAAGGTACTTATAAAGTCATAACATACCGCATCACTGGCAAGGATGATCTCGCTGAGTTCTGGGTTCACGAATGTGAAAAATACAATCGGTTTTTCTTTGCTTAGGGCCGCGGCTTGTTCGATTTGTTTTTTTACTTCTAGCGCCTTTTTCTTAGTCTCAACAAACGGGATAGTGGTGTGTTCAAATTCCATTGGGAAGAGCGACAAGGTCGCGTTACCAAAAACTTCTGCGGTGATGGCGGTACCATCGGAAATATAAAATGCGCTGCGCATAAGGGTCCTTTTTTGAATTAACACCGGATAAACCGCCCGTAGGCGGTTTACGCATGAGTGTTTGCCAGTGTAGAATGATGGCGCCTCATTTAAAAGGTCATTATTACGATGACCAAACTTACAATTTGTTTTTTGGAGAAAGTTCCGTGCAAGAATACGTTCTCTGGTATCAAGAACTTGGTATGCATGATGTGCCGAGAGTAGGGGGCAAGAACGCCTCTCTTGGTGAAATGATTTCGAACTTAGCAAACGCAGGTGTGCAAGTTCCAGGTGGTTTCGCAACGACATCATATGCTTTTAACGAGTTTCTTGAGCAATCTGGATTGAATGCTCGCATCTACGACGTACTAGATAAATTAGACGTAGAAGATGTAAATGAATTGGCCAAAGTGGGTGGAGAAATTCGTCAGTGGATTATCGACACACCTTTCCAAGATGATTTAGATAAAGCAATCCGCGAGGCCTACGGCCAACTACACGCAGATCCAACCCACGACGTATCTTTCGCAGTACGTTCATCAGCCACCGCAGAAGATATGCCAGACGCCTCATTCGCTGGCCAGCAAGAAACCTTCTTAAACGTGCGTGGCATCGATGCTGTAATGACAGCCATCAAACATGTTTTCGCTTCTCTATTTAACGACCGCGCAATTTCTTACCGCGTACACCAAGGCTACGACCATAAAGGCGTTGCTTTATCCGCTGGTATCCAGCGTATGGTTCGTTCAGACAAAGCATCTTCAGGTGTAATGTTCAGTATTGATACCGAATCTGGTTTCGAGAACGTTGTATTTGTTACATCGAGCTTTGGTCTAGGTGAAATGGTTGTTCAAGGTGCTGTGAACCCAGATGAGTTTTATGTGCACAAAGGTACTCTTGCGAAAGGCAAGCCAGCAGTAGTTCGCCGTAACATCGGTTCTAAAGCTATTCAGATGGTGTATTCGCAAGACCAGGCTCACGGAAAGCAAGTTGAAATTGTTGACGTTGCGCCTGAGCAAGCAAACACGTTCTCTATCACAGATGAAGAAGTCATGGACCTTGCTAAGCAAGCCGTGATCATCGAACAACACTATGGTCGTCCGATGGACATCGAGTGGGCAAAAGATGGTAACGATGGCAAACTTTACATCGTTCAAGCACGTCCAGAAACTGTTCGCTCAAACGAAGACGCGAACGTAATGGAGCGTTTCCAGCTTAAGCAAACTTCAAGTGTTGTTGCTGAAGGCCGTGCAATCGGTCACAAAATTGGTTCAGGTGTTGTACGTGTCCTTGATTCAATTGATGAAATGGACAAAGTCCAACAAGGCGACATCTTAGTTACTGACATGACTGACCCTGATTGGGAACCTATCATGAAGCGCGCTGCTGCTATCGTAACTAACCGTGGTGGCCGTACATGTCACGCGGCAATCATCGCTCGTGAACTAGGTATCCCTGCTGTTGTTGGTTGTGGTAACGCAACAGACCTTATTAAAGCAAACCAAGAAGTCACTGTTTCTTGTGCTGAAGGTGACACAGGTTATATCTACCAAGGTCAGTTAGAGTATGAAGTACTGACTTCACGCGTTGATGAAATGCCTGAACTTCCTCTAAAAATCATGATGAACGTTGGTAACCCAGACCGTGCATTTGATTTCGCCCGTTTACCTCATGCTGGTGTTGGTCTTGCTCGTCTTGAGTTCATTATTAACCGTATGATTGGTGTTCACCCGAAAGCGCTTTTAAACTTTGATACTCAGTCACCTGAACTGCAGGAAGAAATCAAAGATATCATCGCTGGCTATGAATCACCGCGCGAATTCTACATCGCAAAATTAGTTGAAGGTATTTCAACACTAGGTTGTGCATTTGCACCGGAACGAGTAATCGTTCGTATGTCAGACTTTAAGTCTAATGAATACGCAAACCTAGTGGGTGGTCAGCAATACGAGCCGGAAGAAGAGAACCCGATGATCGGTTTCCGCGGTGCTTCACGCTACATCAGCGAAGATTTCCGCGAGTGTTTTGCACTTGAGTGTGAAGCCATTAAACGCGTTCGCAATGAAATGGATTTAACCAACGTTGAAATCATGATCCCATTCGTTCGTACGCTCGAAGAAGGTCAACGCGTAATCGAGTTACTTGAAGAACATGGCCTTAAACGTGGCGAAAATGGTCTAAAAGTGATCATGATGTGTGAGCTCCCTTCGAATGCGCTTCTTGCAGATGAATTCCTAGAATTCTTCGATGGTTTCTCAATCGGGTCAAATGACTTAACTCAGTTAAGCTTAGGTCTTGACCGTGATTCAGGACTAATTGCGCACTTATTCGACGAGCGTAACCCTGCTGTTAAAAAGCTCCTTTCAATGGCAATTAAAACAGCCAAAGCGAAAGGTAAATATGTAGGTATCTGTGGCCAAGGTCCTTCGGATCACGAAGACTTTGCAGCATGGCTGGTACAAGAAGGAATCGACTCTGTATCACTTAACCCAGATACGGTATTAGAGACCTGGTTATACTTAGCCGACAAGCTAAAAGATAACTAAGTTTGAAAAGACAAAAGGGCGAAATCTTCGCCCTTTTATTTTTTTGCCAGCTTTTTATCTAGCAACTGGCACCCACGCGTTAATGTATTTTGACATATTCTCAAATACTTACGCGCAAACGGATAATGAAAGGCGAGTAACGTTAAGCCAATCAAAAAGAAAATCACGGTTGGACCTGGTACCACAACAAATATCAAACCCAATAGAAAACAGACTGCAGCTGCAGCATTCATTAACCACTTTTTCATTCAACTCATCCATTAAGTGTTTATAATTTCACCTTAGCGCACCTAAGCCAAGAAAGTCGTTTCATTTTGTAACAATCTGTATATTCTTCAATTTAGAACTCAAAAGCCCGTGTTATAATATCCCGGTCGTTCCTTAAATATATGTCTACCATGATAGCAAAGTTGAGTGCCGAGCAAGTCAGTTCAGAACTGGTCCTGCATTATCTAAAAACAATAAAAGCAGAAGGATTTAGTGGCGATGTGGATGCTAGTTACGGCACCCGTTTACTCGCGGCCACCGATAACAGTGTTTATCAAACAATTCCGCAGGGCGTCATTTTTCCAAAAACTGACAAAGATATTCAAGTTGCATTAAACCTAGCATCAAGAGACCCATTCTTGTCACTCACCTTTGGTCCTCGAGGTGGTGGCACAGGAACCAATGGACAATCTTTAACGCCTGGCATCGTTATTGATCTGTCCCGATACATGCGTGAAATTCTTGAAATTAATGAAGAAGAAGGCTGGGTGCGTGTTCAAGCTGGTGTTATTAAAGATCAGCTAAATGATTTTCTACGACCGTACGGTTATTTTTTCGCACCTGATTTATCTACCAGCAATCGCGCGACCGTGGGCGGGATGATAAACACCGACGCGTCGGGACAAGGTAGTTTAGTGTATGGCAAAACATCTGACCACACTTTAGCTATTAAGGCATTTCTCGCAGACGGTAGTGAACTCAATACCCAAGCCATCACAATAGAAAAAGCAAAGTTAATAGCAGAACAAGATTCGACTGTTGGACGACTTTATAAAACCGTTCTTGATGTCGCGACGAGCAAACGCGAACTTATTTTAGAAAAATTCCCAAGGCTCAATCGTTTTCTAACGGGCTACGATCTAGAACATGTTTTTAATGACACTATGACGGAATTTGATATCGGTCGAGTGCTCACAGGTTCAGAAGGCTCGCTGGCAATCATCACTGAGGCCAAATTTAACATAACGCCAATTGCGCAATTCAAAACACTTATAAATATTAAGTACGACAGCTTCGACTCAGCACTACGTAACTCACCATTTTTAGTTGATGCGCAAGCAACATCGGTGGAAACCGTTGATAGTAAAGTACTTAATCTTGCTCGCGAAGATATTATTTGGCATTCAGTATCGGACTTAATCACAGACGTACCAGGTGAAACCATGCTAGGGCTCAACATGGTCGAGTTCAATGCTGAGCGTGAAGAAGACATGGCAGATAAAATTCACAGTTTATGTCAAAAACTCGATTCACTTATAGCCAACAAAGAAGCCGGCGTAATCGGTTATCAACTAACCAGTGATGTAAACGAGATTCAGAAAATATACGCAATGCGTAAAAAGTCGGTAGGGTTACTTGGCAATGCCAAAGGCGCGAAAAAACCTATTGCCTTTGCAGAAGATACTGCTGTACCCCCTGAAAATTTGGCTGATTTCATTGGTGAATTTCGTGAATTACTCGATAGCCATGATTTAGATTACGGTATGTTTGGCCACGTGGATGCGGGGGTTCTGCACGTAAGACCCGCGCTAGATATGTGCGACCCAGAACAAGAAAAGGTATTACGTCAAATTTCAGATCAGGTTGTCGCACTGACAGCAAAGTATGGCGGATTGATGTGGGGCGAGCACGGTAAAGGATACCGCAGTGAATATGGCCCAAATTTTTTCGGTGAAGAACTATTTACCGAACTGCGCCGTATCAAATCTGCGTTCGATCCACTTAACAAGTTAAACCCTGGAAAAATTTGTACACCGCTTGAAATTAAAGACGAGCTCGTCAGTGTTGATGATAAAAAACGTGGTTGGTTCGACAGACAAATCGACATTCAAGTACGAGACAGCTTTGACACTAGCATGAATTGTAACGGCAATGGTTTATGTTTTAACTATGATGTTACATCGCCAATGTGCCCTTCATACAAAGCAACTGGTGACAGACGATTCTCGCCAAAAGGTCGAGCCGGTTTAATGCGCGAGTGGTTGCGCTTGCAAACGGAGCAAGGCGTCGACATTCTTGAAGAAGAAAAAGTTATCAGTAAAAAAGATGGCCCAACCTGGTGGGAACGATTTTTAAATACCAATGCTAAACGCAAAGGTGTTTATGATTTCTCACACGAAGTGAAAGAATCAATGGACGAATGTTTAGCATGTAAAGCATGTACAACAGCGTGCCCAATTAAAGTTGATGTGCCCACATTTCGAGCGCGCTTCCTTAATTTTTACTACAGCCAATACAACCGCCCACTAAAAGATTATCTAGTTAGCAGTATTGAACAAACGGCACCGCTTCTTGCAAAATTTTCTTCAATTACAAATCCAATCGTCAAATCTGATTTTGTGCAATGGTCAATTAAGAAAACGTTGGGCTATGTTGATACACCAACGCCCAGTCATCCTAATGTTATGTCACGTACCTCGACGTTAGAGAAGTTTGATTTTGCAAAACTTGAAAGTCTCAGCCAAGAGCAACGAAACAATTATGTGCTTATCGTCCAAGATCCATTCACTAGTTTTTATGAAGCTGAGTTGGTCGAAAGTTTTGCAAAAGTAGCACAAGCACTTGGAAAGACTCCAGTGCTGTTACCATATAAACCAAATGGTAAACCACAACACGTAAAAGGGTTCTTGGATAAATTTGCACAAACGGCAAAGAACAGTGCTGAGTTTTTAGAACGAATCAGTGAACTCGATATTCCACTTGTTGGCTTAGACGCGTCACTTGTCTTATGTTATCGCGATGAATACAAGACGGTTTTAGGTGAACGCCGCGGCGAGTTCGAAGTACTAGTTGCTCACGAATGGTTAGAATCTCAAACATTTGAACAACACGTTTTTGAACCACAAATGCCGTTTGTGTTGTTAAGCCACTGCAGTGAAACAACTTCGTTGCCGCACAGTGCAAAAGTGTGGCAACGCATTTTCGAAAATTTAGGCCTTGAGCTGCAAACGAAAGCAACTGGTTGTTGTGGGATGGCAGGTACTTACGGCCATGAACTTCAAAATCAACAAAACAGTACGTCACTTTACGAGTTAAGTTGGCAACCGATCGTTGCGAATACTGTGAATACACAACTATTGGCAACGGGTTTTTCTTGCCGAAGTCAGGTAAAGCGATTTGAAAAGTTTAAACCGAAACACCCAGTTGAAGTCTTAGCTGACGTGTTAAGTTAACGATTAGTTTTGTTTTTCATACGACTTCGCAATGGGTCGAGTCGTTACTCCATGAATGAAAACGCTGACAAGGATCGTTAGCGTAGTCAGTTCGCTGATCAATCCATCTGTAGAATCCAGCACCATTAACGTAAACACAATGGATGCTAATCCCCTTGGCCCGAACCAAGCCAATGTAAATTTCTCTTTTAAATTAATGCCGTTCGAAAACATCAGACAAAACATCACTGGAATTACACGCACTAAGGTAGCAGCAACGATTGCGAATATAATTTTATTGGAAGTGAGTTCAATCGTTTGCAATTGCCAAAATGTGTATACGCCGAACAAGCACCAAATAAGATATGCAAAAAAGTCCGCGATAGTTTCGCTTTGCTGGATAAGTTTTACATCGGCCGTTCTTACATACAGTTTATCGAAAATAAGACCAGCACAAAAAGCAGCAACAAATCCGCTACCACCTAGCGACTGAGCAACACTAAAATTTATTATCGCTAATGACAAGATCAAAAATGGACTCGATGCTTTCTCAAAATAATGTCGTAACGCACTGAGGTGAATTAAACGCGTTGATACATAGGTGATAACAGCTGCACAAATAACAGCAATGCCAATTTCTTTAACGACAAATTCGAGCATTTTTGCTGGAGACTGCCACGAGTCAGCTTGCCACGATAAAAAAAGAAACAGGAATATGGGCACACATAATCCATCATTCAAACCACTTTCTATATTGATTGCCTCACGCACTTTAGCCGGTACGGCCTTAGCTTCTAGAATACCTTTACTTAACGCGGCATCGGTTGGCGTTAAAATAATAGCGATTAATGCCAGTGCTATTAAACTTGACTCTGAAAACAGTATATATCCAGTGAATAATGTTGAAAAAAATGTAAGTGGCAAGGCAATGAACAATAGAATCAAAGGATATTTATATTCTCGTTGTAATACGGACATTCTCGTTTGCGCGGCGTCTGAGAAGAGAAAAACAGCCAGCGTCAGTTCAACAAGTGGAAGTAATGCATCGAGAGGCTGTGAAGTTTGAAACTGGTTAACAAATAAGGCTGCTATAATCATACCCACCAGCACGAAATACATAGGCCCGGTAAGTTCTGCACGCGCTAGTTGCCTAAATGAAATAGAATAAATAAAAAATGAAACTGCTAATATAATTGCAATGTAATATTCCATATCATTCCTTTATAGCTTTCTTTTAATACCTGACTTGGCGCGCTCTTTTATATTTGTTTGAATATATATTTGATCCGTCGTCGCTAATTTAGCATGACCTAAATCTTCTGATAAATGTTTAAGAGGGCGAGTAGCCGCGTCGTGGGTTGCGCCGGTATGACGTAGCCAATGTGCTGTAGCTGCGGTTAGGTTTTCTGACTCTTCTGTGAAGCCATCTTTGGCTAACGCCGCTATGGCTAAATCGAAACTATGTTGTACTAAGCGGCGAATTTGCCTCACCGTCATGCCACCAGTACCACGGAGTTTATGAACAATCGCATAGGGTTCATCGACACGAGGTAAGGCACACAATCCGCGGTATAAACGATAGCGTTTTAAATACTCTATAAAGTTTTCACTTAAAGTTACATCACGTAGTTTATTGCCTTTTCCCATAACTCGTAAGAACCAAAATCCATCTGCATCTTGCCAAAAGTGTGACATCACAGGCGACCAATTTGGACGCTCTGACAACTCTGAGATGCGCAAATATAACCCCTTTAAACAGGCTAAAACAAACAGGTTTCTCTCTAAATCAGGAGTTTGGTCGCACATTTCTTCTGTCACCTTCAATACGTACTCCCACTGCAGATCACTGAGGGTGTCAGGCTGATTTATTTGCGATTGGACAATAAGATATGGGCAGTTTTTCTTTACTACAGGAACGAAATTGGCAAATGTTTTTTCTTCTAAAATAGCGAATTTATAAAATACGTTAAGGGCGGTAAACGTGGCACTTAAACTTTGCTGGCTAGGTTTTGTTTCTCTACCAATAAATGGCCGCCACTTGGGATTTGCAATACGATGGCCCATTTTTTGTTTGAAACGCCATTGCACAGAATCACTACACCAATCACCATCAGGTTCAACAACAAAGTCAATGTATTGCTCAATATCCTCACGCTTTAAGGCAAACATAGGCATGCCTTTTATAGACCAACTCCATAATGCAAAACGTTCGATTTCATTACGAAATCGTGTGAATGTCGCTTCAGATTTTCGCCCATAAACATATAAAAATTGATACAGAAATTCTAAGTCGCCTAACACTTCAGCTAATTTTAAGCTGTACTGTTGTATAAATAACGCTAGTTCAGGATATTCGCTTGAGAGCGTGCCGTCATCAAGGTGCGCAATTTGATAGCGAAGTTGTTTAAATGTGTCTACTAAAGGTGTAAGCATTTATTAAATTATCATAATATTTATATACTTAGCTTATCACAAAGTCCGATACTGTCTAGTATTGGACTTAGCTTAAGGAGCAATAAATGAAGATGACCAATCGGTTACTAATCAGTTTAGTCGTATTACTAACAATGACTGTTATCGGTGGCTGTGCAACTTCCGGAAAAGCCAGTCCGCAGGCTAAACGCGATGTCGTCCAAAGCATGCGTTCGGCAACACTTACAGATCTGTATATGCAAAAACCAGATGTTCAAAATCAAATTGCCACCAGCGCGGGTTACGCGGTATTCGACAATGCCAATGTCAACGTTGTATTCGCCAGTTTTGGCGGCGGTTATGGTGTTGTAAAAAATAATCGTACAGGAAAATGGACTTATATGAACATGGGTGAAGCGGGATTAGGACTCGGACTTGGCGTGAAAGACTTCAATGTGGTGATGGTCTTTCATACTGAGGCTGCACTTAATCGGTTTATCGACCATGGTTGGACGTTTGGGGGGAACGCAGATGCCGCGGCAAAGCACAAAGAGAAGGGTGGGGCAGTTGCCGCAGAAGCCATTGTCGATGACGTAACCGTGTATTCTCTCACCGAAACAGGCTTGGCACTTCAGGCTGTACTCAAAGGCACTAAGTTTTGGGTCGATGGTGAACTGAACTAACCTTTGGTTTACGCTCCGGCTAGGTATAAGCGCCTAGCCGGCATAATTCGTAATTAAGCACCTTTTTTATCTATATTTTTCAACGGCAATTTATGCAATAACATCGCCAGTAGATTTTTCACCTTACTCAAAGCAGCAGTTTCACGTTTGTCTAACATCCCTTGCAATTCGCTCGCAGCGGTTGCTAAAGAATTTGCATAGATATTGGCCGATGCCCCTTTTAGCTTGTGTGCTAATTCCGCCGCATCTTTGTACTTTTCATTCTGTATCAGCTCGTCAATATCGCTTGCCCAATCACAGAAGTCATTCATAAAATGATTCAAGCATCGCTCATAAGCAATGGGATTATGCCCAAAGTTGTGACGCACAGTTTCAACATCAACGCAGCCATCTAATACCGTAAAATCTATGTCACTATTAGCAATCGCCCTTAGTTCCACGCCTTCGGCGTTCTTCGCTTCTCCAGTTTTATTTCGCTTACGATTTTGTTCGATAAAATCCACAAGCGTTGAAGCTAATTGATAAATTTGAATGGGTTTAGGTAAGTGCGCATTCATTCCACAATCAATCGCAGCTTGCCTGTCTTGAGCGAACACAGCCGCCGTCATTGCAATGATCGGTAATTCATCAAGTGATTTAAACTCACGGATTTTTCGTGTTGCGTCAAGGCCATTCATAACTGGCATATGGAAATCCATCAGCACGATGTCGTATTCTTCTTCTCTCACAGCATCAACTGCTTGTTGGCCATTCTCTACAACATCAACTTGTAAACCCAATGTCTGTAAAAAGTCGATAGCAACAATTTGATTGGTTTTCACATCCTCAGCGAGCAACACCCTTGCGCCAGCAATGGGTTTGGTTTTCTCTTTTGACAGATGCACCATGTTCGAACTGCCCGAAGAAACAATCAGATCTCGCTTACCAGAATTAATAGCATCAAATAACCGCGATGGAGTAGGGGGTTGAACAATGAAAATGGGGTTCAGTTCACGCAATAGTTTGTCTTCACAATTCACGTGCGAAGTGATGATGATCAAGCTGTCCTTGCGCCCCGATTTCTTTTGCCGCCATAAGTGACAAATGTCGATGACCCGACTGGATTTTTCGTTGCTGGCATGATGAATTACCAACACATCGAATTCTTCCGGATTTTTATCAAGCACATTGTAGGCACGCTTGTTGTTGTTGTAACACGCTATTTTGATTCCCCAGTGACTGAAATATTGCGTAACCGTGTCTTCTATGTCACTGTCTTCAATAACGACTAATGCCTTCTTCTCGTCGGCGATTAGGTCTAAATAACGATTTGCGTTTTCCTGTAACAAGAATTCCACTTCAAAATAGAACTCTGAGCCTTGCCCTTGTACAGTATTGACGGACATGTGGGTGTTCATCATTTCCAGAAGACGCTGGCAGATACTTAGCCCCAACCCCGTGCCACCAAATTCACGTGTTGCTGAATTATCGGCTTGTCTAAATGGTTTAAAAATGCTCTGTACTTGGGTATCTGTCATACCAATGCCTGTATCGAACACCGCAAAGCGCAATGTGCAACTCGTCGTACTGGAATGAGTGAGTTCTACGCGGATCCGAACTTTTCCAGCTGGGGTAAATTTAATTGCATTGCTCACCATATTGCCCAGGATTTGCCCTAGGCGCATCGCATCGCCAACTAGGCTTATATACACCTCGGGCTTTACATCTAATTGCAAAATCAAACTCTTGCTTTGAGCAACAACGCTATATAAATCAATGAGTTTATCGAGTACTTCGTCAAGGCTAAACGGCTCATTGACTACACTTACTTCACCCGCTTCAAGTTTTGAAAAATCAAGAATATCGTTAACGATATTCACCAATGAATCTCCCGCACTGTAGGCACTTCTTACCAGTCGCGCTTGGCGATCTGGGAGCTCAGCCTCCATCAATAAGGTCATGATCCCAGTAATTGCGTTCATTGGTGTGCGGATTTCATGGCTCATATTCGCTAAGAATTGGCTTTTTGCTAAGTTTGCAGACTCCGCGGCCTCGCGCGCTTTTAATAATTCGGTTTCCACTTTGCGTTGCTCTGAAATATCCAGACTCATGCCAACAGTGCGAACAGAGTACTCTTGCGCCAAAACACTTTGTGCCATTTCCTCAAGTGTTTGCGGTACCATCGTCGTGCGAATGTGTTTATATCCTCCAGTAACAGACTCTTGGCGGTAATAAATGGTGATTGATTCTTTCGTTAATTCGCAATGATGTAATGCTTCCGTGAAGGTGGTTCTGTCATCCTCATGAATGTCTACTAACCATTCTTCTAGCGTTGATTGCTCTTGAGATATCAGAAATTTTGTTTTCGCATCGTATTTATCACTAACAATCACACCGTTGTGCTTATCCCAATACCAGAACACTAATTTGCCTGTATCGCTGGCAAGTTGGACGCGTTGGCGAAAATCCTGAAGCTGGAATTTAACGCGACTTTCATCAGTGACGTCGCGCAAACACACGATTGCTAGACGCGTATCGTTGTAATAAGCATGCCCCAAACTTACTGACACATCCCTGCATTCGCCATTTTTTGTTTTCGCTTGCACGCGTCGACCCTTACCCATCATCCGAGTATTAGGTGCATCAAAAAACATTTGTCGCATTTTCCCATGTTCTGCTTTTATTGTGTCGGGAACCAGTTCGTCGACATTCATTCCCTCAAGGCTGTCACCATAGCCAAAAAATGTTTTCGCACTGGCATTGGCGCGCACTATTTCCCCTTGTTGGTTGATAGACAAAATAGAATCAGGCGTGGTATCGAGTAAGGACTGTAAGTCTCTGCGCGTGCTGTCTATTTCTTCGGCGTGGTTTCGCATAGTATGTACTAACAAGTAGACAATCGCGCCCAACATCATAAGAGGGATAAACAATAAGTAACCTAAACCTATCCAGGTGTGGATGCTTGTAAGGCCGCCAATGTAGTCGCTATTGGCGTTTTGATAGTCTGACAACGAAAGGAGAGTCAAGGCTTCTATCGCTTCTAATGCTGCAACGTCACTTACTTTTATTGCCGCGTCTACCTCTTCGGCACTCATTCCTTGGGTAGTGAGCGTCTTAGCTTCAAGAAGTTTCACTTGATATTCAGCCAAGGTGGCCTTAATTATACTGACTTCATTGATACCGCCATGCGCCTTTGCGCTTTGTTCTATTTTCAGTAGTACTTGATTTGCTTCAACGACATTAAGCATCGCACTATCAAAATAACTTTCGTCTTTGCGTAATACGTAATTTTTGAGGTTGTGGATAAATCCGCCATAGCCAATATGGCGCTGGAGATTATGTAAGGAAATTACTTCGTCACTTATTTCAGATGTTAGTCTATTGAAGTTCTCAGAAGATGTTTCAATCTGCGCTTTTAATGTGAACATCCATATCACGAGTAATACAGCTGTTACGGAAGACAAACCGATAGTGATGGACAAAAGATGATGATTTTTCATGAATCCCTTACCTTTAATTGCACATGACCCAATGAGGTTATCATTGCACTTTCTTACAGCTAATGTGTGTCGTAGTTTTTGCATTAGCTGGAGGTTTATCCAGCGCTTCCTTTTTTATGACACGCTGCATAAACTCCTCAAACGCCTGAGCTGAAACGGGCCTGCAGTACCAATAACCTTGACCATAATCACACTCCATTTCTTTGAGTAATCGATGTTGAGCCTCCGTTTCTATACCTTCGGCAATGACTTTTAAACCCAGCTTGTGGGCGAGTAAAATAATCCCTTCACAAATATTCAGCTGGTCTGGGTGTGTCTCAATTTTACTTACAAAGCTTCTGTCTATTTTTATGTAATCAATATGAAATTTATTAATGTAGGCAAGGGAAGAATAACCTGTACCGAAGTCATCAATAGCCAGCTCAAACCCCAGTCCCGAAAAACCTCTCAGTTTTCCCTCGCTGACCGAAGTACTCTTCATCAAGCTCCCTTCGGTAATTTCAACCACTACGTTTTCACAGCGTAAGCCCACGTTCTCTAATTGGTCACTCCAGATTTGCGGTGCGTGGTCGTCGGTATGAAACTGTACGGGTGATTTGTTAATACTCACTTTGAAGTCACGGTTATATTTTTTTGTCCATTTTACTAATTCTGCTGTGACTTCATCGAACACCCATTTACCAATGTCATTGATACTGCCATTTTCCTCAGCGACAGGAATAAATTCAGCGGGGCTTACAAATCCAAGTTGAGGATGATTCCAACGGATCAGAGCCTCCGCTTTGAACACTTCCTCGGTCTTTAAATCAACGATCGGCTGGTAATTCATAAACAACTGGCCAGTAACAATAGCTTTGGGTAACTCTACCGAGATTTGCTGGTTACGTGACAGCACGTTAGCCAGCTCTTTGTTGTATACCGTATACGCGTTTCTACCGACCTGTTTTGATTGCACTAACGCGTAATCCGCGTTGGTTATCAGTGTCTTGTGGTCCATGCCATGAGCAGGGTACATCGCTATGCCAATGCTACCCGAAATAACATTCATGACATCTTTAATCTCGAAGGGTTTATGTAATTCATGCAGTATGGTTTGTGCTATTTTCTCGACTGCATCAACGTCACAACGGGGCAAGAGGATAAGAAATTCATCACTGCCTATGCGACCAATCACACCTTTTTCATAGACGATATCTGCTACTACATCCGCAATATGGCACAACACGGCGTCGCCGTATTCATGTCCTTGCTTATCATTAATATCCTTAAACCTGTCTAGGTCTAGGTAGATGAGGCCAAGACCTAGCCCGCCTTTGCACTGGCGTATTTCCTCCTGGAGTTTTTGTACGAGTGCTTTACGGTTTAGAAGCTGAGTGAGAATATCGATTTCACCTAGCATCTTGAGGGTATTTTCTGCTTCATATTGAGCAGTCACATCATGAAAGATTGAAGAGATACCAACAACATCGCCATCAACGTCCTTTATCGGCGAGACCGACAAAGACACGTTGAGAATTTGCCCATGACGATTAACTCGTTGAGTGACGTAGTGATCAACCTGGTTACCATTTTCTATTTGATTAAAAATAAACTCCTCTTCGCCTCGACATTGTTCGGGAATGAAGGCATTCATATCGTTGCCAATCATCTGTTCGGCACTGTAACCAAAGAGTACTTCGGCCCCTTTATTCCAACTGGTAATTAACCCATTTACATCGCGACTGATGATGGCATCGTCTGAACTATCGACAATTGCCTGAAAGTATTTTGTTTTTTGCTCAAGCTGCAAACGCTTAGAAATGTCCCTCGCTATTTTACTCACACCGATTATGACGCCTTGCTCATCTTTAATCGGTGATAAGGACACATCAATAGGGACTTTCGAACCGTCTTTTCTGAGGCGCACTGTTTGGAAGTTATCTACGTTTTTTCCTCTTACGATTTTGTCTATTAAGTATTTCTCTTCGTTTTTTTTATCCACAGGAAAGAGTTTTAAAATGGATTGTCCGAGCATTTCGTCTGCTTCATAACCAAACATTTTTTGCGCCCCCTCATTCCAGCTTGTTACGACGCCATCGAGTGTTTTACTGATAATGGCATCGTCAGATGACGTAACTATGGCGTTAAGTAACGTTGCTTTCTTCGCCAATTCCACCTCTTGGCTTATATCTCTGGCTATTTTTGATACGCCGACCACAACGCCATTATCATCATAGATAGGAGAAATATTTGCTGAGATGTGCAACGGGTATCCGTCTTTGTGAATTCGAATTGTGCGAAAGTGCTCTACAGTTTTCCCCGCTGCGATTTGAGCCAAAATGTCTGATTCTTCGGAAACTCTGTCTTGAGGAAATACTTTGAGTAAAGGTTGACCCACCATCTCTTCAGCAGTGAAACCGAAAAGACGCTCAGCACCTTTGTTCCAAGTCGTTACTTCACCGTCAAGTGTTTTACTAATGATGGCGTCAGTAGAGGCTTCGATAATTCGTCTATATTGGACGTCCTCATATTTCTTTGTCATACACGATGCTATTCCAACAAATAAAAGTCATAAGTCATAACTAGATGACAAGTCGAACAAAACAGTTCTTTAATTGAGCATAGACTATGAACTGTAGAGACGATGATATATTTATATTTTTTCACGGTTCTATAATAGCCAGTCGAAATTCAAGCTATAGGTCACGATAAAAAGCTAAGTAATTGAATTTATACAATATAAACAATCTAGACTTAGTCAATAAACTCACTGTAATGTCGTACCTATAAAGCCAACGCATCTAATACTCGACATAGTCTAAGGTTATTTCTTACAACATGTACCCATAATGTATTCAACTGTTGTGCGACTTTTATTATGAACCAAGAAAAAGCCTAGGTTAGTCTGGTCGATTTAGCGGCCTATGACGCTTTCGTTACCATCTACGTAGAGGTCAGCAACAAATTGCGTTATTAATGCTGCTACCTTCGCTGCACATATAAGTCAGCCCATTTTTTTGTGATTTGCTCTTACAGTCAGCTTCATAAACAAATGTGACAATGGAGTCGCTGTGACCAATTATCAAACTGTGTTCTGACTCGTTATCATGGACGCACATAAATCAGAGCCAACTCTGTTGCTCCCGTGTTATTTCAAATCTGAAACTGAGTAGGGTGGAGGAATGGACAGCGCAAACTCTCTTACACTCGAAAATGTGGGCTTCATGTCATAGATGACAATAAATACTCTTGGATTCTATGTACTTTAACAATGAAGGGTTCGACCCGCAGGGGCGATCCCTTACTCACGAGCAAGTGTCGAGATACAATCGTTGTCTTATGCAAACAGTACTGAATCCTCGTTGCCAGATTGATCGTTTCGGCGCTCAATAACGCGCCAAAGTTTCTCGTGGAAGTAAAAAGCCACTGTATTTACAGCGGGCTCTACCGCCGCGACTAAGCCTCCGACCAAGTAACTTCCCGTCAGTAAGTAAGTTACACTAAACGCAATTGTGAAATGCATCGTTGCAAAAGTGAGTGTCTTTTTCATCGCCTATCGTCCAAATGGTTTCTCATATAGCAACCATAATCTTTGAACTCCTTATTTCAGTAAAACTGTATAAATAGATTGTATTGATTGAAAAGATAGATGAAAAAAGCAAAATCAATAGTAAGTCACTTAAAAGAGCATGTGTTCTATCTAAATCACGCTAAATTCATACACACTACGCTTGGAGTAGGTGTCACCTGAGCGTAATACAGGAGAAAGAAAGCGCTCTTGATTAGGTGACTAAAATTAACGACCATCCTATCAGAAAAGATTAGATTCCATACAAACATGTACTCAACGTAGCGCACGTAACATAGAAAAACTTAAAGCAAATAAGACTGATTACTCAATACGGTGTAGAGTTAGCTCAGTTTCTCCTTCGAGCATTCCTCTAGGCATAGCGCTGCACTGCAACAGAAGAAGAGGGCATCCAGAGCCGGACAACAAGATAAATCCACTCACCAGATGGTACTCTGGAGATTCTTTATACAATCAACGTCAAAGATTGTGGGTACAAAATCAACGAACTTGTAACTGAAAGGGGAAACACAGATTAAAACTTTCGCTATTAACCCAAAGTGCTACAATTCTCAACAACTTATTAACTCTTTCCACCTCTGTTTTATATGACTAAGTTAAGCCGTCTTGTCGTAATGTTTGTGTGTTTTTTAGCAATTATGTTTAACGTTAGCGTACATGCTAAACAAGCTGAAATACCCACGCTAGAAGACGATACACTTGGCAAGTACGCCCACTATTTTCAAGAACACAATGGCAACATCTCACTAAAAAATGCAATAGATGCGTTTAACAACGGCCAATCAAAACCAAGTACAAACGATTCAATTTCTCTGGGGATAGGCGTTGACCCTGTTTGGCTTAAGCTCACCATTAACAATACCCATGCGCAGGCTCAGCTTTATCGTCTATCAGTAGCAACCCCGTGGCTTGACCGTATTGATACGTGGTTGATGCACAATCACGAGCAAATCAGACACATCGTTGGTGGCGATGGCCTCGGTTTTGAGCAACGCCCTATGCCATATCGGTTTTATGCATTCGAACACGACTTTCAACCGGGCATTACTGAAATTTACATGCGGGTTGAGTCTTTGGGGCCAATGGCAATTCCAATTCGCTTGAGTAAAAAACAAGCTGCGATTAGTCGGGACATTAGCACGGGTTATCAGTACGGGTTACTCTACGGTATTATGGTAGCTCTGGCACTGTATAACCTCGTTTTGTTTATATTTATACGCCAAAAAGAATATGGACTGTACAGCCTTTATTTAGTTGGTTTTGTTCTAAATAGCTTGTCATATACCGGTCAAATACACGCCGTAATTACCCCTGATTTTGGCCCATATTTCCAAGATTGGGTCGATATATTTTTAATAATCAGCATACAGTGTGGCAGGTTTGCATTTTGCTCGTCTATTGTTAGATACCCAGTCATACGCCCCTGCATTGGATAAATTAGTGGTGCGCACAACCCTCATTATTCCCGCAGGAATGCTAGCCGGCTTTGTATTAGACCAACTCGTCTTTTCTATTTCGTTAGCATTTATATTGAATTGTGGATTCGTCACATTGTTCATCGCTATGGGTGTTTATGCCCTGAAGGCAAAAAAGCCATTTGCAGTTATATTTTTAAGCTCGTCGGTCGTGGCGGCTATTTGCATAACCGTATCTACACTTGCTGTTGCTGGTGTGCTTGTCCCTTATAACGACTACACTTTTAAAGCGATAGAGGTTGGTATGGCGTTTGAAGCCATTTTACTGGCAGTCATTTTAGCTCGTCAGTTTAGAATGGCTAAATTAGATAAATTAATTGCTGAAAATTATGCCCGTAGTGATGCATTAACCACGCTGAACAACCGCCACGGATTCAGAGAAGTCAGTACGCCTGTATGGCAAAACATTCTAAGGGAAAAGCGTGACGCATCGGTAGTGATACTTGATATCGACCATTTCAAACACATTAACGACACCTATGGCCACATGGCAGGAGATGAAGTACTGAAGCAAATTGCGAATTGTATTAAAAACGTCTGTCGCAAAGGAGACATTGCCGCACGATGGGGCGGTGAAGAGTTTATTGTCTTTTTACCTGAAACATCTCATGAACACGCTAAACACCAGGCTGAGCGACTAAGAAATGCAATTGAAAAACTCACTATTACCATTGGTGATGGCATTACCACTCAATTGACGGCTAGTTTAGGCGTCGCGGGAAGCCAAGGTCATGCTATTTCCAACATTCCTTTAAACAAAGTTAGCTTAGAGCAAATCATCAAACGCGCAGATAACGCGCTATACAAAGCCAAAAACAGCGGCAAAAATCAGGTATGTTTGGCGTACTGAAAGCAGCGGCTCATCGGAGGCCATGCGGTTTACTAATGACAGACTGAACCGACCCAGCGTTAACGTGCTAATTGGTGTACAAATATCACCTTCGAGCAAGACTCACTTCGTCGTAACTCATTGTTAAATAGAGTTGTTATAAAAAGTAACACTGTCAATTTTCAACAACCAAAGGAATACTCAAAATAAATCTCCTGAGGTAGTTCGTCACGACAAAACGCCTGCGGTAGCAGATGACCTTTTAGACTTGCCTTGTATAAATTTAAAGCTTCCAACACATGGTGATAACTTCCCTTGGGTGTTCATTGTTGATGACCATGAACATAGACTGCGCGTGAAAGGACAAGTAGTTGTGAATGGGGTAAATCAGGTGGTTCAAGCTACACTAGATGGCTATGGGTTTGCGTATGTTCCTCAGGCGCTGGTCAATAATCAAATTCAATCTGGCGATCTTATTACTTTTTTACCCAATTTCTGCATTACCTATCCGGGCTATTACCTCTATTACACAAGCAGGCTCCAATCTTCAGCCGCATTTAAAATTATCCTCGAGACACTGAGACATCGGAACATCGGAACATCGGAACATCGGAACATCGGAACATCGGAACATCGGAACATTGGAACATTGGGACATTGGGACATTGGGACATTGGGACATTGGGACATTGGGACATTGGGACATTGGGACATTGGGACATTGGGACATTGGGACATTGGGACATTGAAATTGTGTTCTGTTGTACAGTGATGGAAGTATTTTTCTTTTATTCTGTAGAGTCGCTCGTTGGCTATAGCTCGCCTTTGTCCACTACAAAGTTATCTTCTGACTTGCTGTTGCCCAAAAACGTGTTTAGGCAAAAGAACTAAGAGCGAAATGCAGGCATAATTATACCGTCTCTCTTAACTTTTGTATTTCTTGCTTCATTCCTTGTTTTGTTCGCCTAGCATCTTCAGCTGCTAAACCTAAAGTCATCTTTAGGTTTGGGATTGGTGAAAAATTCCTAGTAAATTTATCCCGATAACTGTCAATATTGACAGAACGTTGCATCCTAAGTTTATGTATTTCTTATGAGTTGAACTACACTACGAGTAATCCTATTAAAACGATTAAAAACC
Organism: Pseudoalteromonas sp. GB56; assembly: GCF_054923835.1. Lineage (NCBI taxonomy): Bacteria > Pseudomonadati > Pseudomonadota > Gammaproteobacteria > Alteromonadales > Pseudoalteromonadaceae > Pseudoalteromonas > Pseudoalteromonas sp. GB56. The sequence goes on along the minus strand of NZ_JBPCHK010000003.1, from coordinate 606,827 downwards.
ATGATGTATCTGCTGAGAATGTTTTATTGAGGTCAGGTAGGTGAGGCAAAGTGCGTTGCTTGTCTACGCCCGTATTTTGATAAGGTTGTATGGAAAACTCAATCGAAATTATATCGTCGGAAAATATTGGCTTCCTGTTTAGCAGGTTTCCCGTTGAAATTCATATTTGGAAATTAATAAGAGAGATCCTGAAGGAAATATTAAAACATGGAGTCTTGTCTATGCCAACCCTCTAGCTTTGGCTTCATGGGATAGGAAAAATCTAACCGAGGTCAAAGACAAGTCCACAGATGAAATTTTTGGTGATGGCGCAACCGAGCACTACTTGTCGATCATCACTGAACTGTTTGAGAAAAATGAAACTAAGGTATTCTTTGATTATTTCCCTCACTTAGATAAGCATTTTCGCTTTACCTCATTTCCTTACACCGACTTTTTTATCACCACGGGTGAGGATGTCACCGATTTAATAAAGCAGCGTGATGCCATTCAGGAGCAATATGACGATTTAACAACAACGAATCAAGCATTAGAAATCAGTAATTTTAGGATTAACTTAGCGGCAGATTCAGCACGCATTGGGTTTTGGGATTTAAATCTAGATACGAATGAATTGGTTTGGGATGCACAAATGTATCAAATGTATGGCATCACAGAGACAACGTTTGGGGGGGCTTATGACGCATGGTCAAGTTGTTTGTATCCAGATGATAAAGAGCAGGCGGAACGTGCTTTTAACACAGCCATTGAAGGTAGTGGCCGACTTCATACTGAGTTTCGAATTTTGCACCCAGATGGCTCTTTGCGCTGGGTGCAGGCAGATGCTCGCTTACATGCCGATCCATTTGATGGTTGTCGCCACATCGTAGGAGTTAACCGGGATATTACATCAATGGTGCTTGCTAAAGAGGCGTTAAATAATGAAAGAAAACGATTTGAACAATTATATAACAGTTCTGATGTCGCTATTTTCGATAAAGATTTTTCTGCAGTACTCACGCTCTTTCAAGCATTACGTGACGACGATGTCACTGACTTCAAAACGTTTTTCCACGATAACCCGTCGGTAATTGACGAGATGTTGGAAAAAGTAATAGTTAATCAGATAAATGCGGCAACATTAGAATTATTTGAAGCGAAAAACGCTCAAGAGTTGAGAGAATCTACCGTTGCGAATTTTGGTGGAAATGACGCTGATATTTTAGTGCCCATGCTTTTTGCGATTTGGGAACAGCTAAAAATCTTTAAAGCTGATACCACCATAGTCACTGTAAAAGGAAATACAAAAGACGTTCATATTTCGATGCCGATACCCGATACGCCCCAAGGGTTTAGCCATATACCGGTCAGTTATTTTGACATAACAGAACGTATTCAAAGTCAGCAAAAGTTACAATATCAAGCCAGTCACGACATTTTAACGGGCCTTATTAACCGTCATGAGTTTGAAACTCGTGCCAAAATGCTATTAAAAAATGCCAAGCAAACTAAACAGCGTCATACTTTTTGTTTTTTAGATCTTGACCAATTTAAGCTTGTCAATGACACCTGCGGCCACCCAGCAGGCGACGAGCTATTAAGACAACTAAGCCAAGTCATTAAAATGTCGGTGCGAAAACATGATGTGGTCGCTCGCCTTGGAGGTGATGAATTTGGTTTGTTAATGGAAGGATACGCTTTAAAACATAGTATTCGTGTTATAGAAGAAGTACTTATAGCAATCAGTGAGTTTCAATTTGTATGGGAAAATAAGATACATCGAATCAGCGCTTCCGTCGGAGTGGTTGAAATAACGGAACTGGTGTCAAATTTTGATGAACTTTTAAAAGAGTCTGACGTTGCGTGCTATTTAGCAAAAGAAAATGGTCGGAATCGATACCATATATCAGAGCCTGAAGATTCGGTATTGGCCCGTCGCCATAAAGAAATGCAGTGGGTTTGTATCATTCATGACGCATTAGAAAATGATAAGTTTGAGCTTTTTGCTCAACCCATTGTCGACTTTAAAACTAATAAGTCGACACGCTATGAACTTTTGATAAGAATGTTCGATGAGCAAAACAACCTGATTGGTCCCGATAGTTTTTTACCTTCAGCTGAGCGTTATGGCTTGATGGAAAAAATTGATACTTGGGTGATCAAAAGAGGCCTGCAAATTATTAATGAACGCGCCGGATTTCTTAAACCGAATTGATCACATTAGTATTAATCTTTCGGGTCAGTCAATAACCAGTGTACAATTTGTAGAAAACACAATGAAGTTTTTAACTCGAGTCAACTTTCCATTGAATAAATTGTGCTTCGAGGTAACAGAAACCGTTGCGATATCTAATCTTGAGTCAGCCGCGAATTTTATTAGTGCGCTTAAAAAATATGAGTGCACCTTTTCTTTGGATGACTTTGGAAGTGGCTTATCGTCATTTGGTTATCTTAAAAACTTACCAGTCGATATAGTAAAAATCGATGGCATGTTTGTCCGGGATATTCTTGACGATGAGATTGATAACTCCATTGTCAAAGCAATCAACGAAGTGGGACATATTATGAATATGGAAACCGTTGCCGAGTATGTTGAAACGGATGAAATTGCAAATAAACTTAAGGAAATAGGGGTTGATTATGGACAAGGATACGGGTTAGGAAAACCTCGAAGTCTACGAGATATTTTAAGTTAGTTTTAACCCACTGTAGCTGTGCTATTTCTCTTTGATATTCAGGTTAAGCAATAGGTTAATCTGAGTTCAGGTTTTTTATATAATCATTCACGTTCTTTCTGTGTAGGGTAGATAACTCCGAAAGAGACTCTTCTCCAACGTTAAAGATTTGAATTTCTTTGATACCATCAACTACCACTTCAAATTGCTCTTTTTTCAAACTCGATGTTGAGACCTAAACGACGCAAAGTCTTAACGTCGTAACTAAAAAGAGGTGCTGTTCTTCTTTCTTTGTAGCCCGGCATCATACCCAGCACCATAATGACAGGGTCTACATTTGTATTTGACGAAAAGAACTCAAGCTCTTGCAACTGCCAATCCTCTGATATTTGTTGTAATTGCAATTCTTCTTCTTCAAAGTCATGCCCCAATATGAATAGGAGAACCTTTGCCCACAATGGGTATCTAGGGGATGTGACATAGAAGTCCTGGAATGCACCACCATGCCAGCCGATAGCGGAACCTTTAGTAACCAGAACTGATTCTGCAGCCGTTGCGATGTAATTGGCACAAGAAGAAAGGCAAAGTTCTTTTACTACTAATTTCAATTTGTAGTCATGAACCAATCTACCTATTTTCATTCCGGATTTAACAGAACCACCCTGACTGTGTATTTCAAGCGTTTTATAACCTTTCTTTCTTTTTAAAAGCTCTTCTAGGTTTGATGCGTTAGTTTCATTTGTGGGTCCAACAAATATGATGGTTGTATCATTTTTTCCGTAAATATATGACATCGCTGTTTCATTATTATCGCCTTTATAAGTGGTAGCGCACCCGACAAGCACTATCGATAAAAAGAAACAAATAACTCTACTTAATTTATTAACCATGAAAGCAATTAAAAAATCGTATGTTATATATCAATATCAATAAGTAAGTATTTCATCAAGTGAAAATTCAACTTTAAGTATGAAGATAGGCAATTGGTTGAAAAAAATGTATTAATAGAATTCCTGCTTAATTCTTTCCTAACGATATCACTATGATAATACACATATACTCTATTTATCTATCGCTAAAGTCCAGAGTAAGCGCGCTAGCCTTAGATCTCACTTTGTGTGCTACGCATAAAACCAAAACCACCACTATATAATAACCCCTTAATGGCTACGAATAATTTATTTATCTTTATTTTAGATACATTAACTCTGTGAAAATGAGGAAATAATTATTAACGGAAAAATATGGCTTAAATTCAACAGTAATTGTCGGTGTAGCGTCTGTATCATTGCTTTCAGGATACCAAAAGCACACAGAATCTCCGGGGAATCATTGACGCAATAAAGCGCGACTCTAGAGTAGTAATCCATGGTGGTTGTGAAAAAAGAATAGACTCAAGACTTGATTGTGATGGAGGTATTGAATGGGTTTATAAACTAGGAAGCGGTATACCCAATGATAAAGATGAAAAGGAACAGATTAAACAACTAATTGAACAGACTCAAGATGTTATCTATGTTCAAAACGGTAAAGAATTACAAGTAGATGGCATAGAAGTTGTGCTTAAAGATGGTAACTACGAAGTGGACCGAAAAACATTTGATGCTGTTGTTACCGGCTCAGAAGATATAGCAAACGCTCCGGAAGTAATAACGACATGGGGAATGGATAAGTACTTCACATCTGCTGACAATGAAGTGAAATTTATTGTAAAGCCCATCGATAAGTTTCAACCTGTTATTATGACGGCTACAAAACTTATCCACTCAGAGGTGATCCATACAGGGTCTACTGTTGTAGATGCTTTGTGTAAATTTGAAATTCAAGGTGATTCTGCCTGTGAGAGAAAAGAAAGCGACGTAATTAACGTTGGAACCTAAGTTTCACCTAAGTCACGAAATAAAATAGTAAATTGGGGGTCAGTTCTTGCTTTAAGCATCTGCCCCATATGTAGAGTGAGTTCAACAAGATATATATGAATACGTTAGGTCAATCAGTGTTTAGTTAAACTCGCTCATTTTGGTCTCACTGTTTTAATGATAGGTTCAAAATTTAGCAGATAGAAAGTTTTGAACGCTAAAAAGTCAGTGAAAATAGTAGGGGGAGAAATCCCATTCTATAAAGAAGACGTTCGACTAACGTGTTTTTGTCCAAGAGAGAGTTACATGAATATCCGTTATTCTATGTTCTATTAACTGTTTGAAGACATGCAAAGTTGTTAGAAATACCAAAGAGCTGCCTTGCGAATAACACTACATCTATTTCGGCTAGTGCATAACTGCCATTCGAAAAGCATGACCCACAAAAAGCTCGATTAGCACCCGATATACAATGTCAGTGGGTTAGTGCTGTCTCAGTCGAGGTCTGTTTTGTAGATTCCTATTTCGATGAAATATTCTTGACGAACAGTGAAATTCCCACACAAAACTTTGACCTCGATTTTGTGGAACAACTTATTTAACATAATCTAATTTATAGGCAATAAATAATGACCATTTCATTTGTTAATGAAATATGTGATCAACAAATTACAAAATGAGGTTTTTGTAAACTGCTAGGCTCTATAAATTGGGCCCTCCAGCAATATATCCCAGACTTTTAGTGTGACTTTCGACCTTGGTTTAATGAGTTGCTTACGTACACCTCGAACAACAAACAAAACATACTCTGATTAAATCAATCGCTTGCATTAAGTCGTTAATCTTTCATCTCAATTAGTACCATTGATTCAATGAGCTATTTCATATTAAGCATTTGTTCTTTTAATAAACGAAATTATGCGAATGAAATTTTCTCTTGGGTGCAGGATTACATCTCAAATAAAAACGCGTGTTTATAGAACTATCCCTGTGAAATGATTGATGTATTTATTACGGTATAGGTAGAAAAAAAAGGCCGGCACAAACCCAACGCACCAGCCTTTGTGCACTCTGTAAAACATGCTTACTTGTGATTTGACCGGCAAACTAATTCACCAACGATTGATTTCGGTGTTAGTCATTACTCAGGCTTATCACTTACCGCATTACCTTGAACGTTAAAACGCAACCCACTGTTTACTGAACTTTTAAATTGCCCATAACCATAGTTGAGTTTTCACAAAATTGACAACTTACTCTAAGTTTCGGTCAATCAATGTGTCACTTTAAGGTTACACGATTACGCCCAGATGCTTTTGACTCGTATAACGCAACATCAGCACGGGAAATGACATCATCAATATCTTCGTTGTCTTGGGCCGCGGTAACCCCAACCGATGTGGTTACTGCGCCATAGATATCGGTGTAGCCCACAACAGATTCAGCTTCTACTGCTTGGCGGATACTTTCTGCGACATGCAGCGCCCCTGCTGCATCTGTGTTGGGTAATAAAGCGGCAAATTCTTCTCCTCCTAAGCGGCACACAAAATCAGTTTTGCGGACTGAATATCTGAGTACTTGTGCCATTGCAACGAGGACTTTGTCGCCGATAGCATGCCCCGCTTGGTCATTCACCGATTTGAAGTGGTCAATGTCTATCATCAATAGGTGAATAGGTAATTTATTACGCCTGGCTTGTTCTAATTCTTGTTGCGCGCGTTCCATAAATGAACGCCTGTTTGCGATGCCAGTCAAACTGTCTTGGGTGGCAGCTTTGAGTAGCGCTAACTCAGCTTCTCGTCTTTTTTCGTCGATACTCTCTTGCAAAATAGCGCTAGAGATAACCAGCACAATAATGAACCAGGAAATGAGCACAACATACAATCCGAATAAATCTTCAGATTGTGCTGCAACAAGTGATTGTACAAATAAATAGCCCAGTAAAACTGGCACAAAGTAGCCAATCATAACTTGGAAGCGAGCTATCCTACCGCCAATGTATGGGGATAACAGCGCATGAACCGCCCCGCTTTGGGCATGAATCAACAGCACACTGATCGCTAAGAATAAGCCGTAGGTAGTCGTCAGTAGTGACATTTGTCCGAAGAATCCTGAAATGCCGTAGGCATAACCGACAATCGACAGCATGGGTACTGCCAAACCAATAAATGCACTCGCTTGCGCAGTTTTTACTTTGCCTAGTCCACCCAATACAACCGCAGCAGAAAGAAGTAACATCATTATCGATGTGTTCAGCCCCATAGAATTCGATTTTCCTGCACGCACTTCAGCAATGACCACGTTCGAAAACGGCATAATCTGGTGACTTAACTGCAGTTTAAAAATGTGATCCAGCAGGACAAGGGTGGAAATGATTAGCGAGGCTAATGCTAATGGTGCGACGACATTAGTCCACATTTTTTTGTGTTCGAGAAACACACCTAAACTCACCAGCATAACTGTGATGCCTGTTAAAGGATTGGTAGCAGCACCTCCAGAGAGTGGTCGGTATAATTGTTCAACATTAACGACATATCCAGCCATAGACAGCAACGTGAGAATGAAACAAGCACCCGCCAACGCTTTGGCGACAATATGCATATAACGCGTACGCTTTTCATATTTGAGAACTTGTTTTTGATTTTCTAAAAGATTGAATTTTACAGAGACCATGACCACACATTTTGTATTGACGCCCTGCCATCTTATTGGACTGACGCTAATAAGCAATTAGAATTACTTAAAAAACAATCATCTAAGAATAAATACCGAGGGTGATTTTTACTGTCCAATGACTCACTACGAAGATAAGGCCGATTACGATCATGGCTGGTAACTAGTTTAGCGAGCCAAAACACACATAAATATACAAATCAATACAATGTCATGTATAGTCATATATAATTTATTGTTACTTTTCGGATGCAATAATGAGCATTAATGGGAATAACTGGATACTTATTGTTGATGACGACGCGGAGCTAGCGCAACTGGTCGCTGACTTTCTGCATACCAATGGCTATACAACCAAAATTGAACACAATGGATTGAAAGCCGTAAGCACCATTATTAACGAGCAACCAGCATTAGTTGTTTTAGACGTCATGCTGCCTGATATGGATGGTTTATCTGTGTGTCGCGCAGTACGCTACGGACATACAGGAGTTCAAGGGACATACGATGGTCCTATTCTTATGCTCACGGCGCTAGATAATGACATTGACGAAGTTGCTGGGCTGGAAACCGGTGCTGACGACTATTTAGCAAAACCTGTACGTTCGCGTGTGTTGTTAGCCCGAGTCCGTGCCCTGCTTCGACGCAATCCCACGGAGCTTGAATCAGCGCAGCTTAATGACGTTCAAAATGAACCGGTTACTGAACCTAGAGATGAATCAAGCCTGCTTAAATTCGATAACTTAGTCATCGATACTAAATATCAAACCGCGACTTATAAAGGCGAGGTAGTGGATTTAACCACTGCGGAATTCGAGCTGTTAGCATTATTGGCTAAGCAACCAGGCGTGATTTGTACCCGTGACTTTATCTCTGAGCACTTTTCTAAGTTAGGGTATGAAAGTACACACAGAACCATAGATTTGCGCGTTTCACGTATTCGTAAAAAGTTGGGTGACGATTCCTCACCTTCTACTCGGATCCGTACTATTCATGGTAAAGGATACTTGTTTGTAGGCGATAGGTAGTCAGATGAACAATAAGCTAGGTGTTATTAGCATTTTCATTGTGTGTGTGCTTGGCAGCATGCTGTTGAGCAGGCCAGCAATTGCAGATGAGCCTACACCTAGCGCGCAAGAACTTGAACAATCACTTGCGCAAGCGAGTGATGCCAACAAGGGTGTATTGCTCACCGCCCTCGTTGAAGCCTACCGCGACAACAACCCCACGAAAAGCTTAGAATATGGCGAGCAAGCACTTATTGTTTTTGCCCAATTTCCTGACGCCAAACGCCACGCTACGGTATTAAACAACATGGCATGGACGCTTGTGTCTATGGGCGACTACGAGCGCGCCCAAAGCATGATCACACAGAGCCAAAGTCTTGCTCAGCGTAATGACGACCAACGGGGTCTCTATGTGGCCATGACCATGCAGGGGATTGTTTATTGGCGAACCGCAGATTACCAATCAGCACTCAAACAATTTGAGTTAGCGCAAGAGATAGCTAAACAACAAAATGACACCCGTGGAATTGCCAACACTACGAACTATATAGCCATTATTTATCAAACACTTGGCCAGCCCAAACAAGCGTTGAGTTATTTTCAGCAAGCACATGAATTGCAACTTGAATTAGGTGAACAAAAAAGCATCGCTGTGTCGCTTAACAATATCGCTAATATCCATGGCACCAGTGGCAACTACAGTTTAGCGCTCGATTTTCAGTTAAAGTCTTTGAAAATAAGGGAAGAAATCAACGATATTCCAGGTTTGGCACAGATATTGGGGAATATCGGCCTAACCTATTTCTATTTGCAGGACTATGATCTCGCCCTCACCTATTTACAGCGTTCATTAGGCCACTATGAAACGCTTAAAGATAAGTTAGGCATTGCTGAAACCTTTACTAGTTTAGGGGGGGTTCATCAACGTAAACAGCAATATGAAGCCGCCTTACACCAATACCGCAGCGCGTTAGAAATTGCACAGCAACTCGAAGATCCAGTGCTTGTGTCACGCGTTAACATCGATATTGCCAGTGCCTACATTGAGCTCAATAAGCCCGCACTTGCCAAGGTGCACGCCCAACCTGCTTTGCAACAGATCACCGAAATACAAGTGATGCCTTTGCAAGCAAATGCGCTGCTCGTCAATGCCAAAATAGCCAAACTAGAGAGCGATTTTGAGCGCGCCGTGCACCTAACTAACCGCTCATTAAGTGTCGCCCAAGAAGTAGACGATAAGCGCCTGACCAAGGAGGCGTATGAATTTCTTTATATACTTTATAAAGATAAAGATGATTATCAACAAGCATTGGCTTATCTCGAACAGTTTAAAACGGTAAACGACGAGATGTTTAACGCCGAAAGCGACCAGCGTGTGGCTTTTCTACTCAGTCACTTTGAGGCTGAAAAGCGCGAACAACAAATCAAATTACTACAAGCCGATCAGTCTTTACAACAAAAAGAAATAGCGCAACAACGTTACACACGTAATGTGTGGATAGCCGCACTGTGTGCCCTTTTTGCCTTTGTTCTGTTACTGGTAAACCGTATTCATCAATCGAGAATTAACCGCTCTCTTAATGAAAACATTCAGTCGCAGCGGGAACTTATACAGGCAGTCGCTCATGAATTTAGAGCACCATTGGCGAGGGTACAGTTAGCTTTTGATATGCTTGAGGATTCGTTCAACCAGCCAAACACGCAAACACTGAGCCATAAAATCAATGATGGCTTGAGTGAACTTGAGAAATTGATCAAAGAGGCACTCGATTTTATACAACTAGACAGCAAAGCCCGTACCCTGCATTTAAGTGAAGTATCCCTTGGAAACTTGTTGTCACGATTACTTGAGTCGCATGTTGATTTATACCCGCAAGTTGAATTCGACCTCTCAGAAAAAGGCAAGCAACCCTGTATTGTCCAAGCTGATACGTTGCAACTTAATCGCGCGGTTTCGAACATAGTACGAAACGCTGCGCGCTTTGCAAAAAGCCAAGTCACGATTACCTTAATCAATCATGCCAGTTACTTCGACATTGTTGTTGAAGACGATGGCCCTGGAATACCAGTTGCTCAGCGAAAACGCGTTGTAGAGCCCTTTGTGCGCCTTGACCTCAGTCGATGCCGCGACTCCGGAGGTGTCGGTTTAGGTTTAGCCTTGGCCAAAAAAATATGTGAGGCTCATAACGGCACGCTAAGCATTAGCGCATCGAATCTAGGCGGTGCCAAGCTAACGATTCATTGTCCAAAACAACATCCTGCATCGCGTTAGCGATTCCACCAGCGAAAAACCCATTCTCTCATTGAGTTAATTACCTCCCAGCACAGCTCCAGCCATAACGATTTGTCCACTAGGTTAAATATTCTTTGATCTTTTGTGTTGTTATGTATATAAATGTATATATTGATTTATATACAAATCGATACATAAACTAGCTTCTGTAGTTTTGAAGCTCACAACTGATAATGAATTTGGTTATATTTCGGTCACTTAAGAACAAGGATTACCTTCTTAACCGTTACCAAATTCCGCAGTAGGTCGATGTAACTGTGTAGTTTAAGGACAAAGTTTCATCTGTGTGCAATGGCCTACACGAATTGGAGTATTGTTATGAAAGTAACCAACATAGCCAGCGCTATCGCCGTTTTGTCCTTGGGTGTGGCAACCAACCTCTACGCCCAAGACTCGCGTTACGTGATCCAAGTAGATAACGAAAATAAAGGCATTGTTAAAGCGCTGGCTGCGCAATTTGGCGCAGATATTAACGTCGATGGCGACGGCTTTATCGCTGCCACGTTTGAAGATAAAGACTTAAGCGAGATAAAAGGCTTATTAAACAACCCACATATTAAATTCATTGAGTTAGACCAACGACGCTCAGCGATGGCGGTGTTTAATGACGATGCAGGCAACCCAACCAACCAACAACTTACACCTTACGCCGTGTATCAATCACAAGCTAACCAGTTGATGTTCAACGCCAATAGCGACATAAAAGTGTGTGTTATCGATTCAGGTCTTGACCGTTCAAACAGCGACTTTAATTGGAATGCCATCACCGGAAGTGATGACCCGGGCACCGGAGCATGGGACGTCAATGGTGGACCACACGGCACCCACGTTGCAGGTACTATTGGCGCTGCTAATAACGGCTATGGCGTTGTGGGCATGGCACCAGGCGTGCCAATGCACATCGTTAAGGTGTTCACCGCTAGCGGCTGGGCGTATTCTTCTGATTTGGCCTATGCTACACAGCAATGTGCTCAAGGTGGCGCCAATATTATTAACATGAGTCTTGGCGGTGGCGGCGCTAACAATACTGAGTCTAACGCATTCGCAAATTTCGTAGCTGAGGGTGGCTTAATCGTGGCCGCAGCGGGCAATGATGGAAACTCAGCACGCTCATACCCTGCAGGTTACCCATCAGTGATGATGATCGGTGCCAATGATGCCGACAACAACATTGCTGAATTTTCTCAATTCCCAAGTTGTACGAGTGGCCGTGGCAAGCGCGCCACTTTCGATGAAACCATTTGTGTCGAAGCAACGGCAGGTGGCGTCCAAACGCTGTCGACCTATCCGGCGGGTATGGCAAGCCTTAGCACCCTCTCGGTAGACGGTACAGCAATCCCGACTTCTGGTATGGAAAATACAGGCAATATCACTGCGAATACCTATTTCATGGGTACCGCAGAAACTCAAGATTCAAACGCAGCAGGTAAAATCTGTGTAATCGACCGTGGCAATATCAGCTTCCACGACAAAGTGCTCAATTGCGAAAACTCTGGCGGCGTGGGCGCGATTATCGTCAACAATGTTGAAGGCATGCTTTATGGCACGCTCGGTGATGCAAATGTGACATCTATTCCAGCTGCTGGAGCGGCACTTGCACAGCGCGCTGAGGTTGTAGGTTCTATCAGTGCCTCTATATCTATTGGTGCCTCAGATTACGGCTATATGAGCGGTACATCAATGGCCACACCTGCTGTGGCTGGTATCGCTGCGTTAGTTTGGTCTAATTTCCCAGAATGTACTGGCGAAGAAATTCGCGCTGCACTCAAAGCAACTGCATTGGACTCAGGTGTGCAAGGTCACGATGTGTACTTTGGCTACGGTATTGTGCAGGCGCATGACGCCAGTCAATACCTCAGCACGCATGGCTGTCTAGGTAGCACAAATCCGCCGGTAGAGCCACCTATAGAGGACCCCACAACACCAGAGCTAAGTGCAAATCATGCAATGAGTAAAGGCAAAAATGTTGTTGAATTAGTTGCAACAGCATCGCGAGAAGTAAATCTCTATCGTAACGGTTCGTTTGTCGCCAGGGTGGCACCAAATCTTGTCTACAACGATATATTTAGTCGCAAAGCCTCTGGCACATTCGAGTATCAGGCATGCGACAGTGTAGACACAAGTGTGTGCTCAACAAAGGTATCTATCTCTTTCTAGTTGGACCTAACCAAAGCAGTGTGCCCTTCCCCATTGGGCCGCTGCTTTTTTATGTGTGAAATCTCTGAGCTCTCCCTACTTCCTTACCCATATGTTCGTGTATTTGTGTATTTGTGTATTTGTGTATTTGTGTATACACATTCCTTTTTGATGTCTTTTGCCATCATGACTCACTGCCTCACTGTCCCAATTAGGGCATAGACAGTGCCGTAACCGCCTTTCGAACGAGAATTTTATAAAAACAATTTTAAGTTTAAAAACATTAACTTATAAATGTTTAATACATATTTTATAAATAAATGTGAATTTTTTGCTGCATTTGTATTGATCGTATACATTTTGAGGTATATAACTATATACATTCGCATACAAATGCGTCGTGCGCCTTACAGGGAGAATGAAGTGGGTCGTACAAATCAACCATAACTTTACATTGATAAAACAACAGGAGACTTGATGATGAAAACGCCCAGTAAATCATCTTCCAAACTAGTATCAACACTTGTAGGCACCACGCTACTTGCGACTATCAGCCCTATCGCGTTAGCGGTAAGTCAGGCACCAGAAAAAGCAGCACCGGCTTATGACCAACAAAGTGTTATCGTTAAATTCAAACAAAAAGTAACTAAAAAAGAACGTAAAGCGTTAACGCAAAACCTCGGTGTATCGTTCAAAGATAAAAATGATGATGGTGTAGATGACCGTCTGCGTCATATCGCTAATGGACGACTTGCTGTTTTAAAGCTCGGAAAAGGCCGCCATGTCGAAAACGTGTTGGCGAGTCTAAAGAACCACCCTCTTGTGGAGTACGCAGAACCGAATTTCATAGTGAAGCATCAAGCGACGCCTAACGACCCTAACTACGCCAACCTTTACGGTATGCAAAAGATTTCTGCCGAAGCGGCGTGGGATTACACCATAGGTGATTCATCTGTAATTGTTGGTGTTATCGATACAGGTTTCGATTTCCAACATCCTGACCTTGTAAATAACATCTGGCGTAACCCTAATGAGATCCCTGGTAACGGTATCGATGACGACGGTAACGGTTATATCGATGACATCCACGGTATCTCAGCCATCCTCGACAATGGTAACCCTCAAGACACAGGTCTTCACGGTACTCACGTAGCCGGTACTATCGGTGCGCAAGGTGACAACAACCTAGGTGTTGCTGGTGTGAACTGGCGTACCAGCATGGTTGGTTGTAGCTTCCTTGGCTCTGCTGGCGGTACGCTAGCCGACGGTGTGCAGTGTATCGACTATATGATCGGTCTTAAGAATGCCGGTAACAACGTTCGCGTTCTAAACAACAGCTGGGGTGGCGGTGGTTTCACACAAACACTTAAAGACGCAATCACAGCGGCAAACAACGCAGACATGCTATTCGTAGCTGCCGCAGGTAACGATGCTTCTGATATCGATGCTGGTGGTTTCTACCCTGCAGGTTATGATGTGCCAAACGTAATGGCCGTTGCGTCTACCGACAGTCAAGACAACATATCTGGATTCTCAAACTTCGGTGACGAACTGGTACACATCGCCGCTCCGGGTTCATTCATTGTATCTACCGTTCCTGGTGGTCAATATGACACGCTAAGCGGTACTTCCATGGCCACACCTCACGTAGCCGGTGCTGCAGCGCTACTATTGTCTGGTAACCCTAACCTGACCACTGCGCAGCTTAAAAACATCCTAATGAGCACAGGTGATGACGTTGCCGCATTGCAAGGCAAAACTATCAACGGCAAGCGCATGAACGTGTTTAATGCCTTGGCTGATTCAGGCGGTACAGGTCCTTCATTCTTTATGAATGCCACTCCGTCGTCTGCAACGGTTAACCAAAGCGAAAGCCAAAACTTCGTTATCGACCTTACCGCTGCGGGTGGTTTTACAGGCGATGCGGCTCTAAGCCTATCGACTGTGCCAGCACTAGACGCAGAAGTTCTGTTCAGCCAAAACCCAGTTGCTGCTGACACTGCAACAACGATGACTATCAACACCACAACTGCGACGGCTCCGGGTACTTACCAAATGACGGTTACAGCAGTAGACGGTGACATCACAAAGACATTACCTTTAACGCTCCGTGTATGGCCAGAAGGCAGCACAACGACCAGTTTCAGCAATAACGAAGCAGTATTGATTGCTGATGATGCACCAGAAGCACCTGCTGAAAGTGTCATCAATGTACCTCATGAGATGATCATCACAGAGGTTGCAGGTCACGTTGACATCACTCACGACGCTATCCAAGACCTGGTTATCAAACTAATTGCACCAAACGGTAAAGAATCAGTACTTCGCAGCCGTGAAGGCCAAGGCACAAACCGTCTTGAGATGGACTTTGTAAACTACGACCACGAGCTCGATAATGCGCTAGGTAACTGGACCCTACGTGTTGAAGACCACGATAACAACAACGCTGGTATTCTAAACAACTGGACGTTGAAGCTAAGCGGCGCGCCTCTCGGTGCTACTGATTTCGCTCCTAACGTGTCTATCGCAACTCCTGAAAACAACAGTGCCTTCCTTGTTGGCGAAACGGTAAGTTTTTCTGCCAATGCGAATGACACTGAAGATGGCGACCTAACTTCATCGGTTGTATGGACGTCAAACGTTGATGGTGTTATCGGTAACGGTGCAAGCTTCACTAAGTCTGACCTATCTGCAGGTGACCACGTTGTTAGTGCTACTGTTACCGACTCTGCGGGTCAAACAACTAACCAGAGCATCGAGTTCTCTGTTGCAAGTGCCAACACGACAGTGAGTGGTTCGAACAACACAGCGATTCCTCTTCCTGAGTGGGGTGGCCGTGTTTACACTGAAATCGACCTGCCTACCGGTGTTGCAGTTGATGCCTTGGAAGTGTCTGTAAACATCTCATACGATTCAGTTCAATACCTGAACGTGTGGTTACAATCTCCTGCTGGTACTCTCGTGAAACTCGTAACGTGGCGTGACTTCTGGAATAAAGACCTTATTCACACCTTTACGCCGGTTGAATTTGCAGGTGAGTCAAGTAAGGGTAAATGGCGCCTATACGCTGAAGACACTTCAAGTTATACAATGAACGGTGTTCTAAATAACTGGAGCATCGCAGTGTCAAACGGTGATGCGGTATTACCACCACCAGCAGAGAACACCAAGCCAGCGCTAACGATCACGGCACCAACTGGCGGTACAACCTTCATGTCTGGCGACAGTATTACCTTTGAAGGTAGCGCTATCGATGCCGAAGAAGGTGATATCAGTGCACGTATCGATTGGTATTCAAACCTCAACGGTAAAATTGGCACAGGTGGCTTATTTAGCACAAGCTCACTAAATGCCGGAGATCATGTTGTGACTGCTGTAGCGTGGGAC
The DNA here is from genome assembly GCF_054923835.1 of Pseudoalteromonas sp. GB56. Classification (NCBI taxonomy): domain Bacteria; kingdom Pseudomonadati; phylum Pseudomonadota; class Gammaproteobacteria; order Alteromonadales; family Pseudoalteromonadaceae; genus Pseudoalteromonas; species Pseudoalteromonas sp. GB56. Next base: position 590,818 of record NZ_JBPCHK010000003.1, on the reverse strand, counting down.
TCTGATGAAGCATTTGACCAAAAACAAGTGTCATTCACTGTCGAAGAAGCACCCGCTAATGTAGCACCTGTTGCAGACTTTGCTTTCACTGCGGATTTCACAAATGTTCAGTTTACTGATTTGTCTGGCGATAGCGACGGTGCAATCACAAGCTGGTCTTGGGACTTCGGCGATGGTGTGACATCCACTCTTGCCAACCCAGCTCACAGCTACAGCGCTGCTGGTACGTATACCGTAACGCTGACTGTTATCGATGATGATGGAGCCGAGCACTCAATAGGTAAAGACGTAAGTGTGGCTGAACCTGCAATTACACTTTCGGCATCAGCCACTGCTGACGGCGACCGAGTCGTTGCAAGTCTATCTTGGACATCACAAACGAAAACAACATTTGATGTATATCGTGATGGGTCATTATTAGATTCGGGTGTCAGAAAACAAAGCTACACTGACCGCTTCAATTCAAGTGCTACTAGCTTTACATACCGCGTGTGTGAATCAGGCACGAGCAACTGTTCTTATGAACTCACTGTTGCACCCACTCCTAAAGTAAAAGGTAAAAACAAGTAAGTTACCGCAATCCCCAGAAGGCTCCTTGTGAGCCTTCTTATTTCGTTTGCGGTGATTAATTCTGCCATTAATCAGCCCGTAAACACGGACATATTTACGAGGTTATTACCGTGCCACTCTCTTTAACTTTACTCTCCGTGGGCATGCTCTTCGTTAGCAACACCAGTAATGAAGAAATTCGTCTCCCAATGTTTCAAGAAACGACTAAATTGAGCTACCAGCAATCCAACAATAGTCATCTAAATGTGTTTGATATGCTTAACCCATTTCATCACTCCCATTCCCCCGCAATTGATTACTCAACAGCCTCGAGCAATAAAACAAAACAGCAAAGTACTCAACGTGCAGTTGAAAAAGTGACACTTCATTGTCCAACAACAGCGCAAACGGTTAATGCTGGCGACAGTGCGACATTTGAGTTTTCGCTGGATACACAAAATCTCGGTAGTCAAACAGACAAAAACAGCGCAAGCGTATCTGCACAACAATGGCAACTGAGTGTTGCGTCCTCTTTGCCCGGTACACGCTTATCAACACCGCAACTTGTCGATGGGGGACAATTTTCGTTGACTGTGCCAACACAGCAGCAGACCCAAAACGGTAACTACACCTTTACCGTCACCGCAGGAAGCGCACATCATATACAGCAGTCAGCTGTAATGCTCACTGTGATCCCGAGTGGGGCTCAAAGTGTTACATTCGCCAATGATGAAATCATACATATCAAAGACAATAGCGCCATAGCGACCACCAGCACTATCCGCGTGCAAAATCAGTTAACAACTTACTCATTAGAAGTGGAATTGGCAGTGCGTCATAGTTGGCGAAGCGATCTGGAAGTGACGCTTACCTCGCCAAGTGGTAATCAACATGTTCTGCATAATCGTGATGGCGGTTCCAGCAGTGACATTAATCAACATTACAAAATCAATACTTTTAACGGTGAAAGTGCCCACGGTACGTGGACACTCAGAGTGACGGATAAAGCACCGGGGAATATTGGCGCGCTAACTCACTGGCAACTTAACATTGTTGGCTTTGCACCCGCCCACAAGGGATAAGGCCACGCTATCATGCAAGATAGTCGTTGATATCTATATCATCAATTTGATCTTCGCGCAGATACTGCATGGCATAATCACGGTACACCCCAGACGTTAAGAACAACTTAAACAGATCCTTATCTATATGTTGGTCCTTGGCCATAAACTTCATTATTTTCAAAGACTGTGACAAGGTTTTTGCCTGTTTGTAGGGACGATCGTTTGCCGTCAATGCCTCAAAGATATCTGCAATCGCCATAATACGCGCCGGAATCGACATTTGCTCCCCAGTGAGGCCGCGCGGGTAGCCGCCGCCATCGAGCTTCTCGTGGTGACCACCAGCATATTCAGGCACACGAGAAAGATCCTCTGGCAGTGGTAAGGTTTCCAACATGCGAATGGTACTGGTGATATGCTCATTAATAATGTATCTGTCTTCAGGTGTGAGTGTGCCGCGCTTAATACCCAAGTTATATAACTCGCCCAGGTTTTGCTTATTCTCTGGTACTTTCATATTGAAACCGTAGCCTTTATCGCGGGCTTCAACATCATTTAGGCGTTTATAGATATGCTCGGCCTTGTCGTTAAGGATAGGCTCCTCTCCAGGTTGAAATTCAGGGAAGTTTTGCATGTGCCGTGCTTCTTCTGGCGATAAACCAAGCCTATCATCGAGGTTGCGATACCATTTGCGCTGCGCGATAGTGGCCACACGCTCAATATCGGCATCCTCCATAAATTCACCACCGACATTACATTTGGCAATAAATTCAAAGTCGTCAATAATCCCTTGACGCTGGTCCGCACATTCCCTCGCGAGCGCTTCCATGTTGTCGGGTTGCTCAATAAGTGCTTTTAGATACGCAATTTCAGTATCACGTAATAACACTTCAAAGCGCATCCTTACTTCGTGGATTCGGTTATAAATGCACTCTAGCTTCGAGCCCTTATCAACTATATGCTCGGGTGTTGTGATTTTACCGCAATCGTGTAACCAAGCTGCTACTTCGAATTCACGCCACTGTTCTTTGGTTTTGAATCTAAAGTCGACAAAATTCGGGTCATCGGAATTATTCGCTTCTTGTGCCAACATAAGCGCAAGTTCTGGCACGCGCGCGCAGTGTCCACCGGTATATGGTGACTTTTCATCGATAGCTTGAGCAATGATCTGAATGAATGAGTCGAGCAATTCTTTTTGGCCAATTTCAAACTCACAAATCGACTCAGACATGTTCACCAAAGATTTTGACAGCTGGTGTATTTCTTCAATATGCGACGACACGTAGTGCACTTCATCATAATTTCGATGACTAATTTTATGGTTCTCTTGGATAAGTCGTTGAATAGGATTGGCCATATTGCGGGCAATCTGGGTAATGACAATGAGGACCAAACCAAGCACTGCCAGCGTCACAATGACTGCATTACGTACATAGTGATTCAGCTCTGAGAACGCCGCGTGTTCACTGACAAGAAATGCCATGTATTCGCGACCCTGTGTTTTTACCAAGCCCGTAATTTCACGCACGTAGACAAGGTATGACTCACCATTGATATTAATGCTCGTTAACGCGTTTAAGTTGATGTCGTGCTTAGCTAACTCAAGTATTTTCGGCGACGGCAATTGTGATAACGCCGTCGCTTCACGTTGATCATTGGAAAACGTTAGCCAACGTTTTTCTAATTGTGCTTGAGTCTCGGGCGTGATTTGCGACTGCGCGATATCAATCAGTTTTATCAAATCTTCTAAATCTTTATGGACGATGTGATGCAAACCAAAATCATTTTCGCCTTTGAACTCTTCTATCTCAGGACTAACAAACAAGTTTTCGATATAAAAATAGGTTTCGATGTATTGCACTACAGCCTGAAGGTCGAACGCGACATCTACTTCTCCTTTTTGAACCCCGCGCATCGCACTTAAAGTATCGTTGTATTCGACGAATGTGGCATTCGGCAGATTTTGCTGTAAAAATCCAGTGATTGCATACCCTTTTTGAGCGGCGATACGTTTGTTAGTCAACGCTTGCAGAGATGTTACTTTGGCAAGCGAAGGGTCACGAGTAGCAAAGACGACTTTAGGCAAGTAATGTGGCCCAGCAAAGCGCCCGAACTCTTTGCGCTTCTCGGTTTTCATTAAGCCTAATAACGCGTCAATTTGCTTATTCTCCAACTGCTCCATCAGCTCTGAAAAGGTATAACCGTTCACTAAGTTAAGTTTCAAACCCAACATTCTGGCTGCTATACGCATTCGGTCGAGACCATATCCGCGCGGTTCACCCGAGACGTTATACTCAAACGGTGGGTAATCATCCATTACCCCAACGGTGATTTCGCCAACGTCATCGATGACCTTTTGTTGCTCAGGTGTAAGCGCCAATCGAGGTTGCGCGTTTTGTACCTGCCTAACATTACTGATGTTTTGAGCACGCACCACGCCATTTTCATCGAACATATATGCCCGCGTATCTCCAACATAACCACTTATAGACATGTATTCTGACAGTGAAGACATCACGACGCCGGCACCAAACACATCGCCCTGATCGTTTTTGATGGTGTAACTGGTTCCAGGTTTATTAATGAAGCTAAACATGTAAGGGGGGACCTTGGTGACATTTTTAGTGTTGGCGCTTTTATACCAAGGTCGAGTTGTCGCGTTAAAACTCGTGTTTTGCTCTTTTGTCAGGCGCGTCGATAAATCGCTGTTTAGATACGACGTAAACTGCGTTCGCTGTCCATCATCACTTGTAACACGTAATAGAATCCATCTATCGCTGGGAGCCGCCCCCCACGCCAAACGAAGCCCCTGTGCAGATTCCAAATTTGACAGTTCAATGTAATCACCATTGTTAAGGCCAATAAACAAGGAAAATACCTTGTCGTTGCCCTCTAGTAGAGTACTTAAGGCCAATAAGGTATTGCGATCAATGCCATGGGCATCAACATTGCGAAGAATTAAGTTGTATTTAAGTGCCTTAGTTAGACTGATGGCACTGCGTTCCTGCATCACGGCTTGGCGGGTGCTTTGCTCCGCAATAGATTGGAATTTATCTTCTGCAGTGCTTTTAGCAAGATGATTACTGAATAAGAATTGTAAGGTGATGCCTACCAAAGCAGTAAAGGCACATGCAAGTACAAATGAAGCTATTAAAGTTAGCCTAATCGTAAAGCGCAATTTTTTAGGTTTTATTATCAGGGGCATCCGCTAACCGTATCGTTATAATTATCTACAATTAGCTTAATACAAATTTCAAAAAGTGTTATAAATTAACGCGTTGTATTGCAAATATTTAAGATAAATTTCAAAAATATAATGACCCTATAATAGGTACGTATAATAGAATATTGCAATTTAATCATTAATATATTGTGCGAGCTTTGGTGCTAATTTGCGTAGCGCTTGATAATTTCCTCTATCTTACCGGTAGCATGCAATCGCGCGAGTGCTTGGTTGGTAATCAGCATGTTTAACTTACCATCGCCTGTCTTTGGGAAAACAAACTGATAAGGCGCTTGATCAATAATAAAGTCCGCTTTTTTAAACTCTGCTTGTAAGTGGGGATTGTTAAGAATTAAAAAATCATAAACGAGCTCAGACATTACAATGGCATCAATACCCGTTTGTTCTGATTTAAGCAACGCTCTTAACATGCCAAAATCCGAGTAAAAGTTTCGCTTAACCAGCTCGCCATTGGCGAATGCCTGATCCAGTGTTGGATAAACGTATTCATATCGAGTGCCGATGCGAAATGGCTTTACTCGGTCTGTCGAGTGTTGAATGAAATCATCAATACCAGTGAATGACATGTTCGAGTCTATGGGAAGAATAAGTACATCATTAACAGTGGTAATTGGGGTGCTCCAATAATAGTTATCAGCGTTTTGCGTCCAACTCTGTGAGTCAAATAGAAAGTCCAATTGTCCTTCAGATAACATTTGTAACGCCTTACGAGCATAGGGCCCAGCGTAATATGCATGTTCACTGTATTGGTTAGTTGCTTTTAATAAATCGGGAATGATCCCAGTTACTTGCTCTCCAGCAATACTAAAAGGTGGGAAATGGTCAGGGTAACCGCCTTTGATGTCACGCGCTTGACTAGAAAAAGTGCATAAAAAGATGAAAAAAACGATGGCTCTAAACACGTTTGTATCCTAAAAAATGAGTCATTTCGAATATGATTTGGTTAACGTATCGCCAAGGCGAATAAAATATAGTCAATAAATTCAGCGTAATACAGAGCTACATGCTAGGCATGTTCATACTAAATGTCTACATTTTGACACAAATAGCCAACGCGTAGATGTCAGCTTTACTCTACGCTGGCAAAGACCATTGAGGCAGATTCAAGGAGAGGTTCAAAATAAGAAAATCCCTGTAAACAGGGATCTTTCAATTAAGCAAAATTGATTTGGTGCCTAGGGTCTGATGACCCTTGCTGTGTGTTTTTGCAACTGTCATTGGGGGATTTTGGCAAGGCAGAGCCTGCGTCGCATAGCCATTCTATGTAAGTCTGGCATAACGCCGAAAAAATACCCCAATGGCGCTGCCCAAGGGGTTCAACCAAAGGCTTACACTGCGTTGTCGTCGGCTATTAACATAGCTCACTATGCAACATAACCCATTCCTTGCATTGAAAGCCTTTGATTTGAATAAAATTCAAACTTCAAAGGTCAACAGACCCTAGTCAACGATAATGCGCAGCATACGGCGAAGTGGCTCTGCTGCCCCCCACAACAGTTGGTCACCTACCGTGAACGCACTGATGTATTTAGGGCCCATGCTAAGTTTACGAATACGGCCAATCGGGATCCGCAATGTGCCAGCGACATTCACTGGCGTCAGCTCTTGACTTGAAGCACCGCGTTCATTCACTATCACGTCGACCCACTCATTGTGAGATGCAAGGATTTGCTCAATTTTCTCGACGCTGATGTCCTCGCGGAGCTTAATCGTCAATGCCTGAGCGTGACAACGCATCATGCCCACTCGAACACATAAACCGTCAATTGGGATAGGCTGTTTGCTCGAACCCATAATCTTGTTGGCTTCAACTTGAGCCTTCCATTCTTCTTTACTTTGGCCTGATGGCATAGGCACATCAATCCAAGGAATTAAGCTTCCCGCTAACGGCACACCGAATTGGTCGCAGCTCAGGCTGCCGTCTTTCATCTTGGTGGCGACTTTCTTATCGATATCAAGGATAGCACTGCTCGGGTCAGTGACTTCATCCGCCACTTCGTGGTTAAGCTCACCCATTTGCACGAGTAGCTCTTTCATATTGCGCGCACCTGCACCGGATGCCGCTTGGTAGGTCATGGGGCTGACCCATTCAATCAAGTCTTGTTCGAACAAGCCGCCTAGCGCAAGTAACATGAGTGAGACCGTACAGTTACCGCCGACAAAGGTTTTTACGCCCTGCTCTAGCCCTTGCTCGATCACATCTTTGTTAACAGGGTCTAAAACGATAATACTGTCGTCTTTCATGCGCAGCGCAGATGCGGCGTCAATCCAATAGCCTTGCCATCCGCTGTCACGAAGCGGTTGATATACTTCATTGGTGTAATCACCACCTTGGCAGGTTATTACTATGTCCATTTGCGCAAGTGACTCAATATCGAACGCATTGAGTAATGGTTTTGCTTCGCCTGCGATATCTGGCCCTAATTGGCCAGCTTGTGAGGTGGTAAAAAAGGTCACGTCAATATGAGCAAAATCGTTTTCTTGTTGCATTCGCTCAAGCAGTACGGAGCCGACCATACCGCGCCAGCCTATTAGGCCTACTTTTTTCATTCTGGTTTCCTTATGAAAAGTCATTAAACATATTGCGTGAGTACCCGCAGCGATGCTGCAAGGGAATCGCTGACAATAACATCGCTTAATCGATTACTCTAGGGGCTTAGCTGCAACATTAATTTATTTCATAGTCGGTGGCTATTAGCACGAGGCCTTAAATTGTGGTCATAAAAAAACCCAGCCGAAGCTGGGTTTTCAGTGCGTAAGGGCTTAGAACTCGTAAGAGTAACTCAAGCTTAGGCCAACACCTTCGTCTTTCGAACGAACAACGATGTCAGACTGAGTCACTTCTTGATCTTCATTCAAGATATTCTGCACCTTGAATTTCACTTTTGAATTGAAATCAGGGTAGAAGGTATACACTAAATCAAGCGAGTGGAACGGCTGCTCGTACGCATCGTCACGACCGGCCACACCGGCTGCTAAGATTCGCTCACCGAACACGTTATACACCATAGATGCACTGTGCATACCATCTAGTGAGTCGTAGCTAAGCTGCAAGTTCACAACGTACTCTGAATGACCCGTCATACGTTTTGTAGGGTTAGTCAAGGTACCTGCCAAAGCTGGATCAATGGTCGCTTCAGAGTCACTTAAGGTGATATTACCGCTGGTAAATAAGCCATCTGTTACAAACGTCAGGTCTTGCAACCATTCCGCTTCGATACCATAAACTTCCGCTGTTTCACCATTAACGAAGGTGGCTGAGTAATCTTCATCACCGATTCGCAAAATCGTTTCAATAGGCGCTTCGATGTCTTTATAGAACGCAGCAACACTGAATGAATTACCCGCTTCACCATAATGTTCGTAGCGCAAGTCAAAATTCTTGATTGGGCTACTCTTCAGACCTGTACGACCAAAAGTACGAATATCTGTTAATGGATCGAAGTAAGTCACTGGTACAATTTCACGAAAATCAGGACGAACCACAGTTTCACCGTAACCCGCACGTACTTGATACGTCTCGCCACCTAAATATGTCAGTGATAGAGCCGGATACCAATCGTCTTCATTGATTGAGCCTGCTTCGATTTTTTCAGGATCGTAGTACGTATTCAAATCGTCTGCGTCAAAGATTAAGCTGGATGTACCGATTGAAGTTTGACGAAATTGCTCATAACGAATACCACCACTGATACGCAGCCATTGATCGTACAGCACATCAAATTGAGCATAGCCTGCATCAATTTTTTGTGCCGCGATGTAATCATCCGCATCCGGTGCTGTTGGCTCGTTGAAATCAACTAAAATGACATTTTCACCAATGAATGTGTCATTTAAGTAACTACCATTGCTCAACGGGCTTTGGCTTCCATCATTTATGTCAATTGACGCACCAGCACTGTTGTTAATAGCAAAACTTGAAGTATTAAAGATACGTGCACGGTCAGAGAAATCATAACCACCTTTTAATTCGACTTCCGCCGACTCAAATGTAAGTGGTAAGGTCACATTACCGCTGTATGATTTTACGCGTTCTTCCATGTCGGTGTATGACATGATCGCACGGTTATCATCACCCGTAATCGCTGAACCTACATACTTACCAGACGTGTCGTAGCTATCGCGGAATTCAAAATCAACATTGGTTGGGATGTCCGTCGTCGCTTTTGATTCCGTATATTGCCAATCGGCACCCAATCCCCAATAATCAAGAAAAGTGTGCTGACCGATAAATTGAGTGACGTTGAGCTGACGCTCTTCGTAATTAAACTCATGGTTGCGGTTGGCAATACCATCACCTGCGATAGTAAACGTAGAGCTCCCTGCTGGGCTTTGTGAGATAGCAATTTCAGACTCATCTTCATTGTCGATGATATAAAGCTGCTGTGCTGAAATACTGTGCGTACCCAGACGATAACCCAGGCTCAATGTGCCGTTGTAACGTTCATTCTCAATCGTAACGCGTGAGTCTTTTACCGTGTTAAAACAAGAAGTGGTAATTTCCTCTTCATTATTTAATGTACGGCTACAGCTGTCATCCACATCTTGTGCGATTACAGAGCTAAAACGCTCTTCAAAATCCCACTCTGTTGAGTATGAACCACTGAGCATAAAGCCAATATTACCACCAAAGATAGACTCTTCGAAGTTGTCACCCCAATGCGCTTTGATGTCGTATTCTGGGTCTAAAGATTCGTCTTTTAGCACGTAGTTTCGAGGAAGAGACTGTAACAAGGCATTGTTAATGGCTGTCGCTTGTTGCGCACGTGTCGTATCGCCATCTACGAGATTGTCGCGGTCAACAATATTGCCAATGGTAAAGTCGCCATGATAGCGAACAATCGCATCTTGTAGTGCTTGTGGCGTGCCATCTTCATTGCGCGAATACGTGTAACCTTCATCCGCAGCAGTGTTGTAGCCAACACCGACTTCGATACCAGCGACAAACTCATCCGGTACAGATTTAGTACGTATATCAATGTTACCGCCACCAAACGCTGCGGGCATATTGGGTGAATACGCCTTTTGTACAGCCATACTCTCAATGATACTTGCTGGGAAGATATCCAGAGGGATAACGTTACGAGTCAGGTCTGGGCTTGGAATGTAGGCGCCATTGAGACGGGCGCTTGAATAACGCTCACCAAGACCACGAACGTAAATAAATTTACCATCAACAAGTGTCAGACCGGTTACACGACGTAGTGCCGATGCTGCATCACTGTCGCCAGTACGAGAAAGTTGCTCTGCACCCAGGATATCGGCAACGAACGCTTGGTTTTTACGTTCTTCTATGACTGCCGCCGCACTGCCTTGCAAGCGTGTACCAACTGCAACCACTTCTTCTATTTCTTGGTTTTCTGCAGTTTGTACGTCTTCCTCTGCCGCCATTAGGGCATTAGATTGGGCAAACAATCCAAAGCCAACAGCCCAAGCTAGTCGATTTAGCTTATGTTGTTTAGACATGGTTTACATCCTAATCAGTTTATACAAAACAGGCGCCTGATGCTTGTTGTTCAAGCCCCAAGGCGCCTTTTTCAAGTGTTCAATGGGTGTGTTTTGAGACTAATTAGTCTGCTTGCGCTGCTGCTAGAGCCGCTTCAACCCATTTGTACCAGCTTGAATCTGTATCTTGGTCTGATACCGCGCCGATGTAGTCTACTGAGTCAAAGAATGAATCAAGAGAGCTTAAGTCGTTCGCTGTTACTGTTACGTCTGTTGACGCTGTGTTTGTTGCAAAACCGTTGTCAGCAAGTACTGCTACGTCATCTGTTAGGATTTCGCTTGCGCCACCGTTTTCAAACCATGATGCTTTAGTTTGACCAGCTAGTGGGCCACCAGCGAATGTATCTGAACCTACGAAGTTTGCAGAACATGCCATCACTGAGCTTGTGAACATGATATTATCAACCTGCTTCTCACCATCGCTTGAGTGCTCGATACACGCTGTGTTAACTGCGTTTTTCTTCACGATAAGTGCGTTGTAGATGCTTGCGTTGAACTGATCATCAAACTTATATGCTTGTGAAGGGTCATCATCACGTACTGAGTTACCGTCAGTTGTTACAATAGTAACGTTCGCAATAGTTGGGTTCGAAGGTGAAACTTGCGCAGTTGAAGAACCTTTCACACCGTCTGATTCAAAACCATTGTTACCCATGTATACAACTGAGCCGTCGTTTAGTGTCACAGTACCGTGTTGTACGAATAGGTATTGCGCCGCACCTTGCCAACCTGCATCGAAGTCAAACGAGTCATCTTGCGTGTCAGTGACGACAACATGTTTAAGTGTTGTTGCACCGCCGAAGATTTCGATACCATCATCGAAGCCTTGGTGAATGTGGATGTAATCGAATGCTGAACCAGAACCAACAGCGTTAAGTGTTAGTGAGTTAAGGTCATCACCTTCACCACCTACACGAGGGCCTGAACCTGCGTACCAAATCTTAGCCCATTTGATGCTACCGCTTGAATCAGTGTTGTCGTTACCACCGAAGTAGCTAGTGATACCTTCTGAAGCTACGTTACACGTACCGCCATCACGCTCTGCGTCTGTACATTGGTCCGTGATACCTTGACCATTGATGATGATACCACCCCAGTCAGCGTAACGAGCGCCATTACCAGCACTGTCGAAACGGTCAAATGCATTTGCAGAAGTGAATGTGATTGGTTTATCTTCAGTACCGATTGCTTGGATTTTAGCGCCACGTGCGATACGAATGATTGCCTCACCCGATTCGAAAGCCAGTGTTGCACCCGGCTTAACTGTCATTGTTGGGCCGTTTGCAGGAATAGTAAAACCTGATGTTGTGTCGCCATCTTCACCAATTTGAAGTGCATCAGCGAACAGGTGCACACCACCTTCTGGTAACTCTTCAAAAGTAATGTTACTAGTGATTGAGATTGTTTTGCTTGCGAATGAATCGTTATATACACAGTCATTACCGCTTGCTACACCTTCAACTGTACCAGCATCAGTTTCGTAGCTTGCACACACGATTTCTTCTTCGTCAGAACCACCGGATGTGTTGTTTGAATTGTTAACGCTGTTGTCCGTGTTCGTGCTGTTATCATTAACAGTTGGGTTGATTTCAATATCGCCACCACAAGCTGTTAGTGCCATTGCTGAGGCTACAAGACTAACCTTGAATAAGTCAGAAAGTTTCATCATAAACTCCGTAGTTCTTTAATTTATATAATTAGTGCAGTTGTTTAGCTGGTGAATACAATACGGAAGGTTTATGACAGCGGGGTGACACTTATTTAAAGAAAACGTGACAATAAAGAATTTTTTAAGTTATTGTTAAAAAGAAAAAAGCCACCCTAAGGCGGCTTTGGTGTTGCGATTATATGTCAAATTAATGTCGGTTTATTACAACAATAATTAATTTGATTTATAAAGTTAAAGTAACGCTTGTTTTAATGTTTCAGCATGTAACTTTTCATTTTTAACGTATTTGATCCATTGCTGCGCCAATCGCTCAGAACGCTTATGCTTTTCAGCTTGTTCAAATGCCAAAATGGATGCGTCGTAATTTTGCAAATTGAACTGGGCCATACCCAATGCAACATAGGCGTTGGATTCAAAATCAAGGCCACCTTTGTCCAATGCTTCACGTGCCGCATCAGCCGCTTCATTAAACAGCTCTAAGTTAATGAACACTTCTGCCAGGCGCTGATCATAAATACCCGATTGCTCTTGAGTCGCAGCTTTTTCAAAGTAAGCAACCGACTTTTTCTCTTCTTTAGCTTGCACGTAAGCCTCAGCAATGAATGCATTGTTTTTCACGTTATCTTCAACAATACCTTGTTCTTGCGCTTGTTTCATAACCTTGGCTGCTTTGAACGGTAGGCCGTTGAACATATACACTTGCGCCAAATTGCGAAGGTCGCTCTTCGTTTTGATAAACCCTTGCTGATAAGCCGCTTCAATCGTTGCGAGCTGAATCTTTTCTTGGCCTACTTCACCGTACATGCCGCTTAATTGCACCCAATATTCAGGCTTGTTATACAGGGCAATCATTTTCTCTAGTACTTCAACCACCTTCTTTGGTTGCTGTTTTGAGTAGTAAAGCGCACGTTGCAATACGAGCCAGTTTTCTTTTGGTGTTTTACCGTCTTTTTCTGCCAATGCGACTGCCGTGTTAATCGCCGCTAACGCTTCATCGTATTTATTCATTTGATAAAACGCTTGTGATTTTAATACGTAATAGCTATCTGGCTGTGGCTTAGTATTTATCTTGTCCCATTTCGCGAGGTAATTGACCACACCTTGATAATCTTCGTTGGCCATAGACAATTGCGCCAAGGAAAATAGCGTGCTCAGATGCAGTGACTCGGGAATAGCGTCTTCGGCAACCACTTGTTCAAAGGCGTTTATCGCTTCTGGTAAACGGTTTTCGTTGTAGTAGATAAAACCGTAGAAGTTATACATCATGGCACGTTCATACTCGTTCATGCTTGACGCACGTTCTTTCACCGAGTCCAGCGCATCTAGGCCTGCTTTTACGTCACCGTCATCGGCCAATTTTTGTGCACGAGCCAGTTGGCTATAGACTTTGTCGCGCAGCGCCGGTACGCGTTTTGTTGTTTGTTCGGCATGTACCGATGCCAGTTCGACACCTGGGATCATGCTTGCCATGCTAGGCAGAACGAGCGTTGCTGATGACAAACCAGCAAACAGTAGTAATGAATTTAACTTGTTCATTGTAAACCTCATAAATCGCAACATGGGCCCCTAGCCAGTACTAAGGGCACCTTAATTTATCCGTTGATTTGGAAAGTGATTCGGTTTTGTACCCCGCCCACTTCAACCGCTTCACCGTTAACAATGCGCGGCTTATATTTGAACTTCAGTGCGGCATCCATTGCTGCTCTATCAAAGATCTCTTGTGGTTCAGCTTTTACCACCTGAGGGTCGCGCACTGTACCTTGCTTAGTCACCGTAAATTCAACGATGACATAACCTTCGATACCACGGGACAAGGCTCTACGCGGATATACCGGCGAGACTTTCACGATAGGCAAATACTCACCGTCACTGGTTTCAAGCGCTAGGCCTTTACCTAAGTCCACGTCCGCACTGATGTCAGCGCTAAAGTCAAAGTTATTCGCGTTAGCAGATGCATCATTGCTCTGTGTTTGCGGCGACTCTAAAGGCGGTGGAGGCTCTTTTGGTGTCGGTGGCTTTTGCGGTTTGCGCTCTTTTTTCTCCACCGTCTCTTCTTGTTTCAAACGCACGAAGTCGAGCACATTACCTTTAGCAGGCTCAGTCATCGCGCCTTCACCGCCAGTAATGAGCGCTTGCATGCCCAAAAACAGCATAAAGGTGACGATACCGGCGATAACTAAAGCGATTAAATAACGCATTTATCGCTCCTTAAGCTTCTTGCGCAGCGATTGACACATCAAACACGCCCGCGGCTCGCGCCGCATCCATCACTTTGATAAGGGTGTCAGTCGTGGCTTTTTTGTCAGCTTGGATAACGACACTGCCTTGCGGATTCTCCGCTTTCAAGCGTTCGATGTTTGCCTGGACCGCACGCACATCTACTTGGCGTTTGTTGATCCAAATTTCACCTTCGTCTGAAATAGCGACTAAGATGCTGGCACGCTCTTCTTCACGGCCGTTGCCGCTTCTGGGCGGTTTACATCAATACCCGCTTCTTTCACAAAAGATGCGGTAACGATGAAGAAGATAAGCATGATGAACACAACGTCCAGCATTGGCGTCATGTTAATTTCTTCTGCTTCGTCTTCTTGAAAAATCTTACCTAATGGGGCTCTCATTTTGTCTCTCCTTGCCTGCGCCAAGACGCAGGCAGATAATCATCGCAACTAGTGGTCCAAGACCATCTTATCTTCTAACAATTCGACTTCTCGTTTCGCGCGGCGCTGCAAGAAGGTAGACGCAAATACACCTGATAATGCGCCAACCATGCCTGCCATCGTGGGGATGGTCGCTTTGGACACCCCTGACGCCATCGAGCGCGCGCTGCCTGTGCCTGTCACCGCCATCACATCGAATACTTCAATCATGCCGGTTACCGTACCGAGTAGACCTAACAGTGGGCATAAGGCAACCATCACATTAATCAGTGCTAGGTTGGCATTAAGCTTCATGCCTGCGCGAGATCATCGCTTGGCGAATTTGCTCTGCGTTCCAACTGTTACGCTCATTGCGGTCATACCAGGTCGCACGTACTGACTTTTTGTATTTCACGTAACCACCGAAGAAATACATAAAGCGCTCAAGTATCAGCAACCACATCGCGAAGATGAGGATGCCGATGACCAGGAGAACCTGGCCACCTGTGTCGAGAAAATCACGAATTGCATTGATCCAATCAATCAATAGCACCATGATTTACGCTCCTTTCTCGCTACGCTCAGCAATTAAACCCGCGCTCTGCTCTTGTAAGATAAGCAGTAAGTTCTTAGAACGCGTGTTCAGTAGCGTGT
Organism: Pseudoalteromonas sp. GB56; assembly: GCF_054923835.1. Classification (NCBI taxonomy): domain Bacteria; kingdom Pseudomonadati; phylum Pseudomonadota; class Gammaproteobacteria; order Alteromonadales; family Pseudoalteromonadaceae; genus Pseudoalteromonas; species Pseudoalteromonas sp. GB56. The sequence goes on along the minus strand of NZ_JBPCHK010000003.1, from coordinate 575,500 downwards.
AGAGGAATACGGTTGGGATTGCCACAACCAGACCCAGTACTGTGGTCACCAAGGCTTGTGAAATACCACCGGCCATCAGTTTCGGGTCACCTGTACCGAACAAAGTAATTGCTTGGAAGGTGTTGATCATACCGGTTACTGTACCCAGTAGACCCAACAGTGGCGCGACAACAGAGATGATTTTGATAAGCGTTAGATTACGGGTGATCTTCGGCATCTCGCGTAAGATTGCTTCAGATAGCTTGAGCTCTAGCGTGTCGTATGCAACGTCTGGGTACTGGTCTTTCACCTTCATAACGCGGCCCAGTGGGTTGTCATCACGAGCAACACTGTCTTTGAGCTGACGACGGATTTTGCCACCAATGAGCATTAACGAGATAAAGCGTTCAAGGGCAATGATCAGTGCCAATGCGCCTACCGCGAGAATAACGTAACCCACAGTACCACCTTGGTGTACACGCTCTTCTGTATCCGGGGCTTGAACAAGCAAACCAAGAATTGAACCTCCTGTTGGGTCCAATGCGAACTGGACGAAACCATCTTTTGATTGTTGAAGCTCAGCGGCGCTTGATGTAAAACGCGCTACCGGCTGGCGAGTCAGTTCAGACAAGGTATTTGTCACGTTGTTGTATTCTAGGTATTTGCCATCAGCGATTAGGTTAAATGCACCTACGCGTAACACTTCTTTATTTTGTTTAGCACCACCTTCAACAATCACTTCAGTGTTAAAACGCGATACTTTGCCTTGCTCCGTCATTTCACGTTGCAGTTCGAACCATACTTTTTCGATGTCTTCGATTGAAGCAAGCTTAGAAGTAGAACCCATTTTCTGAGCGAGGTCATCCATAAACAGGTCGCGGCCTTGAAGCTGTGCTGAGACCACTGACGTTGCAAACTTGTTTGAGCTGTCACCAGCAACTTGCTGCAGTACACCAAACAATTCTTTAAGTGTACCCATGCGGTTTTGCAACGTGTCGCTCAGTTGCGCAAGCTTCACTTCGTTTTCTTCAAAGCTCGTTTCTAGACGCTCTGATTCTTGAAGTTTTGCATTGCGAGATTGCTCTGCACTGCGAAGCATCTGCATTTGCTCACTTTGGCGGGCTTGGAACTCTTTTTCACGTTGTTGGTTTTCTTGTGACTGGGCAATTTTGCCTTGCTCAAGTGTTTTCAACAGCGCATCTAAGTTCATTGCATCATTTGCAAGCGTTGCGCTAGACATAGCCGCCAATGCTACAAATGCGGCACCCTGAGTAAATTTCTTAACTAGTTTCATGGTTAGGACCTCTTATTCCGCAGCTTGAACTGGCAGGGTTAACATATCTGGGGCTAGCTGCTTACGCGCAATGCGTAGGCCTTTGTTGATTTGGTTGATGGTTGAATCATCCAATTTCACAAATTGCTTGGTGTCTTTATCCAGGCGCCCGCTTGTTTGCCATCACGAGTAAGGTAGATAAGCTCAAGGCGACCAATGCGTAAGAAGTCAACTTCACGCTCAACGCCATCAACGTTTAGCAAGCTGGTGTACGCTTCGATTGTACGACCGTAATCAACTTCGACTTGGTACGCTTCAAGTACACGGCGGAATTTTTCGCTTGATGCCACATCTGCGCGGTCCATCAATTTGCGAAGGTGGGCAACGCGTTGTGAACGCTCTTGCTCTAAGAAAGGAACATCTAAAGATACAAATTGCTCTAGACCTTCAATCATACGCAGCATCAAAGGAGTGATTTGACGTTCGATCACAGACACTTGGTCCATTGACGCATTCAAGTTAGCCATTTCTTCAACTTGATTGCTGATTTGTTTGTTCAACTGCGCGTTGTAAACGCTTAGGCCATCGATCTCTTTGTTTAATGCTTTGAACTTTTGCAAACGTGTTTGCATGTTGTCCGCAATATTATCGATTTTTGTTTGAGACGCAGTGGCCAGTTTATTAATTTCACCGCTCTTATCTTTCACTGTGTCTAGTTCATTTGCCATTAACTGTGTGCTACACGCTGCAACAATTGAAGCCAGAATGAGTGGTTTAACGCCTTTCATCGCATACACCTTTTTCGTTAGCTTGATGCCTAGTCGGAATACCGACGTGATTTAAGATGCTCGAGAGTTTAGAGATGAAAAGTGACAGGCGTGTTGCGCTATTAATACAGTTTAGTTACAGCTGTAACAATTTTGACTTACAAAACGGTCTTCAAGACCGACCAAACTATAAAACTATTAAATAGATAATAGGTAGCAACAGGTTCGAGTTAAGGCTTGATGGAACGTTCCATTTAATCGTAGCAACAATTGTGTATGAATACGTATTCAGTGAGGTAAACAAAAAAGCCAGCTAGTTGATTAGCTGGCTTCAAACATCCAGGGTGATGTTATTTATTAATCAGCAAGTTTCGACTGCCACTTACCCAGTAGCTTAGGTAAGCTCATTGCGTACCAAGCAATAAATAGGTAGCACACCATAGGAATGTAGAAACTCGGCTGTATGCCAAAGTTGTCGGCCGCGTAACCTTGTAATAAAGGCACTAACGCGCCACCAACAATCGCAAGACACAACCAACCAGAACCACGGCTCGTCAGAGAGCTCAGAGATTCAATCGCCAGTGTGAAAATTGTTGGGAACATAATAGAGTTAAACAAGCCAATCGCAATAACGGAATACATCGCCACTTTACCGCTAGTATTAATAGTCACAATTAGCAACGCGATGGTCATACAGGCATTAAATAACAATGCTTTGTGCGCAGCAATTTTACGAAGCGCCGCGGAGCCAATAAAGCGACCCACCATAGCCCCACCCCAATAATAAGAGAGGTAATACGCAGCATCGTGCTCAGCCAACCCGGCAATATCAGCTTCACCTAGGAAATTAACGAAGAAGCTACCGATAGCCACTTCCCCGCCCACGTAACAAAAAATAGCAAGAACACCAAACACTAGATGAGGCGCTTCGGTCAATGAATGGCCTTTTGCTTTGCAATCGTGTTCTTCTGAGTGTTCTTTAATTTCTGGCAATTTTAGAACAGCGAATACCACAGCAATAGTCAATAGCGCTGCAGCAAGTATAAGGTAAGGGATTTTTACACTGTCAGCAGTTGCAGTCGCAGCCTCTGCGGCGATAGCTGCAGTACCGCCAAATAAAAGAAACTTACCGACGATAGGACCCACGGTTGTGCCAAACGAATTAAGCGCTTGAGCTAGGTTCAGACGACTCGGTGCTGTTTTGGCAGGGCCTAATGCTGCCACATACGGATTCGCAGATACTTGTAAAATCGTTACACCCGAAGCGAGTACGAACAAAGCGCCTAGGAACAGCCAATATTCATGAACTGCGACGGCTGGATAAAACAATAAACAGCCTGTTGATGCGATGATTAAACCGCTTACCACACCTTTTTTATAGCCAAAACGTTTTACTAAGTAACCCGCAGGTAAAGACATAATAAAGTAGGCGCCAAAGAAGCAAAATTGGACCAACATCGCTTCTGTGTAGGTTAAATCAAAAACGGCTTTTAATCGTGGAATCAAAAGATCGTTCATTACAGTGATGAAACCCCATAAAAAGAATAGGGTCGTCATAGCTGCAAGCGGCAAGGTATAGTTTCTTTGATTATCTGCCGCAGCAACGTAAGCCTGATTGGTATTTATCTCACTCACGTGTTGTTCTCCTTATACTTGTTGATTTTGATTCTACACATCAAATTAACAAAATCACAACGAATAAATAGGAACGTTCCAACTCAATCGACTGGATTGGTCCGTAAACAAAAATAACGTAGTTCATGCAATGCTCAGCGTTGACTGAGCAAATCGAGATAAATGTACCTATTAAGTTGTAATAACAACGCGTGATCACTTTGCTTTAGTCAGATTTAATTCTTTCAGTTCCGCCCTGTCGATGTGGACAGATATCATGAAGCAGACTCAATCACCTATAATTATCGCGCTTGCAGCAATGTTGCTGCACTCACAATAGGAGACACGCGATGAACAAGTTCGCATTGTTACTTAGCGCGTTGTTGATTTTGTTGTCCACCAACGTATCTGCTCAATTAGAAGTTTATAAAGACTATGATTTGGGCACGACCATCCTCGAGATTACCACGGTTAAAATTGACCCCAATATGGGCGATGTCTATCTAGAAGGACTCAGAGACTCATGGGTCAAAGCGGTAAAAATGCAAAAGGAGCTTGGTTACATAAAAGACTGGAAAATATACGCCAGTGACTTGCCACAAAGCGGCGAGTTCAACATGGTGTTAGTCGTTGTTTTTGAAAAAGCATCAGACTTGGAACCAAATAAAGAAAAATACCTAGCCTTCATGGAAAAATGGGGTGAAGCGAACCGCGAAAATGCACGAAAAATCTCCAAAGAATATCCAAAAGTGAGGTCGCTCACCGGCCAATACAGAATGAGAGAAGTCATAATGAAATAAAGCCTCAGTATCAATTGAGCGCACGGCCCAAAATTTTGGGCCGACTTTCTAAGCAGAAATTTTGCTTGTGTACTGCAGCACAGAACCCTTTTTATATTGATATCCGCCGACCATTCGATTGCTGCATTTTTCTAATTCACAGGTATAACCGTAAGAATATGCTACGCTTTTTAAAATAGATACACATCCGTTTGTGAGTGCCAATAGGTGAGCAAGGTCAAGCATCACATTAAACCTCGCACAATTATCGCGATAATCCTCGTCAGTGCTGCTGTTCACATACTCTCATTGTATTTGGGCCTTAATCAACTTTCACATTGGCGCTGGATTAATGTTCCAATCCACACTGCTGTAGAAATTGCTGGGTCTTTCATCGCTCTATTCGTCGCTTATTTATTGCTAGCGCTTGAGCGTAAAGGGATCGGCACTAGTTTTAACATGCCAATAGCGGGCGCCATGGTTGGCATGGGTATACTCGATGGTGCACATGCGCTCGTCTCTCCTGGCCAATTGTTTGTATGGCTTCACTCCTGCGCTACATTCTTAGGTGGGCTGTTATTTGCCGTCGTGCTCTTGCCTAAACACCAACGCAGTGCATTTACGCTACGTTGGCCCACGCTCATTCTCGGCATTACATTGTTATTTTCTCTTGGCTCAGTGTTACTCAGCGATTCTTTACCACAAATGTCAGATGCACATGGCTTTACACATGTTGCAATGTTCCTCAACGCCTGTGGTGGCGCTTTACTGTTGCTAAGTGCAGTTAAACTATTTTGGGCATATAAAGTACATAATCAATCCGATGATTTACTGTTTGTTTTACATTGTTCAATGTTTGGCTTCGCAGCCATCATGTTTCAACAATCGCAGCTATGGGATTTACCTTGGTGGGGCTGGCATGTATTGCGATTTTTGGCCTATGGTGTTGCATTGTGGTTTGCACTTTCAAGTGATTTGATGGCACAACTGCGAACAGAAGAACTAAACAAAACGCTTGATGAAGAGATAAGAAATAAAAAAATATGTTAGCGATTATCCAACGTCGATATGACCAAGCTAACAAACAACATAAAACGATATTATTTAATTTGAGTGATACCGTAATCATGACCGATGTAGACGGCATCATTTGTTCCATCAATCCAGCTGGCGAGAAGCTATTTAAGTATTCATCTGAGCAATTGATTGGTGAGCATGTTGAAAAATTGATGCCAGACGATATTGCGCACTTGCATAAAGACTTCATGCTCAATCACAACGCCACTGAAGAGGCCACAATCATTGGTCTAAACCGCGAATTACTCGCAATAGACAGCGAACAACAACAATTTCCTATTGAATTGGCTGTTAACGTACACGACGCAGATGGAGAGCAACTTTATATCGGCATCCTTCGCGATATTTCTGAGCGAAAGCGACACGAACAACAGTTGGTCGATGCCAAAGCTGAAGCTGAGCGTGCCAGCGAAGCTAAAAGTGCATTTTTGGCCAACATGAGTCACGAAGTACGGACACCGATGAACGGTATATACGGCACGCTTCAACTTTTGAGCAAATCAATCAAGAGTGAACATGAACTCGATTCCATTGATAAAGCCTTGTACTCCACCCGTTCACTCAATACCCTCATCAACGATATTCTGGATTTTTCGAAAATTGAAGCCGGAAAGCTGGAAATCGACCCGCATCCATTTTCTTTGTCTGGACTAATCGGTTCTTTAGAATCCGATCTGCGCATGTTACTCGCAGATAAGGACATTGAACTAATCGTTACCAACACGATAGACCATGATCAATGGCTTGGCGACTCCGTCCGGCTCAGGCAAATATTGCTCAATATTTGCAGTAACGCCATTAAGTTCACCGAGCAAGGAAAAGTAACGCTTCACATCGCAAAAGGACGCACTAAAGGGTTTGTCATCGATGTTAGCGATACGGGAATAGGTATGTCACAAAGTGCGCTTGCGCGCTTATTCGATAGGTTTGAACAAGCAGATACGTCGACAACGCGTAAATACGGTGGCACTGGCCTAGGAATGGCTATTACGAGCTCTTTAGTTGAGTTGATGGGTGGCAAAATAGATGTTTCCAGCACAGAAAATGAAGGCACGCATTTTACTGTTTCTTTGCCGTTTGAGACGGCGCGCGGCAACACGGACTCTCACGAACTTGTTGAGCAACAAACATTACCTGATTTGACTCCCTACAGTATATTGGTCGCAGAGGACAATCATATTAATCGCATTGTGATTGAAGCTATCTTGACAAAGACCGGCGCATTGCTGCATTTTGCTTCAGACGGAATTGAAGCCGTTGAACAAGCGGCCAACTTGAATCTCGACCTCATCTTTATGGATATACAGATGCCAAATATGGACGGCATCGAGGCGTGCAAACAGATAAAGGCTGCGAATACGTCAGTTCCAATCATTGCGTTAACAGCAAACGTGATGAAAGAAGATATTGTTAGATACCAAGACGAAGGCTTCGACGGCCATTTAGCCAAACCCGTTGAATTCGAGCAAGTCGTGGCTACCCTCAATAGGTATTTCCCTCAACACCTAAAGTAAAGCTTTTCTGTGAGCATCAATGCAGCGGCTGTATAACCCCGGCGCCACTTAACGCAACCCGTGATGTTAGCCACAGATAAACGGACTTAAAAAGTATTTGGCAATTCCCTCTGCATTTGTAACTATTATCTATACATTGCTTTTCAATAGTTAGCTTCGATGACGATAAGACTCATACTCAATGGCAAAAAGGCATCTCTAGAAAATGTGCGCTCTGCCATTAACGCAACAAGAACGCGCCATAACGCAGAAATTCAAGTAAGAGTGACTTATGAGTACGGAGATATAGAACGGTTCGTTCATGAAGCCATTACCGATAAGGTAAGCCGTTTGGTCATTGGCGGTGGTGATGGCTCTGTTAATGAGATTGTCTCGGCGTTGATGCAACACCCCAAAGACAGTCGCCCTGAGCTCGCGATTTTACCTTTAGGCACAGCGAATGATTTCGCAACCTGTTGTCACATTCCCCAATGCCCTAACGCAGCGCTGCAACTAGCCACTGATGGTATGGCTTATAAAATTGATGTAGGCACGGCTAACGAGCGATACTTTGTCAATGTTGCTTCTGGAGGATTTGGTGCGCAAGTGACCTCTGAAACCCCCGTTGAACTGAAAAATTTTCTAGGTGGTGGAGCCTATACACTTACAGGCCTTGTTCGCGCCCTTAACTTTAAGCCATACCAAGGAATTTTAACTACAGAACAAGGATTCTTTGACACCAGCATGATAGTGGGTGCGGTGTGTAACGGAAGACAAGCTGGTGGTGGTCAAGTACTTGCACCTAGCGCATTTATTGATGATGGGCTACTGGATGTAGTCGCATTATTAGCGTTTCCTGTCACGCGTATCAACCAAGTCATTCAAGAATTGGGCAACCCAAATGAAAACAATGAATTCGTTAAATATGTTCAAACAAAATGGGTTGAATATGAATCTCAGCTCGATGGCCAAGTTAACTTAGATGGCGAACCATATAAGTCGAAGAAAATTCGCTTTGATATTTTGCGCAAGGAAATCAGTCTCGTACTGCCAAACAGCAGTCCCTGTATTACGCGCACTGTGTAATTTTATGCTGTACTGAGCTGGGTTTGCAGCCATTCCCTCGCCTGCTCGATGTCTTCAAAGTAAGCAACATTTTGTTGGTCGAGCGCGGGAGTGCGCTTTTTTAAGATACTCTTTGTCATGCCACTATCAATTACAAACGCTTTGGCGACAAGTGCTTGAGTGTTCAGCCACTCATTATATTCATTGAGTGCGTTGTACGCTTCTGGGGTGCCACCTTCAACAGCACGATCGTCAACGAGCATAGCAAACTTTGCCCCCTCGAGAGCGACGATAATATCTCTGACTTTTTTGGCATAAACACAGATGGCATTCTCATTAAAGCTGCCACAAAACACCGCTTCAATCACGTTAGCATTTAACTTGACGTCGGTTGTGCCATGATTTTGTCTATTCATCTAGATACTATTGTCCCCAATCGTTAGCAATGTATTTAGGCTTCATTTTGCCGCTGATGCTATCAGTTTTTGTGCAAGTGTAAAGTCTATGTTGCTAACAATTTAGAGACAATGTAAAACGACCTCCTTGATGTGAGAAACAATCACCTCAGAGGCTAGTAAACACTTAGTCGCAGTCGAAATTTGGCCAATCTGCAATATGCTCTTCGACGTCTTCCATGTACACATCAGTGTCTTTGACTATCTTGTTGCGAACACTGATTCCAGCCGCATGCATTTTCGACTTTTTGCCTTTATTAAGCAATGGATGCCAACTCGCTAATCCTCGCCCTTCGTGAAGACGTCGATAACTGCAGCTCTGTGGAAGATAGTAGACCTGCTCCATGTTCTCTTTAGTCAACTTTACACAGGATGGAACAAGCTGTTGACGCTGCTCGTAAGCTGTGCAGCTACAGGTTTTATTATCAAGATAATGGCAGGCGATATTGGTAAACAAGAGTTCTTCGCCCGGGCGTAGCTCGCTTGCAAAATCAGACTCATCGTCTTGTTCATCGCTGTCGATAAATTTGTTCAAACAACATTTACCGCAGCCGTCACACACCGCTTCCCATTCTTGCTCGTTCATTTGAGCAAGCGTTTTGGTTTCCCAGAACTTATTATCTAACATAAAAAACGCCCCTTTAATTCGGGGCGTAGTATATCAAATTATTGCACAGTCGTACTATCGAGCAATTATTTGATTGCAGGGTAACCGATGCGATCCGATAGATAGCCTACACTGGTTGCGAAGTAGTAAGAACGGTTCCAGTTCATCAATGCTTTGTAGTTGTCATATGCTAAATACATACGCCCGTTGGTGTCATCTGGCATTACCAATGCAGCGGTGATGTCGCGCTTTGGTAAGTCGGTACCGTCCATGCGCTTGAGACCTAACTCATTCCACTTAGTGAGTGAACGCTCAGACTGTGCCCACTCATCCAGCCATTGTTTGTGACTACGCGTACCACGCTTTAAAATCGTATCGGTGTCAAAGCCAGCTGGTAGCTTTACTTGGCGTCCCCAAGTAAGGTCGTCATTCCAACCGACACTCTTGAGGTAATTAGCTATCGATGCAAACGCATCTTCTTCTGTGGTCCAAATGTCTTTGCGGCCATCACCGTTGTAATCCACAGCATAAGAATTGAAAGACGTAGGCATAAATTGCGTTTGGCCCATCGCACCAGCCCAAGAGCCCTTAAAGTTTTCCAGATTGATATGGCCGTCTTTTAAAATGTCCAACGCAGCCCACAACTGATTTTTGTACATGGTCTCACGACGACCATCGTATGCAAGGGTCACCAAACTCGAGATGACAGGGTAACCACCTTGAATACGTCCGAAGTTACTTTCCAGTCCCCACAATGCAACAATGAAGCGAGCTTGAACACCATATTGTGCCGCAACTTTTTCAAGCACATTCTGATGTTTTTTGTATAGTTCTCGTGCTTGCTGCACTTTCCAATCAGGAACACGCTTGGGTAAATATGTTTCTAGCGTTTCTTTGACTTCAGGCTGATTTTTATCGGCGCTAATCACTTTGGGTTTGAATTTAATCGTGGCAAACGCTTCGTTTAGCAGTTGCTCACTGTATCCTTTTTCAAGTGCTTCGACTTTCAATTTAGCTACGTAAGCATCGAATGCAGCTTGTTGCTCTTCGACACTTTTTATCTGCGAGTCTGCCAGAGAAGGAAACGATAAGGTTGCTGCGACTACCACACCTAATGTGGACTTAGTTGCAGGCTTGAATGCGCTGGCTAAATACTTGCTGATTCTTTTTAATCACGCTCTACTCCATTTTGCTTTTTTAATTCATCCAACATATTTTCTGTTGGAGGGGGAAGTTGTAAATAAAACCCCTTGTCGCTTAATTCTTCCTTAACCTTGTTGATATCGGCCAATGCAAGCTGAGTTTTTGTTGCAAGATTAATCAACATGACAAACTTTGGGGCACCAAACATATCCATAAGTGGCTTTGGTACATCATCAAAAAAATCTCTTTTTGGCAAGTAAAGGTAGGTATCTGGTTTTTTCTTACTCTTATATACTGCACACAGCATGTTTTTAAGGCCTTTAAGTTGTTGCGAAACACACTTTGACACTATACCATGAGACATTATTTATGTGGTAAGTTTAGTGGCCAAGCTCAACACCCAAATCTGCGTAAACTCTAGTTCACACGCACAACTCGGTGATACTAATAATTCGGCCACACAAGTATGAGCGCTTATGTCGGAACAATTATTCGAATTAAAAGGGAATCTTTTTACACTGTCAGTGCTGCGTTTGTTAACGTCGGACTTTGATGCATTGAATGAGCAGCTAGGTGCAAAAATAGCGCAAGCTCCAAAATTTTTTGCGGGTGCCCCCATCGTCGTAAACCTCGAAGCTTTAGAGGGTGTCACCGTCGATTTTTCTCACCTTCGCTCTCTACTTAAAGGGTTAGATTTCAACCCTGTAGGTGTGTGCAGCGGCGATGATGAGCAGCACAAAGCAGCTAAAAATGCTGGCTTTTCGGTACTGAACTACTCTAAAGACTCTCAACAAACTAAACCTCAAACACAACAACCCGCAGCTCAAGCAGAGCAAGTAGAGCCGACTTTGGTCATCGAAGCAACGGTTCGCTCTGGACAACAAGTGTATGCGAAAGGTCGAGATTTAATTGTGTTGGGTTCAGTCAGTCATGGCGCTGAAGTTATCGCCGATGGCCATATTCACATATACGGTACCTTACGTGGACGAGCAATCGCCGGAGCGCAAGGTAACAAAGACGCCACAATATTCTGTCAAAAGCTTGAAGCCGAATTGGTTTCGGTTAATGGCAGCTATTGGATCAGTGATTCACTGCAAGGTGAGCTATGGGGCCAACCAGCCTGTGTTCGCCAACGCCAAGACTCACTTCATATATCAGCTTTGGTTAAAGGATAAAACACATGGCAAAAATTATTGTCGTAACTTCTGGTAAAGGCGGTGTAGGTAAAACTACCTCTAGCGCTGCAATTGGTACTGGCCTTGCACTGAAAGGGTTTAAAACAGCGATAATCGACTTTGATATCGGTCTGCGTAACCTTGACTTGATCATGGGCTGTGAGCGTCGTGTAGTGTATGACTTCGTGAATGTTATCAACGGTGAAGCGAACCTTAACCAAGCGCTTATCAAAGACAAGCGTGTTGATAAGCTTTACATCCTTCCAGCGTCGCAAACACGTGATAAAGATGCACTAACCAAAGAAGGCGTTGAGAAAGTACTTAATGACCTGAAAAACGATTTTGATTTCATCGTTTGTGACTCACCAGCTGGTATCGAAGCAGGCGCAATGATGGCGTTGTACTTCGCTGACGAAGCCATTGTTACCACTAACCCTGAAGTTTCTTCAGTTCGAGACTCTGACCGCATTTTAGGTATTTTGCAAAGCAAGTCGCGTCGCGCAGAAGAAGGTCTAGAGCCGGTTAAAGAACACCTATTGCTAACGCGTTACAACCCTGAACGTGTGCAACGAGGTGAAATGCTGTCAGTAGAAGACGTCAACGATATTCTTGCAATTGACTTGCTTGGCGTCATTCCAGAGTCGCAAGCTGTGCTTAATGCATCAAACCAAGGCCAGCCCGTTGTACTTGATAGCGAATCTGATGCGGGTCAAGCGTATCACGACGCCATCAATCGCTTACTAGGTGAACAAGTTGAATTCCGCTTCTTGGACGTTGAGAAACGCGGCCTATTTAAACGGATTTTCGGAGGATAACGTGTCATTACTTGATTACTTTCGTTCAGAGAAAAAAACCAGCGCCTCGATGGCAAAAGAGCGTCTGCAAATTATTGTTGCACACGAGCGCTCGCAACGTGGAACGCCGAATTACTTGCCACAGTTAAAGCAAGATATTTTGGAAGTGATCCGCAAATACGTTCCTATTGATGCTGATGCTGTTCAAGTCCAACTAGAACAAAATGAAGATGATTTGGCAGTATTAGAACTCAACGTAACATTGCCAGACGAAGAAAAGTAATCACTTTTTGACGATCGGGTGCAAAAAAAGGAAGCCATTGGCTTCCTTTTTTTATATTTGTGCTAGGGAGATTCGCTGTTGACTGACCCTAACTGCCGCTCGTACTCACGTAGCTTCTTCTCTATATTTTTTTGATGCCAAGGCACCATGACTTTTGACAAGTCAATCGCCTTGGTCTGCAATTTAATTGCTTCATCTAGGTCTCCACCGTTTGCGTAGGCCGAAGCCAAATTTGCAAAGGCATACGCCGAATCTGGATACAGCTGTGTAATGTGTTGATAGATTTTGATACTTTGTTTAGGCTCATCAGCTAACTTATACTTGGCTAACGCGCTGAGTGAAGACTCAGCAGATACCTCAAAACCATATTTGTTCGCGGAAAGTGCCCTGTAATAGTCAATGATTGCTTGTACACCCTGTTTCGAAACATCTGAGTCTGGGGCCAATGGAGTATGATAATCCCAAAACAAGCGCTCTATTCCCTCAATAACCGTGACGATTGGCCTCGACATATAATGGCTACTATCGGCGAAGTTAATTTGCCACTGTAGCTGCGTAGGTGCTTTAGCTTGTAATGCGTGTTCAAACGCTTTTACGGCCTCAATACTCCCTTTCTCATAGTTATGCTCTCCGATATTAATATACACAAAACGTTGTTTATCAGTCAGGGCTTCAAGTTTATTCAAAGCCGTGGAATTGACACCGAGAAAATCATCTTGGATTGACGGTGAAGCAAGAAAATAGGCATTAAATAAAGTTGGTTGGTTAAGGAGCGCGTAGAGGCCAAATGCAGCATTGCCCATAAATCCACTGTAAATACGAAAACCATTGGTTCGATATTGCTTGTCTATGTAGGTTAAAATCTGCTTATCAAGAAAGTTGAGAAGGGATTTATCCTCTGGATTTTCAGTTGTTGAAATAAATAACTGCGCAAATTCCTGATGATAATCTGCTGTGTGATGATGATGGTTTCTAACCACGGCCAATCGCCATTATGACTTAGCCAATCTTGCATTCCACTCAAATATGGTTGACTGCGCGGGTGTAAATCGAACATCACAAAATAGCGTTTATCCGGCTCAGAGCCATAACTTGCGGGGAGCGTAACATTGAAGGTCATAGGTTTGTCGAAGTGCTCAGAAGAAACAGTGACTCGTTCAACAGGCGTCAATTGACGCACGTCCATCGCACTTGCTTTGCTACACAAAATTAAAATTAACCCAAAATACAGATATTTAATCATCAGACATCCTTATACATTGTCAGATATTGACGATAACAGGTTTAACCTACATGAGAAACTAAGGAGCGCAGAAGAAGGAAGTTTTGTGTACACCCATATTTCTTCGCCTATTTTTACGCTATAAGTGCCTTGGCTAGACATCAGACCTTAACAGTCATACAGCTGAGCGAACTTGAAGGTTAACTTAACAATTGTGGAAAAAAAGGAAGCCATTGGCTTCCTTTTTTATTTGTAATTTACTACTTATAGGCAGTTAGGCATCGTGTAATGGCACCCACTTTTCTAACGACTTTTCTAAATACTCTGCACGCCACGGCTGCAAAATATCAGGTGCGAACATCACAGGTCGCTCTGCTGCTGAAACCTTCCAATTCCAACTAATAAGCTGATTGATTTGCTTTTTACTGGCAAAAACATCGGCTGGAATACCGGTTTCCTTACTCACCGAAGTGATTTTTTGTTTTATTTCCTTGGCCGCTTGCTTGTAACCGCGAAAATCCATCAAACGGAGCACCTTTTCAGGTAATTGCTCTTCAGCGATTTCTTTGGCTCGCTCGATACACGCCAACATTTCTTTACCAGAGCGATTAACTTCCATTGGGTCAATGCCCGGAATATTGCGCATGCTGTTCAAAGAGCTTGGGCGTCGTTTGGCAATTTCCACCATATTGGCCTCTTTGACAATAAAGTTTAAGGCCAAGTTCTTACGTTGTGCTTTTTGGCGACGCCAAACTGAAAGCTCTCTAAGAGCCGCGAGGTCGCGAGGGTTGAGTTGCCACGCACCTTTTATATCACGGTATAAAAATTCATCTGGGACTTGATATGCCCTTTTCTCTGAAATCAGCTGCGACTCTGCTATAACAATGTCAAACCAACCCTTGGCGTTAATTTCTTCTACAATTTGTTCAAAACATGGAAGAAGATGAGTTACATCTGCCGCAGCATATTCGAGTTGGCTGTCCCGCAGTGGACGTTGCAACCAGTTGGTTCGAGATTCGCTTTTATCGATTTCTATTCCCAAACGCATATTCACCATGGCTGCGAAGCCCACGCAGTTGCCTGAGCCTAACAGTTGCAGTGCAAATTGGGTGTCAAATAGCGGTTGCGGCACAAAGCCAGCAAAGTTTTGAAATACTTCAATGTCTTCAGAAGGAGAATGTAGGACTTTGAGAGTATTAGGATTCTTCAATACATTCCATAGCTTTGAGAAATCTAATTCACAAAGCGGGTCGATTAAAGCAAGATGCTGTCCATCAAATACTTGGAGTAAGGCAATTTCGGGATAAAGTGTACGACGGCGCATAAACTCTGTATCGATGGCGAGTACTTGCGCATTACTGATGGCCGCAACAAATTGGTCTAACGCTTGCTGCTCAGTGATTAACTGATATTCCACTTTTACTCCTCAAAAACAAACCGGCTGTTGCCGGTTTGTGATTCTTTATTTTTGTTCGTCTTTGAGCGCTCGTCGCAAAATTTTACCCACATTGGTTTTGGGTAACTCATCTCTAAATTCAACCAACTTAGGCACTTTATAGTTAGTTAGATTGTCGCGACAATGTTTTATTATATCCTTTTCCGTTAAGGACGGGTCTTTTTTCACAACAAAAACTTTAACTTGTTCGCCGCTCACTTCATGAGGCACGCCTACAGCAGCCACTTCAAGTACACCTTGGTGATCTGCAATCACTTCTTCAATTTCATTCGGGAACACATTAAAGCCAGACACCAAAATCATGTCTTTCTTGCGATCGACAATATAAAAGAAGCCTTCGTCGTCATAAGTCGCGATGTCACCCGTTGCAAACCAACCGTCTTTTAAACATTCAGCCGTTGCATCAGGACGATTATAATAACCTTTCATCACTTGCGGGCCTTTAACCCACAATTCGCCCGGCTCACCCTTCGGTGCTTCTTCACCATTATCAAGCACGAGTTTAATATCTGTGCTGGGTGCAGGCAGACCAATTGAACCATTGTATCCGTCGAGGTCATATGGGCTAACAGTAACAAGCGGTGAACACTCGGTAAGGCCGTAGCCTTCAACTAAACGGGTGCCCGTCACTTTTTGCCAACGTTCGGCCACTGGACGTTGCACAGCCATGCCACCACCGAGTGACATTTTCAGGTTAGAGAAATCAACATCTGCAAACCCTTCAGCGTTCAATAGACCGTTAAATAGTGTATTAACACCGGTCACAATCGTGAACTTATTGTCTTTTAACTCTTTAACGAACGCTTTCATGTCACGCGGGTTAGTGATCAATAAGTTTAAACCACCATATTTCATGAAAGTTAAGCAGTTCGCTGTCAACGCAAAGATATGATACAGAGGCAATGCGGTCACGACGACCTCCTTGCCACGCTCTAGGATGTTATCCAAACAACCCGATACCTGTTCAAGGTTACCCACCATATTACCGTGTGTGAGCATTGCGCCTTTTGATACACCTGTGGTGCCGCCGGTATACTGTAAGAAAGCAAGATCATCAAGCGTAATCGTTGGACGTTGATATGTCGCCGCATTACCTTGCTTCATCACTTGAGAAAATGAAATGGTGTTGTTGATGTTATAGGCCGGAACCATTTTTTTGATGTACTTAACAACAAAGTTTACTAGGTGTTTTTTAATGCCTCCGACCATGTCACCGACTTCAGTAACAATGACGTGCTTCACTTTAGTGTGGCCAATCGCTTTTTCTAACGTGTTTGCGAAGTTGGCCAAGATGAAAATTGCATCGGCTTCTGAATCGTTTAGTTGGTGTTCTAATTCACGCGCGGTGTAGAGCGGGTTTACATTAACCACAACACATCCGGCGCGAAGAATACCAAGGATACTGATTGGCGTTTGCAGTAAGTTGGGCATCATTACTGCTACTTTAGAGCCTGGCTTTAGGCCTAAATCATTATTGAGATACGATGCAACTTTCTTCGTTGCTTCGTCGATTTGCTGATACGTCAGTACAACACCCATATTCTGGAATGCAGGTAGTTGTGCGTAATCACTGAAGCACTTTTCGAACAGTGTCAGCAAAGAGTCGTAATGAGCGGGATCGATGGTTTCTGGACAACCCTTCGGATAACGCTTTAGCCAGATTTTCTCCACACTAGGCTCCTATAAATTTGTTCTTATAATGGTTTATCTTAGAAGTCATGAGTCTTGGCGTTAGGTACGGCGTTATCTAGGCACGACGCCACACTACTGCCCAAGTAGCTAAATGGTCCACAGTGCTACCAACAGCACTACTAACCTTAATCTAAGTTGTAATTTATAACAATCGAGCAAAAGCTCTAATTTCAACGATATTCCCACATTTACGTCAAAGTTACAATTAGATTGCGCCATTTTGATGCAGATGCGCACCAATTAGGCGCGCGCAAAGTTTCGGATTTTCCATATGGCAATGATGGCCGCCTTCTAACATCTCTACATTCAACGTTTTGTAATATTTAGAAAATTTTTCTTCGTTGTCACGTACAAGTTGATAACCTTCGGTCCCTTTAATTAATAGTGTAGGGACGGTGATGTCTGCCAATAGTGCATGTGCTTGCTCTAGGCTATATCGAAAAGCTGAATAATGTTTTATACGAGGGTCTGTTCGTAGTGACACACCGTCTTCAACTGACTTGATGTTTCTTGCCATTAATGGTGCTGCGATACACTCATCAAAGTCACTCACTGCGAGCCGTCGGTTTATAACATCTTGTGGTGAGTCATACACGCGACATTTCGCAGCGCGCATGCGCTGCACCAATGCCCTTTTTAACAATTCTTTAGACTCATTTGCGCTAGCACAGACCAACCCTACTCCTTCAATCAAAGTGAGACTGGCAATTCGGTCTGCAAAACAGGCGACGTAGAGCGATGCAACCATTGCTCCCATTGAGTGACCCACCAGATGTATCTCTGTTGCTTGGCACTGAGCCAATACTTGCTGCAGATCGTCTACATAATCGATGAAATAATAATGGGCGTCTGCTGAGCGCCATTCGGACTCGCCATGCCCCGGCCAATCCAAGGCAAAAATCGGGAAATCATTACCAAATTGTTCCATCAATGGAGCAAAACTGGCCGCGTTATCTTGCCAACCATGAAGTGCGACAACAACCTTATCAAAAGGGCTATCAAAAGCTGATTGCGTATTAGATATTCCTTTTAAGGTCAGTGTTCTAGTTGAGAGAGAGAAAGTTTCCAAAACAGCTCCGTTTTTTACCGCATTGCGGTTTCATTATTCAAATGACGGGTTAGAATGACGTCATCACACAACAGGATATAGACATGAAACGCACATTTACACTAGCAACGCTTTCTCTAGCAAGTTTTTTTGTCAGCGCAGGACAAAGCACCCCAAAAAATATTATTTACATGATTGGCGATGGTATGGGCCCAGCTTACACATCGGCGTATCGCTATTACCAAGATGATCCGAACACTAAAGTAGTCGATCCTACCGTTTTTGATTCCATGCTGACAGGTATGGCACACACTTACCCTGACGATGATACAGTGGTCACTGATAGTGCAGCTGGCGCAACGGCATTGGCCACAGCAACGAAGAGCTACAATGGCGCAATTGCAGTTGATACAAAAAGAAGACCTAAAAACAATGCTAGAAATAGCAAAAGAAAAAGGTATGACAACTGCATTAGTCGCCACGTCACAAATCAACCACGCGACTCCAGCAAGCTTCGCTGCGCATAATGAAGCTCGTGGCAATTATGATGATATTGCTAACGATTACATCGACAATAAGATCAACGGAAAACTTCCTGTTGACCTAATGCTAGGTGGTGGTACGCAATACTTTATTCGCGATGACAGAAACTTAGTCAATGAATTCGTCGCTGCGGGTTATCAATACAGTGACAACTTTGCACAGCTTGACCAAATCGAACAAGTTCCAGCTATCGGTTTGTACGCGGCAAAGGGCTTACCCTTTGCGCTGGATAGCGATAAAGCACGTCTAACGAAAATGACAAAAAAAGCGTTGTCATTACTCGAGCAGAATAACAATCCTTTCTTCATTATGATTGAAGGCAGCCAAATAGATTGGTGCGGACACGCAAATGACATTGCTTGTGCGATGGCGGAAATGAACGATTTTGCTGGTGCTATCAGTGCAGCAAAAGAATTTATTGCCAAAAATCCCGACACTATCTTGGTGGTCACAGCTGACCATTCGACCGGCGGTCTGACAATTGGCGCTCAAGGTCAATATAAATGGGAAGCTGACGTAGTTAAAGGTGTTAAGGCAACTGCGGGGGTGCTTGCTGAGCGTCTCATGGCGAGTGAAGACATGAAAACTCAATGGGAAAGCGAGAGCGGCCTCGAATACACGAAAGAACGAGAGGTTTTGTTAACACAAGCGAAACAAGTAGGCGAAGAAGCACTCGTGATGGCGGTTAAAAAGCTGATTAGCGAAGCGAGTTTCACAGGTTGGACGACATCAGGCCATACCGCTATCGATGTACAGGTATTTGCACATGGTGCGGGGTATGAGCAGTTTATTGGTTCGCAAAACAACACTGAAATTGCAACCAAACTCATCTCTTTTATTAACAAAAAATAACACTATTGATATTCAATCAATATTGAGTTACTGTTCATAGTGCTTGTTAACATAGTTTAACAACCCTACTGAAAACTGAAGACTCAAAAGCCGCTCCCAGAGCGGCTTTTTTACGTTTAACGATTTGGTTATCGTATTGACCTCGTGTCTTGACGACGGCGCGTCGAACAGTCTCTGAGTGCCTGTTCCAAGTTAAGTGGTTTGGAAAAGTAGTATCCCTGCAATTGGTCTACTGGGAGGGTGCGCATATAGTCTATGTGAAACTCGCTCTCCACTCCTTCGGCTATGACTTCAAAACCAAGTTGATGGCACATTTGCGATAAGCTTTTATACAGATGTATCGCTTTGTCTTGTTCATCTTGGGAAGTAAGCTGCGATCAAATTTAATCGTGTCTACATTCAATTTACTTAAAATACTTAGGCAAGAGTATCCAGTTCCAAAATCATCAATTGCGCAACGTATCCCGTTTTCTTTAAGCGCCGCGACAACTTCTTGTGTACGGATGAAATCGTCAATATACGTCGATTCTAAGATTCTCAACTTCAACTTGATCTGGAAACTTACTAAATGCGCGAATGACTCTCTTAAACCGCCTATTTATTAGATTTTGTGGTGAAATGTTAAAACTAACTTTTGGATAAAATCTGTGGCGCTTGAACTCCAATAAATCCAGCTCCAATTGGTCAATGACGAAGCTGTCGACGACATCCATCATTTCAAATTTATCTAAGATATCGATAAACCAAGGCGCAATTATCGATCCGTCTTGCTTCTTCACGCGCAACAGTGCTTCGTACCCTAATAATTTGTGGGTCTTGTTGCATACCTTTGGCTGATAATACAAACAAAGCATGCCGTGTTTCAGTTCACTAATCGCTTTGTTTAATTGTTTCTGCTGAGCGATTTTTTCATTATCTCGGCGAGCAAACTGCGCTTCTACTTGACGTTCCAATTGGCGCCCTGCACTGACACGTTTAATCAGTACATCCAACTCTCGCCCTGAGATATTATGACGGCTATTAGCGCGCACAAATGGCAGGTAAATCAGAGCATTCAACGAAATTAATACTAACTGCCATAAAGGCCCAGCCACACTACCCGTTGATAAATAGCCATTAAAAAACACCGGCATAAACCAAGGCACATCAGTAATATTGGAATGTATGCTCAGCACACCTGTTGAAAACACAAGTTCGCTCAGTAACGCATTGATCAGTGGCACAGTTAAAAATGGCACAAGGAAATAAGGGTTAAACACAATAGGTAAGGCATACACCATGACTTCACTGAGGTTAAAAACGACCAGTGGTAAGCCTAGTTTCGCGACGGATGATTCGTAAGTTTCACGTCCATGAATAAAACAAGCCAGCACCAGTCCCCACATTCCACCGACTCCACCGACCATAACAAAGCTATTGAGGTACACTGAATTTGGGATTGTTTCTCGCTGTTCAAACACATTACTGACATGTTGAGCGGTGTCACCGTGTACTCCCAAAAACCATAGCAAGTGGGTGCTCAGAACGTCCAGTGCCAACTGTGCTCCATCACTTTTATGAACCAGCCAACGATTAAATGCACTGTTAATGTTGCCTATTAGCGAATCAACAAGTGGGAACAAAGCTAAGCACGCAATCAGTACGATTAAGTAAGGTAACATCAAGCTAAGGTGTTTATTCAAAAACAGACTGATACTTGACGCAGGGCTTAATCGAAGCTTTCTGATATCGAGGAGTCGTTGCACTAAGTAGCAACAAAAAATGGGCATGAGAATCGAAAAAACAAGCCCACCGGCATAGTTCACCGTTACTGTGCCGTCTGTTGATACGCGCAAATAGTCAGTAGCTGCACAAAAACACACCAGCACTAATACAGGCACCGCGATGGTGTTTAGTTTGAGGTTTTTTGCCAAGTAATAGGTAAACGACAATAGCGTTGCGACAGGGAACAATCCCCAAACGATAGTATTGAGTGAAGAAAAAAAATGTAAGAAAGACGACGCCTTTCCATACCCCAGCCAATGGCTAACCAAAGAGAGCAGCGCAGACATCACAAAAAATGGAATGAGTGCTACGTACCCTTCACGCAAAGATAATACAACTGTATTAACGGCTAGCTTGGCTGCTCCACGAGTAAAAACTTCAAAAACGCGGTGGTGCAAAATAGACTAACTTATACTTATTCTTGTTTGCGTATAAGGTACCTCGGACTTCTCAACTTGTCCACATATTATATACAGAACTATGCGTAAACACTGACGTGAAGCATGGATTTCACTTCTTCACGACGTTCTAAAAACGCATACTCTTTGTAGGTTGCGATAGCTGCGCTGGTACGGGTGTCGCGGGGCTGATCATAAATCGTTTGGCGATACAAAGCGTCAGCGAGTACTCGGCCTTGTTTTGAATCGTTAACGGTGGAGGATTGAGTGATGTTTTCATTTTGTTGAACATTTTCGACTACACGCGTACCCCGCCCCGAGGATTGAACGCCAGGGTTGACCGAAATAGCATTGTTAATAGCGCGAATTGTCATACACAGTTTTTTAAATTAAGACTGGTTAAGTTTGATACAAAGCAAAAAGTAAGCGCAATACAGTGGGCGTAAAATTATTCACGCCCAGGCAGTTTCTTCCACGTCACTGTATCGCGCACATACACGGGCTGCGCATGCGCCGCTGATGTTGTTTGCTCAAGCTCTACGCCTTTAGCGATAAGTTTTAGCATGAAGCGACTGTCTGGCAGAGCGATATCGGTCGTATCAATGAGGCCAGTAATCGAAGTCAACAGTTCTGGGTATGTTTTCCACCCTGTCCCCACAGCGGCAGCGTCAGCAAACGGGCTTGTTACATCTTCAGGTTTTAACACTTGTTGCTCGCCACAAATTTGCGCCAAGCCATCAACCGCCTCATATGCGCCAAGGTAGACCTCGCCCATGCGCGCATCAATTGCCGCAAGAACCTGTGTTGCACCTTGTTCAATTGCCTGTTGCGCCATCAGGGCTAACGACGATACCCCAACAACCGGTATATTGGCTGAAAATGCCAAACCTTGTGCTACTGATACACTGATACGGACACCAGTGAAACTACCTGGCCCCTGACAATAACCAATAACATCAACATCGCTAATGTCGCACCCTGCTTGCTTAAGTACCTTATCAATTTCGTCAAGAATGCGCTGCGCATGCTGCTGCGGACACACATCAAAGAAATGATATTCTTTGTTGTTGTGTAATAAGGCGACTGACAACGCTTCTGTTGAAGCGTCTAAGGCAAGGATGGTTTGGCTCATAATTACTCTATCGTTGATAAAAATGCGTTTACTTCATCCATGTCACGACTGCGACGCATATTGGGTAGGCTTTTAAGAAATACCTGACCATACTCTCGGGTCACAACACGGTTGTCACATAATACTAAAACACCGCGATTCTTGGCTATCACGGATCAAGCGACCGACCCCTTGTTTTAAGGCAATTACCGCTCGCGGTAACTGAATGTGTGAAAACGGATCGCCGCCGGCTTGTTCACATTCTCTCATCCGCGCTTGCAACAAAGGATCATCCTGCGCGATAAACGGCAGCTTATCAATGACCACACAACTTAGCGCACTGCCGCGCACATCCACGCCTTCCCAAAATGATGCCGTGCCCATCAGTACCGCATTGCCGTGTCGGGTAAAACGTTCCAACAACAACCTTTTTGACATTTGCCCTTGCACAAATACGGGGTATTCCATTTGCTGACACAGTATCTCGGCTACCATGTACATGACTCGGTATGAGGTGAAAAGCAAAAAAGCAACGACCTTGTGCGGATTTAATCACTTGTTGGCAAATACCGACCAATGCTCGTGGCATCTCATCCGAGTTCGCCGGGGGTAAATAGCGTGGTAAACAAAACAAGGCTTGCTGTTGATAATCGAAGGGGCTTGCCAGCATGAGTGTGTTGACAGGATCTAAACCCAATGAATCGCTAAAGTGTTGCAGACTGTCATTTACAGACAACGTCGCGGACGTGAAAATAAACCCAGCTTCACGCTCGGCTAACATTTCGCGGAATTTTGCAGCTATGTTTAAGGGCGTAATATGAATACTGACGTGCCGCCTTGTTGCCTCATACCAGTAGCTGTAACCCTGCGTTGCAATATCAAAAACGCGATCAAATTGACCCACCAAGGACATCAAACGCTCCAACATGGGTTCGACCAATTCACTGCGCTCAATACATAATTTCAGTACTTGATTTAAGAACTGTAAGTCCTTGGTAACACGATGTACCGCGTCACACAAAGGCTTTGAACTCAGCGCTTGGCGCCAATCACCACGGCCGCCATCATGGGGTAACTGCAAGCGTAAATCCATTGTCGCCGACTCAAGTTTGTCGAGAGTTTTACCGAGTTGCAACATGTCTCTTAATTCTGTGCGATAGAGCATGCGAGCATCTGTGATGAAGGAAAACACCTTTTTTGTGGACACTGTTTCACCGAAATAGTCACTGGCGATGTCAGCTAACTGGTGCGCTTCGTCAAAAATATACCCATCTGCACCTGGTAGAAGCTCAGCAAAGCCGCTTTGTTTTACTGCCATATCGGCAAAAAATAAGTGATGGTTTATCACCACAATATCCGCTTCTGCAGCTTTTAAACGTGCTTTGCGCACAAAACAGGCGTCAAAATCAGGACACTCTTTGCCCAAACAGTTATCTGCAGTAGAGGTGACATAAGGCAATACTTTAGCGTCATCTTCAATTCCGTGACAATCGGCGATATCACCACTGCGCGTTTGTGTAGCAAATTTAGCGACCATGGCCAATTGGTGCATGATATCAGCATCGTCACTGGGTACGTGAGCGACATGTTGATTCAAGCGATAATGGCATACATAGTTACTGCGCCCCTTGAGCAACGCCTTCTTTTTCGCACTTCCTAGCGCTTTATAGACGGTCGGCAAGTCACGATGATAAAGCTGCTCTTGCAGCGCTTTGGAGCCGGTGGATATGATGTACTTACCCTTATTGGTTAATGCAGGAATCAAATAAGCGAACGTTTTGCCCGTGCCAGTTTCGGCTTCAACCACGATTTGTTGCTTATTTTTCAACGCTGAATCACACACCTTCCCCATATCAATCTGTGCTTGGCGCGGCTGATAACCTTTAATAGTCATTGCTAGCGGGCCGGTTTGGGAAAAGAGTTGGTCTATGGTCATTAATGCACAATAGGTAAGTTAGAAATGAGAGGGGATAATAGCCTAAAAGGCTGGGCTAACCAAATCGTTCATATTCCTTGGCTTTTAACTCATATCTAGCTAACATTGTCGCGGGATTACACATTGAACTAAAAGGATTTTATTATGAAAAAGCTGATAATCAGCATGTGTGCCGTGTCCGTAACCCTTCTATCAGGTTGTGGCAGTACTCCTCCTCGCGTTGCTCAAGATAAAGTAGTAACAATCAACGGAACAGACTTCACGTTCGGTGGTGTTTACGACGTTGATAAAAATCGTTTAGAGCTGAGTGTCAATGGCGATCCAGTAATGAATGGTCGTTTCGCACCTTACACACCCACACTCAACATGAGTGCCCAATATGAAAATCATGATATTTCTGGGTATTGCTATTTTGGTTCTGTGTTGCAGAATCAAGGCGGAGCTTTTGGTGCGATTGCGGGCGTAATTCAAAGCTCTCAACAAAAATCAGGGGATAAATGCGAGATCAAGGTGGCAGGCGAAATAAAAGAGCATTTGTACTTTTAAATCACCTTATACCCAAATATCAAGGTGAGGATTGTCTTCCTTGCCTTTTTTGTCCTTGTCATCCAATAAAGTTTCTTGGCCGCGTTGTTCCTTGATACGTTTACGGTCATTACGTACTTTTTCAACTTTATCGTCTTTAACACCGGCCACATGAAATGCGCCCTTGTGCTGAACATCTAGTCGCGTGATCCTCCCAAGAAAGGGAATCATGATATCCATACAAGCTCCTTCACTTTGCCCTACCGGGGGCATAAAACCACACCCTGTTATCGACAGTTATAGCTTATTCTTTAATCTCATTAAAAAAATGGTTGCACTCCAACACAAGAATATGTTTATCTAATAACCGAATCAACGACAACCTATGTTTACAGCATTTAGAGAAAGAATCATGACATTTACACTGACAACTATTCATCATCATCATCACACCACCGAATAGCCTGTCAGGTATTTCGCTGGGGGGTTATTCCTAAAAGGAACCTCCGGCGCGTAATCACTACCAAATTCATTTTCGCCCCGAGGTCTCCTCGGGGTTTTTAGTTTTAAAATTAAGGAAATGAATTATGAGCAATAACAATCGTTTACGAATCGCAATCCAAAAATCAGGACGTCTTTCTAAAGACTGTCAAAACCTACTCAAACAACTCGGCGTCAAGCTAAACCTCCGCGAGCAGCGCCTAATTGCCCACGCCACAAACATGCCGATCGATGTTTTACGCGTGCGCGATGACGATATTCCGGGTCTCGTTATGGATGGCGTGTGCGACCTCGGTATTGTTGGCGAGAACGTGTTAGAAGAAGTCAAAGCTGAACGCGCCCGCGGCGACAATGCCAGCTCTGTGAAAAAGCTCTCTACACTTGACTTCGGCTACTGCCGCCTCGCTTTGGCATGGCCGCAAGAGCTTGGGGTGCAAGAGAAAAGCTGGTTTGCAGGTAAGCGAATTGCCACGACTTATCCAGAAATTTTGACTCAATATCTTGAGCGCGAAAACATCAATGCCAGTGTGGTTATGTTAACGGGATCGGTAGAAGTTGCCCCTCGTGCAGGGCTCGCCGATGCGATCTGCGACTTAGTGTCAACGGGCGCCACGCTTGAAGCGAATGGCTTAATGCAGGGCGAAACGATCTTAGAATCAAACGCCTGCCTTATTCAAAATGAAAACCTACAAGACCCCGAAAAACTCGCCCTAATCGATAAGCTCATGCCTCGCCTGCGCGGTGTGAAGCAAGCTAAAGAAAGCAAGTACATCATGATGCACGCCCCCAAGTCTAAATTGGATGAGGTATGTGCATTACTGCCAGGTACCGGCCAACCTACGTTATTAGCACTTGCAGGGAGCGACGAATACGTGGCGCTACACATGGTCAGCTCGGAAACACTGTTTTGGGAAACCATGGAATCGCTTAAGGCACTTGGTGCAAATTCAATCTTGGTCATGCCAATTGAGAAAATGATGGAGTAAGCGCGGCATGATTGATTGGAATACACTCTCGGCTGCGCAGCAGCAACAGACTTTACAGCGACCCGCTGTAACAGCAGCAGATAATGTTCGCCCTGTCTGCGAAGACATTTTGTCGCAAGTCAAGATTAACGGTGATGACGCGCTGCGCGACTTCGCCAACCGCTTTGACGGTCGCAATGTTGACGCGCCATTGCTGTGCACTAATGATGACTTTGTTAATGCCGATGCGGCACTCTCTACTGAGCTTAAAAGTGCGATAAAGCAGGCCTATGACAACATTCGTCGTTTTCACCTTGCCCAAGTGCCAAAGAATATGAGCTTAAGCACCCAACCCGGTGTTGCGTGTGAACTACGTTATCAAGCCATTGAAGCGGTCGGAATTTATGTCCCTGGCGGCAGTGCGCCCTTACCTTCATCAGTGTTAATGCAAGGCGTGCTCGCACAAATTAGCGGTGCACAAACCGTAGTATTAGCAACGCCAGTCAAAGGCAAGCAAAGTATTCACCCCGCGATTTTGTACGCAGCGCGATTATGTGGCATTTCTCAAGTACTGCAAATTGGCGGCGCTCCTGCCATCGCAGCGATGGCGTATGGCACACAAAGTGTGCCTAAGGTAAACAAAATTTTTGGTCCAGGAAATTCGTTTGTAACTATGGCGAAACAACTCTGTGCGCAACACGTTCCGGGATTAGCCATTGATATGCCAGCAGGCCCATCTGAGGTCCTTGTGATTGCCGATAGCCGCGCCAAGGGGGAATTTATTGCTGCTGATTTATTGTCTCAAGCTGAGCACGGCCCTGATTCGCAAGTGATTTTACTCAGCGACAGTGTCGAGGTGATTGCAGCAACGCAAAAAGCGCTTGAAACACAACTTGAGCGTTTACCACGTGCTGATATTGCAAAAGCAGCACTTGAAAACTCCGCGCTCATTAAAGTCGACAACATTGAACAAGCCGTAACTGTTTCAAACGAATATGGTCCCGAGCACCTTATTTTACAACTTGCTGAAAGCGCTGAATATTTACCTAAAATCAAAAACGTTGGTTCTATATTCGTTGGTGATTTCACTCCAGAGTCAGCGGGTGATTATGCTTCAGGCACCAACCATGTACTGCCGACTTACGGCTACTCGAAAGTGTATTCAAGCCTAAGCCTGTTAGATTTTTACCGTACATACACTGTGCAAACAGTGACTAAAAGTGGCCTTGCCGATTTAGCAAAAGCAATTATTCCTATGGCTGAAGCTGAAGGGCTGGATGCCCACGCCAATGCCGTTCGTGTGCGTTTAGGAGCCCTACAATGAGCAACGAAGTGATTAAAGAACAAAGTAAAGCACAGTTTCCTGAGAACGTGTTGCCACAAAACATTGCTAAATTAACAGCGTACAGCTCTGCAAAAAGTGAAAAAGCTCACAGGCTCGACTTGGCTTAATGCCAACGAAAGCCCGTACAGTCGAGAATATGAACTGACTAAAACGGAGTTCAACCGCTACCCAGATCCACAACCTCAACAGGTGCTCGATGCCTACAGCAGCTATGTCGGCCTTGACGCCGAGCAAGTGGTCATGACCCGCGGTGCGGATGAAGGCATTGAGTTACTGGTACGCACATTTTGCGAACCCGGTGAGGACAGTATTGCGCTATTCGCACCCACCTACGGCATGTACAAAGTCACAGCGGATACCCACAATGTGGCGATTAACACCCTTAGCCAAGAAACGTTGCAACAAAGTGATGCCGTAGGTATATGTGAACAAGTCGGTGATGCCAGGTTAGTGTTTATTTGTAACCCTAACAACCCGACCGGGGCAATGATCTCTACCAGTAAAATTGCCCAAATTGCCGAACAACTATCCCAAAGAGCAATCGTGGTTGTTGACGAGGCGTATATTGAATTTTGCCCTGAGCAAAGTGCAGTATCTCTAATCAATGATTACAACAATGTTGTTGTCCTGCGCACATTGTCTAAAGCGTTTGCCCTTGCTGGGCTGCGCACCGGCTTCACCTTAGCCAACACAGCGCTTTTAGCACCACTGCGCAAAGTGCTGGCGCCCTACCCTGTATCGACCGTCGTTGCCGATATCGCGGCACAAGCCCTTAGTACCTCGAATATTGCCTCGATGCGCCGACAAGTGGGTATCCTAAATTCATTGAAAGCCCGCTTACAGCAATGGTTAAGCGAAAGCAGTGCAGTGACGATGGTACTCAGTGGTGAAGGTAACTTTGTGACACTGCAACTAGAAGATAAAGCAGCGATTGCAATCGCATATGAGCGCGGTCTAGTCATGCGCCCCTTTGTACTTTTCGGTCAAGACAATTGGCTACGTATATCCATTGGTAACGAGCAAGAACTCAGTGAAGTTAAAGCATGGCTTGATGCTATAGCGCTGAACACAACAAACCAATAACAAGGCAAAACAGGAATAACAATGAGTAACCCATATTTATTTATCGACCGTGACGGCACCTTGATTGAAGAGCCTATCACAGACAAGCAAGTGGACAGCTTAGAAAAACTCGCCTTGTTGCCCAACGTGATCCCAGCACTGCTTACCTTACAGGCTAATGGATACAAGTTGGTAATGGTGTCAAACCAAGATGGTTTAGGAACAGACAGTTTCCCGCAAGCTGACTTTGACGCGCCACATGACAAAATGATGGCTATTTTCAGCTCCCAAGGCATCGTCTTTGAAGATGTACTGGTTTGCCCGCATTTCGATGGTGACAACTGCCAATGCCGCAAACCAAAAACAGGTTTGCTGGTGGACTTAATGCGCTCAGGCAAAGTGGATATTGCCAATTCATATGTGATTGGTGACCGCCAAACCGATATCCAGTTAGCCGAAAACTTGTGCATACAGGGCATTTTATACGACAACAATTGGCCACAGATTGTCACCCAGTTGACCACGGCTAATCGTCAAGGTGCGGTAAAACGCGATACTAAAGAAACGCAAATAAGCGTGGCGCTCAATCTTGATGCCAACAAAAGTGGTGAAATCAGCACGGGTTTAGGCTTTTTTGATCACATGCTCGACCAAATTCGCACCCACGCAAACATCTACCTAGATATTCAAGCCACAGGCGATTTACACATCGACGAGCACCACCTCGTTGAAGATGTGGGTATAGCCCTTGGTCAAGCACTGCGTCAAGCGTTAGGTACTAAGTCGCAAATTGCACGCTATGGGTTTGCGCTACCGATGGATGAGTGTAAAGCCGAGGCACAAATAGATTTATCTGGGCGAGCTTCTTTTGTCTTGAACGCCAACTTTAGCCGCGAAAAAAGCGGGCGATTTAGACGTACAAATGGTCGAGCACTTTTTCAAAAGTCTTAGCGATAATGCCGCTATGTCGCTAATTTTGAGTGTATCTGAGGGCAATTGCCACCACCAAGTGGAAGGCTTGTTTAAGGCGTTTTCTCGGGCGCTACGCACTGCTATAAGCGAAGATGCCACGCAACAAACTGCCAGCTCTAAGGGGGTACTATGATAGCCATCATCAATACCGGTTGTGCCAACATCAACTCAGTGCGTTTCGCATTTGAGCGTTTGGGTACGCCTGTTGAAGTCATCACCGATGCGCAGCAATTGCGCCAGTATGAGCGCGCTGTTTTACCGGGAGTGGGTCATGCAAAAGTGGCCATGGCCAGACTTATTGAAGGCGGTTGGCAACAAGCCATTGATGAATATCAGCGCCCTCTTTTAGGAATTTGCCTTGGTATGCAGTTACAATGTGAGCACACCGCAGAAGGTGATACGCAATGCCTGGGTATTATTCCCGGTGCAGTAAGCGAACTTGAAGTAGGTGATTTAAGTGCACCACACATGGGCTGGAATCAGCTGTGCATTGCTCAAACGCACCCGCTGACTCAAGGTGTAAAAGATACCGACCAAGTGTATTTTGTGCACAGCTTCGCCCACCAAGTGAATGACGCAACATTGGCCACCAGCGAATACGGGCAACGTTTTTCTGCGATTGTCGCCAAGGACAATTATGCCGGAATGCAATTTCACCCCGAACGCAGCGCGAAAGTAGGCGCGCGACTTCTTCAAAACTTTATTGATTGGCAGGCATAAAGAAGCATTATGATTATCCCAGCATTAGATGTATTACAACAACAAATCGTGCGCTTGTATCAAGGCAAATACGACACTGCACAGTTTTATCCGTTTGATTTAGCCGAGCGACTGATGGACTATCAACGCCAAGGCGCGCAAAAACTCCACCTTGTTGATTTAGAAGGTGCGCGTGACCCTGATAAAAAGCAGTGGCGTCAGATTCAAGAAGCGACCAAAGCCTTGGGCGTAGGTTATCAAGTTGGTGGCGGTATTCGCAGTATTGATGACGTCACTCAGTGGCTAGAAGCGGGTGCGGCACAAGTGGTGATTGGCTCAAAAGCGGTGAATGATAAAGAAGAAGTGGCGAGTTGGATTGAGCGCCATGGCGCGCAGCACTTTGTTATTGCCCTTGATGTCAACAAAACAGAAAAAGGCTGGATGCCTGCGACTCACGGTTGGTTAGAAAGTGGCGATGTGTCTTTGTTTGAGCTCATCGACTTTTACGCTAACCTTGGAGTTATCGATTTTCTGTGCACCGACATCAGCAAAGATGGCACCATGAGGGGCCCTTCATTTAGTTTGTACGAAGAGCTGCAAGCGCACAATCCCCACTTGCGCATTCAAGCATCGGGCGGCGTAAGCTCACTTGAGGATATTCGCCGCTTGAAAGAAATTGGCACCCAGGGCGTCATTCTTGGTAAGTCGCTACTTGATGGCGCATTCACCGTTGAGGAGGCATTAGCATGTTATCAAAGCGCATAATCCCCTGCTTAGACGTAAAAGACGGCCAAGTCGTTAAAGGCGTACAATTTAAAGGCCATGAAATTGTTGGCGACATTCTCAATCTTGCCAAAGCCTACAGCGACGCCGGTGCTGATGAGTTGGTCTTTTACGAGATTAGCGCCAGCGTCGAAAAACGCTTATTAGACGTAAATTGGGTTGAGCATATTGCCCGCAACATCGACATTCCCTTTTGTGTCGCAGGTGGCATTAAATCAGTCGCTGACGCTGCCCGCGTGCTGCAAAGTGGCGCAGATAAAATTAGCATCAACAGCCCTGCTATCGCGCGCCCTGAATTAATTCGCGAGTTGCATGATGAGTTTGGTAAACAATGCGTCGTTGTGGGTATCGACAGCTTTTTTGACGCACAGACGGGTGAATACTTGGTGTATCAATTAACCGGCGATCCCAACAGCTCATCACGTACTCGCTACAACACATTGGAGTGGGTAGAACAAGTTCAAGCGCTCGGTGCAGGTGAAATCGTACTAAACTGTATGAATCAAGACGGCGTCCGCAATGGATACGACATCGAACAATTAGCAAAAGTACGTCAGATATGCCATGTTCCCCTGATAGCTTCAGGCGGTGCGGGCAAAATCAGTGATTTTAGCGACGTGTTCACCCAAGCGAATGTCGATGGCGCCTTGGCAGCAAGCGTATTCCACAAAAATATAATTAATATGGGTGAGTTAAAACAACACTTGGCCAATAACAACATAGCGACTCGATTATGCGAATAGATTTAAACAATGTCAGTGACGTAAATTTCTCTAAATCACCTTTGATTCCAGCAATTGTCCAAGATTATGTCACCGGACAAATTCTTATGCAGGGTTTTATGGATCATGCGGCCCTTACACACACCTTAGAGCAAAAGAAAGTAACTTTTTATTCGCGTTCCAAACAACGGTTATGGACCAAAGGCGAAAGCTCTGGTCATTTTCTGCATGTTGAAGCCGTTTATACAGATTGCGACCAAGACTCTATTTTGATTATGGCCTACCCCGATGGCCCCACCTGCCACCTTGGCACCCAAAGCTGTTTCGGTGATGCTAAACCCAGCCTTGGCTTTTTGGCAGAGCTCGAGCAAATTATCATCGATCGCAAAGATGCCGATCCACAAAGCAGCTACACCGCTTCGTTGTTTGTCAAAGAGCTAGCTCGCAGCTGCCAAAAAGTCGGCGAAGAGGGCGTAGAAGTGGCTTTGGCCGCCATGAAAAATGACAATAACGAGCTCACCGATGAATCCGCCGACTTGCTCTATCACCTTATAGTGCTTTTACAACGCCAAGGCTTGTCATTAGCTGATGTAGTAAGCCGCCTACAATCTCGCCATTGATGTGGGATTGGTGTGTATTTGCCATTGCCAGAGAGTGCCGTCCTTGGGTATGCTAACAACATCCCAATTAAGGAACTCTTTGGCATGAAAGCACTTTATCCCACTCTCGCTGCGCTTATTTTGGCTGCAGGATGCGCAGGCCAGGCACAAAAAGAGCAACAAGCTCAAGTTGACAGTCTTAGTCCCTGTGAAAAAATTGATGCGCTACTTGGCGCCTATGACAATCGATTCGCAGGTTTAAAACTTGCTCGAACGCAATCAAAGTTTATCGATAGCTGGCAAGCACGCTACAACTTAATTGGTGATAGCTGTCAGATCTCTGCACTAAATGAAACAACTTATTCATACAGCTGCCAACAAACATATAAAGAGAAGGACGCTGCGTTAGCCGTACATCAGCAAGCAGTTGATTTTACCCGTCAATGTTTGGGAGAAGGTTGGTATGAGCAGCAAAAAGAATCTGAAACTTCTTTACGCACAACCTTCGTGTTAGATGAAAATAAGCCCTCTGTTTCAGTGCATACAGGTAAATCATTGTCTCGTTCTACGCCTTGGATGACGTCTTATGACATCGGAAAAACCAAGTAATCGCATTTTAGGCACTAAAGAAAAGCTGGGCATCATCCCAGCTTTTTTTGTTTTCTAATTGCAATACTGTCGAGTTTCAAAGCTTCAATGTGACGCTTTTGATAAAGAAAATAGGTGTTGCGCAAAACCACTGTAGCTCACCCGCCAATCCAGCAGCATGTTGATTTAGGCGTAAGCGCAACGTTGATAATAGCGCGATTTTCACCGAGCATTTAACACCTTACGCACCTAAAAAGCGAAGACTAAACGGCCTGTTTACGTTGCTTTGTGTCAATTTTTTGGAAATTAACGGCTTGATTTTTGCCATTGTTCTTAGCAGCGTACAATGCCGTATCTGCCATTTCAATGAGAGACTTCGCGCTCGTGAGCAGCTCAGGAATGATTGAGACATAACCCACGCTTATGGTTACCGTATCTTGATCGTCACCTGGGTGGTCAATAGCGAGGTTTGCAACTTCTTCCACGATGTTTTGTGCCAGTTTTTCAACACCCGCTTTTTCACCGTAAACTATTACAGCAAACTCTTCCCCACCATAGCGACAGACAATATCAGTTTCACGATTACAAACGTTAAAAAATGCTCTGGCCACCGTTTTCAAACACTCATCACCTTGATAGTGGCCGGCAGCATCGTTGAAAAGTTTGAAACAATCGATGTCCGCCATGATCAAAGAGATATATCGTTGTTCACGGCGAGCCAAATTGATCAAAAATCCTAACTGGTTATCGAATTCGCGTCTGTTTTTAAGATTGGTCAGGCCATCCAACGTTGCTTGCTTATATAAGATATCAGTGGTTACTTCAGGCTCGATAATCCCCAGCAATATAATCGCTTCGCCATTGTCGTTACGACACAGAGCTTTTGCACGACTAGTAAAATAATTCACCTTTTCGGTGACTTCATCATAGTAAGGAAAACGATTGTTATATTCACTGCATTTGTTATGACGAAGGTCGCTGTAATCTTGTAATACCTTTCGAGCTTTGTCACTGCTCTTTAGCGCGATGAATTTGTTATAGTCACCGCATATTGGGCATGTACCAAGGACTGAGTGCCCTACCTTGTCACTGTCGAGGTGAAAGGTGTCACGCATAGTCTGATTGCAATAAAAAGTATCAGGGTCATCTTCTAAATCGATCAGCCACCAGGAAACACCTGAAAAGCCCAAAAAAAACTCACACTTTTTATAGAAGTGCTCAATTCGGGAATTAGGAAACATCTCACTCGTTCTATTTAAACCAGTCGATTGTATTAAGTTTAGACGAATCCTCATGAGTTAACATAATTTAACGAAAACTGAACGGCGCGTCGTCTACTCAGTGTCACCCAGTTGTCATACCTTATTCATGGCTATGACTTATTTTACCGACAAACTCTGATTAACAGATTTTCAGAGTAACCTCACTATGTTTCCCATCTACGTAATCAACCTAAAAGGCAGTGAACAGAGACTGGCTCGCGCGAGTCAGCAACTATTCGCACAACGCCTCTCATTTGAACGAATTGATGCGGTAAACGGCAGACTGTTAAATACAGAGCAAAAGCATGCTGTTATAGACCCACAGGCGAACAGGCAAAAATTCTATCGACCATTGAGTGATGGCGAGATTGGCTGTTATCTCAGTCATAAAAAGTGTTGGCAGCGATTACTTGATTCCCACTGTGACTATGCTGTGATTTTAGAAGATGATTTTACTGCTACTGGTAATCTCAAAAACTGTGTCGAAGTGGCAATGAAGTCCAAACTCCCCTTGGACATCGTCAAATTGTGTAACTATCAAGGCAGAGAACGTCCTGTTAAGTATCAGCACGCGCTTAGTAATAAGCACATACTCGTAGTTCATGACAAACCACTTAGTGGTTGCTGTGCGTATATCATCACCCGTGCAGGTGCGAAACGTATGTTAGCGCATGCGCAAAAGATTTACCGTCCTGTGGATACGGATATTCAACATACATGGGAAACGGGTGTGAGTGTTGGCGCAATACAGCCATACCCAGTGTTACAAGACAATTTTTTTGACAGTGATATCGCCAGTAGAGGTCGTAATAAGCCCAAAGCGTACCCTTTGCAAAAGCAGCTGCTGGCAATAAAAAGTTGGCCGAAGGCACAAATAGCCCGTCGTCAATTGATTTATAAACTTCACAAAGGTGATAAAAACCTCATATCGGCACCTGTAACCAACACGTGAGTTTGAGTACACAGATGCCGACATTTGCATGCCTTAGTCGATTAGATCAACGCCAACCCACGCTTTAAACAAGCGCTTTTGTTCATCCGAAGGTGTCGCCACAGGTTGCACCTTCGCATCTTTATCAAAGGTTTTAGCCAACACCACCGAGCTTGTTTGTAAGCGATCACGGCGGAAATAGCTCACTGTAATCGCATCACCGGCTTTGTATTGACCTAGAGAGGTCGCTAGATCAGTACTGATACGTCGGCCATCTAACGCAACAATCACATCGCCAGCGGTTAGCCCAGCAAGCCAACTTGCACCGCCACGACGCACATGTTCGAGTTTAAGTAACCCTTTATCCAAGCTCGTTGTCGCATCTAGGCTCACGATTTCTTTCGCATCCTCAGGATACACTCGCTCTAAACCTACTTGTGCAAGTAGCGCATCAAAGTCCACTTGCATCGGTGCATCAACATTATTGGCCCACCACTGCGCGTAATCTTGGCCACTTAAATCTTGCAAAATAGCCTTTACATCTTTTTCGTTAAAGCTATTTGGTAACTTATGCCTGTTGTACAGCTCCTTGTGTACATCGCGGTAGCTCACTTGCGCATTAGAGTCACTTAATAGTTTGAGGTCCAACACCATAGACAACAGTGAACCTTCCGAATAGATGTTGGTACTGTAATTCTTACCATGGTCGCCGCCTTGGTTAATCCAAGAATCAAAACTTGTTTGTGCAACGCTTTGCGTATCGCGACCCGGCGTAACAAGGTGACGATTGATGCGTTTAGCTAAATCCTTAAAGAATTCTTTTTTGGTCATCAAACCAGAACGCAATAACAAGTGATCTTCAAGGTAACTGGTTGAGCCCTCAGACAGCCACAATAAACGCGTGTAATTTGGCTCGATATAGTCATAAGGCACCATGCCCTGTGGACGATACGCTTTGACATTCCAAGTATGAATAAACTCATGGGCGGCCGTGGCGATGAAACCTAAATAATCTTCGCGTTTGGCAAATTTGTCGCGTTGGCGTTGAATAATTGTCGAATTAAGATGCTCAGTTGCGCCACGTGCACCTGATGTAGCATGCACCATAAAAACATAACGCTCGTACGGGTAATCATCCCAAATCACATTGCCAGTTTTAACCAAGGTCGTTAAATCAGCAACCATCTTCTCGCTATCATAATTACCCTCTCCCCAAATAACGAGTTCATAGTCACGATTATCAACGCTAAATGCATGTAGTTCGTTGATGCCAGTTTCTATGGGGGAATCAACTAACACATCAAAATTCGGGGCAATAAACTGGTGTTTATTGTCGCCTTTTTTCATACCTGATACTGAACGCCATGACTTTGGTACATTCAATTGTACAGTGACAGGCTCGTTACGGGTGGCTTCGCTATACATAAAGAACCCGGATGCATCGATAAATGCGTGGGTATCGTCGATGTGGCGAGCACGCAAACCAAGTTCGTTGGCATACACTTGATAATTCAAGGTTACAGCTGTTGGTTCATCAAGGAACACTCGCCAAGTGCTCTTATCGATTTTATGCCATTTTAGCGTGCTACCTTTTTCATCCTTCGCTTCAAAATAACGAACACCATTGGCTAGGTCCAAAATAGTGTAGCGGCCTGTGCGCCAAGCGGGGAATTTCGCATCAATGTAGCTTTGACCGGTTTTATCAAAAGAGACCGTCACGTCACCTAAATGGTGCGCACTTTGCGAAATGTCGAGTTGATAATGTGTGTCGGCTAATGCTTGCTGGCTAAGAAAAAGTAAGCTTGCGGAAATTACGTTTCTAATCACGGAACACCTGTACATCAAATTTGGTGCAGCAAGGGTATCAAAACGCAAGCAAACGAAACAATTTTTTGCGTTTAATCACGGATTAAGCAGAAAAAAAACAATTGTTAAAACGGTAATGCACAGAAATATGTTATACACTGGAACATATAATTGTGACGAAGGAAAATAAGACGTGACTGAACAGCTTGAAGCTTTACGGAAAAAGTTGAATTCAGCCATTTCACAACGGCAAACAATAGAAACTACGCGACAAGAGCAAGTGGGTACGCTGGCTCAGTTCATCGCCAAACTATCGTTAGTCTGTAAAGGGATTGATATAGAGCTTGATAATCGCCTTGCGGGTTTTAGACGCCACCTACAAAAAGGCGCTAACTACAAAGAATTAAGCCCAATTATTCACGAGCTAAATGCGTTACTAAGTCGCCATGAAGCCAATGTGGATGCGCAGTATCGTGAGCTGCAAGCGAGTGTTAATCAAGCTGGCGTCCGCTTACAACAACGCAAAGGGTTGCCTGATGACTCACGCAGGACGCTTCGCGAATTACTTAATAAGCACCTCTCAAACGCAAAGTCACCACTTGATTTTGTGCCTCTGTTTGAACGCCTCGTAAATATTTATGATGAAGTTCTGCATGCCAAAGAAAAAAGTGCGGATTTTCCTAACAATGACGATGTAAAGCGTTTTGCCAATGAACTGACTCAAATTACCAGTGAAGTCAGTGTCCAGGGGGAATTTGCAGAACTAGTTCGTAACATCAAAACCACGATCAACAGTGCTAATGAACTTGACCAGCTGTTAAACGCCAGCATCGAGCTCATGCGCATAATTATCTTGAGCTTGAGTAAAGAGCGCCGTTCAGCGCAACACTTTTTGGCGTCGCTGAATCAGAGTTTAGCAGACTTACAGCAACTCCTGACCAACACGACTGATAAATCTCGAAAGCTCGATTCAAAAATCAATGAAGTGTATAAGCAAATTGATCACAACATTGCCGAGCTCAGCATGAGTGCAGAACAGGCGACGGATATTACCGAGCTGAAAGTAACGGTTGAATCAAGACTAGCGAGCTTAACTGAGCAACTATTAAGTAAAGAACAGCTTGAAGCCCAGCAACGCGACGCCTTGCAAGAAGGCTTGCAGTCCATGCAATCTCGCGTTAATGATCTTGAGCAACAAGTTGAAAGCTATGAAACGACCATCGAGCGCCAGCGTATCATGTCTATGCAAGACAGCTTGACCAAGTTACCGAACAGATTAGCATTTGATGAACGACTGGAAATCGAATTAGAGCAAGTTCGCCGAACAAACTCTGCGGTCAGCTTGGTGGTGATTGACGTTGACCACTTCAAATCAATCAATGACAAATATGGCCACAGCGCTGGCGACAAGACCCTACTGGTCTTAGCTACCGCAATGAAAAAAGCGATTCGCAGTACCGACTTCATCGCTCGCTTTGGCGGTGAAGAGTTTGTGATAATTATGCCCAATGTTGATATTGGCAACGTTGTTCGCCCACTCGATAAACTGAGAAACAGTATCAAAGGGATCCCTTTCAAATTTAAGAATGAACAAGTTCAAATTACCGTTTCCATCGGTGCTACCCAAATTCTGGCTAACGACACGGCGCTTAGTGCTTTTGATCGCGCGGATTTAGCACTCTATGACGCAAAAAATGGCGGACGCGATCGTTTGATAATCAAGAAATAGCCCGTGTTTCACAAAGGAGTAGGCTATGAAAATACAGCTCAACCCAACTGGTGTTTTAAATCTATTATCGCAATTGGAAGTCGATTTGTTGGAAACATCAACGACCGAACGATATAGACTATTTCGTAATTGCTCATTAGCAGTATTGAATGTAGGCAGTCATACAGACTCGAGCGCAGAGATTTATGACAGTTATAAAGATTTTGATATTAGCCTCATCGTACGCGAACGGGGCATTAAAATTGAGCTCACCAATCCGCCGCAAACAGCGTTTGTGGATGGCGAAATCATTCGAGGTATTCACGAACACATTTTTTCTGTTATCCGCGACATTGTCTTCATTTGTCAAAAGCACCACATCATGGAACAACACGAGCCAAAAGCAATAACCCACATGGTGTTTGATATGCTGCGAAACGCCGGGGCACTTGAGGTTAATACTGACCCGAAAATGGTCGTGTGTTGGGGCGGACACTCTATCGCTGAACATGAATACAAGTACACCAAAGAGGTAGGGTATCAACTCGGTCTTCGGGGCATGAATATTTGTACAGGCTGCGGCCCTGGTGCAATGAAAGGACCAATGAAAGGCGCCACAATTGGTCACGCTAAACAGCGTATCAATAATCCTCGCTACTTAGGTTTGACAGAGCCAAGTATTATCGCGGCAGAGCCACCTAATCCAATCGTTAATGAATTGGTGATTTTACCTGACATTGAAAAGCGCCTTGAAGCCTTTGTTCGTGTTGCTCACGGAATCATTATATTCCCAGGCGGTGCGGGTACAGCCGAAGAGCTGCTTTATTTGCTTGGCATTTTGTTGCACCCAGATAATGCTAAACAGCAATTGCCAGTCATTTTAACCGGACCGGCTCAAAGCAAAGACTACTTCGATGAAATTGTCGCGTTCGTTAAAGACACCCTAGGACAAGAAGCACTCGATAAATTTGATGTGATAATCGACGATCCGCAGTTAGTGGCAAGTACGCTCAAAACGAAAATGAAAGAGGTACGTGATTATCGCAAGCAAGAAGGGGATGCTTACTACTTCAACTGGACATTGCGAATTGATCCAGAGTTTCAGGCGCCATTTGCACCAACGCATGAGAATATGGCAGCGCTGGACTTACACTTGGATCAACCCAAACAACAACTCGCTGCCAACCTAAGACGCGCATTTTCTGGTATTGTAGCGGGCAATGTGAAAGATGAAGGGATCCGCGCGATTAAACAACACGGTGTGTTTGAATTATCGGGTGACCCTGAGTTAATGAAGAAGATGGACGCGCTGCTCAGTGCATTCGTGCGTCAAGGACGTATGAAACTACCCGGCAGTAAGTACACTCCCTGTTATACAGTTCGGACCTAATGCAATTATTACTAATCGATGCGCTGAATTTAATTCGGCGCATATACGCTGTTTGCGAAAGTCAGTATGGCGCTCAAAGCGAACAAGCAATCAATGAAGCTGTTGAGCGCACAGCTAACGCTGTTAAAAAGCTCAGCCGCCAACATCAACCTCACTATGCCCTCGCCGCGTTTGATGGCGATACCAGTTGGCGTTACGATTTTTTTGATGGCTACAAAGCGTCAAGAAAGCCAATGCCTTCGACATTACAGCAACAATTGCCCCGCTTTGTTGAGGCAATCACGCAACAACACATCAATGTTGTACGCGCACCCAATGAAGAAGCTGACGATGTGATTGCCACCTTAGCTGCTAAAGCCAGTGCACAAGGATTGCAAGTCACTATCGTCTCGACGGATAAAGGGTACTTACCGCTCATAGAGCAAGACGTGGTTATCTATGATTATTTCAATAAATCTGCACGTACTCGAGAAGACATAGAAGAAAAGTACAAGGTAAACGTTGAGCAATTATGGCAATATTTCGCGCTTGTCGGTGACAAAACGAATGATATACCCGGCGTGAGTGGTATAGGCGCAAAATCAGCACAATCCTTGTTGCAAGAATTTTCAAGTGTTGCTTTAGCATTGCAAACAAAGCCTGACGATAAAGTTCAGCAACTATTAACACGCCACTTGTCAGACTATGTTCGTGCGCTTGCCTTGGTTTCGTTGCGAACTGATATCGATTTAGGTATATCTTTAAAGCAATTACGTGTGCGCGAGGATGCTGAGCACATCATTTTGACGACTCAGCAACCTTAGCAATGTGGTCACTTAATGGGTATACTGGCTCAAGTTAACGGTGTGAAGGCAGAAAGTGGATGTGGAGTAAGGTTCTCAAATACATAATTTTGGGTATCGGTGTATATGCAGTCATTGCGACTCTGGTTATGACCCTATACAAAGACGACCCTGGTGCCATGGTATGGCAAGACAGAGAAGCCTACAACAAACGTTTTATTGCAAAATTAGATACGTCCACGCCCATGCATATTGAAGAAGTGCTTGAAACGCTTGGAACACCTGACCTAACCTTTGTTAAGCGCCGAGGTGACGATATATATCAGATAGTGTTTTATCGTACGCAACATATCAAAGCCGATGGCATTACCACCAAAGATGAGTGCACAGGGCTATTATTTAAGAATAAAAAGCTTTTAGTTTGGGGGCAACAGGCTGAACTCGCCTATGACAAAGTCGATTTACAATCCTAACCATGTACAAGAATTGGGTA
Organism: Pseudoalteromonas sp. GB56; assembly: GCF_054923835.1. NCBI lineage: Bacteria > Pseudomonadati > Pseudomonadota > Gammaproteobacteria > Alteromonadales > Pseudoalteromonadaceae > Pseudoalteromonas > Pseudoalteromonas sp. GB56. The sequence continues at coordinate 533,841 of NZ_JBPCHK010000003.1, read as the reverse complement.
AACTTGTTAGCTATATAGCCAAACTACATAAAGCTACTCGCGACAAAACACAATGGTCAAGCCTCTACCCTGCGTTGCTCGTACTAAGTGAACGCCTAAGTACTCTTAATCATAATAATGGCAGCCTGTTTCAGTGGTTATTGTCCTGTGAACTAACCCAGTTTCCCTATGCTACGCGGTTACATATAAAGCGGATTGCTGCCCTTGCTTGTTTAACGCAATCGCAAGGATACCAAGCGAAAGATTGCCAATTAATGATGATGGCTATACTCAGTGCTGACTTATCCGTACTGGGTGTACTTAACAAACGAGCAGACAACAAACCACTGAGCGAGAGAGAAGCGCTACAACTCCAACGCGGTACGTTGTTAAGTATAAAAATGCTCGACATCAATGCACATCAACATCCTGCTTTGGTGCAAATTCTTGCAAAAACAAAACAATATCAACGCATTATAACTAACAAACAAAGTGCACAACTGTATGACGGCTACACCCGAATGGTCGCGCTAGCGCAATTGTTAGGAAATTACACAACCGCCACAGCAAGCAAAGAAGGCGTTCATTTTTTTAACGCTTGTGCTTATGTCTACAAGACCACCCACCACACAGATATCCAATTTTTGTGTACCCAAATAATTGAGCATCTTTCACCACAATTATTAGGTAGTTATTCACAACGTGGCGAGCAAAGCTTTGTTTACATGGGCCAACATCCAGATAACGAGCATATTTTTTCTGAATTAAGAACGGACAAACCTCGCTACCGCATTATCAAAAAGCCGCACTGGCAGTATCTTTCTCAGTGTGAAATCTATAATGACATCAGTGAGTTGATAGAGCGCATCGGTGCCCCCGTTCAACGCAGTCATAAAGTAGTACGCAACACCCAGAACAATCATTACTTGGTCCAACAGCTCAGCCAAGCTCACTCTTATTCGGAGATAGAAAAGTGTATCGCCGAGCGCCCTGAATTGATCGCGCGGATCATGCAAGAAGCGTCAGCCTACAACCGAACGTATCAAAGTGCAGGCACATTGCGTCACGCATTGAGTATGGTAGGACTATACAATGTTGGCGATTTTATCTCTCGTGTCTTACTGGAGCAGCAGGTTCAGGAATTACAACACCCTCTCGCAGCCTTTGTAAAAGCGAGAGTCCAATGCACACACAAGCTTGTCGCGTTCATGAGCGAGAAAATGAAAAATGTCTACTCTGAACGTTTAGCTACGCTTTATCTGTGCTATTTCAACTACTTTTTACAAGAAGCTGGGGCAAAGTTATCACGCACCGCAGCGCTCGACCCGCTTAAGTTACCCTTTGATGAACATGCGCCTCGCCCTATCGCGGCTCTACTGGGCGTCAGTCACTACGACAAAAGCGCCTTACACGCTTATCTCGTCCAGCATTTGGGCGAAAGTGAGTGGGTCAGTGCACTTATTCAAAGTGAGCAGTTACCTTTTAATGAACTTAATACCAACGCGCGCATCTGTTTTACATTCAAACTTGTAATGTTCCATGTATATGGCCATGGTCACAATATCGAACCATGGCAGCAACAATTGGTGAAAAACACCATGCTCGAATGCCAAGGTCCGAGTATTCAACTTGAGACGCTTATTACGCAAGCACTCTCAATTGCCCCTTATAATGGGGTGTAGAAAATTCCATCATAATTCACCATATTTATGTCGGATATAACATATATTTAAAAGCCATATACTGGAAAAAATAAGGGTTTACTGCTAAATTCGCCCCTGAATTCTCACGTAAAATTTCCGCCACCATTTTTTAGCTTTTCATGACACACTGCGCGCCAGTGTGTTTTTGGTATTGGTGACGGTCACTTCTATCAGTTTAAGGAATACTTAAATGGCTAAGCAAACCATTACGGTCATCAAAGGCGATGGCATCGGTCCAAGCATCATTGATTCTGCAATTGAAATTCTTAATGCAGCGGGTTGTGAATTTGATTATGAATTCGTAGACGCTGGCCTAGCAGCACTCGAAAAAACAGGTGAGCTTTTACCACCTGCCACGCTTGAAGCCATTGAACGCAACAAGATCACATTGAAAGGCCCACTGACTACACCTGTTGGTGAAGGCTTCACGTCAATCAACGTTACATTGCGTAAGCAATTTAATCTTTACGCAAACGTTCGTCCTGTAAAATCTTTTGCAGGTACTAAAGCGCGTTATGACAACATCGATATCATTACTGTACGTGAAAATACGCAAGGTATGTACTCTGGTCTTGGCCAAGTAGTATCTGAAGATGGTACTGAAGCAGAAGCGATGTCAAAGATCACTCGTGAAGGTGCTGAAAAAATCGTTACTTTTGCTTATGAGCTAGCACGCCGTGAAGGCCGTAAGAAAGTAACAGCGGTTCACAAAGCAAACATCCTTAAGTCAACGTCAGGCTTATTCCTAAAAGTTGCACGCGAAGTTGGCGAGCGTTTCCCAGATATCGAGTCTGCGGAAATGATCGTTGATGCAACATGTATGAAGCTAGTAATGAGCCCAGAAGAGTTCGATGTAATCGTTACAACAAACTTATTTGGCGATATTCTTTCTGACCTATGTGCCGGTCTAGTGGGCGGCCTAGGTATGGCACCAGGCGCAAACATCGGTGAAGACGCGGCAATCTTCGAAGCGGTTCACGGCAGTGCACCAGACATCGCAGGTAAAAACCTAGCTAACCCAACATCTGTTATTCTTGCTGCTATTCAAATGCTTGAGTACCTAGATATGGGTGACACAGCAGAGCGTATCCGCGCAGCCGTTGCTGATGTGATCAAATCTGGCGATCGTACAACACGCGACCTAGGTGGTGAACACGGCACAACAGACTTCACTGCTGCGGTAATTGAACGTCTGTAATCACACAGTAGAATATAATTCTTTTAAAGACTCGCTAAATGCGGGTCTTTTTTTTCGAACATAAAAAATAAACTGGATTATTTATTCCAAACAAAGAGCTTTAAAATATTATTGCGAATAATTTATCCAAAAATTTCTCTTTTACGGTTGACATTCATTGGCTAAAAAATTAACAATAGGGTCAAAGTAATTAATAGCAACGCCGGCCGCAAGGCCGTTGGGTAAAACATGTCAACAATGTCAGTTCTCGTAGTGATCCTCGTGGTGGTCTTTGTTAAGACCGCGGGGTATACGTGAGCTTTCAGATAAGCGAAACAACCCCCGCACCTTATGCGGGGGTTTTTTTTTGAGGAATGAGGATGAGTAAGCAGCAATTCAACGGCGGGGAGCTAGTTGTCGCCGCATTGAAGAAACTTGGAGTAAATTATATCTTTGGCTACCCCGGTGGTTCAGTCTTAGACCTGTACGATGCTTTGTTTGAACAAGAGGATATTGAACATATCCTCGTACGCCATGAACAAGCAGCAACCCATATGGCCGACGGGTACGCGCGTGCAACAGGTGAAGTCGGTGTGGTCCTGGCAACTTCAGGACCAGGGGCAACTAACTGTGTAACAGGCATCGCAACCGCATACATGGACTCCATTCCTATGGTAGTCATATCCGGACAAGTACCCAGTAACCTCATTGGCGATGATGCGTTTCAAGAAACCGATATTGTGGGTTGCTCACGCCCCATTGTGAAGCACAGTTTTAATTGCCGCAGTGCCCAAGACATCCCGACGATACTCGCCAAAGCGTTTTACATCGCCAGTACTGGCCGCCCTGGGCCGGTTGTTGTAGAGCTACCTAAAGACATCCTAAATCCAGCGACGAAATTTGATTTTGTGATGCCCGACGATGTAACCATACGCACTTATAACCCGAGTTCAAAAGGTCATCCTAAACAAATCAAGAAAGCCGTGAGCACTATTTTAGGTGCGAAGAAACTCGTAGTGTATTCAGGTGGAGGCGTCATCTTATCCAACACCAGTGATAAACTCACTGAGCTTGTTGAAACGTTAAACGCACCTTGTACCAATACCCTAATGGGCCTTGGAGGGATCAGTGGCGAGCACCCCAATTTTATCGGCATGCTGGGGATGCATGGCACATTAGAAGCCAACAAGGCGATGGCACATGCTGATGTGATCCTAGCATTGGGCGCACGATTTGATGACCGTGTTACTAATAATGTGAAAAAGTTTTGCCCTGATGCGACCATCGTTCATGTGGATGTAGACCCTACTTCTATTTCTAAAACTATCAGCGCACATATACCGGTTGTAGGTAGTTTAGATATCGTATTCGATCAATTACTTGAAGCTATCGCCAAATCCTCGCAAGGAATCGACCGAGAAGCTCAAGAAGATTGGTGGCGCCAAATCACCAGTTGGCGAGAGCAAAAATGCCTTAGCTTTACCCCTGGAGTGGAGAAAATAAAACCACAAACGGTGATTCAAAAACTATATCAAGCAACGAATGGCGATGCGTACATTAGCTCAGATGTTGGTCAACACCAAATGTTTGCAGCACAGTACTACCCTTTTAAACACCCACGTCAATGGATCAATTCAGGAGGTCTTGGGACCATGGGCTTTGGATTACCCGCAGCGATGGGCGTCAAGTTAGCCTTTAGAGACAAAGAATCTATTTGTGTGACCGGAGATGGCTCTATTCAAATGAATATTCAGGAACTGTCTACTTGCTTGCAATACAACTTAGCGGTCAAAGTAGTCTCGCTAAACAACCGCTCGCTAGGCATGGTCCGCCAATGGCAAGACATGATGTACAGCGGCCGCCACTCATCCTCTTACATGGAATCTTTGCCCGACTTCGTAAAATTGGCAGAGAGCTATGGCCATGTCGGCATCCGTGTTGATCATCCAGATGAATTGGACGCAGCGATTGAGAAAATGATGTCAATTAATGACCGATTAGTATTCCTAGACGTACGTGTCGATGAACTCGAACATGTTTACCCAATGCAAATTAAACTCGGTGCTGTTGATGATATGTGGCTGAAAAAAGGAGTAAAAGCATAATGCGTCGTATACTTTCAATCCTATTAGAAAATGAGCCAGGCTCTTTATCTCGTATCGTGGGTTTATTTTCACAACGCGCTTACAACATCGATAGTTTGGCAGTAGGTACAACAGACGATGATTCATTATCGCGTATCACCATCACCACCAAAGGCGGCGACCGCGTACTTGAACAAATTCTGAAGCAGGTCAATAAGCTTGTCGATGTTCTTAAAGTCATCGACCTCACCGAGCAAAGCCATATAGAACGTGAATTATTGCTCGTCAAGGTTGTTGCACAAGATGAGACTACTCGCGCTGCTGTGACACGCGTTGTTGACGTATTTGGTGGCGCTATTTTGGACATGGGTCGTATCAGCTATTCATTACAATTGGCTGCAAGCACGGAAAAACTTGAATCTTTCCTTGATACATTGCGCCATGAAACGGACATTATTGAAATGGTACGCTCAGGTGCAATCGGTCTCGGCCGTGGAGACAAAGCACTTAAAGGTGGCTAAATAAATCCAAATTCTAGCCCTTCGAGAATAATTTACACTCAAAGGGCTAAAACAACTATTCACTTTTACACACCCGCCTATTTACCTATAAAGCATACATGTATACTGTACAAATATTGTCTTGAATTTAGCGCGCATTAAAAGGAATTGGAGATGGCTAACAAACAAGTATGGTTTCCGGCAAAGCGATATGGGATTGGCTGGACATTGCCCGTAACATGGCAAGGTTGGGCGGTGCTATTAATATACACTGTGAGTTTAATTGCTCTGAGCGCACGTGTATCAGTAACTACACAAACACAATTGTGGTTACTGTGTTTCCTACCGACTTCCTTAATTTTCTTGGCGATTGTGATGCTTAAAGGAGAGCGGCCAGTGAGATGGCGTTGGGGAGGTAACTAGTTGCTTAAGCGTGAGAATGCTTAGACGTAAAAAAAGGGCCCATTCGGCCCTTTTTATCATAATTCTGTAAATTATGCGTTTACTGAATCTTTAAGGCCTTTACCTGGCTTGAAGCTAGGAATGTTTGCAGCCGCGATCTGGATTTCAGCACCAGTCTGAGGGTTACGACCTGTACGAGCTGCACGCTCTTTTACAGAGAAAGTACCGAAACCTACTAGCGCTACAGAGTTACCGTCTTTCAAAGAGTCAGTTACTGCACCAGTAAATGCATCTAACGCACGGCTAGCCGCTGCTTTTGAGATTTCAGCATCGTTGGCAATTTTTTCGACTAATTGAGCTTTATTCATTGTTTGATTCCTATTCGTTATTTTTTTGCCTTAGCAAGACCTATATTTAAGTATTTTTATTAACTTGGCAACTGCAAACCACACATTTTTATGAAAAAAATTCGCTGAAACGCCTTATTTGTTAACGTTTCTCGATAACTAACGTGATTTCGCCAACTTCCATACCCAACTTATCAATAGACGTGCGGTTGATCAACCTTGTTTCGGTGACAAGATACATCCAATCGTCTAAGTCCACTTCCATGGTATCCCCATCATAAGGGATTTCCAATGTATATTGCCAGTTAAACGCATTACCACGAGTGATACCTTTAGCGGTTCCTACTACATCCCCCGCTTCTCCTGTGAGCGTGCCATCTTCTTTGAGTGTGATTTTCCAAATACGTTCGCCTGTTTCCCCGTCTTGGTAATAAAACTGCTCATCAATGGTGCCTAAATTGCCTTGCCAAGACGCTTGCATGTCAACTTTGAATCGCCTAGTCACCATGCCTGAGTAATCTTGAACAATGCCATATGCGACCAAATCACCATCAAAGAAGGTTCTGAAATCAAATTTGGGCTCAGTCCCTTCGTAATCCTCAATGGAAGCACTGCATGCACTTAGCAAAAATAAGACTACGACCAAAAGCACGTTTCTCATTCACCCGCTCCTATTAATTTCTTTCTAAGTTTAGGTTCACTGGTATCAGGAGATAGCCAGATTGCTGTAAACGCATCACTGAATTGGCTGTCTTCTATCTCTGTGAGGAGTTCGCCATTGAAATAAAATGCGCCTATTCCCAGTGCAGTTGTTTCGTAACTCAAAGAGTCTCCTTTGCGAATATCCGGCCACAGGTCTTCAATAACAGGACCATAAGCTTGCACGTGTTCTGGCTTACCCAAATGGCGCCATTGATCTTTAGTGGCTTTAACAATGTCTTTTGCCTTGAAATCACGTAAGTAAGTGAGCGTTAAACGCATGGGGTGCTGGCCAAACTGATATTCACCGCTAGGGGTAAACAATTTTGCTTCATACACATCCCAGAACATATACGTCATAACGCCCTCTCCAACAGCAACCATGTCCCTGTCAGATGAACTTGCGCGAACGCTAGGGCTGACACTCAAGCACAGGGCTAAAAGTAACAGGAGTGTTCTCATTAATAGTTCCTCAAAGCGTCACCTTCGCTGTATCCCAACATGCCAAGGTCATTAGTACTCATTAGTCTGTGTTCAATACGTTGAGCATGCGCCTATTGATCATGACTATCACTGAAAAGGTCGTCGCCCACATCGCACCGTAAACGAGATAAAATTGCCACCAAGAGGTATTGATAGTAATCACGCCATATTGTGCCGCTCCTAGATAACTAAACGGCGCTGCGAACCAACACAGGGCGAAGCACTGCCAAAACGATAAGCCGTTAATAAAACGAAGAGATTGATTAACGGTTAATATTAAGCATAGCCAAAGAGCACATAACCACAGTGGTAACAAAGGCGTCGTGAAACTGATGATGTCCAATTGATTGGCTGTTATCTCTAATATGCAGGCGATGAACACAGTTGCGCTTAAGTAAACATCAACACGGCGAACTTGCGACATCCACAACATAATCGCGGCAAACACCAGCATGAGCGGTAACGCATCATTTTTGAAAAAAAAAGCAGCCCACCAGCTGCTTTGAAATAAAATGAAGTTAATAGTTAAGCGCAATGTCGGTGTCATTACTCTTAAACCCCTGTTTGCGCGCCACAAGGTGGACAGTGCTTATCGCTCGTTGGCGAAATGCACCTTCACAGTACCCTAAATAATAGTGCCATAACCGATAGAAGGCTTTGTTAAACTTTTGCCCCTGTAACTGTGGCCACGCCATATCAAATCGCTCACGCCAGTCAGACAAGGTTCGCGCATAGTGCAGACCTATGTCATGCAGTTCGTGCATGACCAACTCAGTGCCTTGACGTAGATGACGACTCATTTCATCAATACTCACTAGGCAGCCACCGGGAAAGATGTATTGTTGTATAAAGTCGGTTTGCTTTACATAGGTGTTGTAGCGCTGGTCGTTGATGGTGATAGCCTGCAACAACATAGCACCGTCTTCTTTGAGAAGACTATTACATTTGTCAAAGAATCCATTAAGGTACTCGTGACCGACCGCTTCAATCATTTCAATAGATACCAATTTGTCGAATTTACCCTCGAGCAATCGATAATCTTTTTTCAATAATGTGATTTTATCTTCGAGTCCGAGCGCACTTATCTTATTAGCAACGTAGTCATGCTGCTCGTCTGAAATTGTAGTCGTAGTAACATGCACCTTGTAATGACTGGCAGCGTAGATAGCAAAAGCCCCCCAGCCGGTGCCTATTTCAATGACGCTATCACCGTCTTTAAGTTGAGCCCTTTCACAGATCAACTTAAGTTTGTGCTGTTGAGCTTGCTCTAAAGTAGCGCTTTGGTTCGGATAGACTGCACAAGAATAAAGCATTTCATCGCTTAGGAAAGACTCATAAAGCTCATTACCTAAGTCATAGTGGGCAACTATATTGCGCTTTGAGCCACTGCTACTGTTTTTATTGCGCAAGTGCTTGAGACGATAAATAAGACCACTGATCAACGCAAAGCGGCCTTCAAACGCGTCTAGCTGAGCTTGGTTTAGCACGAAGATTTCTATCAAACGCGTGAGATTGTCGCATTCCCAATGCCCTTCAATGTACGACTCTGCTGCTCCGATGCTGCCTGAAAACGCAAATGCGTTGTACATCTTGGCATCCACCACAGTAACAACAGCTTTGAGCTGCGCAGATTTATTGCCAAAGTAGGTAACTGGCTCATGCTTCTCATGCACTTCAATGCAACCATGCTCTATAGTGTTTAAGGCACCAAAAACGAGCTTTTTGGCCAACTTAGTTCGCCAATTAAGATTGGGGCTGACTTTAACCTCAGTAACTCTTTCCATCATTTATTCCCAGGGTGAGCGTAAAAAGGCACACGTTTTAAAAATAATTTCACTGCTTGCCAGTAGATCCCTTTAACGATGCTTAAACTCATCGCTGGAAAGCGCTTAAGCAATTGACTCACTGCCTGCTTGTCCAACAATTGACGTTGCAAACGCATGGTCGCATCGAAAAGAAGTTCATCCTGACGCTTGTTCTCTATATGGATAAACAAAGACCGAGAAAGCACTTTGACGACCCAGTGATAATGCATATCCAAATTCATAAAAGGAGATACGTGAAAACACTTCTTAAAGTTCACTTTAGTATGCAAATCAACTAAATAATAGTGGCGTTCGTTCCAAGGTGTGTTGCTCACCTCTGCCATCATATGGGTAAAGGTATTGGCACCTGTGGGTTTAAAAAAGTAAAAATTGGCAGGTGAGAAATACACGCCCAAGCAGCGCAATTGTGCCAATAAATAAACAGATCCTACCTCGATAGTTGCATCGAGCGTATGCAGTTGCTTTATAGCGCGTTCCTTCACATCACCTTGTTGCAAAGGCACATAATCACTTTGCTTGAAGCGTAATAACTTCCCTCTACCAGTACCAAGTAAAGGATGAACACCATCTAACTGCTCTGGATGTGCCAAGTCTATCCACATCATGTACAGTGGATAATTAAACTGATGAGAAGTAACCTCAAAGCGTCGATGGCGGACATCGCCAAGCATGATAGCGCTTTGCCAAGCGCTGTTTAGCTCAGTTTCAATCTTGATTGGCGCCTCGGCACTACTCAAAGTTGACTCCTAGTAGCTTGGCCACATCAACGGCACTGCGCACACCGTCTTCATGGAATCCGTTGTACCAATATGCACCGCAAAAATAGCTATTGTTGTGGCCATTGATTTCACTACGGCGTTGCTGCGCCGCCAGACTTTCGCTGTTAAATACAGGGTGATGATAGGTAAAGCGGCGTAATACCTTCGTTTCGTCGATAGCATCGTCACAATTAAGCGTTACGCATAATGGTTTGCTTGACTCAATGCCTTGCAAAATGTTCATTTGATACGTCACTACCGCGGCACGCTCTGTGTTGTTGTCTAAGCGATAGTTCCAACTCGCCCATGCCGCTTTCCTCTTCGGTAATAACGTCGCATCCGTGTGCAACACCACCGAGTTAGGCGTATAAGGAATAGCGCCTAGCACCTGCTTTTCTTGCTCTGTTGGGGCAGCTAATAAAGCAAGAGCTTGGTCTGAATGACAGGCAAACACTACATCATCAAACTCTTGTTGATCACCATTTTTAAAATGGATCTGCACTTTGCCATTGCTTCTGTGCACACTGGCAATGTCAGCGCCCAATTCAATATTGTCTTTGAACTGTTCGGTAAGTGGCGCAATGTATTCTCGCGATCCACCAGGAATGACATACCACTGTGGACGATTAGTAATATCCAACAAACCATGGTTGTAGAAAAAGCGGATAAAAAATTCGATACCAAACTCGTTCATCTTTTTAATCGACGTCGACCAAATCGCAGCGCCCATTGGTAAAATATAGTGGTTCCGAAAAAAGTCGTTAAAACCGTGTTGGTCGAGAAATTGCCCGAGCGTTAACCCTTTTTCGTAACTGTCATCGTGATAAATGTCTTTACAGATGCGGTTAAAACGCACAATTTGCCACAGTAAATGCCAAAATCTAGGACGGAAAATATTACGCTTTTGCGCAAACAATGTTGAAAACGTATGGCCATTGTATTCAAACCCTGTATCAAGATTATGAACGCTGAAACTCATCTGTGTGGGCTTTCTGTTAATACCAATGCCAGCGAGGAGTTTTTCAAAATTTGGGTATGTTCTGTCATTGAAAACAATAAAACCCGTATCAACAGCAAGCTGCTTACCACCGACTTCAACATCAACGGTGGCGGTGTGTCCGCCGATATAATCATTTTTTTCAAACACTGTGACTTTGTGCTTTTTTGCAAGTAAGTGCGCACTGGTCAATCCAGCAATACCACTACCAATAATTGCGATTTTTTTCACCGCACCATTCCTTTTGCTAATTTTGACCAAATAAACCACGGTAATGCCCGCAGTAACTTCAAAAAGACTGTGAATCTCTTTGGAAAATGAATTTCTTTGTGACGCCTTTGTAACCCTTTATACATATACTGCGCTGCTTCTTCTGCGCTGATGGCCATAGGCATAGGAAAATCGTTTTTATCCGTTAGTGGGGTTTTAACAAACCCCGGGTGAACAATGCTGACATCAATATCAGCTAGGTCGATTTCTAAACATTTGGCTAAATACGTTGCGCCCGCTTTGGATGCGCCATACGCCTCACTGCGCGTTAGCGGCAGATAGGTGACACTCGAAGAAACAATAACAAGTTGGCCGCCCGATTTTATTTTCGGCAACATGGCCTCTAAGCAATAGCCCAGACTTATCAAGTTCACTCTAATGACGCGCTCAAACAACGCGCTGTCGAAATGCTTAGCGTCGTTTATGTATTCACAGCTGCCGGCGTTAAGCACAACGATATCCAACTCTGGAAGCGATTCAACTTGCTGCTTTATATCTGCCAAATCAGTAATATCAAAACGCACCGCAGTGATGTTGTCATGATTGGCAAGTTCATCGAGTTTGGTTTGTGAACGGCCACAAGCAAATACGCTTGCTTTATCTGCATATTTCAATGCCAAGGCTTCACCAATGCCAGATGTTGCACCCGTGATCAGCACATTCATGATGAACCTGCGCGTTTGTCTATCATTTTTATCAACTTACTGATGACAGGAAGACGCCTATACAACAACTCCCCCACGTCAAAGTAATCGCGATGAAAAATCACCTTCTGCTCGTCAAAGCGCAGCAAGCTGTGGCCTTTGACTTCGACTTCACGGCCGCCATTTATTCGTGGATGGCGATACGTCATGGTCCAATAAATGAATGCGGTATCGTCTAGCTCATAATAGTCACTGATATTGAACGAACAGCTGCTGACATTGGCATATAGATTGGCGAAATACGTGTACAGACTGTCAAGGCCACGTACTTCATGGAGCGGATCAGTAAAATGAACCTCTTTATGGTAGATGTCGTCAAGCAAAGACAAACTGTTTTTATCCAGTCTTTGGTACATTGCTACGAATTGTTCAACGCGTTCACTCATCGTCCACCTTAAACCTTGCTAACGCTCGCTGGCGTGCTGCTTTATGGTCCACTATCGCCGGCCAATACGCTTTCGACGCAGTCGCTGCCAAGTATTGGTGCGGAAAGTGGATATATTTAGTTGGAATATTTTCTAGCTCTGGTAGAAACTTACGAATGAATTCACCTTCTGGATCAAAGCGTTCGCTTTGTGTGATTGGGTTAAATATTCTGAAATAAGGCTGCGCGTCACACCCTGTACTGGCGGCCCACTGCCAACCACCATTATTCGATGCTAAATCGCCATCGATTAGATGACGCATAAAAAACTGCTCACCGCGGCGCCAATCGATTAGCAAGTGTTTGGTTAGAAAGCTGGCGACGACCATGCGCAATCGATTGTGCATCCAGCCCGTTTGCGTAAGCTGGTGCATCGCCGCATCAACCAGCGGATAACCGGTGCGCCCTTCGCACCATGCTTCAAAATTGTCATCGTCTTGCTGCCATTGCAACGAATCATATTTTGCATTGAAGTTTTTGTGCTTACACAGCTCAGGAAAGGCGCAAATGAGATGCCGATAAAACTCACGCCAAATCAACTCATTCACCCAGCTAAACACATTACTTTTTGCGCTTTGTAATACATGGGGATAGTGATTCTGAACGTTAACCAATAGCTGCTTGACGCTAACAATACCCAGCGCCAAATATGGACTGAGGCCAGACGTTCCTTTAATCGCAGGGAAATCCCTGTTGTCATGATAGGATGCAAACTTATCATCAATAAAACGCGAGACAATCGTGCTCAGCGCATCATCATCTACCGGCCATTTGTGCGAACTGCCATCGCCTTGGAGAATGGCTGGCGCTTGCCACATAACTTGTTCTTCGTGGTCAGATAAAGGCCATTGCGGCAGCACAAAGTGCTGATTCTCATACTGACTTAACCAAGCACGCTTGAATGGCGTAAATACCTTAAACATTTCTGAGCTTTTGGTGGTCACAGAACCAGGCTTGGCAATCACATCGCCGTCATACAGGACTAAATCAATACCACTTTGCGCACATGCTTGGTCGCGCTCTCGCTCGTTGATCTCATACTCGCGGTTTGCAAACACTTGGGAGAAATTGTGTTGCTGACAAAACAGCATAAGTGCTTGAGGAACATCACTAAAAAGTGGCGCTTCGAGGATGTGTAAAGTTATGCCATATTGACCTAAAACCTGCCCTAAGTAGTCAACACGACGCAACAACAAGTCCTGTTGGATAGGTGCCATGTCATGCTTGTTCCATTGCGCGAAAGACACAAAAAACAATGCATCTTTGGCACCGCTATTTATAGCATCTATCAATGCTTCGTTACTAAAAAGGCGCAAATCGCGCCTAAACCAAAAAACTGGGTTCATTAAATACCGTATCTTAATTTCAAATCGTTGGGGTGCGGATTGAAGTACACTTGCTGCGCCAAATAGGGATTTGGATTAACATTGAGATGATGCTTTAACAAGGTCAAAGGTACGTACAAAGGCACCAAGCCTTGACGATAATCTTCAATGGCGGCGCGCAACTCTTGCTTTTCGTCACTGTTCAATTGTTGTTTGAAGTAACCCTGTAAGTGCATAAGTGTGTTTGTGTGGGCTTTACGCGACGCAGGCTTCTTAAGTGCCTTCATCAGACCAGCGATGTATAGCTGGGCAATGTCATCAAGGTTATGCCCTTCATTGGAGCCTAGTAAACGCCCTAAATCCCGGTATGCTTGGTAGTTATGACTCATCAGCAAGTATTTATGCATCGCATGGAAGCGCGTCAATCTGTGCGGTGTGAGCGGCGCTTCACAAAGCTTGCGCCAGCTGTGATAAACATAGACCCGCATAACGAAATTTTCTCGCAGGTGCATGTCATTTAAGCGGCCGTTTTCTTCGCAGGGCAGTAATGGATTATGTTCCATAATTTGCTGGGCAAAGAAGCCAACTCCCTCAGATGTGTTACCCGTGCCCGCTTCATTGTAGATTTTAATACGCTCCATGCCACAGCTTGGGCTTTTAGCACAAAAGATAAAACCATCCAGCTTGTCGCCAAAGTTCTGGGCAATGCGTTGGCCATACTCGATAAGCTTGTCACCGACCTCGCCGCTGCCGTCCGGCCGGCATACAGTGATGACATCACCTTTGCGCACTTGGCGAATCGTTGGTCGAGGAATTGGCAGACCAATCGCCACTTCTGGACAGAAAGGCACGTAGTCAACGTGCCTTGCTAGCTCATCCATGCAAAAATTCGAGCGCTTGTGGCCAGAATCAAACCTTACTTTTTCACCACTTAAGCACGCACTAATCCCAATTTTAACGTCATTACTCATTAGTAGATAAGCTCACCTATTGGATTCAATAATTTACTCAGGCCTTTGTTAAAGTGCAGTGCACTATTAACCACCGCCAAACACAAACACCCGTTTTCAGTCACCGGTGTGTGGTCATGTTGGTGATCGAGCCAAATAAAATCACCAGGAACGTACTCGCCGTGTTCGTCGTTGAAAGTCCCGTCCAATAACAAGGTTAGTTCAAACCCGGTATGCGTGTGCTCTGGAATGCTGCCGCCAGGCGCGATGTACAATAAACTCGTGCGAATACTGCCTTCATCTAAATCTAAGCGTGACCGTGCAAGCTTACCCGCTTGCACGAAACGCGACATGGCTATGTGGCTCAAAGAACGCGGCAAGGTCACACTGCGCTCACCAAACGTCAATTCTTTGCGGCTCTCTATTGAGAACTCGTCGATGTCTGCATCGGCAACAATGTCGCTCATCATTGCACTGAAGGCATCGTCAAAAGTGGACGCCTCATCCGAGCGAGGCTCTTCAAACACTACATCAGCTTGTTTCGCCTCGATGTCCGCAACCTGTTTAGCACATTGTGGGCACATCTCGTGGTGAGCTGACACTGCTACGCTCAGCGATGCAGGCAAAGTGCCTTGCACAAATTGCGTTAGTAGTTCTGAATTAGGGTGATACTTAATCATGTTCAGCTCCCATGTGATTTCTTAATTTTGAGAGCGCGAGTCGCAACCGTGATTTAACAGTTCCAACTGGTACGCCTAACTGCTTTGCTAATTGCTCTTGGGACATCTCTTGCAGATACACCCCTTTAACAACTTCCTGTTGTGCTGGTGGCAACATATCTAAATACTGTTTCAAGAGGTTGGACTCCAAGTGATCCGCAAACACCACTTCATCCTCTTCGGAATTCACCATTGGCCAAATATCTTCGCTCAAAGTATCTTCGCGGTTAGAGCGGATCTTACGTAGCGCATCGAATGACGCATTACGCATCACAGTATACACCCACGTCGTTGCTGCCCCTTTGCTGGGGTGGTACAAATGGGCCTTTCGCCACACTGACGTCATCGTGTCTTGCACCAACTCCATTGCCGACGCTTCGTTGTTGAACTGTTTGATACCGAATCGTTTAATTTTAGGTGCAAAGTATTCAAACAGCTGAGCAAAAGCCGCTTTATCACGCTCAGACGCTACTTTGACCAAGGCGTCTGACAGATGCTCTGTCGCAGTCATACTTTGTCCTTCACTTTCATTGTCGCCGCTCGTTTGACAAGCAAACCTCGGACGCGGCTCTTTGTTCGCTGTTAAAGCTGATTGCAAAGCCATTTGCTACCTCACCAATGATATGTTGCTCATGTATACGAAAGGGCCTGCGTGTAGAATCACTTATTTTTGTGTTTCTAAAACACATTTAAATTAGGGTAAAGCTCGAGTAAATAAACGCTTTATTGATTGAGTCTCAAGCACCAGTACTCAATTCAAAAACACGGTTTATTGGTTGTACAAAGGCTGAGTACTTTGAAAATTAGTATGGAATAAAGTGGGCAGATATTCAAAGGCGAAAGAGATGATTTTATTAATAGAATCAATAACAAAAGGAGGTAACCACTCATAGAATTCAATCGTTGCAATTGAATTGGCGGCTTTTAGCTCGGTTATGGGGTACTACTTAATCCACCAACCGAGATAACGACATAGGCTAAAGCCTAAGTAAGTGCCTAACAAACTTGCTACTGGCAGTAACAATAGGCCAAGTAAAGCGATATTAAGCGGCATTATCATCGCCCTTAGTTTCTTTTACATCATTACTTTGTGAAGTGTTCGCCTGGCGCTGTTGATCTGCAGAGCGTTCAAACAACTCTTTGGTTGCTTTTTCAAGCGATGCTTTTTGCGTATTCACTAGGGTCGCCAGTGCCTCGTTTGCAGCTTCTTTCACAGCACGTTCAATTTCATCGGTTAAAGAATTTGCGCTTGCGCTCATACTCATTGTCAATGTTGCTGCTACGATTGTTGCTTTAGTAAAAGTGTTCATGATGGTCTTCCTATTAATGGTTCATTAAGTTAGTCGCAATATCTTTTACAAAGGTTGTGCCATCACGAAAATATTTTTTAAACTGTTGTTTTTATTAATATAAAATATTTTCACTTAGAAGAATTGATGTCCGCGATTAAATCAGTAACACTAACAAGTAGTCTATTTAACACTCAATTTCGCATTTTTGACCAACTCAAATTTCAGTGTACAAGTGTACGCTGAATCGTTATAGTGTGGCCTGACCACTGTACTTGGGAATGTATTTCGATATGAACAAGGGTGCTTATTCACCAATCGAAGAGAAAATTAATTGGCTTAGTCATGGTATTGGCGCGTTGCTGTCAGTCTTTGCTTTGATAGCGATGGTGATTCAAAGTCAAAACAACACATCAACGATTGCTGCATTGATTTATGGCATTAGTTTGTTATTGATGTTTACCAGTTCCACTTGCTACCACGCCACTGCAAAAGAACAGGCGCGTGCGTTACTAAAAAAGCTTGATCACAGTGCCATTTATCTTTTAATCGCAGGTACCTACACACCATTTTTACTGGTTGCATTGGGCGGCTACTGGGCGGTCGCAGGAATGTTGTGTATATGGGGCTTAGCTGCATTTGGAGTGATCTTTAAACTTTGCGCTAAAGTACCAAGGCCAAGGGTCTCATTGGCTACCTACTTAGTGATGGGGTGGATTGCATTGGCATTTGTTTATCCACTCTATCTTGCCTTGCCAGGCGCGGCACTGTGGTTGCTCGTTTTAGGTGGGGTGCTGTTCAGTGTGGGGACTGTGTTTTACAGTGCCAAGCACAAACAATTTAGTCATGCTGTGTGGCATTTTTTTGTGTTAGTTGCCTGTCTGTGTCACTTTTTAGCGATTTATCTCTATGTCATCTAATGGCTTATTCAGCCCATTGATTCATTATCAAGGTCTTCGTGTGTGTTCTCGTTGCTGTTCAGTCCGTTGAAGCACACACGCCCTTTCTATCTCGGTGATTACTACTTAATTAACACACCGAGATGACGAAAAACGCTAAAGCCAAGGTACGTGCCAAACAGACCTGCTACAGGCAATAACATCAATCCGAGTAGTGCTAGATTAGGCGTCATTGTCTTCACCCGTTGTGCTGTCTTGCTGTTGTTTTTTCTCAGTGCTTTGTGCTTTTACCGAACTTTCAAACAACGCTTTAGTTTGCTGCGTAATGGTCGCTTTTTGAGAACTCACTAAAGTAGAAAGGGCTTGGGTAGCCGCTTCTTTTACAGCACGTTCAATTTCGTCAGTGAGTGAATTTGCACTTGCGCTCATACTCACGGTCAACGTTGTGGCGATGATAGCTGCTTTAGTTAATGTGTTCATAATGGTGTTCCTGTTAATGTGTTATTAAGTTAGTCGCAATAGCTATTACAAAGGTTGTGCCATTATGAAAATAATTTTTATCTTATTGATATATATGTATTTATTTATTCATTCTCACATTTGTAACGTGTGTAGCCTAAATGTTAGTGACTAACTATTAGCGCTTTTAACATCAACATTGGTTAATTTGACCACTTTCTAAGATATCAACATGTCGTTCTTGCAAAGGCGGGTAGGAAATGAGCAAGGTTGAGTGAATTACTGGAGCGGCTCAAAGCCGCCACAGGTATTTTGCCATACTGACTTTACCGTTATTAACTTCAATACCTTCATTGCGCAGTGCTTCTTGTTGCCTGATAAAACCATCAGTGCCAAAAGGAAATGATATTTTTCCTTGTGAGTTAACAACTCTATGCCAAGGTATTCGATTGCCACTAGGCAGATTTTTCATCGTGTGGCCAACATATCTCGCGTAACCAGGAAGCCCTGCACGTTTCGCTACTTCGCCATAGCTACACACCTTGCCGTGGGGTATGGCACAGACCACTTGATAAATCATATCTTGTTTATTCATGAGCAATGGCCTGTAATCTTTGCCAGACACTTCTAGCGACCGGTCCATGATGGCGT
Organism: Pseudoalteromonas sp. GB56; assembly: GCF_054923835.1. NCBI lineage: Bacteria > Pseudomonadati > Pseudomonadota > Gammaproteobacteria > Alteromonadales > Pseudoalteromonadaceae > Pseudoalteromonas > Pseudoalteromonas sp. GB56. Next base: position 515,196 of record NZ_JBPCHK010000003.1, on the reverse strand, counting down.
GAATGACGACGAAACGCTCTTATTTGTGCTTGAAAAAGATATTCTCTGTCAGTCAGCTCTAACACATGTAACTGTCCAGCATCGATTTCCTGTTGGCACAAATCCAAACACATAAGCGCCCACCCAGTGCCATTAAGCAGCAATGATCGCAATACGAAAATATCGTCAACCTTCATCATCGCCACTTTGTTAAGGAATGACAGCGATTCATGCTCAAATCGTAGCCCCGTCTCGTACATGGAAATACACGGGTATTTCATTATTTCTTTGTAACTAAGTTGTGCTGTCGGCACGAGTATGGGAGAGGCAACCAACCCCACCTTAATGGTACCCAATGGAATACTTTCTAAGTCACCACTGGCATGAAAAATATCAAACCAAGGGCCTATGCCAAGATCTGACTGTCCTTTGTTGATTTGTTCCAAAGAGCTGAATCGTTTGCCGCTGTCGACTAAAAACTCGGTGTGCTCGTATTCGTGATAGCAATCTTTGAGAACGCGACTGACCTCTTCACTCACACACACTTGTTCGTAACTCAAACGGAACAAAGGTTCATTGCCATTTGCAAGTTCACTACTGAATTCGTTCAGCCCGTCAAGCTCTTGCAAAATATGCTGTGCCCGTCGGCAATAGGCTTGGCCTTGTGGCGTAAGGCTAAATCGATACCCCGCTCTATCAACAACAGCAAACCCTACTTCATCCTCGATTTTTTTTACGGTCATCGTCAATGCTGGTTGTGTTTTGTGTAACTGTTGCGCAGCTTCGCTTAATGATCGGCTGCGCGAGAGCACATCGAGAACCTGTAACCAAGCCAACTTCATAAACAAACCTTATCTTGTTTAAAGTTATTTATAATTTTTATTTGAGTTTATCCTAAAGTACCCTTTGCTACTACACTGACTATCGTCTTATGCCAAATATTGCAGGGAGTTACCACCAATGCGGCGTGCAATTTCGACTCTTTCCTTCCTAACCTTATGTTTGACCTTCTTGGGGTGCTCAGAACAGCAAGAACAACCAGTAGAAGCACCTCCAATTCGTCCAGTTAAATTATTAACTGTCGGCCAAAGTGATGAAAGCATCATGCGCAGTTTCCCCGCGGAAGTCGTAGCACACCAAGGTTCATACCTAGGATTTCGTGTTAACGGTGAACTACTTGAGTTCCCTGTATTAGCGGGTGCTGAGGTTAAAAAAGGGCAACTGCTTGCAAAACTAGACCCTGAAGATTTTCAACTTCAATATGATGAACGCAAAGCACGTTACGATCTAGCACAGTCCCAACTGCAACGTATTCAAGCTTTGTTCGACAAGAAAATTGCCAGTCAAGCAGAACTAGACCAAGCCGTTGCTAATGCGCGTGTCGCTGAATCCGCTTTCAACATTGCTAAGACAAACTTAGAGAATTCGGAATTACGTGCCCCCTTTGCTGGTACGGTCGCAAAAGTGTTTGTAAAAAACTTCGAAAATATTCAAGCAAAACAAAATATTTTACGGTTAGAAACGCGCGATTTAATGGATGTGGAAATCCAAGTCCCAGAAAAACTGGTCGCCCGTGTAGATAAAGAAACCCTTTATCAGCCAACGGTGGTTTTCGATGGTTTTCCTGACAAGTCGTACAAACTCACAATCAAAGAGTATGACACCCAAGCGGATCCCGCGACCCTGACCTATAAAGTGGTATTTTCATTGCCAGTGCCTAAAGACTTCAATCTACTCGCGGGCATGACTGGGCACGTATACATAGACATAAGTAAGATTACTAAAAACGTTAAGCCGTGGCATAAACTTCCCGCAGAGGCTGTGTTCTCAGATCCAGAGCTGGATACGCAAAACAATAGCTTTGTGTGGGTGTATGACACACAGTCAGGCATCGTTAGTAAACGCGCGGTTGAAGTGGGCCAATTGCACAAAGATGGCATTGAAGTTCGTGCAGGAGTAGAGTCAGGCGAGCAAATTGTAGCTGCTGGGGTGCATTACCTCAAAGAGGGCATGAAAGTAAGACCGTGGCAAAAAGAGCGAGGCTTGTAAATGAACTTAGTTTCACTCGCTATGGAGCGCAAGGTCATCAGCTGGATGTTTGCGCTTCTGTTGCTCATAGGCGGTACGGTTTCCTATTTTTCACTCGGACAGCTCGAAGACCCAGAATTCACTTTGAAAAAGGCGATGGTGATCACACTTTATCCTGGCGCTTCTCCGCGTCAGGTTGAAGAAGAAGTGACCTTTCCTATTGAAAATGCCATCCAAGAATTGCCTTATGTCGATTACGTCACGTCTATTTCATCCAACGGTAAAAGCCAAATTACGGTTGAAATGAAAAGTACGTATCGCAAAGAAGACTTAAAGCAAATTTGGGATGAGTTACGCCGTAAAATCAATGATTTATCAGCATCACTGCCACCGGGTGTATATCCAAGCAAAATCATGGATGACTTCGGTGATGTGTATGGTGTAACCCTCGCTGTCACAGGCGACGGCTACTCTTATGACGAGCTAAAAGACTATGTTGATTACCTCAAACGTGAACTTGTACTGGTTGATGGTGTAGGTAAAGTCAGTGTTTCTGGTGAACAGCAAAGCCAAGTTATTGTCGAAATCTCTACACATAAACTCGCACAGTTAGGGATCAGCCCGAACCATATATTTTCGCTGTTGCAGGCACAAAATACAGTTTCCAATGCAGGGCGAGTCATGGTTGATGGCGAGTCTATTCGTCTGCATCCAACCGGTGAGTTCGATAATGTCAGTGAGCTCGAGCATCTGTTGATCTCAAGCCCTGGCGCGAGCGAACTCATCTATCTTGGTGACGTTGCGAAAGTGTATCGCGAGTATGCGGAAGTGCCGAACCACATTGTGCGCTACAACGAAAAGCAAGCATTGTTACTGGGGTTATCGTTTGCCAGTAACGTCAACGTAGTGGATGTTGGCGCGCGTATTGATGCACACCTGCACGAGTTAGAATATCAGCGTCCACATGGCATGGAAATAGATGCCATTTACAACCAACCCAAAGAAGTTGAAAACTCTGTTTCCAGTTTCATATTGAGTTTGTTTGAAGCAGTGGCGATTGTTATCGTCGTGCTTTTGCTATTCATGGGCGTCAAAAGTGGCTTGCTCATTGGCGGCATTTTGCTGCTGACCGTGCTGGGTACCTTCATTTTTATGGCGCTGTTCGGCATTAACCTACAGCGTATCTCATTGGGTGCCTTGATCATTGCTCTTGGGATGTTGGTTGATAACGCCATCGTTATTACCGAAGGCATTTTGATCAACTTAAAGCGCGGACAAACAAAACTGCAAGCGGCTGTTAATATCGTTGGGCAAACAAAATGGCCCCTACTAGGTGCCACGGTGATTGCTATTACTGCGTTTGCGCCTATCGGTCTTAGTTCGGATGCCAGTGGTGAATTTGCTGGCAGCTTATTCTGGGTGTTATTCATTTCCTTGCTATTAAGCTGGGTAACGGCCATTACCCTCACGCCATTTTTTGCAGACTTATTGTTTAAAGAGCAATTAAAGTCTACTGCTGGCAATGAAGACGATGACCCTTACCAAGGTGCCTTGTTTAACGCCTATAAATTCATCTTAAGTCGCGCGATGCATTATGGGAAAACCACCATTGTGCTGATGATGATGTTGTTGGTGGCCGCAGTGATTGGCTTTGGGTCAGTTAAACAGTCATTCTTCCCTGCGTCGAATACACCGATGTTCTACATCGACTATTGGCATTACCAAGGTGCTGATATTCGCACTACCAGTGCTGGCGTCGAAGAGCTAGAAGCCTTTTTACTGGAGCAAGCATTAGTCGAGGAAGTGACGAGCACCATCGGCCAAGGTGCACCGCGCTTCATGCTCACCTATGCACCAGAAAAACAATACTCAGCGTTTGCACAATTAATTGTGCGAGTACGCGACCGTGATGCGGTGCTCACCATGATTGATGAAGTACGACAGTACGAGCGCGACCACATCACTGATGCCAAGCTGAAGATTAAACGCATGGAAATTGGCCCATCAACGGATGCTAAAATTGAAGCGCGTTTCACCGGCCCAGACCCTGTGGTACTTCGCCAACTAGGTGAGCAAGCCAAAGCCGTTCTTGAAGCGGATGGCGGCGCGTACCATATTCGCGACGATTGGCGCCAACGCTCGAAATTAATTCGCCCTATTCTCAACGAGCAAAAAGCACGTCGACTCGGCGTGAGTAAAAGCGATCTTGACCAATTGTTGCTTACTAGCGTCAGTGGAAAGAAAGTAGGGCTGTATCGGGACGGTACGCAACTGTTACCAATCATTGCTCGCAGCCCGGCTGAAGAACGCCTAAACGTAGAAAGCTTACGCGACTTACAAATATACAGCCCTGTGCTAGGGGTGTTTGTGCCGGTTACGCAAGTGGTGGATGACTTTGTTGTACGCTGGGAAGACCCACTCATTATGCGTCGCGACCGCAAACGCACACTAACCGTAATGGCCGACCACGATTTACTCGGGGACGAAACGCCAGCCAAGTTATTCGCGCGCATTCGTGCCAATATTGAAGCGATTGAACTACCGCATGGTTACGAACTGCAATGGGGCGGCGAATTTGAGTCCTCCAGCAAGGCACGTAGCGCCATTTTCGGCTCACTGCCACTTGGTTATTTGGCGATGTTTGCCATTACTGTTTTGCTGTTTAACTCAGTGCGTCAACCATTGGTTATTTGGGCCACTGTGCCGCTAGCAATCGTCGGTGTCAGTGCTGGCCTGTTAAGCATGAATGCATCATTCGGCTTTATGTCGTTGCTGGGGTTATTAAGTCTCTCTGGCATGCTTATAAAAAACGGCATTGTATTGGTGGATCAAATCAATTTAGAGCTCGATTCAGGTAAAGATCCTTATCAAGCTGTGTTTGATTCAGGTGTCTCGCGTGTTCGACCCGTCGCCATGGCGGCAATCACCACAATTCTTGGGATGATACCGTTACTGTTTGATGTGTTCTTCAAATCAATGGCAGTCACCATCATGTTTGGGCTGGGCTTTGCTACCGTACTGACCTTGATAGTTATTCCAGTGCTTTACTGCAAGTTCTTTGGCATTGAAAGCCACAAACGATAAACGCCAATAAGGGCTCACCTCAGTGAGCCCGCTTTATCCACTTAAGCACTCGCCGTTTTAGCTTTTTTATTTTTCGCTAATCGCTTTGCGCGCTTTATCGCCGACTTCTTCGATGCGTTTTTCTGCGCAATCTTAATTACTTTCGCTTCTTTTAGCGCCTTTGTAGCCCGCTTGAGTTGCTTTTTTGCCTTGTCAGCTATCTGTTCCGCTTCCAATGCTTTATCCACCGCGGCTTGTGCTTTTTCAGATGCTTCTTTCGCTATCGCCGCCGTGCGCTGGACTTCTTTTTTGCTTTTCGCAATTAGTTCTTCAAGTTTGGTCATTCTTTCTTCGTAAACTGAAACCTTTTTTGCCATAGTCGTTTCTCTCTCTTAACGTTGCGTCATTTTGCTTGGCTCGCCCACAATGAGTGGATCAACTTGGTTAACTACCTCAAGGTCTTTGCCCGGGTAATCTAAGCTGCTCAAGAAGTGGCGCATACAGTTAATTCGCCCGCGCTTTTTGTCGTCAGAACGGATTTGCGTCCATGGCGCATCTTTAGTGTGGGTATGAAAAACCATCGCATCTTTAGCTGCACTGTAGTCGTGCCATTTCGACAATGACGCCATATCCACTGGGCTCAATTTCCATTGTTTTAATGGGTCACTTTGACGCGACTTAAAACGCCTAAATTGCTCTTCGCGGCTGACCGAGAACCAATATTTAAACAATTTGATGCCACTGTTAACCAGCATGCGTTCTAACTGAGGTGTTTGGCGCATAAACTCCAAATACTCTTGGTCATCGCAAAAGCCCATCACTTTTTCCACACCCGCTCGGTTATACCAAGAGCGGTCGAACAGAATGATTTCACCTTTAGCTGGTAAATGGTTGATGTAACGCTGAAAGTACCATTGATCACGTTCACGAGCTGTGGGCTTTTCAAGGGCAATAACATGTGCACCACGCGGGTTAAGGTGTTCCATAAAACGTTTGATGGTGCCGCCCTTACCCGCCGCATCACGTCCTTCAAATATGATCACGATTTGCTGGTCGGTTTCCTTTGCCCAGCCCTGCATTTTTAACAGTTCAATTTGTAACTCATGTTTATGGCGCTCATATTCAACCACGTCCATTTTGCGCTTGTAGGGATAGTTGCCGTCTGCGTTCCACTTTAGTCCAGGGTTTTTGGCGTTTAAATCGAAAACAACACGTTTCTTGGCATTGTTAATAGCCTTTGAGGGGGAATGCGCGACATTGATTGTCTGCATAGAGACTCCTTGATAGATAACTCAGTTGAAAACGGTTAGGTTTTGTTCTCTTATTGGGTACTTTCAAGTTAACTATATGGGAATGAGCGAAAAGCGAATTGATCTACATCTAATATTGAACCCAAAATAGATACAATAAATATTTCAGCGTTCAAATGACGTGGTTATAACGGCTATCGAATCTCAATTTTCTGCGCGATGGCCTCTGCCAACCGCATATAGCCTTGGTCGTTGAGGTGGATTTGGTCTGACTTAAACTCATTGTCGGTGAGTAATTCACTGAGGGTGTCGGCCACAAGGGCAACTTGGTATTGCTCAGCCAGTTCTTGATATATTGGCGCGTCGCTAAGAAACAACGATTTTTGCGGCACTGCTACCAGGATGACATGCAATCCACGCTGCTGCGCAAGCGCTATCATGCTACCCAAATTAGCTTTAACGGCACTCATCGGTTGGTTGCGCAAAAAGTCATTGCCACCTTCTAGTAGCACGAGTGCATCGGCAGGATTGGCATCAAGTACCGCTTCTAAGCGAGCGAGTCCTCCCTGAGTTTGCTCTCCTGACACACCACTGGCGATTACTTCTAGGCCTGTTAATTGCGCTAAATGCTGAGGATAAGTGATATTTTTAGCACCTAATGACACCGTTAAACTGTCACCAAACGCGATAATAGTTGCATCGCGGCGCAGCGAAACTTCGCTCGAATCTGAACATGCAACTAACAATACAACATAGACTAACGCGAGCAGGCGTTTCATTTTTTTAAACTCAATGTACCACCAATGCGCTTTTGGTTGGTCTTTGCTGGTTTAGCTTTGTCACGAGCCTGGCCACCTTGCTTGTTGCTGGGTTTGCCAGACGGCTTGGTATACGACTTTTCATTTGACTTACCATATGGTTTCTTTGCTGGCTTGCCACCTGTTTTGTTGGCTGGTGCGCCGGCGCGTTTACCATCAGGTTTGTGCGATGCTCGCTCGTTTGTTCTCAAATTCTGACCAGGGCGCTGTTCATGCTTATCACCGCGCGATGAAAAATTGTCACTGTGCGTACGCTTCGCTGAGCGAAACTCAGCGTCTCGATCATTATGCTGATGCGGCTTTTTCGTGGCTTTATTGGTGTCTTGAGAATGCTCTTCAGTTTTGCCAGAATCTGCAATCAAATCATTGATAGTCGCCATCTCACTGTCACTCAAATGGCGCCATTGGCCATCCTTTAGGCCTTCAAGCGTCACGTTCATGATGCGCGTGCGCTTCAGCTTGGTCACTTCATAGCCCAAGTACTCACACATACGGCGAATTTGACGATTTAACCCTTGAGTCAGAATGATGCGAAATCAATCACTGCCAACTTGCTCCACCTTACATTTTTTGGTCACCGTGCCAAGAATAGGAATCCCCCCTGCCATACGTTCAACGAAACGCTGATTCAACGGCTTATCAACCTGAACTTCATATTCTTTTTCGTGATTGTTCCCTGAGCGCAGGATTTTATTGACGATATCGCCCTCATTAGTGAGGAAAATAAGCCCTTGAGAAGGCCTGTCTAATCGACCAATAGGAAAAATACGTTCCGGATAATTAATGGCACTGACAATGTTACTTTTGATTTTACTTTCGGTGGTGCACGTCACACCCACTGGTTTGTTGTAAGCAATATACACACGCTTAGGTTTAGCTTTAAGGGGTTTTCCGTCAATCAAGATAACATCTGCGTCGCTGACTTTATCACCCATCTGCGGTGCACCACCGTTTACTTTCACTCGACCTGTGCTGATTAATGTATCGGCCTCTCGGCGAGAACAAAAACCGGTTTCACTGATGTATTTATTAAGGCGTGTTGGCAGGCTCATTTTTTCTACAAATAAACGTTTAATTGTGCCTATTGTAATAGAGTCGGTGCAAAAAATCCGAATTTAGTGTCAGTGCGATGCACAATTGACATAAAAAATCTGATTACTGAGAGACAAAATGTTGTTCCAAAATACTGGTGACGTCAAATGGATAGCTCGTTAAATTGGGATTGTGCGTTCGTGTGTATTGTTTGAAGTCAACATCCTGCCAATTACTGGGCTCAACAAGCGGTTTAATTTGTTCAACATTGGCAGCGTTAGCAATTGCCAATTTAAAACTAATGTTAGCGGAAATCTTCGCTTGCTCACCTAATTTGGCATGGTCATAGGCTTTAATCACTGCCCACGCTCCCATGAGAAAATGGCCGCCTATCGACGCGCTTAACTGTTGTTTTTCAATCCGTTCTAACGCAGAAGGCAACCAATCAAAGCCACCGATAAAAATGTCATTGTTTACATGCCTCCCCGCTAGAATAGCAGCATCGGATGCAGCCATAGCCATTTCATCTGACGCACTCCATACAATATTAGTGCTGGGATAGCGGCGTAAAAGTTGGCTGGTTTGCTTTGCGGCTAAGTCAGCACGCCACTGTGCGTGAACCAATTGATTCAATGGCACGTGTTGAGCGTTTAAAAAGCGTTCCATTCCACGCACTCGATGATCGGTTTCTGCGCCGTAATGACCGCCTATTGCCACAATGGACGGTTGCACAAGATTTTTTGCTTTTGCCTGATTTAGTAGCTCTTGGGTCAAATCATAGCCGGCTTGTTCATTGTCATGGCTAAGTTGCGACAGCCAATATTTTAATTTTTCGCCAGGGCCCCCAATGGCCTCTCGCTCTTTAGCGGAAAGAGTTTGCTCTAACGTGATGTAATACACTTTATGTGCTTCTAGCAACTTCATTGACTGACCATCACCGCCGGGGTAATTGATCAAAATGGCGTAATCAGGAGCAGGATGATTGGCCAGATACTCTTGTAAATTTTGTTGCTGAAATTCTCGATGCGCATCACCGTAAATGACATCGAATTTCATATCCAAGTCTTTTGCAGCGTAGGCGCTGAAGGTTTGTACCTTTCGCCAAAACGGATCATCCGAATGAGAAGGATTGATGAGCAAGACGCTGGTTTTGGCATTTAACAAAGGCACAAACAACAACCCGAATGCTAACAACCATAACTTAAACCAGTTCATTTAATACTCCGAGGATCCACGCATTGCTCACGCACATCATTAGCTTTTACTACATTCTAGATTTTAGGGACAAAAAACGCCAGAGCCACTCAGCAGGTCCTTGTCTAAAAAAGTGCAGGTATAGATTGCATACCAACACCATGAACATCATTACTAATAAAGATAAGCTCATATAGTCAAGTAAGACAAATGTCCGAGCGAAAACATCGCCATAGAAATGAACAAGCATGACCATCACCACTGATTGCCCTAAATAACAACTGAGCGACATCTTCCCTACATTGGCGATTGCCTGAAATGCCCTGTTTTGTGGAAATGAGTGAAACGCTAAGAGGTGCACTGCAACAAGTGCGGTTGCAAAACCACTGAGAGAAGTTGCCACCATAGCGACAATTTGTGAAAAATCTGTTTGCTCCTTTAAATGCCAAACACATACGAGCGCACAAAGGAGTAACAGCATAATCAATGCATACGTGTGACTTTTCGCCCAAGGTCTCGTCAGCCAGCCACTGCGCCAAGCGTAAATAGTCAACAACATGATGCCAAGCTCTAGCCATAACACACCTATTATCAAAGCCAATAGCATCAACCCAGCGTTGATTGCGTTATCCACGCGGGTGGCAAAAAAGTCGCCGGTAAATTCGTTCAAATATTGCTGATACTGCTGTGATTCATACGTCATTATCGGTATATCTGATAGCACACCAACACCAAACAGTAGCGCTGCCCCAAGAGAACAAAACAACAATCCATTGCGTTTAAGGTCTTCTGGCGTATTATCAAGCATGCTCAGCGCTATCAAACCGGCAATAGCATATCCCAGCAAAATATCACCCGCCCAAATAAAAAAGCTATGCCCGATGCCAAATACGACTAGTACCTTGAGGCGACGAAAAAGATAGGAGGGAGGTGATTCAACGGCCGAATATTTTGACCATTGCGCCACGAGGCCAATCGCAAACAAAACAATAAATAACCCACGAAAACGACCATCCAAAAACAGGGCTTGAATGGCACGAAGAGCGACATCAAGCCAGTTGTCAGACGACGGGGACACATAGCCGTACTCAAAATTAACAAAAAATGGCGCGTTTAAAAAAAAGATGCCTAATATCGCTATCCCGCGCAATATATCGAGATCAACACGCCGTCCATTCAATGGAATGATAGCGTCGATATCCTGTTCAGACTTGAACAGCTTGTTATCACTCACTGTGTTTTTCTCGCTTAAATTCGAAACAAAGCGATACCATGCATGTAAACATTTTATAAGACAAGGCGAATCGAAACTCAGTAAGTGTTAATACATAAGGGTATGATTTACATCAAAACGTCATAGTTGATCGAACATTTGCGACCAAGTGATGGCGGAGGAATGCATGCTTGGTAACTCCTTGTCACCTATATTCAGTGGCTGACAGGCTTTTTGCATTGCCCACCAACTGCCGCTTTCATACGCCTTAACCAATTCAAGAACGTAATAAAGCGTATTGTTCTCTCCTGTCAGTGCAAGCGCAATTTCTTCAGGAAACGGCAGCGAATCAACAATTTTTTCCATGGGTCTGTCGAGCATGGCATCAATCAAAGAGAATAGGCCAACCAAAAATGCACTGTTGGTAAATGCGGGAAAATGACGTTTGGCGATCAGTTCGCAAAAACGCGCACGAATTGAAGAAAGTCGCGTCAATTCTAATGGTTTCTCATGGGAAATGTGAGCAGTCACAATCAAGGCAACGAACCGCCTAACCCGCTCTTCACCTAGATAAACAAGAGCTTGCTTGATGGAATCAATACGCTCTTGCAGAGGGAACAAACCAGAATTTATAAATCGCAATAATTTATAAGCAAGTCCTGTATCTTGGCTAAAAATCTCCGCCAATTTATTTAGGTTTAAGTTAGGCCTCAACGCCTCTGCATAAATAGCCATGACCAAAGGTGAGCGGCTGGAGCAGTCTTTTTGCGCCACCATCTGAGGTTTCGCAAAGTAATATCCCTGGAAAAACTCGAAGCCACGACTTTTTGCTTGCTCGTACTCGTCTTGTGTTTCCACTTTTTCCGCTAAGTATTTAATTTTTGGGTATTTACGTAATAACTCCATGGTCTGGTCGATTTCTTCAAAACTTGAGTGACGTAAATCAAATTTAATTAAACGCACCAACTTGAGGAATTTGTCCCAACGCGGTTCGTATTTAAAATCGTCCAGAGCGAGACGGAAACCTTTGTGGAATAGTTCGCTGACAAGCTGATAGTGCTCTTCGTCAGGGGTCACATTCTCGAGAATTTCAATGACGACTTTGTCACTCGGTAAGAAATCAGCAAGGCGCTCTTTTAAAGACTGCTCTCCAAAGTTAACCAATGCTTTGCGCCCACCAGTGATATACGACAACCCTTGGTTTAGTTGGTTGTCGCAGATAAGTTTTGCCGTAGCAACCTTATCTTCGACATTCGGAAAGGTGTTCTCGGCACTGTCACGGAACAATAATTCGTAGGCAACGACTTGATTGTGCTTATTAAACACGGCTTGGCGAGCTACAAACACATCCAATTCGAGTCTCCTTTTTAAATACGTTTATCTTTAGCCTCAATGCCAACTCAAACTGTAGCTGTGAGCCTGTTTTTGTTTTTTGCCTAGGTATCGCCCATTATACTGGGATGATGACACCAAACAATCGAACAAAAGCATAGGGTTAGCAAACCCTCTCAAAAAAGCATAGTTAATAATAGACCGTGTGCGACACTTTCGACGAGAAAATTACGACAAATCGCCGCTAAATAAGTCCAAGCGACTTGTTGTTCTTTGCCAAGCAAAGTAATGTGTTTATTTTGATGTGTTCGAACCGTTAGCCAAATTGTGGGCTATCCTTTTTCTTCGACACATAATGAAGGCTTGCCAATGCAACGCATCGGTAGATTGCCAATAAAACCTCGACATAACATTAACAACATGGAGTAAACAATGCGTTTATCCGTTATTGCTGCAGCAATCGCTGCAACAACGCTTCTATCAGCGTGTAGCGAACAACCAGCTACTAATTCACAAGAACAAAAGCCAGCTGCCGCACAGAGCTCACCAGCTAAAGAAGTCGCACAGGAAAATCTATTCTTGCGCCCTAGTCCTTTGCAATACATGGCGCCTGAGTTCGACAAAATCACCATGGACATGTACGAGCCAGCCTTTGAAGCGGGCATAAAAGAACAAAAAATTGAAATCGACGCCTTGGCGAAAAACCCTGGCCGCCCTACTTTCGATAACACGCTAGTAGCGATGGAAGAGTCAGGCGAAATCCTAAAACGCGTTCGCGCGGCTTTCAGTAACCTATCTGGTCTAATTTCAAATGAAGAGTATCAGCGTATTGAAGCCAAAATGGCGCCGATTATGGCTGAGCATCGCGACAATATTTATTTAAACAAAGACCTATTTGATCGTGTTGCAGCTATCTACAAGGAAAAGGACAAGCTTAGTAAAGAAGATCAACGTTTAGTTGAGTACTACTATAAGCAGTTTGTTCGTGCCGGTGCGAAGCTAGATGCAGATCAAAAGCAACGTATGCGTGAAATCAACGGCGAACTATCAAAACTAAGCACACAGTTCTCACAAAATGTCCTTAAGTCTTTCAAAGAAGACACTATTTTAGTGACTGATGAAGCACAGCTAGCTGGCTTGAGTGCAGATGAGATAGCCAGCCTGAAAGCCGCAGCTGAGAAGGCTGGTAAAGAAGGTTATTTGATCACTCTTGTGAACACTACGCGTCAACCGATCCTTTCAAGCTTAGAAAATCGTGAACTTCGTGAAAAAGTGTGGCGCACATCTTCGATGCGAGCACAACAGACCAATGGCCCAATCGCAATCAAAGAAGCACAATTACGCGCTGAAAAAGCGAAATTACTAGGCTTCGAATCATGGGCACATTATCAGTTAGATGACCGTATGGCGAAAACGCCAACGGCGGTATTCACCATGCTCGACGACTTAGCGCCGAAAGCAGTTGCTAAAGCGCAAAAAGAAGCACAAATGATTCAAGCCGCTATCGAAAAAGATGGCAAAAACTTCGAATTACAACCGTGGGATTGGGCTTATTATGGCAGCAAAGTACGCGCTGAAATGTTCGATATCGATGCGAGTCTGGTAAAACCCTATTTCGAAATGAATACCGTGATCAATGATGGTTTGTTCTTCGCCATGAACAAGCTATACGGCATCACAATGAAAGAACGTAATGACATCCCGACTTATCACGAAGACGTGTTCGTATGGGAAGTATTTAACGAAGATGGCAGTTCAGTTGGTCTGTTCTACCTTGATCCTTATGCGCGTGAAGGCAAGCGTGGTGGTGCATGGATGAGTGCTTATGTGGGTCAAAACCACCTAGAAGGCACTAAACCTGTCATCTACAACGCTCAGAACATTCCAAAACCAGCAGCAGGTCAACCTACGCTGATGACATTCTCTGAAGTAACAACTATGTTCCATGAGTTTGGTCATGCAATCCACGGCCTATTCTCTGATGTGAAGTATCCATCTCTTGCAGGTACCGCGACAGCGCGCGATTTCGTTGAGTTCCCTTCTCAAGCAAATGAAGACTGGAACATTGAACCAAGCGTGTTAGCAAACTACGCGAAGCATTATCAAACGGGCGAACCGATCCCGAAAGAATTGCTTGAAAAGCTACTTAAGTCGCACACCTTCAATCAAGGTTTTGATACCACTGAGTACCTTGCAGCTGCACTACTAGATATGGAATGGCACTCAATTGCTCCTGGCACTCAAATTGAAGATGTTGCCCAATTCGAAAAAGCAGCACTTGAGCGCCATGGCATTGACTACTACCCAGTACCGCCACGTTACAAGAGTTGCTACTTCAGCCACATCTTTGCCGGTGGTTACAGCGCTGGTTACTACGCCTATCTGTGGACCGAAGTTTTTGCTGCAGATGCATTTGCACACATGCAAAATGAAGGTGGCTTAACACGTAAAAACGGTGATCATTACCGTAAAGAAGTGTTGTCGCGCGGTAACAGCCGAGACTTGATGCAAAGCTATGTTGAATTCCGTGGCCAACAACCTACCACTGATGCACTGTTAAAACGTCGTGGTCTCGTTGATGGTGATGACAAGTAATCAATTAGTTGCATAGTCATTATAAAACGCGACATCTGTCGCGTTTTTTATTTCTGTTGCAGCTAAAGTCAGTACCGATTGTTATACTTAACCGCTACTGCAGTACTGGTATCTGTATGATAAAAAGATTTTTCGTACCATTTTAATTTTGGTCACCGTGAGTGTACTGAGTATTTGTGGATATTTGACATATCACCTTTATAAACACAAATACACGTCGCTGGACCCGAAGCTTAGAGAAATTTCAGGCATCGAATTCGATAAGCGTGGTAAATTATGGGCCATTAATGACGGTGGTGATGGGCCGTTTTTGTACCAAGTTAACAACCAAGGTCACATTGACAAGCGTATTGAAATTACTAACGCAAAAAACATCGATTGGGAAGACATGACCCAGAATGAGTTTGGTCATTTCTTCATAGGCGATTTTGGTAATAATCTGAATGAACGACGTTGGTTAACTATCTATAAGATTGAAAATCCAATTGATATTAAAGGATCCACGACTGAAGCTGAAATTATCAAATTCACATACAAGGACCTATGGGAAGCTCCTGTTACACCTGAGCGCAGAAATTTTGATCTAGAGGCTTTTGTTGAATACCAACATCACTTGTATTTATTTACAAAGAACAGAACCCAGCCATTTGATGGCAAAACCAATCTCTATCGAATAGGAAATCACGCTGACAATTACGAAGCGCAGTTTATTAGCTCGTTTAAGACCTGTACGACCGCTGAGAAACTATGTTGGATAACTTCAAGCGCGATGAGCCCAGATCGAACTAAGCTAGTGTTGTTAGACAGTACACATTTGTGGCTGTTTGATTCTTGGCAAGGGGATGACTTTTTCTCTGGTAACGTACAAAAAATCAATTTAGGGATAGTCACACAAAAAGAAGCTGTGAGCTTTTATGATGACAATACCATAGTAGTTGCGGACGAAGAGTTTAAAGGCATTGGCCGTAACGTATACGTATTTAAACTTGATGAGCAAACACCTAAAGCGGTAGACCTCGAAACAGTAGACGAGCATATACCCAACAACCATTAGTCCTGATTTGCTATATACTTGATGCATAAGAATTTTAATAGTTACACCTTGTTTAAGGATTTCTACCTTGATTGATAGTCCATTTTTAGAGCGCTTAAGTAACGCACTTGAAACCATTGTTTTTAGTTATGGCGGATCGGATTTCACTGTTGCTAAATTAATTCAAATCCCGCTGATTATTTTATTTGTATGGTTGCTGGTCCGCTATATCGGTAGGCTTATTCAAAGACGCATAATTAGCAAACGGATCGGTCCCGACGCTGCATTGTTGTTTAAGCGCATTTATCTCGTGCTATGCATTATCATCATTTCTTTTACCACATTGGAAGTACTCAACATTCCGCTCACGGCCTTTGCATTTGTGTCTGGTGCCGTAGCGATTGGTGTTGGCTTTGGCGCACAAAACATAATTAATAATTTTATAAGTGGTTGGATTCTGATTTGGGAGCGCCCTATTCGTATTGGTGATTTTTTAGAGGTCGCAGACGCCAAAGGGGTTGTGGAAACAATCAACACACGTTCTACGCGAATTCGCCGGAATGATGGTGTGCACTTACTCGTCCCGAATAGTCAGCTATTAGAAAATACTGTGATCAACTGGACTCTGATGGACACCATGGCTCGCACCTTTGTGCGCGTAGGTGTCGCGTATGGCAGTGATGTTGAGCTCGTAGAGAAGTTGTTGTCAGAAGTGCTGCAAAATAACTCAGCAATATTACAAGACCCTGCACCTACGGTCATTTTTGCAGACTTTGGTGACAGCGCACTGATATTTGAAGCCGTGTTTTGGGTCAACGCCGAAGCTGAGTCCAACGTGCGCAAGGTGAAAAGTGATCTCCGCTTTACTATTTGCAAGACGTTCGCACAACATGATGTGGTGATTGCCTTCCCGCAACGCGATATCCATTTGAACGGTGAATTATTGCTTAAACGTGACCAATAGCGTGGCTGTGGTTTTAAAAGATAAAAGAGCGAAACCCCGCTCTTTTATCGCTTAAATTTGGTTTCTAGGATGACTGATGACGTGGTTCTCTCTACCCCATCCAAATTACCAATGTCATCCAATAAATGGCTCAGTTTTTCCAGATTTTGAGCCTGCACAACGGCAATAAGGTCATACTCACCGCTTATCGCATATAACTCCGTGATCGCATCAATGTGTTTAAGCTCAATATTCGTTTTTGTAGTCAGTTTCTGTTTAACTTTAATTGAAACATGAGCAGATACCATAGACGATAAATACGTATCGCCATATTCAACGCTGTATCCTTTAATCACGCCAGTTTCTTCAAGCTTTTGCATACGGCTTTGCACTGTTGAGCGAGACAAATCAAGCGCCCGGGCTAAATCTGAAACACTCGCTCTGGCATTAGTTCTGAGCATCGCCAAGAGCTTTTCATCTTGTAAACTTATCATTATGACAACCAATTTCGTCAATTTGACATTCATTATACGCAAATTTATCAATATGACACTGCAATTTTATATACAAAGCCGTCACTATAGTGGTCATAACAATCTACTATAATTAGGAGCCGCCGTGAAAAGGTCTCCTAACTCTCATATTGAAGGTGTGTCATGCAAGTAAACCGCGAATTATTTAATGAAGTAATGGTCCCTAACTACAACCCATCAGAAGTGATCCCTGTTAAAGGTGAAGGTTCACGTGTATGGGACCAAAATGGTACAGAGTTTATCGATTTTGCCGGTGGCATCGCTGTAAATTGTCTGGGCCATTGTCACCCAGCTTTGGTTACTGCACTGAAAGAGCAAGGCGAGAAGCTTTGGCACTTATCTAATGTCATGACGAACGAGCCTGCTCTTCGTTTAGCAAAAAAACTTACTGACGCAACGTTTGCTGACAAAGTGTATTACGCCAACTCGGGCGCTGAGGCAAACGAAGCTGCGCTTAAACTTGCTCGTCGTTGGGCTCTTGATAAGTTTGGCGCGCAGAAATCAAAAATCATTGCCTTTAATAAAGGTTTCCACGGCCGTACCTTCTTCACTGTTACTGTAGGTGGTCAAGCAGCTTATTCTGATGGTTTTGGTCCTAAACCTGGTGATATCGTACATTGTGATTACAACGACATTGAAACGTTCAAGTCGCTCATTGATGACAATACGTGTGCGGTCATGATGGAACCACTTCAAGGTGAAGGTGGCATCATCGCACCTGAAGCCGAGTTTGTTAACGCGGTTCGTGAACTGTGTGACAAGCATAACGCCCTATTAATTTTTGACGAAGTCCAAACAGGTGTTGGTCGTTTGGGCCATTTATACGCATACCAAGGCCTTGGTGTAACACCAGATATTCTAAGCACAGCGAAAGCGTTAGGGGGTGGTTTTCCTATCGGCGCAATGCTGACTACATCAGAAATCGCGGAACACCTCAAGCCAGGTACACACGGTTCAACATATGGCGGTAACCCTCTGGCGTGTGCAGTAGCAGAAGCTGCGTTTGATACTGTAAACACACCAGCGGTGCTAGAAGGCGTTAAAGTTCGTGAGCAACTTTTCCGTGACGGTCTTGCAGCTATCAATGAAAAATACAATGTGTTCAGTGAAGTGCGTGGTAAGGGTCTACTTCTTGGTGCAGTATTAAACGAGCAGTACAAAGGTCAAGCTCGCGATTTCCTTAACGCGTCTATCGACAACGGTCTAATGAGTTTGGTTGCTGGCATGGACGTGGTGCGTTTCACCCCTTCACTTGTAATCCCAGAAGCGGATATCACAGAAGGTCTAGCACGCTTTGAAAAAGCGGTTGCTCAGGTTGTAGCTGCTAAATAACAGCCGCTAGCGAAGATAACTTTTATGCTAGTTTTAAGACCCATATGCGGCGATGACTTCGCCGCGTTAAAGCAAATAGCCATCGAGTCAGGGCATGGATTTACATCCTTGCCCGTCGATGATGATCTCCTACAAGCGAAAATCGCTCGAGCCCAATCAAGCTTCGCCAAGTCTGTACAAGGCCCTGGTGATGAAGGCTATTTATTTGTGTTAGAAGACACCGAATCAGGTGAAATAGTGGGCACAACGGGCATAGAAGCCGCTGTTGGTATGAGTGTTCCTCTGTATCATTACCGCGTGTCAACATCGGTACACCACAGCCCGAGTTTAGACGTGTACAACACAGTAGAAACCCTTTCAATGTGTAATGACTACACGGGCTGCTCAGAAATTTGTACCTTATTCTTACGCGAAGACTATCGCCGTGGTTTAACTGGGCGCTTTTTATCGCGTATTCGCTTTTTATTTATGGCTGAGCATAGCGACCGCTTCAGCGACACGATTATTGCGGAAATGCGTGGTGTGAGTGACGAAGATGGCCACTCACCATTTTGGCAATGGTTGCAAAGGCACTTCTTCTCCATTGAGTTCCCAGAGGCTGATCACCTTGTTGGCCTTGGAGATAAAACCTTCATCAGTGAGCTAATGCCCAAGTATCCAATATACGTGAGTCTATTGAGCCCTCAGGCACAAGCAGTAATCGGTGAAGTACATGAGAACACGGCCCCAGCCCTGCGTTTGCTACAACGCGAAGGTTTCGAACACCGTGGCTATGTTGATTTGTTCGACGCAGGCCCAACCATCGAAGCCAAACTGGGCAATATCGCGACGGTACGCCAGTCAAAGGTGTGCCCTGTTTTAATCAAAGAAGATCTGCGCCCACAAGGGACCACCTGGGCAATTTGTAATGACAAGGTCGAAGATTTTCGCGCCATCTTCTCTGATGCAGTGCAGTACTGCGACATCAAACATCAACTTTATTTAAATGCGCAAACAGCCCAAACCCTCGGTGTTACACAGGGTGACTCGGTTCGCTTTTTCGCATTATCTAGTCGTTAAGGAATGGTTATGCAAGTGCAATTAATCAATAACGAATGGGTCGAAGGTCTCGGCCCTACATTTACCTCTTTGAACCCAAGTAAAAATAAACCAATTTGGCAAGGCCAAGGTGCCACTGCTGAGCAAGTTGATGCTGCGGTTAAAAGTGCACGCGCGGCACAATTTTCTTGGGCGCAAACCAGTCTTGAAGAGCGTATCGC
Source organism: Pseudoalteromonas sp. GB56 (assembly GCF_054923835.1). Classification (NCBI taxonomy): domain Bacteria; kingdom Pseudomonadati; phylum Pseudomonadota; class Gammaproteobacteria; order Alteromonadales; family Pseudoalteromonadaceae; genus Pseudoalteromonas; species Pseudoalteromonas sp. GB56. The sequence goes on along the minus strand of NZ_JBPCHK010000003.1, from coordinate 495,592 downwards.
ACTATTAGAGCGCTTTGTCAGCCAACTCAAAGAAAACGCCGAAGCCTTAGCTGTGACCATTGCCGAAGAAACGGGCAAGCCAGTGTGGGAAACACGCACCGAGGTCGGGGCGATGACAGGCAAAATTGCGATCTCAATCAAGGCCTATAACGAACGTACCGGCACCGTCGAAAACCCGATGCCAGGCGCGCAAGCTTTTATTCGCCACAAACCTCACGGTGTGGTTGCGGTATTTGGCCCATACAATTTCCCTGGCCACTTACCAAATGGTCACATCGTTCCTGCTATTTTGGCGGGCAACACGGTCGTCTTCAAACCCTCTGAGCTGACGCCAAAGGTGGCACAACACACGCTTGAATTGTGGGTAAAAGCTGGCCTTCCTGCAGGTGTCATCAACCTTGTACAAGGTGAGATTGAAACAGGTAAAGCTCTGGCGTCGCATCAAGACATTGATGGCCTATTCTTTACTGGAAGTTCTCAAACAGGGCATTTACTGCATCAACAATTTGGTGGTCATCCAGGCAAAATTCTTGCGCTTGAGATGGGTGGTAACAATCCGCTGATCATCAAAGGTGTGACTGATATCGATGCCACAGTGCACGATATCGTGCAGTCAGCATTTATTACGTCAGGTCAGCGTTGTACATGTGCACGCCGTTTGTTTATTGAAACGGGCGAGCAAGGGGATGCAATTCTTGCGCGCCTAATTGAAGTGACCAACAACATCAAAATTGGCGATAGCTTTGCGCCAGAGCAACCATTTATGGGTGCAATGATCAGTGCTAAAGCCGCAGCAGGCATGCGCAGTGCGTATGAACAGCTTATAAATCAAGGCGCTACGTCATTGTTAGAAATGAAGCATCTTGATGAAAATACAGGTTTTGTTACGCCAGGCATTGTCGATGTATCAAACATCACGATGGCAGATGAAGAACACTTTGGCCCGTTATTGAAGGTCTATCGTTACAGCGATTTCGATGCGGCTATCAACGAAGCAAACAACACATCATTTGGTCTTTCTGCAGGTCTACTCGGTGATTCACAGCAAGACTACGATTACTTTTTAAAGCGTATTCGCGCAGGTATTGTGAACTGGAATCGTCCAATCACAGGCGCATCAAGTGCAGCACCATTTGGTGGCATTGGTGCCAGCGGCAACCACCGCGCCAGTGCGTATTACGCAGCAGATTATTGTGCTTACCCAGTTGCTTCTGTAGAAGCATCGAAAAGCACATTACCAGAAAAATTAGCGCCGGGCTTAATGCTTTAATAAAGAATAATTCACGCAACTACGCGTTAAGGAACAAACATGCACAACGATGTAAACACGCTTTTTGAAAAGCTTTGGGATAACTACCTTGAGGTAACACCTTCAGCAGTAAAGGTTCATGAGCTTTTGGGTTCGACACAACAAGACGATGTAATTAACGATCACATTGCCTTGCGTACTTTTAATCTACCAAAAGTGGGTTTAGAGAAACTAGCAGCTCATTTTTTAGCTGTAGGCTACAAAGAATGTGGTGAGTACCACTTTGAAGCTAAAAAATTGTACGCCAAGCATTACGAGCACTCAAATCCTACTCAACCTAAAGTCTTTATTTCTGAGCTGTTAGTTGAAAAGTGTTCTGAAGAACTGCAAAAAGTGGTTCACCAAATGGTTGAGCAAATTGAAGAAGATGCAGTAACTGCAGACAACTTTTTATACTCAGGTACACACTGGCAAGTAAGCCACGAGATGTATAAAACATTGCTAGAAGAGAGCGAGTACGCAGCTTGGATGGCGGCTTGGGGTTATCGTGCAAACCACTTCACCGTGAGCATTAACCACCTAGCTCAGTTCGATACTATCGAACAAGTGAACCAAAAGCTTAAAGATGCAGGTTTTGCCCTGAATACGTCTGGCGGTGAGATCAAAGGTTCTCCAGAGGTGCTACTTGAGCAATCATCTACCCTTGCGGACGATGCAAAGGTAGCATTCAGCGATGGTGAATACGCTGTTCCTAGCTGCTTCTATGAATTTGCACTGCGCTATTTGAAGCCAGACGGTGAAATCTACACAGGGTTTGTTGCCGCGTCTGCTGATAAAATCTTTGAGAGCACAAACGCTCGATAAGCTATCGGTGCTTATATTGGGTCTTACAGTAACCCCGTATTATATCGGGGCTACGTAAGGCCTGATGTTTGGTTTTTCTTCCAGACATCCTTTTACGCCATAAACGAAAGCTCGATGCTTTCAACTCTTTGCGCATTAACGCGATTACCAAATTTTCGTCAATTCCGTAAAGCCTTTCAATCGCCTCAAAGGGTGTTCTATCTTCCCATGCCATTTCTATAACACGAGATTTATCACTTTCATTTAACATGCGAATCTCTGGATTGTTTTGACAGTTAAACGTGCATTAGGGTTTTGCGATCACTGAATGGAAAACTTTATTTTGTCGCACTAGTTCTTGGCAGGTGTTAACGCTTGGCGCTCTGATGATGAAGCACGCAAGATAGATAATGCTCTGGCAACAAATACACCGCTCAATGCGCCATAAACAACGACACAAACGTAGGCAAATTCTTTCGTTGCAACCACAGGAATAGCAAGTGACTTACTTACTGCAACCGCATATTTAATGAAAAAGATGGCCATCATTAACAGCAGCGGGAGCCAGCTGCCTTCAACTAAAAATTTATTCCGCTCAGAGAGATACGTCGCCGCCCCTATCGGCCACACAAAGCCAAACAGAGCAACACAGGTGCCTAATCCAATCACCCAGAACAATGACAACAACACATTATCACCAAAGCCAGAGCTGACACCGAAGTAGGATAAACACACCATTCCCGCCGGAAGGAGCCATAAAATCCATTTTTTTACTTCTCGCTGCCGACTTTGTTGGATACCCGCACCAAGTAGTACTAAGAACAAAATAAATACCCAAATCGGTGTGTGTTTTATAATTTCAATTATCATCCTTAACCCTTACGAATAAAACATCTATTTCTACATCTTTCGGTGAATAAATCACCACACTATATTAAGTCCATAATAAAGTATTTTTATTATTTTTATATGGCTCAAACACTCATTTTTTGATTTACTTTAATAAACCCAAATTGGGTACATCGTATATTGCAAACTCACAATGATTTTCCAAATATGAGGCACACTATGCTTGGTGAAAAACACTCGCTGCTGAATGATTTTCCGCAGTACAATGATTTAATACACTCGCTTGCGAAAAAGGATTTGCACTTCAAGAAGACGATGCAGCGTTATGACGAGATGGACAAAGAAATTCGCAATCTGGAGTTGAGAAACTCACCTATTGACGACATTGACATGCATGAAAAGAAACATCAGCGCGCGGTTTTGAAAGACGAGTTATATGAATTTTTAAAAGCGAACGCGTAACTAAAATGAAGATTGATGTCTCTTGCCATACTCGTTTTCAATATGACAAGAGACAGTTTTCAACGGGGTGTGTAAGCTCTGACTCACCTTCTTAGCTAAAACCCGATATACACAGAAACATGTAATAACAATACTGCAAGGACAATATAGGCAATCCATAAAGGGAAGATAAACTTTGCCCACTCCCCCCAACCTACGCGCGCTGTTGCCAAATAGGCGAGTAAGGTCCCTGATGTAGGGGTCAGTATATTGGTAATGCCATTACCAAATAAAAAAGCGACAATAGTCGTTTGTTCCGACACACCCGTTAAACTGCCAACAGGACCAAGAATGGGCATACTTACCGCAGCTTGACCTGAGGTTGAAGGAATTAAAAAATCCAGTAACAACTGAGACACAAACATTCCGGTAGCGGCAATGTACGCATTACCCTCACCAATAAACGACATCAGAAAGTGCACGATAGAGTCTAAAATCATCCCTTGTTTCAACACGACGGCTACTGCGGTCGCTACGCCGATTAACACACTTGCCAAGAGCACTTTTTTCATTCCATCAACAAATGCTTCCGCCGCTTTGTTCGCACTCAAGCCACTCATCGCAGCGAGTAGCATGCTAAGCGCTATGTAATAGGCGCTTAAGGCATGGTGCTTCCAATGCCATTGGGTTGAGGCATACACTAACAATGCAATACCACACGCTAATACCAGCAACATGGCTACATGGCGGTTAGAAAGTTTATCTGAGTGAAAATGCACCTCTTCATTTTTGAAGCCATGGCGTTTAATCATAAACAGTACAAAGACGATGCCAACGCTTAAGAACGCGAGATAAAACATAAACCGCACACTTGCGCCGCTAAAAATTTGCAGCCCGAGTAAAGGTTGCGCAATGGTTAAAGGCAGTGGATTAGTAACGGATGACAGGTAGCCTGCTTTAACCGCAACACAGACAATGGCGAACCCAATAATGTTTGGCAGTCCTAAACGATTGGCCATGCCCACCATCAAAGGGATTATAAGAAGGTATTCAGACGCCAGTCCTAAAAAGGTACTACCCGCCGAAAATGCGATCATTAGGATGATGACCAACACATAGATATTACCCTGTACCAGGCTAAGTAGTCGCTCGAGTCCCGCATCGACGGTACCCGCCTTGGTCAAAATACCAAACATGCCACCGATAATCAGCACCATAAAAATAAGCCCAGCACCTTGCTCTAGACCAGCAGGGATTGCCATAAAGGCGCCAACGATACTAACGGGCTCTGGCTTAATTTGTTCGGCATTTTCGAATTCAAAAAGGTTGCTCAGTGACTTATCTTTTTCAATCACTTTGAAACTGTTCGCTACGACCAGGTTACCGTTTCGCTCGTACGACCCCGAGTCCACGACATAGGTCAGTAACATAGCTAAAAACAATATACTGAGTAAGATGATGATTGGATTCATACCGCGCTTTTTGTTAGCGACAGCAGTTGTTTGCTCTTGGCTTTGCGTTTGCTCCATCGTCATTGCCCCACCAGCCTTGCCACATAAGTCGCTAATTGTTTGGCAACATAGCGAGTATCGCTCTTGAATTGCGCATAGTTCGAATTTTTGGCAAAGGTTTGCTCGTTCATATATAAGGCGCGGTTAATCTCGATTTGCACACTATGGCGATTTGCTTTTACATCCGCATAATGGCTGACTAAATAGCCCCCTTTATAAGGCGTATTTCGCACTACTTTATAACCCTGATCGGAAAATGCAGTGGCGATAATATCAACAAACTCAGCACTTGCAGAAGTACCATCAAGATCACCTAAAATGATGTCTGGACGAGCACTTCCCGAATCTATATTCATGCCATTCCCTACCGACTTCATCGAGTGGCAATCAACATGCCACACGCCTTGATGCTGCTGGTGCAAACCATCAAGTAACGACTGTAACTGCTTGTGATAAGGGCGGTAATAGTGAATTATGCGTTGAATTATTTGTTCTCGTGACAAAGCATCACGGTACATGGGTACACCAGGAAGTGCATAGCGCCTGATCAATCCCATTCCTCGCTCACTGTATTTAGTAGGTTGACATTGATCCCAAGGTTCATCTAACAGCGCAGGGTCGATGTCATCCGGTGCACGATTGGGATCGATATACATACGCGAAAAATGCGCATGCAAGAGGTGTCCACCTTCATCGACAACACTTTGCCAAATATCGTCGATGTAGGCATCCCATCCCGTTTTTATCTGCTCTAAAGGAACAGTCGCATCAAAATCGTCTGGGCAATATATACCACTGTGCGGTGAATCAAACACGAGAGGCAATACTGATGGCGTGCGCGGGGTTAACAATGTGAAAGCCGACTCCATAGGTCAATCTCCTAACTGCATTTCAAAGTGGCCTGCCACACGGGCAGGCGTTACGACTTTCATTAAAGTTTGTACGTCAACTGCATATACACAAAACGACCAGTTGGGTTGTAGGTGTTTTGATCAAAGTTGATATTCAAGTTCGTTAATGACGACGGTGGTTGTTTATCACCTAGGTTATTTATGCCTAGCTTAACCGCCATGTTGTTCTCAAACTGATAACCCGCCGACACGTTGTGATACGTTACCGCACCAATGCCTCTTGGCTCGCCAGCTACTTGCTCAGTTGTAGAGTCGATATAGCGCAAGTTGTAATTGGCTGACCATGCATCATGCTTCCACGTAGTTGAGAACGTACCACGCCACTCAGGGTAAGATTCACGAGATGCAGCCGTCCCCACTAAGTCTTCTTTTTCTACTGAACCATCTGACAAGGTCGTGTATTCAGTGAGGTCATTCAGTTTAGAGATATTGGCATTAAACGACCAATCACCAAAGTCACTTTGTAAAGAATAGTAAGAAACAAAATCGATACCAGAAACGCGGGTCGCGTTTAGATTCACTGGGCCATCCAAGATATCCATGATTTCGCCTGTACTATCACGGGTGATGGTGTCGCAGTTCTTGTTCTGATAGGCACATAAATCTAGGTTGTTTTGGGCACCGAACTCACTGATAGTATTATCAATTTCGATTTCATACCAATCGAGTGTGAAACTGAAATTTTCAATGAATTCAGACTCATAAATTAAACCTACGGTTTTATTTTCCGATGTTTCTGGCACCAACTGGCGGTTACCACCTGTGGTCACCTGCACGTTAGTAAATGGTTGAGTATAGCCTGCAGGCACTCCAGAGCATCCAGGTAAACTCGCATCCGCCGAGCAAGGGTCGCTGACTGCACTAAAGGTTAAGCGCTGACCTTCAAACAATTCCAAAATCGACGGTGCACGAAAGCCTTCAGCCCAGTTTGCGCGAAACGACAATTGCTCAAATGGGGTGTACAGCAATCCAATCTTGCTGTTAGTTGTAGAGCCAAAGGTACTGTAGTCGGAATAACGCGTTGCTAGACTCAATTCTAAGTATTCAACAAATGGTTTGTCGGCCAAAAGTGGAATACTGAATTCGGCATACGCTTCTTTTAGGTCATACTCACCCACGGTGCCTTCGCGCGGCGAAGACGAAGTGGTGCGATAGGTATTGATACGTGGGTCTGAATTGATCGTGCTATCGGGTGTATCTTCACCTTTTTCTTTACGGTACTCAATACCAAACGCCGCGCCAATGTCGCCCGCCGGCAGTTCGTACAGAAAACCGCTAATGTTTGCTGTGAAGTCAACCTGACTGGCTTCGTTCTCATCATGGCCAGTGAAATTTACGTAATCGACCATTTCTTCTGTCAGTGGGTTGAAAATATTGACGGGTACACAGCCAGCAACTAAATCTGACACATCACCTTCTATGCCCGTGGTATCACACGCACGCATTCCCAGCGCCAACTTATCTAGGTGCATTTGGTTATTGGAGGTAAATTCACCTTTGTTTTTTGCATAAGACACAAAGCTATCCCATGTCCAACCATCAAACACTTCACCATCTAGGCCCAGTGCAAAACGAGTGGTTTCAACTTTTTGCTCATTCACACGGTAATCATTGTTCATAAAAAATGAGCTATGGCGGAAATCGCTGCCTGAAAACTCCACCCCAAACGGATTCACACGTGAATCATCGGGAATGTAAAAGCCACGACTGCCACGAATTGACGACAGCGCCGGTGAAAACTGCTGATCAGACTCACGTAGGTTGTACATGGCCTCAGCCTTTAGGTTCACCTGACCCACAGGCATCACAAGTTGCGTGTATACAGAAGTGCGCTCACTTGGGCCAATGACATAGTTGTTGTCATAGCGGTTAAACTTATCGTCACTGTTCACTGCACGCCAGTTAGCAATCGTGTTGCCGTCTGCCCCTGGGTTGCGGGTAATACCTGCCGATGGAATAGAGAAATCAACCACATCGGCCAAGTTATTTTCAATAAAAAAACCTTCGGGTGTTGACGATGCTAAGCCATTAAGTGGCACAGCTGTGAGTTCTCGGTCCTGGGTATACACAGGTTTTTGATCAACATAACTTGCCGCAAACATGAGATTCGCTTCGCCTAAGTTCGTTCCTGTTAATAAATCAACATTGAAGGTCTCTTTGTCACCTTCTGTGGTTTCACCGTAATAGGTTTTTACTTCAAGACCTTCAAAATCATCATAGGTATAGAGGTTTACAACGCCTGCAATGGCATCTGCACCATAAATCGCCGTGGCGCCGTCTTGCAGTACTTCAACACGCTTGATAATGGCCTGAGGAATGGTGTTCATGTCCACAAAGTCGCGAAAACCGCGGGTACCTGCACCATTGACCCAGCGGTGACCATTTACCAACACCAACGAGCGGTTGGCACCGAGGTTGCGTAGGTTCAAACTCGCAGTACCATGACTGGTGCCCGCCGAGCCGTTGCCGTTGAGGCTTGAGCCCACGGAAGGCAGTTCTTGCAATACCTCTCCGAGCGACAGTGAACCATTGGCATGCAAAGCTTCTAAGTCGATATCTTGTACTGGGCTGGCCGTCGCGGCTTGGCGTTTGATACGCGAGCCGGTAACAGAAATCACTTCTACGTCTTTTTTAACCTCTGCCTGCTCAGCCAAAGCTGTCTGCGAGGCGGTCATACATATAGCAGCAACAGAAATTGATACCAACGATTGCTTAAATCCTGAATATTCCATTTGTCACACTCCGAGAGTTTATTTTTATGTTGTTAGCGTTTCACTTTACTCCCTCGCAAAGTCTATGCAATATTATGAAATATCATCATCACCCTATAACAAATTGTTATGAATAAAATCACTGACTCAACACATAAAATGACCCTCAATAGTTTAGAAGCCTTTGATGCGGTGATGAAAACGGGCTCAGCGACAGGCGCGGCCAAATCGCTAGGATTAACACAACCAGGGGTCAGTCGCTTAATTGCACAGCTGGAAAATAATGTCGGCTTTGCGTTGTTTTATCGTGAAAAAGCCCGGTTATTTCCCACTGACGAGGCAATCGCACTGCACAAACAAGTGGAAATTTCACTGGCCAGTGTGTATCGCGTTGAGCAGCTTGCAAAAAATATCCACGAGTCCCATGTGGGCGAGTTAAACATTGTCGCCCCGAGTAGTTTTGTTGCAGGGCCTTTAGCCGAAGCCGTCGCTTCTTTCGTCAAACGCCACCCCAATGTAAAAATCAGTTTAGACAGCCACAGTCCTGCTCGCGCGCGGGAGTTGGTGGCTAACAAAGCCTTTGATTGTGGCTTTATCCAATTTCCAGAAAATCATGAGGGCCTGTGGTGCGAACCTATCATTACCAGCGATTTGGTGTGCGCGGTGTCGAGTGAGCATGCTTTTGCCGCTCGCCAACAGTTAACGCCGAAAGATTTGAAAGACGAAAGCTTAGTATTGCTGGGCAGTGGCAGACACTCGCGCAAACAAATTGAACATGCATTCTTACAACACAATGTGCGCCTAAAAGTGCGGGTGGAAACACATACGGTTACCACGGCCTGCACCTTAGCAAAACATAACGTGGGTATTGCTATCGTCAACGAGTTGTTGGCACAACAGTTTAAAGATAATAGCCTGACTTTAATGCCATTTGTGCCAAAAATTGAGCTGACCTATGGCTTTATTACCTCAGCATCCACGCAAATGAACAGGCTGACTCATGCTTTTTACTCGCATTGTAAAGAATACTTTGATGAGTTCGAGCCAGTGCGCTGAATGCCAACTCACCGCCATCGTTTTTACAAGTGATTAATTTTTGTCCCTGAGTAAATCCCTCTGTGATTGTTCCTAAGTGCGTCGACTTAGCCACTGTTACCCTCCATCTCACTTAGGTTTCATCATGCTTTTACCTTGCTAACCGCGCTGGCTATCCTAAAATTTAAACTAGTACGCGAAGATGTCGCTCTAGCACGCACCAGCTCACTAAGGAAATAGTTTGGCTACCAAACATAGCTCAACAGCGCACATGGAAAGAAACGTATTAGTGCTGAACTTCACCGAGGATATGTGTTTAACTGACCAAAGTGCTTCATATCACACGTGGCATTTTATTGATGCCGACTCTTTAGAGTCTGCCGAAACGATTGTGGAGCAATACAATTGTTATGTTGCTATCGCAGTGATAGAACCGGTCAGACAAGCATGTTTACTTAAGGCTGTTGAGAAACTGTCATCACAATTTAACAACCTTTTATGGTTAGCGATTCTCAGCTGACAGTAGCTCTTTGGCTGGCAATCTTAGTTATTGTTTCACCGATTACTTCATGGATTACCATCATCTACCAATCGATTGGCAACGCTTAGATCACTCACTTGGGCATTTATATGGCATGGCTCAAATGCGCATGCTTGCACAAAAAGAACAAGCCGAAACCAAGCCCAACTCGCTCGTATTTGGCGAATCTCAGGTTATGCGGGATCTGCAGCAAACCTTGGTTAAAGTCGCCAGTACTGACGAAACAGTCTTAATTGGTGGAGAGACCGGTACCGGCAAAGGTTTGTGCGCGCAATATATTCATTCACTGTCGTCGCGCAGTTCAGGGCCCTTTATTACCGTTAATTGTGGCGCATTACCACCTACTCTCATCCATTCAGAACTGTTCGGTCATGAAAAAGGTGCTTTCACAGGAGCGGCAAGACAATACATAGGTAAAATTGAACGTGCCAATGGAGGGACGTTATTCCTTGATGAGATTGGCGACCTACCCCTTGAGTTACAGATTAATTTGCTCCACTTCCTAGAAGAGCGCTTTATCGAACGCGTCGGGGGTAATAAACCGATTGAAGTGGATTGCCGTGTTATTTTTGCCACCCATGTCGATCTAGACAACGCCGTCATTCAAGGTACTTTCCGCGAAGATTTGTATTATCGCATAAACATCATTCAACTTGAGATACCAAGCCTTCGCGACCGTAAGCACGATATTCCCGTGTTGGCGAACGATTTTCTAGATAAGTTTTCGCCACAAAATCAAAGTCTTGCCTTTTCCTCCACGGCAATTGATCTGATGTTTAGATACAGTTGGCCTGGCAATGTTCGAGAGCTAAAAAATAGAATTCAACGCGCCATTATCATGACCGATACTGGCATCATTAATGAGTCTGATTTGGGTATAAAGGCGCTCTTCGCTGACAACGAAGAGGACAGGGTTATTGACCTCGTTCAACGCAGAAATGACATTGACGCACAGTCGGTGTTAGATGCCATCGAACAGAACAATCACAATGTCTCCGCGGCTGCAAGGGATCTCAACATTTCTCGTACGACCTTTTATCGTCTGCTTAAGAAGTGCAACATTAAATTGTGACCAGACTCTGTGAACCTGATGAGGACCATCAAATGAAACCACACTTTTTAACACGTGCTGTGTTGCTTGGGTCATCCTTGCTGCTCTTTGCTTGTCAAGACGATAACGCCCAATTGGAACAAGAAGTAAAAGCCCTCAGAGCTGACATCGTTGAGCTAAAACAACAACTGAACACGGTCGCAAGCCAAGTCGGTGACATTCATGTCATAGCCCAAGCTTCACAACAACCGCAAACAAAAACCTTACCCACCCAAGACGATATTAATGGGGGGGGGCACCTTACCTGAACTCGGTGAGGCTACGGCAACACTGGCTATCGTTGAATTTTCTGATTATCAATGCCCATACTGCAAACGATTTATTGATACGACATTCCCGAAACTCAGAGCGAATTATATCGATAAAGGCAAGGTTAAATACGTGACTCGCGACTTCCCGCTCGGATTTCATACCAAGGCGAAAGGTGCTGCCGTTGCTGCAAATTGTAGCTTGAAACAAGAAGCATACTGGCCAATGCGTACTTTGCTGTTTAACAACATGCGTAATTTGGGTGACGAACTGTATCAGCAAAGTGCAGAAAATTTATCGCTAAACCTCGAGGAATTTGCAACTTGCTTAGCGGATCAACAAATTATGCAAAAAATTGAAAGAGATTTGAGTTATGGCTCATCGTTGGGTATTCGCGGCACCCCTAGCTTCCTGATTGGTCGAATAGAAAATAATCAACTTGTAAAACCTCAGTTATTGGTAGGTGCGCAGAGCTATGAGACCTTCGCGGGCATTCTTGATAGCCTAGAGCAAAACCAAGCTAAATAGCATTCCCAATGCACCTTATAGGAGATGTGTATTTTCAAGTGACACATTCTAGGAACTGTCCACACTGTTCACCGACCTCGTGAACAGTGTTCCCCACTCCTTCAATTTATTGATTATATTGAATATTTAATTAAGAAATCCCAGTGTAATTTCGTGTGTATTTTAGAAACTGTTACTCATACGCAACACTTTTGTTCACCCTTAGTTCAGCCAATTTGAAAATTTTCATAAAAATCATAGTGTTATTATCTTGGTTCAATCTTTGCTCTAAACGCCTACCTGTGTAATTTCACCCCCCGTAGTCTGGACAACTCTCTACGGCCGATGGAAGGCTCACACTTAACACCGACTAAGCAGTAATAAACGGACGTACCCTTTCACCCATATCGCTCATATATGGCAGTGAAAGATCCCACTCACAACTAGTTACACAAAAACTAACGGTTAACGAGGTCATGCTTATGAAACGATTTAACTGTAAAAAGCTTATTAGAGTCTTGGGCGTTACTCTGATTAGCACAGCAACCCTATATGGTTTTAGTACCGCGCCCGTACACGCATCTTTCTTCCCCCAGAAAATGGAACAAGCCTGTATGGCTGAACAAGCTGGGTTTGACTTGAACTGTACCGCAAAAGACATTCGCGTAACGAGTGTTGATAACATTAGAAATTTAGATGATTCACCTGCCGTAAGTTGTCAATTGGGCTCAAGTGTTTCTTTTAAAGCTGATGTGAGTATCACCACCACGGCGAATGAACGATACGATTATTCTGTGTATCTTCCCGAAGGAAATTGGAGCGCACAGGATTCTAACCCTGACAACACATGCTCTATATTACTTGGGCAGAATAATGGACCCGGCGTAGATTTAGAAGAAGGCCAAGACCAATGTGCTGATATCTCTAAAGCGGCTGGCTTTGATGAAACACACGTCTATGTTGGTGAGGAAATTACGCTGTTTTGTCGTGATGACGACAACTCTGGTTATGTAGACTTTAACTACTGCGCTGCATGGCACAACAAAGACGGTGCTGATTGTAGCGAGGACGATCCGGCAGCTCCTGGTACACCTTCAAAATGTCGTTGTGAAGCATTCGACATTGATATTTTCATTAAACCAAGTGCACCTGTAATTACTAAAACTTTAGAAAGTGCAAGTTCAACTGCTACTGAACCAAGCGGTAGTTTCACTTATTCTGTAAGTTTTACTAATCCAAATTCTGGCGCATCGATATTCTTAACTTCACTTGACGATATAATCGACCAAGGCGGTGATGATAGCTTTGAGACCACAGTGAATTTATGGGGAGCGACCACTACGGCTGGTACCGCCGATGGCGTGTACTTAACCAATAGCACCTGTTCTCAACCTGCGAATGGCGGCGAAGTGTTGGGCGGCGCATCCTATAGCTGTCAATTCACTGTAACAATTGTTGATTCAGATTTACCTGATGATCAAACCCCTGAGCTTTATGATGATACCGTGAGACTAACCCTCAACGATTCAAATGGTGATGGCATTGAGGCTCTCGCAACTTGCCCAGGTAATGTAAACCAAGCATTCGGCGACCACTGTAGTAATGAAAAACGCGTGACGCTAACGAATGTTGCACCTTCTATCTCGGTGCTTAAAGAAGCGAATGTGAGTCAAGTCCCTGAATCAGGTGGCAATGTGACGTACACAATTACGGTTACAAATACGTCTCCTGAATGGGATTCGCCAATCACTATCACCTCCTTAGTGGACGATGTGTTCGGTGACCTCACAACCCTAATGGATAGCGATTGCGCAATTGGTGCTCAATTAGACTTCGAAGGCTTCTATCAGTGTTCATTCACACAATGGATTGCTGCCGAAATGGCCGGTTCACACACCAACGTAGTGACAGCAAAAGGTACCGACAATGAAGGCGATGAAGCGACTGGTTTTGAATCAGAAACAGTAATGATCAGCAATGTGCTTTCAAACATCACGCTAGAAAAAGTAGCAGACCCCATTGAAGTGCCTGAGACAGGCGATGATCCGTCACAAACTCGTTCTGTTGAATACACCTTCACGTTCGGCGTTGACGGAAGTGGCGTGGATAATGTGACCTTTAAAGAGTTACTTGATGACATGTTTGGTGATCTCACTGATGAGTGTATGGTCGATACCAAAAATGACATGCCTATCGGCCCCGTTGACCTGTTAGACTTCGTCTTAATGCCGGGCGAAACTGCAAGTTGTAGTATCAGTCGCGATTTGACGGGTAACTCAGGTGAGGTGCACGTGAATGTAGCAACCATCAATGGTATCGATGATGATAATGACCCAGTTACGCAAATGGATGATGCGAGCGTTACCTTTATTCCAGCAGCTCCGGCCGCGGATGTGAAATTTGGCGCAGGTCTACTGGCCATTGTTGAACTAACCAATACAGGTATTGAGAATGTAACCTTAACGTCTATGTTGTTCGATGGATTTGATGTGTTCGCTGAGGAAGAGACTTCGCCTGATTTGACGGTTGATGGCTTTAAATTGATTAACTCTGGTGGTTCGTATGAAAATCAAAACTACCCAGCATGTAATCAAGGTCAGCTTCTCACTTATAATGGTTCTCCAGGTTCAACATACTCTTGTGCCTTCACCATTGAATACAGACCTGGCCTAGATAGTGTTGCCGCTATTAATCAACTCAATGAACTAATCATTACATTGGAAGATGATGAAGGCGATGCAACTATCAATAAAGTTGATATCCAAGTCTATGGCTTTGGTAACTAACTCAGCCTATGGCGAATAGCGAATGTTGAGTTAGAAAAACAGTGTTCGTACGGCGTATATAAAACGCTAAAACCAAGCAAGGAGCCGCGACTCAGTCCCGGCTCCTTTTATTTTACCCCCAAGCTAGGTAAAATAATTAGTTTCCACCTTTGCCTTTTTTGCCGCCACCTCCAGTGCCGCCGCCATCAGCAGTTGATAGAGTGATCGTTACAGTCGTCGTTGATTCCAACTCACCATCACTAATTGTGTAGCTAAAGCTGTCGCCATTTTTGAAGCCTTTCGCCGGTGTATATTCTAGTTGGCCATTAGTACCCACAGTCACTGTACCTTTGCTACCCTGCGTTACAGAACGGATAGTCAATGTATCGCCATCCTCGTCCGAATCATTCGCTAGTACATTAATCGTTACTGCGCTTTTGCTAGAGATAGTTACCGCGTCACTTTGCGCAATGGGTGCGTGATTAACCGCTGCAACAATGTTGTATGAAAGCGTGGTATAGGCACTCATGTTACTGTTTTCGATATCCTGTGTAACAAGCGTCATACCATAAGTGCCTGCTGTTGCGTCGTTTGAAGATACGACAGCCAAGGTCACTGTATCACTTGTACCATCCGCAAGCGTCATGTGCGCAGTGTCTGCGAACCAGCCAGCTGGAGTCATAATTGATAATGAGTAAGTGGCTGCTGAACAGTCAGTGTTCTGGTTAGTTACGGTCACTGTGTACAGTTGTTCCTGACCTGGATTCACTGCCCCTGCAGTGCTTTGAACACTTACAGTCGGTGCACCCGCAATGCACACTGGGGCTGGCTCTGCCACTACGTAGGTTGCAGTCAATGCCGCTTGATACTGGGCTTGCGCTAGGTTGTTTGCCACAACACTAAAGTCATACACACCTGCATCTACACTCGTTGATGAAACTACGTCTAAATCGATTGCCTGTGACTGACCTGAAGCAAGCGTTACAGTTTGGTTAGTTGCACTAAAACCAGCAGGTAATGTCGCCGCAACAGCAAAGTCCGTTGGGTCACATGACTCACTGTTGTTGTTGGTAAGTGTGCCTTGATAGTTAACAACAGAGCCTGCCTCTACAGCGCCTGTATTGTTCGCAGTTAACACCCAAGTTGGATTTGCTAGTTCACATTGAGCAACCGGCGCTTCTACAACATAGGAAACGGTCATTGCATCTGTGTATTGAGCATCGGATGCACTCACTGTTGTTACAGCAATATCATAAAAACCATCTGTTGCCGCTGCTGGAGAAGTCACTTCAAAGCTAACTGAAGCGCTTTGGCCTGGTAAGACTGTTGCAGTAGCTTGTGTTGCCACCCAACCTGCTGGAACAGAGGGTGTAACAGTAAACTCAGACGCTGAACATTCTAGGCTGTCTTGATTACTTAATGTTGCGCTGTACGTTACCGTAGTCCCTGGAGCAACCCATGCACTCGCAACAGGTGACACATTAAGTGTAGGATTTGCAGCAGCACACGTTTGGGTTGAATAACTAACGGAAACGCTTGCAGCTGTTGCGCTTACCCACTCAGTTGAAATACTTACACCCGCTACTTCATCGGTATAAGTGTTCCCTGCAACTAACGCAGCATCATCAAGATCATAGATACTGCTTTTAGGGGTCATATCGAGGATTTGACTGCTCTCGATGTCATCTTTTGATTGGTTTAAGTGCACCAATACACCATTCGTGGCTGCGGTACCCGCCATAAATGAATCGAAACCTTGCGCTTGACGATACTCTAAGTAATACCAAAGTGATGCCCCTGTTGAAGAGTCTGTGCCACGGCGAACTTTCAATGCTTTAGCGCTACCTGATGCAGCAGCAGTAAGCGGCTCTAAGATGAAGTTTCCGTCATCATTTGCAGTCACGACTTCACCCGCGCTTTGAGTTAGCCAACCCAAACGCTCTTTATTAAACGCGTTGAAGTGACCTTCAGACTTACCCATGATGTCAAATTTGTCACCGTAAGTAACAGCAACACACGAATCACTAATATAACCAGAGCCACAACTCAATTCTTTCGCGTGTTTCAAGCCTAGGTTATGACCAATCTCATGACCAATCGTCATTAGGTTCAATTCGCCGTTAAGCCATGCACGAGAAGGTGTACCGCCCACGGTGCCTTGGCCACGCCAACCGCAACTGTCATTTTTAGGTAGCATGTACACTAGGCGCTGGTATTGGCTCAAATCAACACCATTGTCCTGTGCTACTTGGCGTGCATGTTGGTCCATACCAAAGTAGTCGCACGTTGTATCGATTGGCATAGTGTAATAACCGCGCACGTCGCCACTTAACCATGTTTGACCATAAGAAGCCTCTAGGAAATAGTCGTTTACGCGACCAAATACCATGTCTTGCACTTCTTGCTCTGTCCATGGTTGAAGATCTGGGGCATCTTGGAAGTTCAGAAGCAATACTAGGGTTTTTTGTTCACCTGTTGTGCCTGAAAGTGGTGCAGCAACACCCGAATTCGCATCGCTTGATGCATCGCCAGCGGCGAGTACTTGCAAGCTCGATAATTCGTTATCAAGTAACAGTCGAGTCGTAGTGTGTTGTTCAGTGTTTTGTGTGAACTGCCAACCACGCACACTCAATTTATCACCTGATTTCAATGCGTCAGTGTTAGCGTTAGCAGGAACAAACAACTCGATATGCTCGTTGCCAGTATTAAGGAAATAACGAAGGCGTGTTTTACCTTCTTCCTCAGAATCCAAATAAACGAGCTCTAAATCACCAGTCATCTGTTTTTTCTGAGCTAAAGTAGCTGCAACATCAGCTGGCATATTGCCACGTTTTGCTTGTGGGATAATTGTACGAAGAACGGTACTTGGGTCTTGACCGAGAAGATGGTACTGCGTGTTCTGACGCTCTTGTGCTACTGCGAGCATTTGCCCCGTAGACATTACGCCTTGGCCATTGTTCGTTTTGGCCATTGATGTTAATTCAAGCGTTTGCAACTTAACTTGTTGGGCATGCGGCATTGCTGCCTGTACTTTCATTGCAGTAAAACTCAAACCAAGCATTAGCGCGGTATACGCGCAAGCTTTACTTGCTGTGGAAGTGGTGTTCGTAGACGTTAAAGTGCAAAGGTTGGTGCTCACAACTGAACCCTCTCAAAGTATAAACATCACTTCGAAAGCATTCAGTAATAATACTGAGCTCTAGAACACATTCCTTCGGTAACCCAGCCACCCTCTAATTAACTAGTAGGGCCTGTGGCTTTGCGTCCACCAATTACTTGGTGTTTGCCATTTCGAGAGTGCTTTCGAACATAAAAACGCATGCGACCTAACGCTGCGTCGGACATAATTTTAGCAACATGATTGCAAAAAACTCAACAACAAAATTGTACTTTTTTTAATCAATTTTTAAATGTGTAATAAAATCAACACGCAAGAACTAAACATTTTTTCCTAGGAATAAAATATTATTTAAAAAACAAAAAAACGTGCAGTTTAATAACATGAATATAATGACAATCCAGTATCTATAGGCTCTACTTTCAATTTTTCCGTGAAAGTGTAATTGGTGTTTAGGTGTACGGAGATTAAAGGATGGTTGCCCAACTTTTCAAAATACTTGTTCATAGACTCGCAGCATCAGTTTACATCTTTGCAACCTACTTGGTTGTTTGGCGACGAGCGCTGTGAGGCTAAAATATGAGATGAAGATGCACGTTGCACCGCCAGGCAATAATACCGTAAGGAATCAAGAAAACACGAGCTCAACGAGTGAGTGAGCCCGAGTTTCAAAGAGGCATGTTAGTGGGTGATGATGTCAACAATTTCGCGTGTGTCATCAATTAATCGAATGATAGAACCATCTACTTCGATCGAAATAAGACCATCTCGACCGAGTGGCTTGATCACTTTACCACGACGATAGATGTCGCGATCTAAAATATCACCCCGTCTGAGCTTTTTCTGCCATCCTGGAGGTAGATCACCACCATTGTCTACTTTCTTCTCTAAGCCAGGTGGCAAGCTTTTGTGATCGTGCTTGTCCTTGTCTTTATCTTTATCTTTAGCGTACGCCATACCCGTTACGAGACTGAGTCCGATCAACCCTACGTAAATATATGCTTTCATCGTTTTGTTCCTTAAAGAAGTGTTACTTGAGGTTAGCAGTTTTATCTGAACACGCTATGAAACTTTGTCATAGAGCATAATGATATGGATTGCACCAAACGTCTGTGTAGTGCAGATAACATTATTTTCTCTGTCGCACCGTGCCATAATTCCTCCGCCCAGCCCCTTAAAAAGGGTGATTTAAAGCGACCAATACAACATTGATCTACTGAGATTTATGATACGTTTGAAACTTTAAACAGGACCAAAAACTTTAGAAATGGCACATCAAAAGCAGCACTTACCCAGCAAAATTTGCCCAGTTTGTGGTTTGGAATTTCGATGGCGTAAAAAGTGGCAATTAAACTGGCACGAGGTTAGATATTGTTCGAAGCGTTGTGCCCAGATGCGTAAAACACAACGCTTCGATTCGGTTTAGCGCTACTGAGTGTCTAATTGCAAGATACGAGGTATGGACTTGATACCATGACGTTTGAACATTTTACCGTCTTCATCAATTACAACCGTCACTTCGTCCACAAACTCCCCCTTATAAGCGGTTGCGTCTTGGTCTGTGGTCCACAAGTTAGATACAACAACGGTGACTGACTTTCCCTGTTTGAGCATGTCATTGACTTGCATTCTTGCTTGTTCACAGTCTTTAGCCGCTTTAGGGTTGCGCGTTGCCCAATAGGTTTCACACCACGTTGCGCTAAAAAACACGATATCTGTATCAAACTCGTAGTCTTGCGCTTTACTTTGTGTAGGAGCAATAGCTGCAAGCTCAACGCCCTCTTTAAGTTGCGCCAAGACTTTTTCAAGGTGCTCGTCAGCCTCATGAGTCCGATAGACAAGATCACCTTTACGATTGAAAACCAAATGCAGTGGCGTGCCGTTTAACTGCATCGTTGTTGATAATGAACTTTCGGTATCTTGAGCCAACGGCACTGTAAGGCCAAATCTATCCACTACCTTCTGAATCGCCTGTGAGTCATCATTGAGATCGATATTCACCGCTAAAAACGCTATGTCTTCACCAAATTCTTGATAGTGCTTTTGCAAAGTCGGCATTTGCTTCATACATGGGCTACACCACGTTGCCCACATTTCAATATAAAGCGGCTTCTCTTGAGCATAGTTTTCAAGCGCAACACTTTGCTGGCTCTGCAGCGCAACAACACGCACATCTTGCAAAGGGTGGGCGAAAATAAGCGTGGGAACAAGTGCTAAGACTAATATCAATAATCGTTTCATTTTTGTGCTCTCAAAGATTGTACTGAGTTAACAATAGCAATAAGCTAGTGCCAGTAATTGAAAAAAAGCGACATCTATGACGTTACGCTCTTCTGAGAAATATGCCAGAGAATTACAGCCTATTTCTCACTTTGGTCTCTCTACGCACGCAATTAAAGATAAATCTATTGCCGAGCTTTGGTCTTCCAATGTGGGCAATGACAGCACTTGGAATGAACAACTGTTACATGCCGATGGCCGGATGGGCTTATTCGTGGTGAGCGGTCCCGAAGTGTATATCAATGACCGTGAGCTCGCACAAGGGGTGTATGTGTGTGGCGCTGCAGTGCAGGCGCAAGTCATTAAATGCAGCGCACAAGCGCACATGTTTGGTGCACGATTTCATATTGGGCAGCAACAGTCACTTATCAACTTATGTGCCCATGAGCTAACAGGGCAACTGCTGCCCATCGCAGACTTATCGCTCACCACCTCGTTGTCGAAACTACATTCACAGATGACATTTTCACAATTTGCAGAGCAACTGCTAAAAACCAGCACTGAGCAAAGGACTGCGAATGTGAAGTTAAGTGCCAAACTAATTAACGAGTACAGTAACAGTACAGTGGTTGCGAATACCTTGAATATGAGCAAGCGCACGGTTGAACGCCACGCTTTGAATCAAATTGGCTTGCCATTAAAAACCATTGATATCTTAAAGAAAGTCGCCACTGCCAGAGCCAGCATCAAGGCTCATCCCAAGACGTCACTGACCCAACTCGCCTATGATATCGGCTTCGCAGATCAAGCCCATTTCACTCGCCAATTTAAGCAAGTAGTCGGTATGACACCTAGGGAATATAGAGCGTTGAAAACGGCTCCGATTAGTCGTTAAAATCACCTTGCACTAGGTGCGTCTGGCCCTGTTTATCCACCTCAACCGTCATGCCATCAGCAGCGATGAAGAGCCTGCCGTTGTAGCGCTCTTGTGCGGTGTCTTTAATCCTTGCCATGCACTGCTCCCCACCATAGCGGGCACTGAAATGAGTGAGTAACAAGCTAGGTATTTCGTGCTTTTGGGCATATTCTGCAACTCGCTCAACATCACTGTGGCCGGTATGAAAGCCCACTTTCCTCAAATCTACTGCGAGAAAGGTTGCTTCGTGCACCAACAAATGCACTCCTGCAATCACCTTATCTAAACACGTTGGCGCTTCGTTATCGCCACAAACAATGATCACTCGTGCCGGCCATGCAAAAAAAGTGTAGTCGTCACTAAGCAGTGTTTGGCCATTAAAAGAGGTATTTTCTCCTCGTTGTAGGCGATTGTAATGAGGGCCACTGGTAATACCATCTTCAGCAAGCTTGGTGATATTTAATTTGCGTACGATCTGTGTTTCCACAAATTTATAGGCGTAACTTGCTACCCGATGTTTGAGTGCGCTGCACGTCACAGCCACCCATGACAAACTCTGCTGTGCGCATTGTTCGATACTCACTAGATTCAGCTCAAAAGGTAACTTTAATTCAGTCATTTCCATAGTCGCGCGCACCATCGACAATACTTCATCCGGCGCGATGAGATACATAGCGTGTGTTCGACCCGATAGGCCGGCAGAAGCAATTAAACCGGGAAGCCCGTAACAGTGATCGCCGTGTTTATGGGTGATAAAGATGGCTTCCAAATGGTAAACAGATAACGCACTTTTGAGGATTTGATGTTGCGTCCCTTCACCACAGTCGACAAGATACCAAGGTTTTAAATCGTCACGAAAAACCGCATAAGCCGATACGTTTCTTTGCGTTGTGGGCGTCCCTGAGCTGCTTCCTAATACTTGTACTCGCAATTCTTTTTCCTACTATCTTTGTATCTGAGTTTAATTTTACGACGCGCGCCCAAAGAATAACACTAAGGCACATTTATCAGGATAACCAGTCATGAAAAATGATATCGATACCAAAACCCTGCTCAATGTATACGAGCAAATTCAAAAACACGGAGAACAAACCGAAAAAGGTAAATTGTACCAAGGCCTCTACGCCTACAGTGATATCGATGGCTACACGGTCTACCTTGAAGGCAGCGGTGTATTGCTACGTTTTGGATTTCACAATACCTATCACCTTGACTATCAAAGTGATAAAAACAAAGAAGATTTTATGAACAAAGTGCTCAGCATCGCCCATCATGATTGATCTTCCCCTCATAGGTTAAGCGTATAAACCACTTTGTATAATATGAGGGGTTTTACGTGCACAGACCTAGGCGATATAGGCCCACTCCGGCACCGTTACAAAATCACATCGAGCGAGTTGTCGACGCCTTAAAGCAGCAACCACACAAAATATCACTCATCAGGGAGAACCTTGAGTACTATCGCCAACAGCCACATTTAAAGCGCGGGTTTTTGCTTGCTATTGAACGCTTTGATTGGGTGTTTGCCGCCCATCAAGACATTGATTCCCTGTGCGCCCAATTATTGAGTGATGATTACATAGGTAGGCGTCTACGTCGCTATCCGCTGTTATTCAAGGGCGTATTAGATGATTAACCTGGTGTGGTTAAAGCGAGATTTTCGCCTCAATGACCATGCGCCTCTTCATTTCGCCGCACTCAATGGCAAGCCAACCCTTGTTGTCTACGTGATCGAACCTGAGTATTGGCAACTCAATGACACCAGCATGCGGCAATTTTCTTTTGTCGCTCAAGCGCTACGTTCATTGGCCGTTGAATTGGAAAAAATTGGCGGCTATCTACTAATAAGACAGGGGGATGTGCGTGAAGTATTCGCTCGTATCCACCAGCATGCGGCTATCGATACACTTTTTAGCCATCAGGAAACAGGCAACACTTGGACGTATAAACGAGACCAAGCTGTATTCGCGTGGTGCGATAAAAATGGTGTCGCCATCAATACGTACCGCCAACAAGCGGTTTTTCATGGCGAGGTAGATAGAAATACATGGCAAACCCGTGCCACTGGCTGGCTCGAACACGGTTGTTACCCCAGTCCCACCCGATTGCACAGCCTCATTGCGCATCATGATGGTTTAGCACTGCTTGATACCTACCCAGGAAATGACGAGCTAAAAGCAATTTCAGCACAGCACGGCAGCCACACTGCGGCCCTAAAGACGCGCCATAGTTTCCTGTCACATCGTATTCACCAATACCGATTCGGCATATCCTCTATCGTCAAAAGTGGCACAGCCTGTTCACGCTTAAGTCCCTATCTTGCGTATGGCGTGTTGAGCTTGCGAGATACCATGAATCAACTGTGCGCTATGCCACCACTAGAAGGTAATCGTGACGCAGTTGTCTCACGATTACATTGGCACAGTCATTTCGTACAGAAACTCGAATCTGAACCCCGTTATTGTGAGCAAGCAGTACACCAAGATTTAATATCGCTTCGGGAAAGTGAGTTTGATCCAATCCAGTTCGAGCGTTGGTGTCAAGGCTACACTGGGGTGCCCTTTGTCGACGCCTGTATGCGCTACCTGCACCATTATGGCTGGCTTAATTTTAGGATGCGCGCCATGCTCATTGCGTTTGCAAGTTATCAGCTGTGGTTACATTGGCACTTGCCTGCTGCCTTTTTAGCGCAGCAGTTTATCGATTACGAGCCAGGCATTCATTATCCCCAAGTGCAAATGCAATCGGGGACGACGGGCATCAATCCATGGCGTATGTATAACCCCGTCACTCAAGGGCAAAAATACGATACACACGGTCATTTTATTCGTCATTGGCTTCCAGAGCTCGACCATGTACCCAATGCGTTTATTCATACACCTTGGCTATACACCAATCTTAAAACGGATAAATACGACAGACCCACTGTGCCTCCGGACGTTGCCCTGCGCCACGCCAAAGAAAAAATCTCGGCGTTTTACAAAGCGCATGTAAAAGAGGGTGAAACCCAACGTGTTATAAACACACATGCAAGCCGAAAAAGGCCCACCAGAAAAGCGAACCCGAGAAAAAATACCAAACAATTAAAATTATTTTGATCCTTTTCTTTTTTCGCACCGTAACTATATTGCTTTTCCCTATGAAAGCAGACTTCTTCCCTTTATGGGTAGGCAGAGACTCCCCCGTCTCTGCTTTTTTTTACCGCTTATCGCTCCTAGCTTTGTATTAACCGCTAATCGAAGATAAAACATCGCCAACATGGTATTGTTCACAGCATTTTGAGACTCCATGGATTAAATAGGTATGACAAAAGCTGTATCCGCCGTACCAGAGCAAGAACAAAAAGGTTGGTTTAATCGCTTCCTTGCCACAGTCGAATTTCTCGGCAACTTGTTACCCCACCCCATCACGCTATTCGCCCTATTCTGTGTCGCCATTGTTGTAATCAGTGGTATTGCTGATTGGGCTGGATTGAGTGCAATAGACCCACGCCCTGAAGGTGCAAAAGGACGCGATCCTGATGGCGTAATTGAAGTTGTCAGTCTAATGAGCGCGGAAGGTCTGCGCCGTATTTTTGAAGGGCTCGTCACTAACTTCACAGGCTTTGCGCCTTTAGGCACTGTGCTAGTTGCATTATTGGGTGTGAGCGTAGCAGAGCATTCTGGGCTCTTATCTGCGGCAATGCGCGGTATGGTCATGGGCGCGTCAAAGCGTCTGGTGACCTTTATGGTGGTTTTCGCCGCCATTCTTTCCAACACGGCATCTGAGCTTGGATACGTTGTTCTCATCCCGCTTGCAGCGATGATATTTCACAGTCTAGGCCGCCACCCACTCGCTGGTCTGGCTGCAGCTTTTGCAGGCGTATCTGGTGGTTACAGTGCAAATCTATTATTAGGTACCATTAATCCCCTACTTGCTGGTATTACGACCCCAGCCGCTCAGATGATTGATCCTGACTATCAGGTCGGGGCGGAAGCGAACTACTATTTCATGTTCATCTCCGTCTTTCTTATCGCTATTCTTGGCACCTGGGTGACTGAAAAGGTCGTTGAACCGCGCTTGGGTAAATATGACCCAAAAGAAGCCAGTGTTGATTTAGGCGAGAACAAAATCGAGCAACTAAGTGCAATTGAAAAAAGCGGCTTAAAATGGGCAGGTCTCACCTTTTTAGCACTTGGTGTTATTCTCTCACTAACGATTATTCCTGAAGATGGGATATTACGTCACCAGGTTACGGGTGAAGTTAAAGGCTCACCTTTCCTCAAAGGCATTGTGGTAATTATCTTCATCACCTTCGCGATTCCCGGTTTTGTGTATGGCCGTGTTGTTGGATCAATGAAAAATGACCGTGATGTCATTGACGCTATGAGTAAAAGCATGGGGGCCATGGGTATGTACATCGTACTGGTGTTCTTCGCAGCGCAATTCGTGGCATTTTTTAAATGGACAAACCTTGGCACCATCCTCGCGGTAAACGGTGCTGCATTGTTGCAAGCACTTAACCTTACAGGTCCAGAAGTATTCGTATTCTTTATACTAATGTGTGCGTTGGTTAACTTGAGCTTAGGTTCGTCTTCGGCACAATGGGCAGTCACCGCTCCTATCTTTGTGCCAATGTTGATGCTTATTGGCTACGCCCCAGAAACTATCCAAGCGGCGTATCGTATCGGTGACTCGGTTACCAATTTAATCACACCTATGATGAGTTATTTTGGCTTAATACTCGCCGTCGCCACCAAATACAAAAAAGACATGGGAATTGGTACCCTGGTTGCTACCATGCTACCGTACAGCATGATTTTCTTTGTTGGCTGGGTGTGTTTATTCTATATCTGGGTATTTGTTTTAGGTATGCCTGTAGGCCCTGGCTCACCAACCTATTACCAACCCTAACCCTTCATTCTCGAGCCAGCGCACTTGCTGGCTCGTACCCATTTGCTATAGTTGTTGTGTAATCAATTACCTAGAGCAACTAAGTGCGCTATCTACTCGTTTTCCAGTTTCTCATCTGTTCATTTTATTCACTTGCAGCTGTAGAAAAATTCATTGAACAGACCTATGCAACAGCCATGGTTCTGACCAACGGTGAATCAGTGAACATGGGGGTTGGACACTTTAATTCACCAGCAGCGTTGTTCAATTCTGAGCAAGAAGTGGATAACGAATTACGCCAAGATCTCAATGTATTCACGTTACCTATCTCAAAAAAGACACGTTCACCCATCTATTTTGAAAATTTTGATAGCGAGCTTCACATTCAGGCTAGCTTTTTAAACCAAACAAATAGCCTCAATTTATTTGAGCAAGAAATCGACGATATTGTCGCAGAAGATATCTACGGCATAGGTGCGAATTGGGTTTTCGAACGTCCTGTGAGTTCGAAGTGGTGGTTTGGTTTTGGTACGCGTATCCAAGCCTTCCACTACGATAACTCGTACACCTATAACTCTGAACAAAGTAGAGAATTACTGCAACCACAATTGGATGGCGTCGTTGCAAACATCAGCTCAAATGCGCTAATCGCCAACCCCCATGTTGAAATGATGTATCGCCTTCCTCGTCATTGGGGGTATTACGAATACAAAACAAGTTTCAATTACTACTACGGGAGTTCTTTAGCTGAGCCCTCAGGACTGGGTAAAATCAGGCCAGAAGGGTGGCGTTATCAAAACGGCATCAAAGCACGATTCAATGGTGCGCATTTTGGTGATTTATCACAGGCTTTTTATTTCAAAGCGCACAGAGTTGATATCGGTGGTGATAATGCCAGCGCATTTGGCACTGGCCATTTTTATGAATATGGCATCGGCATACTTTTTGATACTAGCCCTTGGCTATCTTGGCTCGAAAACGTAGGAATAGGTCTTAATTATCATCATGGCAGTGCGTTAGAGGGCGGCAGTGTTGTATTTTATTTTAACGAGTAACTGCCCCTACTAAACCACACTCGATAAGGAACGCGAACACATGCAAGCCCCGAGAAAACTCGCCACTCACTATCGAGCTATTGTGAGTAGTATTGGTTTCTACCCCGCTATCATAATCAGCTTATTAATGGTCTTTGCTATGCTGTTAGCTGCCATAGAGTATCAAGATTGGATGATGCGAATTAAGGATGAGTGGCCTGTGTTCTTCGTGTCGGATATCGACACAGCTAAAACCTTGTTAAGCATACTTGCAGGTGGATTGATTTCCTTGACGGTATTTAGCTTTTCCATGGTGATGGTCGTACTCAATAATGCTTCAGCAACACTGTCACCTCGTGTACTCCCTGGGCTAATCACCATTAAAGCACATCAATATGTGTTAGGAATGTACTTGGGCAGCATCGTTTTTACCTTGCTTACCCTAATGAACATCCATAAAGACCAAGAGCAATTTAACACCCCTGCATTAGCCACCTTCTTTGCCTTGCTGCTAGGAATATATTCGTTAGTGCTGTTTGTCTTCTTTATTCATTCAATATCCCGAGCGATACAAGTAGACAACGTACTCAATACGCTGTTTTCTCAGACAAATAAGCAATTAGAAAGCCTCATTGCATACCAAAGTGCTGACATCCTCAAGCTCAAACCCGACTATCAAGACTGGTATTTATTACCCAGCCCCAATGCCGGATATTTTAAAGGAGTAAATACGCAGCAATTGACCAAGTTACTCACTGAGTACAATTTAGAAGTTGTGGTCGCCGTTGAGCCAGGATTTTTCTGTGTTAAAGGCTTCCCCTATTTGGCCATCAGTTATGATATAAGCGATAACCAAGAACTCTGTGAAAAAATAAATGCGTGTAGTGTCTTTTATATCGAGGAATATATTGGCGATCACTACAGCTATGGCCTTAGGCAAATTGCAGAAATTGCGATAAAAGCACTGAGCCCTGGGATCAATGACCCGGGCACTGCCGTCAAAGCCGTGGACATGTTGAGTATATTAACCATCGCGCGTTTACACGTGGGTGATTTCAACTACACACTATTAAACTGCGATTCTAACAATCCCCGGCTGTGGTTTTATGAGCCAAGTCTCGCTTCATTGTTAGAACAAAATTTTGACCCGATCCGCCACTATGGTTGTTCAGACCCTACAATTCTGGTGAACCTTATTGAAGCGCTTAAGAACATTCTGTTTGTATGTGACCACGATAGCGAATACACCAACGCACTCTATAATTATGTGCAAGCAACTGTGTTTGATGCCGAGCACAATATTAAGAATCCGTATGAACGCGCACACATCAATCGAATGTTGGAGAAAATGAATCATGTTGCCGCCAAACGTGGCGACAACATTAAATTTCAATTATCTGAGAACCAGCCATCGGCTTAAAGTTGCCACGCATAACTGATTTTGGTGAAGAATGTTCTATCCGTCCGCGTTAGTTCGTTGACATCATCATCCTGATAGCCACTGTCTGAATAACCCAGATAAAAAACTGATTGTGGGTTAATCATGTAGGAATACACAACCTGTGAACCAAAGTCACGATTTCGTTCATGGACTTGACGGTACAAGTAGGCTTGCTGGTTGCGGTCGATGTCTTCAAATTGCCAAATCACCTTTAACATACTATGCACATTGAATTTGTAGTACATACGTAGGTCCCATTGCTGCGCGGTGTAAACACTCTCATCTTCCACATCAAGAGAACTGTAGTTGTAGCCTAGCTGCAATTGTAAATGCTGATTGACGTCCCAACTGATGGTGTTTTCGATGTCAGCACCATCGCCTAATCGCACGTTACTATAATCAATTCGCGAGCCATATTCGGCGTAAAGTGTGTAGTTTAAATCTTGAAGCGGCCGCGCAGTAAGATAGACATAGCCATTATTTTGTGAGAAGTACTCACCAAAATACAGTTCGTTACTGTGCCAAACACCCACTTCATAAGTGGAAATTAAAGGGCCATCACCAAAAATATGGCCGACAAATTGCTCTTCTAATAAATTACCTTCGAGGTCATAACTTTTTTCCCACTCGAGGTCATATCCCCACTTTGTAATCCACGCATGCTCTTCCCCGTACCAGGTTTGGCCTCCTCCGAGTTCAAATTCACGGTAGTCAGACTTGGGTTGGTAACCCATATCTGCTCGAAAATCTTCACTTACCTGCTCGATTTCGGCGCGTAATGTGTAGTCTCGCTTCAAGCGCTCGATTGAAAGATTAAAGGCTGTGCCTGATTGCTGCTCATCAAGCTCCCAATTATTAGCGAAATCAGTCGCATTTTGCGTATCAGCGTAAGCCAGTGCGTAACTGATTGAGTCGGAATCATTCAGTGAAGAGGTCCCATCAATACCAACCACAGTATTGTGATAATCACCACCTTGACGATGAGTAAGCATCACCCCTACACCACCGGTTTGCCCTACATCGTAACGATACCGACCTACCGTGTTGACCACTTTCTCATTGAGTTGCACCAAGTAAGAACCTTGGTTTGACGGTAACAGTACGGAAGAGTTATTGTCGTCAGCGACGAGCATGGCATAAGTGTGTGCGCCATTTTTCCCAGTCACTTTCATACCGTAATCAGGATCAGCAATCGTCCTGCTGTACATGAGTTCTAACTCATTGGTCTGAAAGAAAGAAGAGCCGTCCAAAAAGAACGGACGTTTTTCTGCGTAATACAATGAATAGTTGGTATTTACATCCAACTGAATAGCATCCGCTTCCACTTGCGAAAAATCGGGATTAACAGTGGCATTGACCAAGGTCTCATCATTGACCCGCCAACGCACATCTACACCCGCGTTGTAATCAGTATCACCATCAACCCAAGGGCCAGGCACTGATTCTTTCGTGTCACTGCGTTGCACACTAACATAAGGAGTAACCATCACATCGCGTTGTGAAGTGCGATTGGCTAAGCCGGTCAGTTTATCAAATTGACAAAAACTACATTTAATATCGAGGTCAAAACCAACGTTGGAAATTTGATACAAAGGATCACGTGGATAATTACGCGCAACAGAGATACCCCAGGTGATTGGTTCTTTGGTTTTCGGTAGGTTTAAAACGGTCAGAGGAATTTTCATTTCCACTGAATAACCATCATCATTAATTTTCGATGCACTATACCAAATGGCATCCCAACTAGGGTCTTCTTGCCAGGTATCAAAGTCGGTGGCGAGGATATCACCCTGAGCCCCGAACGCGTTAACGAAAAACTCAAAGGCATTGCGCTCATCATTGAGACTGTCGATGATGATACCCACATTATCGTCTCGCCATAGCTCATCGCGGTCTCTAATGGCACCACGGATCTGGCTCGGATTTGGATCTTTTGCATCGATTGCAAGATAGAAAAAGCGCCCATCTTCGAACATATACGCGGTTGTTTCTACCGGAGAAGGAGATCGCTCCAACGGCGCATTCTGAGTGTTTACTTCAATCTTGGTAGCATGTTGCCACACAGCTTCATCAATCTGACCGTCTAATTGCACCGATTCTTGAAGGTGTACAAGTGAATAATTTTGAGCGGGTGGATATGCAAAGGATGCTGCACTAAACCCCAGTGCTAATACGCTTGCGTATACGGGTACGCATTTTAACTGCACCATAAATATCCTTATAACTACAACTAGCCTTTTGCTCTCAGCAAAGTTTTCTCAATGTTAACAAGATGAAAACAAAAAGCTAGTTTTTAGTGCATTAAATGCCAATATAAACTCAAAAACAAGGTGTTAGAGATTTACCAATGTTCCTTTAAGTGTTACACCCGCAATAAGTGCTCCCGCACCGCATTCAAACTCGGTCTCACTCGAAAACTCACGTTTCTTATAATAAGACTGAATATTAACGACCGCGTTCATTCCTTCACGTTTTGCGCGCTCTTGCAGAGCTTTGAGTGCACTTAGCATAACCCATTCACAAGCTTCACGATCTGACTTATTGAATGCATTGGTTTTTTTGTTAGTCATCACCTCTCCGAAGCGCTCTTTCACTTCGCCATGAGACTGAGTTCCAAAGTACATGGGCACATCAAGTAACACTGATTTTGCTTTACTACTTTGCAGTAACTCCGCAATTGGGTATTGACCGATGTCATCCCGAGCCAGCGCGCCTGTAGATACACTCAGTAGCGCAGTTGCTAATAAAATTTTTGCTTTCATAGTTAATTCCATTTTTTATTGTAAAACTTCCATGCCACACCAATACCGTAAGCGATATTATGGTGGCGCTCCACCAGTGGGCTATCTTGCCAACGCGCATCCTTGATACGGTAATATTTGACAAAACCACCGACCCACCAGCGTTGTGAATCGTAATTTAAACCAATCGACACTTCGCTGCCACTATAACCCCGTTCAGCATCATATTGTTCACGGTTGTCTGTGGCAAATTGCTCACTCACACCGTAAAAATAATCGACATATTTTGAGGTCGCGAAATTAATAGCGGCTCGGGATGTCATAGCCAATGTTGCTTGTTCATGTTGCCACAGGCTTCGCTGCCACTGTACGTAAGGCCCCATTCGAAAACCCAAATCGTCAATGCTGGAAAAGTCGCTGGCAATGGCCTTTCGCAAAAAGAGGCCGGCCTTTGCGTAACCATCACTCGTTTGACTGCCACTGAAATAATAATCGAGTGCCGGGCCCAACTCGAATACCCAATCTAAGTCATCCATTCCAGCACGCACTGAGTTGTCTTGACTGTCAACCGCTAAGCTCGCCGTTGCCGAAATATCAAGATGCCAATTACCTTGCTGCCACAAATAGCCTACCGCACTGTTACGGTCCACGCTCAGTTTGTCGCTGCGGTAACGTACATAGGGCAGCGGTAAGGTGTAATTATTGTGCTCACTTGAGCCCAAATAGTGCGGCAAAGAGGTGTGAAAGATACCCGCACCTAGTTCGAGCTCCTCGCTGTAACTCGCTGCACTCATGAGTCCAAGTAACAGACCCCCCACCCATTTAACCATTGCCAATTACACTCTTTTAAAAATTAACGACGTGTTGATGCCACCAAATGCAAAGTTATTGCTCATTACATAGTCACAGTGCATTTCACGGGCAGATGTAAGGTAATCGAGCGGCGCACATTGTTCATCAACTTGGTCCAGATTAACGGTTGGTGCAAACCAGTCATCACGCATCATTTCAATACTCGCCCACGCCTCTATTGCACCACACGCGCCAAGAGTGTGACCCAAGTAGCTCTTTAACGAGCTGATAGGCTTTTTACCCAATGCATTGTATGTTGCATGTGATTCGGCAATATCACCTCGGTCTGTTGACGTACCGTGGGCGTTCACATAACCAATTTCATCAGCGCTGAGGTGCGCATCAGCTAGTGCCATTTCAATGGCAACTTGCATGGTTTCACTGGTTGGTTGAGTAACATGTTGGCCATCAGAATTACAGCCAAAACCAACGAGCTCTGCCAAGATTGTTGCTCCACGCTCTTTAGCATGTTCATATTCTTCCAATATAAGCGTGCCTGCACCTTCACCAATCACTAAACCGTCGCGGTCTGAGTCAAACGGTCTTGGGGTGGCTTTTGGTGTATCGTTCTTACAGCTCGTAGCATATAAGGTATCAAACACGGCAGCTTCAGTAACGCAGAGTTCCTCAGCCCCACCAGCTACCATGATTTTCTGACGCCCGTACTTAATTGCCTCGTAGGCATAGCCAATGCCCTGAGAACCAGACGTGCAGGCAGAGCTTGTGGTGATCACTCGACCTTTAAGACCAAAAAACACACCAATATTCACAGGTGCAGTATGTGCCATCATTTGAATGTAACTGGTTGCCGTAACACCTGTCATTTGCCCAGTTTTCATCATATCCGCGAAGGCAATCAGTGGTGGCGTCGAGCCAGTTGATGAACCATACGCCACGCCCGTATCACCGTTGGTCAGTGAGGGGTGATCCAATAGTTGCGCCTGTGCCAGCGCCCGCTCGGTGGCCACGGTCGACATAAGCGCCACACGTCCCATCGAACGCACCATCTTGCGTTTATAGTGATTCGGACGTTCAAAGTCAGTGATAGGCGCTGCAAGTTTAGTGTTTAAGTCACTAATTTTTTGCCATTGCGGCATTTCTTGAACCGCATTTTCACCACGCTCCAGCGCCGCTCTAAAACTTTCCCAGTTATCGCCAAGTGCCGTAATACACGACATCCCAGTAACCACGACGCGTTTCATTATACTAATCCACCATTCACTGAAATAACCTGACGAGTAATGTATGCCGCGGAGTCTGACGCTAGAAACGCGACCGTCGCTGCCACTTCATCAACACTGCCCATGCGGCGCATAGGCACATGCTCAAGCAGCATCTTGGTGTCCAAATCTTCTGTCATTTCTGTGGCTATAAGCCCGGGTGCAACACAATTCACGGTGATTTTGCGCTTCGCAAGCTCAAGTGATAGTGCTTTTGTAGCGCCAATAATGCCTGCTTTTGCTGCACTGTAATTCACCTGACCACGGTTTCCTGCAATACCAGACACAGACGCTAGCGTAATGATACGGCCACCTTTGCGGGCGCTCACCATTGGCATGACTAATGGGCGAACTACATTGTAAAAGCCATCAAGTCCCGTGCTAATGACTGTGTCCCACTCCTCGTCGGTCATCGCTGGGAAAGCTGTATCACGGGTTACTCCGGCATTACACACGACACCGTAATAGGCACCATTTGCTGCGATGTCAGCTTCAATTGCCGCCTTGGCACCGTCACGATCCGTGACATCAAACACCAATATATTCACCGCGCGACCTAATGCTTGAATTTCTTGTGCTACTTGCTGCGCTAATTCCACTTTGGAGCGACAATGTAATGTAATATCAAAGCCTTGCTGAGCCAGATGCAACGCCACTGCTTTTCCAATACCGCGGCTTGAGCCAGTTACTAATATACGTCTACTCATTGGTTTTCCTTTATAAATTTCATGGGATCAGCGGGTTGGAATACGTTGATTTTTGCCTCAACAACACAGGCTTCCTGGTGCAGAATTTTGCATTCAAATACGCTTAAACCTGATTCGTCTTGGATTAACTTCTCAACAAATACATCAAGTTCCCACGTGTTATGGAAAAGCGGCTGATAACATCGAATTTTTCGGCTTCCTAGCAAAAAGCCTATTTTAATGTCGCGCTGACTATCAAGATCATGTACACCAGCATAAGCGGCAATGGCTTGCGCCATGTATTCGCTGCCAATATAACTGGGGACGCCCTCACGCTGCGTATCATAAAATGCACTTTGCTCCGTGATAGTAACGCGACACTGCGCGGTGTTTTCATCAAATGCAATCATAGAATCAATGAGCACCATCGGGTCTCTATGGGCAATGAGTGTCGACATATCGATATCAAGCATCAACTTCTCCGACAATGATACAGGCGTTGTTACCGCCAAAAGCAAACGAGTTACTCATACAAATATTTGGTTTCTTTATTATTTCTTTTTGAATTATGTTTATTTTTTGCAACGTGTTATCAAGCTGATAATCGCCTTGCTTGGGCAATGACAATGGTGAGTCCACTGCCAGGCGCTGCTGTTCTATCAGTAACCAACAGATAGCCGCTTCAATCGCGCCAGCGGCCCCTAAGGTGTGACCCGTCATGTGTTTCGTGGAGCTAACAGGAACATCACATCCTAACACACTGGCAATCGCCTGCGCCTCCATTTCGTCATTCTTGGGAGTAGCTGTACCATGGGCATTGAGGTAATCAACATCCTGCGGGGTAATTTTGGCATTAGCCAAGGCTTGTAACATCGCGCTTTGTGCTCCCTCCCCCGCAGGTTCCGGAGCGGACATATGATACGCATCAGAGCTCGCGCCGCAACCTAATAAAGCAGTATGTGCAGCGCTCAGTGACGCGTCCTGACTCATCACGAAAATAGCTGCACCTTCACCGATGTTGATACCATCTCGGTCCGCAGCAAATGGTCGGCAAATTCCATCAGTGGTTGATGCTAATGCATTGAAGCCATTGACAGTGAGCTGACACAAACTGTCTGCGCCACCACAAATTACTACATCAGCCAAGCCTGCCGCCAATATGCCTTGGGCACTACTTAACGCCTTAGCGCTGGAACTACATGCTGTGGAAATACTATAAGCTAAGCCTTCTAGTCCCAATGTCGCTTTTATGTATTGTGCTGGTGCGTCCAACGCTTGATGGTGATAGTGATATCCTTGTGGCCAAGTATTATCTTGCGTCCGATCCCATTCTACCCGAGCCCTCTCACCGTCGTAGATATCTGCGGTACTGGTACCCATTACCACCGCGATACGATCTTTACGATATTGCGCTAGAACCTTAGCAAGTGTTGGTTGGATTTGCGCCAGTGCGAAGTCGATGATCTGGTTATTACGTCGTGTTGACTTCAAGTCGACCTCAGCTACCTTGCCGACAAAAGGGTCCTTACCTGTGTGACTCAGGCCGCTTTGTTGCGACAGCGGTTGAATATTCGCATTGGCAAGCGCGTCTAGATGCGCACGTTTTGTCGCTCCTAACGCACTGACAATTCCTACATCATTAAGCCAAGCCGTCATGGGTTTACCTTTTCGAATCGTATTTCATAGTCACGTAATTCATTTTTGAGTACTACGCCGTTATGTTCATAGGTGATTGTCATAAGCACGTGCTCACCCTCGAGTACTTCTCGAACTCGCCCTTGTTCGGTCGCATATTCAATGATTTTGGCGCCACGTAAGTGGTCTTGCAACTGCGCTACAGGCCAATGTACAAGCTGTATATCCGCCAAAATGTAAAGCGGATTTAATCCTGCGAGGTCAACAAACTCTTTTGCCCGAACACCAGTCACTTGATCAAACGTTAGCGTTAACACTGGAATTCCCACGGACGTCATAATGGCCAAATTCACTGTGCCGCCCTCATCGATAGCAAGTTGGCTTAATAAGGTTTTGCTGTTGCCTGAACGTGATACAAACATGCGCTTTTGCCATTGATTGCCATAAAGCTCAACGCTTGGCGCACTCAGGGTTAAGCTAGTCGCAGGTTGCAAATACACTGTCTCGCCGTTTGGTTTGTGCGCATTACTCACACAACCACTGAGGACTATGACGCACAACAGCAGGATTACGCGCATTAACTCGGCTCCAGTTGGCAAAGTTGAGCCAACACATTTAATCGACGTTCACTTTGGGCGACATAAGGGTTTTCATCATCCCAAGCATAACCCGCTAGAATTGCGCTTATCATACGGCGAACTTCTTGGCCTTGGTGTGGGTAAAAGATCACATCTTGAAAACGTGTGTCATACCACGCGGTTACAAAGGTCTTAAAGCATTCAACACCTTGTTTTAATGGCATAGCAAATTGCGTTTCAAAGTCAGCATCCTCCCCCTTGAGGTACGCATCAACCACTGGCGCAACCAAAGAGGCTGATTTAAGTGCAATGGTCACACCGGAAGAAAACACAGGGTCAAGGAACTCACCGGCATTGCCGAGTAAGGCAAAACGCTTACCATACAAGCTTTCAACGTCTGCCGAATAGCCGCCTAAGGTTTGCACGTCGTTGATAGCTTGGGCATGCGCCAACAATTTTGCGAGGTTTGGTTCTTCTTTTACGCGCTTCCATAAGTTCTCAGAGGCACTGAGGTTATCATCAAATAATGTCGGTTCCCCAACAACACCCAGACTTGCCGTACCGTCTGAAAACGGGATCAGCCAATACCAAATGTCTCTGTGATCTGGGTGCACACTAATGAGTATTTTATCTCGGTCAAAACGCTCATCAATAATGCCGTCTTGAATGTGACAGAAATGCGCTGTACGCGTTGGTAAACAGGAAGGTTTCTCCAACTCCAGTAACCGTGATAATACCCGCCCGAAACCGCTTGCATCGAGTACAAAACGAGTTTCAAGTTCATAATCACCCTCTGCGCTGCTGACATTCAATGTTACCCCCTGCTCATGCTCGTTAAAGCCTGTCACTCGGTGGCCATAGTGAATGTTTACGCCTTGTGATGAGGCGGTGTCGGCCAACAGTTTATCGAATGGCGCACGCTTAACTTGATAGGTTGTGCCGCGTCCTTGAGTAAATTTATCTGTAAAATCAATGGCAGTATCGACACCATTGTGATGAAAAGCTGCACCATTTTTAAATTGAAAGCCACACTGCTGTGCATGCTCATCAATAACCTTATCCATACCTGCTTCGGCTAAAAAGTGCATACATTGAGGCAATAAGCTTTCGCCTATTGAAAAACGCGGAAAATGTTGCCCTTCTAACACCGTTACCTGCCACCCTTTTTGTTGCAACAGCGCGCTTGCGAGTGCTCCTGAGGGACCTGCACCGATGACCACTATGTCCGTTGTGGATTCATTCTTATTCATTTTTGTTCTCGATACTAAAGGGCGCCAAAATATAAACAACAACTAGGCCAACCAATACGGCGGCACCAAACTGGCTAATTGCTGGTGTTTTTGAAAAGATTAACATAGCAAATACCGCCAAGGATGACAGTGCAGATAAACTGATAGCAGCAAACGTTTCACCACTGTATCCGCCTTGGCGATAGAAAATAAAGTAGTCGACGGCAAGCGCCAACACGAGGATCAGCCCGAGGGTGTGAAAAACGGAGATCGGCGCGAATACACTTATAATGGTAACAATGAATAACGCCGTGAGTGCTAACCATGCACTCATTTTTGCGCCACTAATCAGACCGAAACTCACAACAAATATCACAAAAATAGCGGTGAGGGCTGCCAACAATGCCCAATGAATACTGCTGTGAAAGTGCGCCAATATTTTGCTTAGTTGCTTTGGCACATCAACCACTGCACAAATTTGTAACTGTGCACAGGCTTGCTCAACAATTGTTGTATCAACGTCTACTACATTAACTAATGAAAACTCTTTACCTTGCAAATGAATAGGCAGGGGCAAGGTGTCGGCCAAAGGCCCGGTTAAAAAATTATCATAGCTGAGCAACCTAGGATTTTGTGTCGTGATTCGTGTCCCGGTGAACTGGGTGATTGACGCAAATACATTCGTCTTTACTGCTTGTTCGTATAAAGTCAAAGAGGCCTTTTGGCGTTGTTCACTCGGCAGCAATGAGCTTATGCCATAAGTATTTGCCCCTTTAGAAGACACCCAATCGCTCAGCATTTCTTCATTCGCTAACAGATCTTGAATATCATCCCCTTCAACGATAACGCGATGGCTTTGTACACCGCCACTCAAATAATCTTGGTGCGCAATTTGGGCAGCCATGAGCGTCTCGCTACTGGCATTAAAGCTGGCAATTGAGTCATTTAATTTGGGCGGCGTTATAACCCATACACACACGCACAGTAATAGAATCACCGCGCCTAACGCATTTGCATAGCGCCTTGCACTGTGCTGCAGCGCAATCGCATGAAACGCCATGGTGTCAATATTAGGTCGCAGCACAACGGCAATACGTGTGGTTGGCAAGCAAAATCGTACAAATACCCACGCGCCTAACAAACCACCGACGACAAAAATCGCCACATCTTGCAGCAGTGTCATCGGCGCAGTTAAGAAACACAAATAACCAATGCTGGTAGAGCTCAACGCGAGCAGCAAACCGCGTTTAAGTGCAGGTGAATAACCTTTTGACTTTGCACCCGAGTGAGCCATGGCATGAAAGGCATAATCAATTGCGACGCCGATTAACGTGGTCGCGAACACCAACGTGAGTATGTGAATTTCACTGCGCACAATCCATAAAGCGAGTACACCCGCCAAAATTGCGCTGAGAACTGTAAGTGAGCTTATCCATAGAGGTGCCAGACCACGCAGGAATATCGCTACGAACGTCGCCAATAGAATGACACTTATTAGACCAAAACGATTCATTTCCCACTTTGCTTGCAGCGCATTTTCGGCGTTATGAAACAGCACTCCTGAATAACGTAATTCCAAATTTGGGTATTGTTCGCTAATACGCGATATTGCCGCTACTATGGCTTCACTCAACGCAATTGAACCATTGATTGAGTCACCGTGAATTGAGCTAGTAGCAATCATCATCCACACAGTTTCACCCGATGCGTCGCGAGCTTGCAACTTCCCATCGACAAGAGTGAGAGCTTGAGCACTGCCCAAGGTGCTAACGAAACTAAACGTCGCTAATGATGGATCTTCACCGACACTTTTGCTCAACCATGGCGAGGATGTTTGAGTGAGTTGGCGGGTAAAATAGTCATTGAATGTGTTCGGGTTAGCGAGTGCTTGACGATACGCTTGACTCATCAGCGCCCCTTGGTAAGGCGCATAAAAATCAATAATCTGTTGCAAATCGCCCTGATGTTCTTGCACTTTAATATCAAGTTGATCGAGTGCAGTCGCCAAATCAAGATAAGCGTGTTGTGCCCCATCCCCCGCTAAAGAAAACACCAGCGAAGATTGCTGCTG
Organism: Pseudoalteromonas sp. GB56; assembly: GCF_054923835.1. Taxonomy (NCBI): domain Bacteria; kingdom Pseudomonadati; phylum Pseudomonadota; class Gammaproteobacteria; order Alteromonadales; family Pseudoalteromonadaceae; genus Pseudoalteromonas; species Pseudoalteromonas sp. GB56. The sequence continues at coordinate 456,256 of NZ_JBPCHK010000003.1, read as the reverse complement.
CGTTAAGAGAGCTTGCTGCGCTTGATAAAATTCGACAGACGTAGATTGCTCGTCGTGTGCTGAGTTATCGCCCAGTATCGCTAGCATGTCACCTTTGATGCTAATCGGCTTGAGCTGCGCAGCTGCCATAATTGCTGCAAACAATAACAGTGGGAACAACGCCAGCAACGCAACATGAAAGCGAGAATTCATGACCACTATCTATCCGGTGTTAACGTAATTTCAGTCGCCGTGCCATTGTCTTCATACAAGCCAATAAATGCGACTTCTTGTTCATGCGCGCAACTAATAAAATGACTGAATAATGATTTCAGCTCAGCGACTGTTGGCACCAATTGCACACACTCAAGTGCGGATTCGGACAAAGACTCTGGAGGTGCAACTGACTCAGCTGAAAAAAACTGCGCCAATGCTGTGTCGTCCTGCGCTAGTAGCGCAGGCAGTAATGCGCCGTAGGTGCCTGTTTGCAGTTGCGCAGCGTATTCACCGTTGGCTTGGCGTTCATAGACGCCCGTTGCATCAATTTTAAGTTGCGACTCAACAGGTGTCATTGTGTGCCACAATAATTGGTCATCATCGAGGGTGTATTGCCCTGTACTTACAAACGCTTGTTTAAAGCCTGCAAAGAGTTTGCTTTGCTCAAATTGCCCTGAATCGGCCTGTACAAACGTTGACAAGAACAAAGTCAGAAGAGTGACAATGCGAATCATCCCAGCACTCCTTTAAGCTTGTCCAGCAAGATTTGTGGCGACACGTATTGCATTTCTTTACTTATCGGATCAACCGCCACCTGCACCGTGTACGCTTTCGTCAGGCGCTTATTTGTTTGCGCATCATAGATAATGTAATCAATCTTGAGACGGGTTTCGTACTCTTTTAGATAGGCTTCAACACGAATGGTCTGAGTGAACACGGCGGAATCGATGTATTTGATTCGCATATCAACGATGGGCCATGCGTATCCCGACTCCACCATTTGCAAATAATCATATTCAAACTTGCGCAGTAACTCACAGCGCGCAACTTCAAGGTAGCGCGCGTAATTGCCATGCCAAACAATGTGCATGGGATCGCAATCGTGAAAGGGAATTTCAATTTCTACCGCTGCACTTAACAGCGCATTCTTGCTATTCATATAAGTCCCAACGTTGCTGCACGATATAATCTACGGTTGTGCGCAATGTTTGTTCAAGAGGTCGATCCTCTGTGAGATTATCAAAGTATTCGCAGATGTCGCTATACATAGTGCGAATATTTACACTTAATCCCTGCTCGTTCACTTCGCCTTGCTTGATGCGAATACGCAGGCCTTGAACAGCTGCAAGTAGTGTGCACGCCAATACTTGTTCGGTAAGTTCCAGCACGCGCATGCAGTCTCGTGCAGCAATTGTTCCCATGCTCACCTTGTCCTGATTATGACATTCTGTAGAACGTGAGAAGACACTTGCTGGCATCGTCAGTTTCAATGCTTCTGCTGTAAAAGATGACGCGCCAATTTGCACTGCTTTAAATCCGTGGTTGATGTAGCGACGGGTGTCATCTGCATCACTTAAATTGCTGGGTAAGCCATTGTTATATTTTGTATCGACCAAAGACGCGATTTGACGGTCAGCCAAATCAGCAAGATTCGCAACCGCTGTCTTCATGCTGTCCATTGCCATCGCAATATGACCGCCATAGAAATGACCACCATGCAGAACGTGCTCACCTTGACCATCAATAATCGGGTTGTCATTTGCAGAGTTAAGCTCATTTTCGATGAACTGACGTAACCACGGCAAAGAATCAGCAAGCACACCAATTACATGCGGTGCACAGCGAATTGAATATCTATCCTGCAAACGCTCAGCGTTACGCGGATGAGTGTGATGATTAAGGTCTTCTCGGATCCACGCAGCGACCTGTTGTTGACCGGCATGCGGCTTTACAGAGAATAGTATTTCGTCAAAATGGTGACTGTTGCCTTTAAGCGCCAGTGAACTCAAAGCCGTAACGCGCGTCGCTAATTTATGTAAGTAATTAGCGCGGTCATAGGCTAAACAGGCCACGGCGGTCATCACCGCAGTGCCATTCATAATGGCTAAGCCTTCTTTAGGGCGCAGCGTTATGGGTTGCAAACCGACTTTGGCAAAAGCGTCTCGAGAGGGCATTACGGCCCCTTGATAATACACATCTCGCTCCCCCACTAACGCCCCTGCCACATAGGACAGAGGTGTTAAATCACCGCTTGCACCGACAGAGCCTTCTTGAGGGATCACCGGTAATATGTCGTGATTAATCATGTCACGCAGCAAGTGCAGCAATTGCCAACTTACGCCAGAGTATCCCTGAGTAAGGGAAGTTAAACGCGTCGCGAGAATGGCGCGTGATTGAGCATGTGAGAAGTGTTGCCCCATGCCACAACCATGAAAGCGTGTAAGATGTAACGGCAACTCTTTGACAAGCTCAAGTGGGATACCCACGGTGACTGAATCGCCATAGCCTGTTGTCACCCCATAAATTACGCCTTCTTTCTCCAGCAATTCATCTAAAAATGCGACGGCAGAGTCTATTTTGATACGCAGCGCATCGTCTTCGCTAATCGCAGCTTTAGCATCAGAGTGGGCAAATACCACGATGTCTTCAATTCGAAGTGGTGCAGCACCAAAGATGACTGTTGAATGGTTAGACACGAACTACTTCTCCTCGTTGCGCGTGCTCTTTTCGTCACGCTGCCAAAAATCATAAAAATTAAACCACTGATAAGGGTATTTTAAGGCCACCCTTTGCAACTCGCCGACATAGTCTTCAATCACCTGAGCGAGTGCCTGCTGGCGCGTTTTACGGGGCAAAGAAAGGCCGTCACTATAATGGGTGAATTGAACGTCAAATCCGCTGTCATTACGCATGCAAAACAGCCAATAGATTGGACATTCAAGCAACGCAGCTAGGATAAATGGACCTTGTGCAAATGGCGCTTCCTGCCCTAAAAATGAGGCGTAGTGCACTCGCCCTACTGCTGTGGTACTGGTGCGATCGCCAACAATCACTATAAATTCGCCTTGCTCTACCTTCGACTTTAACAAAATCGCTAAGTCAGGTCCCATGTCAGTCACTTGAATTAAATTAACGCTGACATTGGGGTTGATGCGTTGCAAAGTTCGATTAAATTCAACAGCATGATGAGTGAACACCAAGACATTGATCACGCTGCTAGTATGGCGCATCCCAAGGGCTCGACACACTTCTAAATTGCCTAAGTGAGAGCCAATAAAAATGGCACCTTGTTTTCGCGCGACCAAATCATCAAACAAATGTTGATTCGCATAGGTCAGTGATTGCGGTGTGATTCGTCCCAACCACGCATCGATTTTGTCAAAGGCACTGTCGGCGAAAGTACAAAAGTGCTTCAATCCAGTTCTGAACCCAGGTTTTGCCAAAGACGCATCGAATGCATGCACGTGAGTCCAGTATTGATGAGAAGCCTTTCTTGCGGATTTACCGCTAAGAAAAAAGTAAAACACCACGGGAAACATGAAAATCCACAATATTCGGCGACCAAAAATACGATACACACTCAATAAAAATTGCATGCCAAAATAACTGCCGCGTTCTTGCACTTTGGACCAATGTGTTTGGCTCATTATCTCACCCTTGGACGCGCAAAAATGAGTTTTGGGGCACGTAATAACATGGCGAAAAACAAACGCGTATGGAGCCAACTAATTTTTAAGTTATCGTTTAACGGTTGAAAGTGAGACACCCCGTTTTCGGGATAAATCACTTGCGTGTCAACAAACTCGCTGGCGGTGCCACGCCAATACATACGCACCATGACTTCAATATCAAAGTCCATACGCTTGCCTAACTCGCAGTTGTTAAAGAGCTCAATACATGGCGCAAGTGGATAAACGCGAAAACCGCACATTGAGTCTTTGATAGAAAAGCTGAGCGTTTCAATCCAAACCCAAAAATGGGTGATATAACGACTTAAATAGCGATGCTTTGGTACCGACTCGTCATAGACAGGTCGACCACTAATAATGGTATTTGGGTACGTCTTCGCACAGTCAATCAAACGGGCAATATCTTGCAAGCAGTGTTGACCATCAGCATCAACTTGCAACGCATGGGTATAACCTTGCTCGAACGCCCATTTTAGCCCAGTTTGTACTGCTCCACCTTTACCCTGATTATGCTCATGCCGCAGTAGGGTCATATTCTCGTAACGCTCAGCGAGCGTCTTAAAATGATTCTGCGCCTCTGGCGTACTGCCATCATCAACCATCACGATATCAAAATGCTCTGCACTCAACTGCGCAATGACATGATCGATGGCATGGGTATGGTTATAGTTTGGAATAACAACACACAATTTCATGATTAACTAACTCGAAATCACAACTCGGCCGCTAGCATGCTGACCTTTGTGAGAGTGATAACTGAAACTAAATTTATCGTCTTTTTTCTTAGTTAGCGTCAGCGTTAATTCAAGCTCAGGCGTCATAACAACTTGAAACTTAAGCACTTCAATATCTTTCACATCACCTTGAATAGACAAATATTGACGAGCGTACTTCACCGCCCAATCCAGTTGCACAACGCCTGCTAAAATGGGTGCGCCTGGGAAATGGCCTCTAAAATAATCGAGATCAGGGGTAGATACAGTGTCAGTACAACTTCTTCCGCAGATTGCGAAACGTTGAGGATTCTGTGGCTCTGTTAACACAAGGTCAGACAAAATATTGCTCCAATTCACTATACACCAGTTTACCTTGGCTGTTATAAGGTAACTCACTCACGTAGCGCCATTTTCGCGGTAGACACACCGCATCAAATTCCAATGAAAGCCATTGCTTTAGCGCTGTGGAAATCGTTTTACTAGACATTGGCATTTGTACATCTTTTAGCTCAACCATGGCGCCTAACCGGCCTGATTGCAATTGCACTATGACACAATTAGCAACGTCTTCATGGGCACTTAGACGTTGTTCCATACCCGCAAGGTTTACTCGTTTTTCGGCCACTTTAACCGTTCTATCAGCCCTTCCCGTTAATATAAAACAACCGTTACTCAATACCTTGCCCATATCATCAAGGATACGTTGGGGCTCGTCTATCAAAGGGGAGCACAGCAGCAAAGAAGTTTCACCCTGAGTGACACTCACTTGCGCAAATGGCTGCCACGGGGTCAAGTCTTTACTGACTACATCACGATAGCCAATACCGCCTGTTTCTGTGCTGCCATAAACCTGTGTGATGCCTACCTGCAACTGATTATGCAACGTCAAGGCGTCCTCATCTTTTAACGGCCCACCAGAAGAGAATATCTTACAAATGTTGTCACTGTGGTTCACTAATACATTATCTTGCGTTAAGCGTGATAACTGCGCAGGTGAAGCAATGACAAACCAAGTACTATAGCCACTCATTCTCTTCGCTAAGTGTTCGGGATACTGATAGGTTGTCACTTCAAAACGATGGCCGTATCGCAACGGCCACAGCAACTTAAACAGTAAGCCATAAATGTGCTGATGCGACACCATGGCCACAAATTCGGGTTCGGCCACTGCAGTAAACGTACTTTCGAGGGTTGCCAGTTCAGTGTTGATCGCATGCCAAGATTTACGAATCGCTTTTGCGGGACCCGTAGAGCCTGAAGTGAAAAAGATTAAATCTCCGGCGCCACTGTCCTCGCTTGGCCAGAGCAACTCTGGACTATCCACACGCACACCACAGTTTGAATCAATGAGAGTCAGTTCTTGCGGTAAATCCTCGATGAATTCGCCACTGTAAAGTGATGACATTTTTGCTAGGTTGCTCAGCGTCTGAGCCTGACAGTTGGGGGGCAAAATGACATCAAGATCACACTGACCTAACGCGAGCAAGCGCAATGCAAATTCCAAGCTATCGCTATGCCACAGTATCACTTTTGAGCGCTTTGGTATTTCTCGATAATTCGCTAAATAGACGCGCAACTTCTCAAGCATAAATGCTTTATCGATCACTGTGCCATCACGACTAGCCGGAAACTCTGCGATAATGTCATTTAATTTATACAAGGCGGCCCTGCCTCTTTAACCAAAAACGATAAGCAAACTCACCACCAGCTAATGCCCCCATCAATACATAAGCAATCAACCCATTGTATAGAGTCCATACTTGCACATTATCGAGATAGACAGTGTAGCTAGCTATGAGCATGTTCATGACAAAAAACACACACCAAATTTGGGTGACTTTGCGCGTATAGCGCACACCCTGTTCGCTTAAATTTGGCTCTTGCAGGCGTGCGAAGCGCTCAACCATACTTTGTGGTTGAAACAGTGAGACACAAAAGGTTATTGCCATGATGGCATTGACGACTATTGGATATAACTGCAACCACTTCGGCTCATCACTTATTGCTGCACCGAATACGACCACCAAGCCACATGCAGAAATAGGCAACAACCAGCTACTTATCGCCTGCTTTTTCAGCGATAACAACAAGCGTGAAGCCAGCAGTGCCACCAATACCCATGCTACTTGCTGTCCATATCCGTTGCTCAAACCAAAATAGACCAACACCGGATAAGCCAGCAAAGCAATGGAAATCAACACATTAACAATGCCTTTTAGCATTACTAGTTTACGAGTTGCTCTACTTGGTTTACTACATCAGCAACCGTTCTTACCTGTTTAAAGGCTTCTGGTTCAATCTTTTTGCCAGTAATTTCTCGTAGCTTAACGACTAAATCAACCGCATCAATGCTGTCTAGGTCTAATTCTTCATACAAATTAGCGTCCATAGAAATATCATCGGCATCTATTTCAAAGTCATTCTCTAAAATGCCACGTAATACGTCATAAATTTCAGCAGCAGTTTTCATGTTGTGTTCCACTTATTAAGCGTTATTTCGCGATTGTTCAATAAACTCGGCCAATGCATTAACAGATGCAAAGTGAGCTTTCGTTTGTTCAGAATTGGCATCGATTTTCACGTCGAATTCTTTTTTAATAGCCAGTCCCAATTCTAAGGCATCAATACTATCGAGACCTAAGCCGTCTATAAAAAGCGGTTCAGCATCATCAATATCCGTTACGTCAACATCCTCTAGATCGAGGCTTGAGATGATCAATTTTTTTAGTTCTAGTTTTAAGTCATTCATAAATTAGCTACTTGGTTTTGAAAGTAATTCTCTAAATATTTAGTTAAATTGCGTGATTGCATACTCAACGGGTCGTGCTGATTATGCTCCCAAGGCTGTGGTTGCTCCTTTGCAATCGCCATGGAAAAGTGCGCTTTGGTTGGCGCCACTTTGTACCAAGGTGTTCCCTTGGTCAACGTACTCGGGCGCATAGTGATCAACACGCTCGTTATCGGTGAAGCACAGCGTATGGCTATATTAGCGGCGCCCCGCTTAAACTTTTGTAATCGCCCCTCGTCCGAACGTGTACCCTCCGGAAAAATAATAAGGTTGTTACCCTGCTCCAAAGACCTGCAGCAATCCTCTAAAAGTCCTTCGGGATTAGCGTTACTAATGTAACCAGTGCTCTTAATAACCCCTCGCATAAAAGGGTTTTTAAACAAGTGCGCCTTAACTACACAGTCAGCGCTAGGTATCGCCGCAATGAGGACCACAACATCGATTAAACTAGGGTGATTAGCGAGTATCAATTGTCCACGTAACTTTTTAAATCCATTGGGATTTTCTATATGAAAACCAATCACACCTAAGGTATTCATGACCCCCACAAAAAAGCGAAATGTATTGTGTACTAGATGGCGCGCTTTGCGTTGTCGAGTCTCAATGTCTGCGTACAACAGTCGTTGGCACGGCAAAATAAATGCACTCAATATAATGCCACCCACACCAAATAGCGCAAAACAAAAGCCGGTGGCAACAATGCGCCAACAATAATTAAATCGGTTAGCCATGAACAATACGCCAAGCATCAAATACAAAGTCGTGCTTATGAGACAAAGCATCAACTAACAGCAATGCAGACTCGATACCAGATTGAGCTTTTTGATGCTGATCTAGCTGCTGTAATTCAAACCCATGGGAATTTGAGGCTTTCTCTAGAATAAAGGCAACACAATGATCACATTGTGGCTCGTCAGCAAATTCTTGATACAAGTCGGGCAGTTCACGGTCAGCATGGATCACCAATACTTTGTCTGTAGTGCCTGCATGCAGCTGCATATAGGCCTCACATAACGCGCTTGATAAGGAGTTTACTCCGCCTGCTATCGCTGTGATAGGTGCTTTATTGCTAGTAAGGATGGACAACAGTCCAACAACCGCATTGTGCACCGATAAACCAAACTGGGTTGGTGATAAAGGTTCGTTTTCGACAAGTTGCTCGAGTAAATCAGACGTTTTGTGTAAATCGCCATGGCGAGATGAAAAGACAATTGGAATTGGCTGTACACTCGGATTCACAGCGTGTGCACAACTCAGGATCATTTTGGCAAAATGACTTAATCGACGACGTTGTATTGGTTTAACCCAACTAACGTCAACCGCAATTGCCACATCTTGAATACGCTGGATGAGGTCGTTTATTTCATTATTATCTGAACAAGTTGGCGAGATGCAGACAGCCAACTTTTCGACAGCACACTTCATTGCCAAAAGTCCATTTACCTTTAAGGCGCAAATAGTAATGGATTGTAAAAAAAATAGCAAAAAAGAGCCGGTATAATTAACCGGCTGTTAAGTAGAAAAATGATAGTTAGCGGTTGCTTAGACTAATTTAACGTCATTTTCGTCGATTATTGCGGCAGTTGCGTCACCAACAATATGGTGTGCATCTATCGATGTCAGTAACTCAAGGCCAGTTTGCTGCTGTGTGCGACTTAGTGGCACATAAGGTAGGCGGAAGACGGGGTTCACCGCCCCAGTCATTGCTAGCACAGTGTTAATTGCAATAGGGTTAGGTTCGCAAAACAACCAGTTCATCAAGGGAATCAACTGGTTATTCAGTTCTGGTTGTGGTTTTTCCATTAAAGAACAAAACAGCTCTGGGATGAGATTGGAAGTCACAGAAATAACACCGTGCGCACCATGTTCATGACGTGCATCATGTGCCTCGTCGTCATTACCAGACCAACACGCAATACCCTGTCTTTCATACTGGGCAATACGCGCATTGCCGCCACATTCCTTCATACCAACAAAATTAGAGTGTGAAGCAATATTGGCGATAAATTCTGGTGTCAGATCTTGACCCGTACGCCCCGGTACGTTGTAGATAAACGCAGGACCAATATCAAGCAAGCGCTTAAAGTGCTCCAATAAACCAGCCTGCGAGGTTCGTCCATAATAAGGATTGATCTGCAATGCTGCATGCATGCCAGTCGCAAACCCATATTCAGTAGCTTTGAGTGCCTCGCGTGTATTATTACTGCCGGTATTACCAATGATAAGTATACGTTCTGAAAATGATGACACACTGTGGGCGATGAGCATTAAGTGCTCTTCCCAGTTCATCAGCTGTCCTTCACCTGTTGTTCCGCCGACAACGATCCCTTCAACCCCTGCTGCTATCTGGCGCTCAACAAGCTCATCGAAGGTCTTAAGACAAATTTCACCTGCATCATTGTAAGGCGTTTTTATCGCGGTGATGACTCGAGCTTGTCTAATTTGCTCCATTGTTCGCATGTTTTCGCTTCTCTTGTTCGATATTTTTCGTAATTTAACCATATTCACTGCTCAATTCCGAGCAACAAAATGATAAATCCCTTTGCTTTATGACTGATAATAATTCCTTGCAACTTAATTTGAATTGAACCACAATAACTGTATATTTATACAGTTATTAAAGAATTATGCATTTACTGGATTATCTAGAGCAATATTTTTACCGAGAAGATCAAGTGTGTCAGTTGTTAGGGATCAATGATGAACAACTCGAAAATTGGCAACATTTGTGTATTTTCCCACAGCCCAGTTATAGCTTAGAAAATAAAATTCAATGCCACTCCGTTCAAGGGATCTTTGATTGTCAGGTATTTTGGCAGTATTACCCGATAGCATCGGTTGAATGGGGTAAACAATTGGACAAAGCAAAAATAACGAGTGCCAGTATCGCCTTTAATCTTTTCGCGCAACGTGCACAGCACGCGCTGAAATTGCTCGTAGACCAAGGCCACTTTATTGATGAAAGTTATGCTGAAGACTTGGAAGACCACTTAACTCATCTTTGGCAGCAATTTTTGAGCGGTCAATTTGGTACCCAAACACGTCAAGGGCAAGTAGAAGAAATCATCCAGATGGACGCTATAAAATATAGCTTAGATACACTGACTGAAGGCTTTTCCCTAGCTTCTCTAGATACTGAGCAAAGAAAGAAAATTCATCCACTACTCAAGGTGTTTTCAAAAGCAATTATTGATCCTCCAAGCCACGAATATAGTCATTCATACAGAGCAAAATATTTAGATAAATTAGTGATGAAATATGACCTATCCGTAAAAAAATAGACCGCCAGTCTTAATCATTTACAAATGAAAGTACGCGTTTACTTTACGAAGACAACAGCGAAGCATAAACTGAATGTATCTGAAAAGTATGGGTAAAAGATAATTTGGTGCGTCTCATATTACTCACAATGTGGCTTTTTACGTCGGCGTTTCCTCATAATGCTGATGCAAACGAGGCTAATGCAAAGCAAACTCTCAAAGTACACTTTGTGAACCCCGGTCATCAATTTGATAACTCAACAGGACTGTTTTGGCGAAATGTTTCCATTGCTATGGAAGCGGTTGCAGACGATTTGGGTATTCAACTCACGACGACTTACGCCAACCGAAACCATATTTTGATGAAGGAACAACTCCTTAGCGCACTAAAAAGCGATGTTGATTACCTCGTAGTTGTAGATGAAAAAAAAGCGGTAACACAGCTACTTAAACAAATTGATACAGTAAACAAACCGCTGCTTTTTATATTTAACGCGCCAGATGATGACGTGCTTGTCACCAAACCGAAATGGCTTGTCGGTTACTTAGCGCCTAATAACTTTGACGCAGGTTATAAACTTGCTCGCAGCTTATATAAAAAAGCCCTAAGCCTGTATTCGCAAGACGCAAAAATTAACATGTTCGCCCTGTACGGCGACTATTTGACCGATTCTGCAATTAGCAGGCAGCATGGTTTAGATTTGTTTTTACGCCAGCACCCACAAGTAAAATTACTTCACAGCGATGTTGCAAATTGGTCAAAGAGTGAAGGCTTTAGAAAAAGTCTGGGGGTTTTAAGTCACAGTAAAGAAATTAACGTGGTTTGGGCAGCTAACGACCCAATCGCTAGCGGTGCGTTATTAGCTGCGCGAAAAGTTCGTCCCACCAATGTCCCGATTATTGGCGGTGTTAATTGGGATAAAATTGCAGAGAATGAGCGTGCGGAGGTTTCAGTGGGTGGCCACGTTTTATTGGGTGCTGCAGCTCTGATCATGCTTTATGATTCCCACAATGAAAATGCTGAATTTGCCACAGATAGTAATTTTGAAATATTTGAACCAAATAACGAAGAATTTCATCAGTTGATAGAGACCATGCACAACAATGAGTTAAGCAAGATTAACTTTAAAAGGTTCAGCACATCGCATCAAGACACCTGGCCTTTTAGTCTGCAAAATCTGGCTAAATGTTTAAACCAAGGGTGTTAAATCAATAAATAGAATTTATGCCGCTCAGACACATGTGGTGCTATGCAACTGAGCGTTAATGATAAGGGCATATTGGCCTTTGAAGTATGAGTGTTGTTCACCATAAAGACCAACTTTTCTGCGCATTACTTGCCGAACAATAATTCCCAAAAGCCCGGTGGCTCATGCAACTTATGGTACTCTTTTCGTAAACCATCAATTTTTGCTAAGGCATCTTTGGCAGCGCCGAGTTGTTCTTTTTGTGCAAACGCACGTGCTAACTCAACTTGCTGAAACACCTCGTCTAGGCCTTGTTGAGATTTCTTCGCTTCATTTTTGAACTTCGCTTGTTGCGCCTGCTTCAAATAATCCTCGAATTGGACCAATGCGGACAACATTTCATCTCTTGACGTAGATTTCACAGCGAGTTTGTAACTGTGCCCCATTTTTTTCATCACAGCTTCTAAGTCAACATCCTGTTGTGCAAAAACAGAGCTTGTCGATAGAGCAAAAATCAAACCCAACGCAATCGCATATATGTAGCGCATAGCAAACGTCTCTTAATTCAAATTGGCGCTATTGTACCCTACAGAAGCTAACACTCAATAGTGCTGTCATCCCCCTTTACACTGCAAAGGATTAGTCTTGTAGAGGCGTTGGCCATTCATGTGGTTGAGCATAACTTAAACGCCCTAGACGACTACCAAGGTGGTAACCATCAAGCCCTGTCACAGCCACTGACTCAATAGTATGCAGATCAATATGGCCATCACTACACAACGCATCATCACAAACGACCCCATGTTCGATAGAGCCTACTAATAAAATGGTGCCATTTTCTTCAATTTCCTGTTCGCGCACTAATTTCACCGCGTATTTTGCAAGGCTTTCTTTTACATAAGGCGCAGGGCAATCACCAATGAACTCAGGTTTGAGCCCGACCGCATTAAACTCGCTTTCACAGCGGTCATATTTCGCGGAAGTTTGATGAGCAGCCTGCCAAAACCTGTGGTTCACTTGATTAAGAGTAAACCAACCTGTTTCACGAATATTAGCTAACGTATGACGTTCGACCACGTCAGGCCTCATGACCATAGCAACAAGTGGGGGGTGGGCGCCTAGGTGCACTACAGAGCTCACGATTGCGAGGTTCTGCCGCCCTTCATTATCAATTGTTCCGACAAGGTTGGCACTTTTATAACCTGACAAGCTATTTATAAAATGGGCGCGATACCTCGAAGGCATGGCGTCGATATCTTTTCTACTGAACTGCATTTCTACTCTCTTTCATGCTAATCAATAAGGGATGGGTTGTTTATTCCAGTCAAAATACCCACATTCGGGGAGGTATTCGTAATCCAAACTCAATAACAAAAGGCGCTCGGCAACGAAATCTGGGCTAAACAGTTTTTCCTTAGGCACATTCTTTTGAAAGGGTTTGGATAGTGCGGTATCTGTGGTGCCGGGATGAAACAGCAGAAATTTACATGCCTTATGGGTACGCTGTATTTCTATCGCCGCTGTTTTTGTCAGCATATTCAAGGCTGCTTTTGAGGCTCGGTAACTGTACCAACCACCTAGTTTGTTATCACTAATACTGCCAATGCGGGCGCTCAATAGCGTAATCACTGCCGCTGCGTCTTTTGGAAGTAGTTTGGTGACATTCATTAGCCACCACATAGGCGTAACAGTGTTACAGCGGAGGACCTCAAAGAATGCATGTTCGCAAAAGCGAGCGATGGTTTTTTCCGGCGAAATAGACTCTGTGTGCAAGATGCCATTAAAAATATATATGTGCGAGAACTTATGCCCCTTGGCAGCCATGTTTTCGCACCACCTAGAAACTGACGATTCGTTGTAATCGAGCTGTGTGTGACCATCCCTGTTGAGCGACTTTTTGCTTACGCTAAAAACTAATTTACCTTCTTGCTCAAGCTTCTTAATCAGCGCTTGGGCAATTGCACTTGAAGCGCCAACAACTAACACTGAACTCATGGCTTGCCACCGCGACAGCGCCAAGATTGGCAGCGCTGAGCGCCAAATATCGGCCTAAGGGTCGCGAATAGAGAGTACACCCAATCAGCTAAAGTGCGCACAACTGGCGCGCGCAACATGTTGAGCCAGCGCATTTTGCCAACACAATTCCATGCCGCAACATTGGCATCAAGACCACGCAGTACGTTGCCGCTGGCATCTATCGCATGCAACGTCCTGTAAGCAGCATCGTAAGAAACAGCTGGGTATTTTGACATGTGTTCAGCATCGTTGATGTCAACCAACACCAATGTGTTTGCTACATCATGGTTTTTGAGTGCTGATATCTCTCGTGCACACAATGGGCACGCGCCGTCATAAAACAAAGTAAGCATAGATTCCTCCTAAGAATCATACGCTTTACGACTTTCTTTCGATTCAAAAAAAAGCCCCTAGCTATCGCTAAGGGCTTGGTGTGCTCACATGAGCAACTATCAGTTAACTGGCATCACGTAGGCTTGCATCTTGAGAATCTGCTCGCGAACCATCAGGGCGAAGTAGATTCATGTCAAAGTCATACTCGTCTACACGAATTGCAATTTCACGCTTGCGGTTGTAATCCACTAACGATGCATATTCGTTGGCATCGATGATACTTGCCGCAAGTGCGTTGTCCAACGTTTGCTCGAAACGCACACCGGCGCGAATTTGCTTCGATTTAATCGCCTTACGTACCTTTGCTAAGCCGTCAAGATTCGCTAACTTCGCTTTGTAAGCCTGCTCATTGATATCATGTCCATCGCCAGGCGTTGGCTTCACTAGATGTGTCAACTGTTTCTTAATCGCTGTATCTAGTTGTGCTTGATGAGCAAGCTCTCGTACTAGATCATCACTGATTGATGGCATTTTATAGCCATACTGCAACGTCAGTACTCGCATGAATTTACGCGTACCAGACGCCGGGAAGTTATCAAGGAAGCTATGCAATGCTTGCTCCGCTTGTTGCAACGCCCAACGCGTCGCATAGTGGAAGTATGGTGCTGCTTCGGCGCGATCTGCACTACTCACTTTCTGCTCGTAGTACTTGATTGAAGCCATCGCTGCGTACATGTAGCTCATCACGTCACCCAAACGCGCTGATAACATTTCAGCTTGCTTTAACTTTCCACCCAACACCAACAGTGAGAAATCTGCATATACAGCTAAGCGTGAAGACAACTTGTGTACAGCCTTTTCGTACTGACGTACTTCAGCAAGACTTGATGCACTCGGTGCAGTAAATGGTAATAAACCATGCTTAAATGCACGTAATGCGTTCGCCGTGCTGTAGCCCACTGTTTTGCGCAAAATACGATTGAATGTTGCGTCTGCATCATTTTCTTGCGAGTGAATTGACTCAACCATGCTCTGTAAATAAGGGTGACAACGCATTACACCTTGACCGAAAATCATCAGGTTACGCGTCAGGATATTTGCACCTTCAACTGTGATAGCAATTGGCTGAGCGACAAAACCGGTCGCTAATGTGTTTTGTGGACCACGTTGAATTGCTTTACCTGCTTGAATATCCATTGCTGAATTAAGTACATCGCGACCAATTTCGGTCATATGGTACTTAGCTATCGCTGTAACTACAGATGGCTTCAAGCCCATACCAAGCCCTTCAGTAGTCAGCACACGCATTGCTTCTTGAAGGTACGTTTTACCGGCGATATCCGCTAGTTTTTCTTGAATACCTTCGAATTGACCAATTGCTAAACCAAACTGCTCACGTACCGCTGAATATTCTGCAGCACCTTTAAAAGCAACTTGTGATACGGAAACGCCCAACGCCGGCAATGAAATACCACGACCTGCACCTAAGCAGCTAACCAGCATTTGCCAACCACGACCGATGTTCTTTTGACCCCCAATGATGAAATCCATTGGGATAAAGACTTTTTCACCGCGTGTTGTGCCGTTGTAGAAACGCACGCCCATAGGATCATGGCGATTTCCTAGCTCAACACCTGGATGATCGTGCGGGATAAGTGCACAGGTAATACCTAAGTCTTCTTTGCCGCCGAGAAGCTTATCTGGATCTTGTACTTTGAACGCAAGACCTAACACGGTCGCAATAGGAGCGAGCGTGATGTAGCGTTTGTCCCAAGTAACTTCTAGACCGAGTACTTTCTCGCCGTTAAAATCACCCTCTTTCACCACGCCGATGTCAGGAATACCACCCGCATCAGAGCCCGCTTCAGGACTTGTTAGCGCGAAACAAGGAATATCACGACCGTTAGCTAGACGCGGTAAATAATGATTTTGCTGTTCTTCAGTACCGTAGTGAAGTAGCAACTCGCCTGGGCCTAGAGAGTTTGGCACCATGACCGTTACTGCAACTGCTGAAGACTTAGTTGAAATCGTCGCTACGATTGTCGAGTTCGCATAAGGGCTAAACTCGAGACCACCAAATTTCTTTGGAATGATTAGCGAGAAAAAACGCTCTTTTTTAAGGAAATCTAAAATGTGCTCAGGTAGGTGAATACCTGCTTGGATTTCTGATTCATCGATCATTTCCAATAGCTGTGCTACTGGACCGTCTAGGAATGCTTGCTCCTCTTGACTCAACGTAGCCGCTGGCACATCGCGCAATGCTGCGAAATCAGGTTTACCACGGTAAATTGAGCCTTCTAGCCACACGTCACCGGCGTCTAACGCTTCTTGCTCGGTAATTGAAATACTAGGAAGGACTTTCTTTAATTTTGTACGTAAGCTCATAACCAACTCATCTGACCAGTTAATATACCCCATATTACGGCATAAAATTTTGAATAGATCAATTGGTCCAACCAGTTTTTTTAACAGAAAATTTATACCTCATTTGCGAAAGGGGGCTCAAACGGTTGAATTTCCTGCTTTTGGGCGTACACGTGTACGCAAAAAATAATTTGGATTATTTTGTATCAGAAAAGAAGCTTATCGCTTTAAGAACTGCAGTCACTACACAAAGCTGTAATTGTTTTTACCCGATTGTTTTACACGATACATCGCTTCATCGGCTTTAGTGCGCAATTCTTGCGCGTTTATTGCGTTATCTGGGAAGACTGAAACGCCTATACTCACACCAACGATTAATGAGCGTTCTTTAAATTCAATGGGTTTGCAAACCTCTGTGATAAGCCGTTGGCAAAGCGAGTGAACTGGCTCGATGCTTTGCAAGTTAGGTAAAATCATTAAAAATTCATCACCGCCGATGCGACAACAGGTATCAGTTTTGCGGACCATTTCGTTGAATCTTTGCGCAATGGTTACTAAAACGGCATCTCCAGCATCATGACCATAGGTATCATTTACTTGCTTAAAACCATCAAGATCTAAATACAACAATACCGATTTTGTCGCCGTTTGCTTGGCAAAATCAATCGCTTCTTGCAATCTAGTTTGGGCAATATTCAGTGTCGGCAATGAAGTCAATTTGTCATAGTTTGCTAAGTGTTCGTTGTGTTTGTTCTGAATATAGAGCTCGTATGTTTTTTTTCTTTGTTTATCCTTTAATTCACTCGTGGAGTGGATAAGTATCAGAGTTACCAATACAGCCGGGACAATTGTTGTGATCCATCCCACACCGGAGTTACTGTGAGCCGTCGCTGCATCAGTAATGACCAAAGTTCCATTCACTGTTAAATAAGCAACAATGAGCAGAAGCAACACAAAGACAGCTGTCACTTTCAATGCAGGCAACCTCCCCCATACTTCTGCACAGAAGAAGCCACACACAACTAAAAAAACGAACGCATTACTCGCTAAACCAAACGATGCAGCACTAGAAATACCCACTACCACAAAAGACAAGGTGATAATCCACGTTTTCTGTTCAAATGGGAGTTTTCGGCGCAACAAGTAACTGACTATTAGCACACTCCCTGTTACAGCATTGATAAAGTAAATCGGCAAATAACCCAAAGTGAACCATTTATAAAATGACAAAGGTGAAACAATTACCACAAATATAAAGAGGCCCGCCAACACTCTGTCCGCAAATTCTGCTTTCAATTTTGCCGATTCTTTTCTAATCATGTGTCGCTATCACCTAGTCGTTACCATCCTACGGGTAAGTGCAATATTTAATCATACTCCATGTACACGTGTTTTCCTTAAGAACCTCGCGTCAAGGTTGGCAATGGATCAGCTCATCATATTAAAAAGCTGATTTAATAGCCCCAAGTACAGAAACTAAAGCCAGAGGTTCAATCCCTATTTCCAGCCCCCTTTTCCCTCCACTAACAAAGATTCTTTTGTGCTGTAACGCGGATTCATGGATATAAGTTGCGAGACGTTTCTTTTGCGCAAATGGACTGACGCCTCCAAGCACATACCCTGTGACTCGCTGCACATCAAGGGCTGCCGCCATCATCGTCTTTTTACTTTTTGCGGCTTTAGCGAGTCCTTTGGTGCTCACTTGCTGACTAACCGGTGTAATGGCTACCACAAATTCATGTTCTGCGGTTTCTAGCACCAAGGTTTTGAACACGCACTCAAGAGGTAAACCTAACTTATCGACAACTTCTTGCCCGTAGTTGTCATAACTTGCATCGTGCTCAAAACTCAATAACTCAAAATCTATCTTGTTTTTTTCCAGAAACTTCACGGCAGGAGTCATTGTAAAAATCCTTGAATGTAAAATTTATTTTAGTTCTTTTATGCATTCGTATTAGCGGCAAATGTAAACAAACATAAACAGCGGGTATACCATTGCAATTTACTAACCCATGGGTCAATGCCATTGATATCTATGAGCAAGTTAATAAACTTACACTATCAGGCTCTTTTAGATTTAAACAGAACGTTTTCACCATTAATAACCCATATCATGCTCACCTGTTCACTTTACCTTGAACCTTGCCGTTGTAAGTCATGACAGTCAGTTAACGTATTGATTTAGCGAACACGTACGGATATGATAATAGATATCATTTACAATTAGCTTTGGATTATCTAATGAATGTTGTTTTAAAGTCGGTAAAAGCATTGAGCGCTGGTCTAGTCATGACCTGTGCGTTCACATTTCAACCCGTATTAGCGAATGGTCCGATTGGTGAACACGTTAATCATCTTCAAGAAAACTTAAAAGACTATTCAGAAGAAGTTGAATGGATGATTAGCAAAGTTGATGAGATGGTGACTGAATACGAAAAAAATGGTAGCAAAAGCATCAAGTCTGATGACCTCGTTGAATACTGGGAATCAGTGAAATTTCACAGCGCAATCGAAACGAATTACGTACCTGTGTATGCGTCAATTTGGCAAGGCCTATATGGTATAAAAATGGCCATCGACAATAAAGAATCCGCAGAATCCGTTCGCATGCATCAAGCTGCACTGAACCAAGCCTTGTTCGAAGGTTTAGGCGCTGTTAAACTTGCCGCGCAATACCAGCAAAAAGGCTTATTAACGGCGGTAAAAACCACTGCTAGTGAGTCAATGACTCAAAGTGCCACCATAGACGAAATTAAACACAAACTCGACCGCGTAGTAGCAAAATACGCTGAGCGTTTAGGTGAAGAAGCAACGGCAATCGTTCATGACACTTACCTGCATTTATTTGAAGGTGTTGAGGGCACGCTAATTGAGCAAGATGCTGATTTAGTTGAAGATTTAGAAAAAGACTTCAACGTTACCTTACCTAAAGCCATTGCAGATGGCAAAAGCGTAAACGACGTACGTGATGTCGTTGTTACGATGCAATCAAAGCTTGATCGCGCGAAATTATTAATCGATAAAGCTGAAAAAGCCCGAAAGGATGTATTCTAAGTGAAACGTAGGACCTTTATTCAAGGCCTAGCTGCGATTGGGGTTGCGAGTGCATTACCGCTCCCCTTCTCTCGCGCATTTGCAGCGAGTGTAGCGAATCCTGTCTCTGTAAACGAACTTCCCGCCCTTGAAGGAAGTCTGACTCTCTACCTCGGCCGAGGCGAAGGCGGCTTATATGAGAATGTCCTGCAAGCAATTCAAGATAAAAACCCGAACTTTAAACTCGGTATTCGTCGTGGCCCTACCGCTGCATTAGCAAACACCATAGTCGCAGAAGCAAAAATGGGTGTTCGTCGAGCCGATCTTTTCTGGGCAGTCGACTCTGGAGCAATTGGACTAGTAACGGATGCAGGACTCGCGCAACCCATACTATCAGATTTACAAGCGCAGTTGCAGCCACAGTTTCGCTATGAAGGCTGGGCGCCCGTTACGGGGCGCGTGCGCACATTGCCGTTCAATACCGAGCGCTTAACCAAAGATCAAATTCCACAAAGCATTATGGAAATTGCCGACAGTGATCTCTCCATCGGTTGGGCTCCTGCTTATGCCTCTTTCCAATCGTTCGTTACAGCGATGCGATTACTTGAAGGCGATGATAAAACCGCTAAGTGGCTTAAGAAAGTGCAAAAAAGAGCGAAGTCTTACGCCGGTGAACTGGGTGTTGTAATGGCAGTAGAGCGCGGTGAAGTCGATATAGGCTTTGCTAATCATTATTATACATTGCGCCTAAAAGCCGGTAAGCCTGATGCGAAACTCGCTTTAGCGTTTACGCAAAATGACGCAGGGTGTTTAGTTAATGCCTCCGGCATCCTTGCCCTCAATAAAGACCCATTGGCCACCAACTTTATGCGCTATTTGCTAAGTACTGAAGTACAAAGCTATTTAGCACGTGAAGCCTATGAAATTCCGCTAATCAGTGGCGTTGAGCCACCTCAGGGCTTACCGGCTTTGGCAAGCTTAGCACCCCCCAAAGTAGACTTAACGCAACTTGCAGATCTTCGACCTACTCTTGATTTAATGCGTAACAACGGTGTGCTCTAATGCGCCTACCAGCCTCTTATCCTATTGCGCTGCTTGCAGCGCTAATAGCACTCACGCCTGTTTATGTATTGGTCACTTTAGCAAGTGACTCAAGCACATTTTTTGATAGTCATAATCTGACAATTCTGGGCAATACGTTAGCGCTAATGGCGCTCACTGTGCTTGGTTCAATTGTTATTGGCGTACCCTTGGCATTTATTAGCGCTTACGTGCACCTGCCATTTAAAAAGCTTTGGTTAGTATTATTCGCCGCGCCTTTGGCTATCCCCAGTTATATTGGTGCTTTCACACTTTACGCGGCATTTGGTCCCGGAGGTGAAATCAATAACCTTTTAGGTATTGAAACGCCGCAAATGTATGGATTAAGTGGCGCCGCCATTGTTATGACTCTCTACACATTTCCATTCGTGATGATGACGACACGTTCGTCATTATTGAGCTTAGATGCAAGCATGGTAAACGCTGCGCGTGTGCTTGGTATGTCAATGACCATGAGCGTTTTTAAAGTCATACTACCTCGAGTTGTCAATGGTATTGCCGCAGGCTCATTGTTAGTCGCCCTGTATACCTTGTCAGACTTCGGTACGCCAGCGATGATGCGCCTCGATACCTTTACCCGCGTGATTTATGTTGAATACAATGCCTTTGGTCTGTCACGTGCCGCGATGTTGTCATTGCAACTGATGTGTATCGTTGGCTTTTTGTTGTTCCTTGAATCGCAAATAAAAACTGCCACAGAACGCCATGGCCGTCCACTCATGTTATTCCCTAGTGCATGGCAACTCGGTTTGATGTTCACCACCTTTGTCCCTGTTTTATTACTGGCTATCGGTTTGCCACTGGGTGTTTTTTGCTTATGGTTGGCGCGAGACGGCTTTGCCGATTTTGATTTTACTATTGCCTGGCACTCTGCCTACGCTTCTGGTATTGCTGCGGTTGTTGCCGTGGTTATCGCAATCCCAGTTGCTCATGCAGCACTCAGTGGAAAAGGTGGGCGGATAATGGAGCGTATCACCTATTTTGGTTTTGGCATTCCAGGCATCGTTATGGGCACCGCGTTGGTCTATGGTGGATTACAACTGCCTATGCTTTATCAAACTCTTGCGTTACTCGTTATTGCCTACGTTTTGCGCTTTTTACCCCTAGCCGTTGGCTCAGTGCGAACCAGTACAGAACACCTAGACACCAGTTTGGTAAAATCCGCGCGCGTTCTTGGCGCAAGCCCAAAAGAAGCCTTCGTACGTATTACCCTGCCGCTCACTACCCGCGGCATTATAGCTGGCGCCGCACTCGTTTTTTTAGAGTCAATGCGCGAATTAGAAGCTACTTTGCTGCT
Source organism: Pseudoalteromonas sp. GB56 (assembly GCF_054923835.1). Taxonomy (NCBI): domain Bacteria; kingdom Pseudomonadati; phylum Pseudomonadota; class Gammaproteobacteria; order Alteromonadales; family Pseudoalteromonadaceae; genus Pseudoalteromonas; species Pseudoalteromonas sp. GB56. Next base: position 434,496 of record NZ_JBPCHK010000003.1, on the reverse strand, counting down.
TGGGCCAACGGGATTCGAGACACTATCGACCTACCTTTGGCGAGTCTACGAAGCCGGGTACTTTGGCAGAGCAGCCATTCCTGGGCTCTTGTTAGTAGTGATCTCTGCCTGCGGTTTGGCTATTATGCTGTCAGGCGAAAAGCGCAGTCATTAATATACAAAAGGATCAGAATACATGCTGTCTGTGAGTCAGTTGTCTATCGATTACGGTAGCACTCGTGTTGTCAGTGACTTGAACCTATCTCTTGCACAAAGCGAGATCCTCATGTTGGTTGGCCCAACGGGTTGTGGAAAAAGCACAATTTTGCAAGCGCTTGCGGGTCTTATCCCTATTTCTGAAGGGGAAATTAATTTAGGCAAATGGTGTGCAACACCGAAGAATCATGTACCGCCGGAGAAGCGTCACGTTGGCATGGTGTTCCAAGACTTTGCCCTCTTCCCTCACCTCACGGTACAGCAAAATGTGTGCTTCCGCTTAAAAGATACCGCAATCGCCGATCATTGGATTGAGCTTCTCGGCCTCAGCGCGTTTCGCGATAAAAAACCAGCCACACTCTCTGGTGGGCAAAAGCAACGCGTGGCACTGGCGAGGACGCTCGCTCACCAGCCTGATTTTGTGCTGCTGGACGAACCCCTGTCGAACCTTGATGCAGCGCTAAAAGACACATTGCGCTGGGATATCCGCAACGCGCTAAAAGAAGCGGGAGTGCCAGCAATTTGGGTTACACATGACCAAGAAGAAGCATTGTCTGTTGGCGATCGCGTAGGCATTCTTAAAGAAGGTCGTATTCAACAAATCGCCTCGCCGGAACAATGTTTTAGCTTACCAAGCAACCGCTTCGTAGCACGATTTTTAGGTGAAGCCAGCTTCATCGCCGGTGAATTTCAGCACACGCAAGCAAGCACTGCGATCGGTATAGCGCCTGCAAAAGGGATTGATTGTGAACAAGGGCAAGTTGATGTTCTGCTGCGCCCAGATGACGTGCTGCTGGCGCAAGATGAAGCTCACTATAACGGTCTCGTCACATGGGTTCGATTCGAAGGTGGCAGCCGCTTATGTGCGGTAGAACTCCAATGTAAAACGGTGGTTACCAGTCGGGTGAGCCACGAAGTGGTCGTTCGTCCGGGCGACAAAGTGCATATTTCACTTTCTACTTCTCACCCCCTCGCGGTTTACAAGCGCCACAAAGCATTGCTAAAGTAAGTACAGGAATCAATTATTTAACGGTATACCATGGATAGGCAATACAGAGTGTTAGGGATCGCAATGGGTGTATACGGTGCCCTATCATTACTCATAGCAATGATTGCATATGGCTTTTTCCTGTCCTTAAAAACGCCAAATACACCTGTGCTGTACATCATATATGGGTTCCTTGTACTCAACCTCGTCATTCACTTTTTAGCGTTGTTAACGGGTATTTATTTGGGCAAAGGCAATAGCGCCGTCCATAAATTCGCACTGCCCATTTCAGTTTTTCTGTTGTTCAGTGTGCCTATGGGCACCGTGATCGGTACCATGTACCTCTGGCTCAGACTTCAAAGACCGCCATACAGTTAGAGAGTGACAAGTACAGGTGTCAGAATGAGTTAAAAGCATTGACAGTTTCGACCAGTCACTGCGTCTTTTGATTTCTCGCAAAAATGCGAATTGCCTCTTCAGTTCGAGTGCTTCTGCTAGGTAAATACAAATCCGCTCCCTTTGGAAGAGCATATATCCATAATTGCCGCCAATTCCAACTAGCCCAACTCTACACAGATAGATGAAATATCCCATACAGCAATTTATATATGCTTTGCGGGTTAATTTAACGATTTAGGTAATTGAATTGCCGTTATCATTACGTGTAACCTTATTTCTGATATACAGTATAGCGATGATATTCAGCTATTTCTTCGCAAACAAGGCAATGCTATTAGTGCTTAAAACAGCCAAGAGAAAATCGACAATTATGATTAGATAATTTCAAATAAACCATATACTTATAAACACCTAAATCAGTCTATCAACTCCCTGCAATATAAAATAATTATAAATATTTCAAACAGTTAAAAACTTTGCTTCAAACATCTATAACATACTGAAAAATAAACAAATGGACTATATACCCAATTAAAAATTCTATTTTCGCAGACTAATTCTCTCTAAAAAAACAAATTTAATATCTTCATAGACTTATATTTATATTGATTCTTTTTTTAATCAGCCAACGTAGAAAGCACTATACTCTTTATTATGAGTCGCATGACAAACACAGCAGGTGGGTTGACGTTCCACTGCAGTACATCGTCACTCCCTTCCATCGATGTTTTCACCGACTAACTAGGTACTCCTATGGTATCTGCTCTGAACATTCGTACTGGCAGTTTCAGAGGTAGACAATGCGCACAGTGAATTAGGTGTTTCACACAGCGCGTAGGCTAAGCCAAATGGATTGCAAGAGATGGAATTATGAAGATCACGCTTTTACTTTCTTTACTTTTGTCGGTGTTAGTTTTCGAAGCTGGCAACACGCCTTTTTACGTTGGTGTTTGGAAAGCGCATGAGGCGAAAACACTGCAGAGCTTGTATGCTACTCAAGGCATCACAACCGAGGAACGTCTGCAGCTCAGAGACCTAGATTTTTCAAAGTTGGTATATGTTGTGCGAGAAGACACATTCGCCACCTATTCCGAAGATTTAATGCCAGAACAGCTTACCTTCAAGCCCTACACGGTCACTGTTGTAAACGATAAAACGATTGAGACCACTCACTTCGAACTCAGTCAACGGGCAGACGTCAAACGAACGCTGACTTTCGAAGGCGACTGCTACTACATCCGTGTAACTCAATGGCATTTCAAACAGTACTTCTGCAAAGTCCAGTAGTGCTTTTTAGCTCTAGACCCATAAACGCACGATACGTTTTCACCTAAGGGAGGGTTTTATGAGCTACAGTTAAATAACATGCACAACGATGCGAGAGGCGGTTATGCTTATTAAGCGCTTTCGAACCCTGACCATTGTTCTCGTTTGTGCGGTTGTTACTTGGTTAGTACAGATTGAGTACAGCTACTGGGACCATCAACGCCAATGTGTGCAGCGTTGCGAACAATTAACCAAGGAAAAAGTGACGATTCGCGATATACGATACAGTGAGATGGCAAACATGTGCCGGTGTGACTCCGGGTTCGCAGTTTTATTAAATTGAGACAACAAAAAAGCGCCCGTAGGCGCTTTCTTATTTACACGTTACTTTGTCAAATCATCGAAGAACTTTTTCACACCATCGAAGAAACCTTTCTCCTTGGGACGATACTTAGAGCTGTCTTTGCCCATGCTCTTCTCTAACTGTTCTAACAACTCGCGTTGTTCGCTATTCAGATTGACAGGTGTTTCAATGACCACTTTACAAATTAAGTCGCCCACTGAGCCCGAACGCACAGATTTCACACCTTTACCACGCATACGGAACATTTTACCGGTTTGCGATTCAGCAGGTACTTTCAGTTTTGCGCGGCCATCAAGGGTAGGCACTTCAATTTCCCCACCCAATGCTGCTGTCGTGAACCCAATAGGCACTTCACAGTACAAGTTGTTGCCGTCACGTACAAAAATTGGGTGTTCACGCACGCTCACTTGCACATACAAGTCGCCTGCTGGCGCACCATGTGCTCCGGCTTCACCCTCTCCCGCTAAACGTATACGGTCACCCGTATCAACACCCGCTGGGATCTTCACAGATAAGGTCTTCGTTTTTTCTACGCGACCTTGACCATGACAGCTGTTACATGGATCTGAGATAACTTGGCCAGTACCTTGACAGGTTGGACAGGTTTGCTGAACAGCGAAGAAACCCTGGCGCATTTGCACTTGGCCCGCGCCATGACATGTCCCACATGTTTTCGGCTTAGAGCCCGCTTTGGCACCAGAACCATCACATGGCTCACAACCAACCCAAGTCGGAACTTTAATCTCAACTTCTTTGCCACGAACTGCCTCTTCAAGGCTCAGTTCCATGTTGTATCGTAAGTCTGCACCACGTTGTTGACGTGATTGACGACGGCCACCACCGAAGATGTCACCGAATACATCACCAAAGATGTCACCGAAATCACCACCACCAAATCCACCGTGACCACCGCCACCGCCTTGTTCAAAGGCTGCGTGACCGTATTGATCATAAGTCTGGCGTTTTTGCTCATCGCCAAGGATTTCGTAGGCTTCTTTTACTTCTTTGAACTTGGCTTCAAGCTCTTTATCGCCGGCGGTACGATCCGGGTGATATTTCATCGCCAGGCGCTTGTAAGCCTTTTTAATGTCACGTTCACTGGCGTCTTTTGCTACGCCTAGTATTTCGTAATAATCGCGTTTTGACATATCTACCACTACCCAAATATTTTACAGCTAAGCTGCAATATTAGTGGTCATAACGAATGTCTCATACAACCACTACTTTAAAATTTAGAACTCTGATTTCACCTAGAAGCACATGCTTCTCTAAAAAAACAAATCCGGCAAAAAAACTCTGGCCAGATCCTTTTTTATTTTTGGCTAATTCCTTACACACTAAGGGCGCGTCAAGCTATTGCCAGCGCGCCCTGTGTGTAACAAGTATATTACTTGTCGTCTTTCACTTCTTCAAACTCAGCATCAACAACATCGTCGTCTTGCTTAGCTTGCTGCTGTGCACCAGCATCCGCGCCACCTTGCTGCTGGGCTTTCGCTTGCGCGATTTCCATCAGCTTTTGTGACTTTTCGATAAGCGCTTGAGTTTTAGCATCGATTTCTTCTTTGCTTTCACCCTTGATTGCTGTTTCTAGCTCAGCAACCGCCGCTTCAATCGCTTCTTTGTCTTCTGCTGGAAGTGCATCGCCAGCTTCTTCGATTTGCTTGCGTGTACCGTGAACCATTGCATCTGCTTGGTTACGTGTTGTTACAAGCTCTTCGAACTTTTTATCTTCTTCAGCATTCGCTTCTGCATCACGAACCATTTTTTCTACTTCTTCATCGCTAAGACCTGAAGAAGCTTGAATAGTGATTTTCTGCTCTTTACCCGTGTCTTTGTCTTTCGCAGACACGTGTAAGATACCATCAGCATCAACGTCGAATGTTACTTCGATTTGTGGCTCACCACGGCGTCCTGGGCGAATACCTTCAAGGTTGAATTGACCCAGTGACTTGTTGTCTGCCGAACGCTTACGCTCGCCCTGCAATACGTGGATTGTTACTGCGTTTTGGTTATCTTCTGCTGTTGAGAATGTTTGCGACTTCTTCGTTGGGATCGTCGTGTTTTTCTCGATTAGCGTAGTCATAACCTGACCCATTGTCTCGATACCTAGAGACAGAGGGATAACGTCTAGTAGTAGTACGTCTTTTACGTCACCTGCTAGTACACCACCTTGAACCGCAGCACCGACTGCAACCGCTTCATCAGGGTTCACATCTTTACGTGGCTCTTTACCGAAAAACTCAGCAACCGTCTTCTGTACTAATGGCATACGTGTTTGACCGCCCACTAGGATAATGTCGTTCACATCACCTACTGATAGATCAGCGTCTGCAAGTGCTTTCTTAAGTGGTTCGATAGACTTAGTTACTAGGTCTTCAACTAGCGACTCAAGTTTAGCGCGCGTTAGCTTCACATTCATGTGCTTAGGACCTGATGCATCTGCAGTAACATACGGCAGGTTTACTTCAGTTTGTTGTGCACTTGAAAGCTCGATTTTCGCTTTTTCAGCGGCTTCTTTAACACGCTGCATTGCTAGCGGGTCGCTGCGAAGGTCGATACCTTGCTCTTTTTTGAACTCGTCAACTAAGTAGTTGATAACACGGTTATCGAAGTCTTCACCACCTAAGTGCGTGTCACCATTAGTCGCAAGTACTTCAAATGTGTGCTCGCCTTCTACTTCATCAATTTCGATGATAGAGATATCGAACGTACCACCACCAAGGTCGTATACTGCAACTACGTTGTCACCTTGCTTACGGTCCATACCGTATGCAAGTGCTGCAGCTGTTGGTTCATTAATGATGCGTTTAACATCAAGACCTGCGATGCGGCCAGCATCTTTAGTTGCTTGACGCTGAGAATCGTTGAAGTATGCAGGAACTGTGATTACCGCACCTGTTACTTCTTCACCAAGGTAGTCCTCAGCTGTCTTTTTCATTTTCTTAAGCACTTCTGCTGAAATTTGTGGAGCAGCGCGCTTTTCACCTTTTACTTCAACCCATGCGTCGCCATTGTCAGCTTTAACAATTTTGAATGGCATGATGCCGATGTCACGTTGAACTTCCTCGTCTTCAAAACGACGACCGATCAAACGCTTGATAGCGTAAAGTGTGTTTGTAGGGTTTGTAACCGCCTGACGTTTTGCAGGTTGACCTACTAGCGTTTCACCGTCTTCAGTGAACGCGATAATAGAAGGGGTAGTGCGATCGCCCTCTGCGTTTTCAATTACGCGCGGCTTATCACCATCTAGTACTGCTACACACGAGTTAGTAGTACCTAAGTCGATTCCAATAATCTTACCCATGAATCTTCTCCAACTTCAAAAATCTGTTTACATGTTTGATGTCTACTAGATAGGGGTCAGTTTTGCTAATTCAAGCGTGATTCATAAAAAAATTTCGATTTTTTGTAATTTTTTTTCGTTTGTCCCCTCTACAAAGGTAATTTAGGGAGTAAACTGGTCGGACAAGAACAAAAAGGGATCATATTATGACTTTTGACGAACTCATGGCTTTGGTCAGCGAAAGCGATATCCAAACCCTACAATTTCCTGATACATGGACGCAAGGAAGAACTGCATTCGGTGGCCTTTCATGTGCCTTTGCCTTGCAATCGATGTTATTACACTGCCACGACGAAAGAACATTGCGTTCGTTTAGCGCCCAATTCGTTGGCCCTATCGCACCTGATGAACCATTTACCCTTTCCTTTACCTTGTTACGTGAAGGCAAAAACTCAAGCCAGTATGCGGCAACAATCACACAACACGATCAAATATGCTTAACTGTACAAGGTTTGTTCGCCAAAGACAGAGACTCTATTGTTGAAGTTCCCTTTGCACAAATGGACAATAAGCAGACGCCCAATGCGCAACAATGCCTACCTTATGTTAAAGGCGTAATGCCAAACTTCTTCCAATTTGTGGATTTGAATTTGGTTGAAGGTGGCATGCCATACAGTGGTACACAGTGCACCGACTTAAGTGGTTGGATGCGTTTTAAGGCACAGACCCACAACTACAACTGGACGCACCTAATCGCACTAATCGACAGTTGGCCACCCTCACAGCTTCAAGTGTTTCCTACGCCGGCGCCAGCGAGCAGCATGAGCTGGCATATTGAGTGCTTGCACTTGCCTACACTAGCAGCCGGCCAATGGGTGGGCGTTGATATCACCACAACGGCTGCACACAATGGCTATGCGTATGAAGATGCCATTTTGTATACTGAATCAGGAGCAGTCATCGCTCAAAGTAAGCAAACCGTTGCCCTTTTTGCCTGAGACGAAAATCGCAAAAATTACTCTTCAATCATGGCCAGTGTTTGTGCACTGGCCAAAATACTTAGGTACCCTTGGGTCGATTTAAGGGATGCTAAACCGCGATTAAATTGGTCTCGCATCTCTTGGGAATTAAAAACAATGTGTCTCGGGGATGGCTCGAATATGGGGTGAATGGTCACACTCAGAGATGGATTGTTGCGCTCATACATTCGCAAATAGTAGGTAAATATCCGCTTATCAAGCACGATAACTTGCGCGTGACCACTCATCAAATGGGTAATTTGTGCAAATTGATTGGTAAACTCTTCGTAATCGGCTTGTCCTTCGACAGCCTTAGCATAGCGCTCCCCCAGATACTTGTGCGCATTCCCAAATGCAAACACGCGGTAATGAGATAGATCTTCAATTGAATCGACGCTCATGTCATTTTTAGTCAAGGTCACTGCCACATTCTGAAAGTACAATAAAGTGTCTGAATAATACCCCTGCACATTGCTCTCTTTCGGTATGTTTACCGCTCCATTAATCGTCCCAGATGCCAGCTCTAACTCTGCCCTTGGGTAACTCAAATAATGCAACTTGAGTCCACCTAGTCCCGCCATCTGCATGGCTTGTTCAATTATCTGCTGTTCAATACCATCGCTGCTGGATTTAAAAAAATAAGGAGGGAGATGTTTAGCGACCGCAAGCTCAACAACCTGTTCAGGAGGCACTATTTGATTGCTAGCGTGAGAGATAAACACTGAAAACATACACAAAACTGAACAGATACTAGATCTGATATGCGTCGCTCTCATAAATCAGCCTACGGCGAAATGATGATATTAAAGAGCTTAGAGCATAAAGGCCGTTCGCGCCTGTATGAGTAACAAAAAGGTGCTAGGATTTAACAACTAAAACAGCTATTCTTAAGGCAAGAAGGAATAATACCTTGGGAATACATGCATCTAGCTTGCTCACACTGTGACTATATTGTTTCAGTTCCCAAAAATTTAAATCCCAAAGACGTTGCTCACTGTCCTCATTGCCACAGTCAGTTGCTTAAAAGTGGCGAAAATACGGACCACCAGGTTATCGCGCTAAGCGTCAGTGCGATCATTTTACTTCTGAGCTCGGTGTTCTACCCCTTTTTGTCATTTTCCAGTAACGGCTTAACACAAACCATTACTTTACCTGATGCTGGGCGCATGTTGTTTAATTACGACAGCACCTTGCTTGGTATTTTTATCGACACCAGTATTATCGTACTGCCATTGTTGATGTTGATATTGCTTATTCCATTGCATATGGGGATATTGGAGGCGATCCCGAAAATTTGGGGACGTCGCTTGTTGAAACTCATGTCCGCATTAGAGCTATGGGTCATGTCTGAGATTTTTTTGGTGGGCGTTTTAATCAGCATGGTCAAAATCATGAGCTTAGCAGATGTGTCGTTTGGCAATAGCTTTTGGGCCTATGCTGGGTTTGTGATTTGTTATACATGGGCGTTTTGTAAAGTGAATCATGCGCGCCTTTGGCAACAGATTATGCCTTATCAAGATGTCGAAATAAGTAGTGGCCCAAGAGCTATCGACGCCCACTTACGCGCTTGCCATGTGTGCCATCAATTAACAGCGCAAAAGCGTTGTCCGCGTTGTAACACCCTAACCACTTTTCGCAATGCGCAGAGTGTGCAAAAGGCAGCAGCTTGGCTCGCTACCTCGGTTTTATTGTATATTCCTTCGAATGTCCTTCCCATCATGTACACCACAAGCCTTGGCGACAAAGAACCTTCGACTTTGATTGGTGGTGTTATTTTGTTATGGAAAGCTGGCTCTTATCCAATCGCCAGTATTATATTTTTAGCCAGTGTGGTCGTGCCCATTGCAAAAGCGCTGGTTTTGGGTACGTTATGTTTTATGGTTTATCAACGGGTTGGGCGGCGCTCTAAGGTCTATACCCGATTATATCAAGTCACTGAGTTTATTGGTAAATGGTCTATGATTGATGTTTTCGTCGTGGCGATTTTAGTGGCACTTGTGCAACTGGGAAATTTAATGTCGGTGGAACCTGGCTTTGGTGCTATGTGTTTTGGCGCTATGGTTATTTGTCAGATGCTGGCAGCCCACTCATTTGATCCCCGACTCATTTGGGATTCACCGGAACAGGTAAAGAGAGTAGTTAATGACTGAATCTGCAACCATTCAAGCAGCAAAGAAAATATCGCCAATTTGGTTAATACCGCTGCTTGCACTCTTTGTTGGCGCATGGATGTTGCTGCAATACCAACTCGACAAAGGTCAAACTATCTACATAAAAATGGCCAATGCCGAGGGTATTGTCGCAGGCAAAACCGAGATTAAAGTCCGCAGCGTAAAAATTGGGGTAGTCGATGCGATTCGTCTTGGCGACAGCAGAGACCACGTTATCGTGCGTGCACAAATAGACAAACATTATGATTCACTGTTAACTGAAGATGCAAAAATCTGGGTTGTCAGACCGCGCATTGATGAAACGGGAGTCAGCGGCTTCAGTACGTTACTCTCTGGTGTGTACCTTGAATTCTCACCGGGCGAAAGTAAACGTACCGTCATTCGCTTTAACCTTCTCGACGAGCCAGCGTTAATTGGCAATGATGTCGAAGGTGCTCGTTTTAAGCTCTCGAGTCGCAATGCAGAAGTGCTGGAAGTAGGCACAGGAGTCTACTACAAGGGCTACAAAGTCGGGCAAATAGAAACTGCCAACTTCGAGTGGGATAAACAACAAATGCGTTACGGTTTGTTTATCAATGCCCCTTATGAAAACTTAGTAACATTGAATACGATTTTTTGGGTGCAATCCGGTATTGAAGTTGACCTTTCTGCCGACGGTATCAGTGTTAAAACTGGCTCGTTATCAAAGCTAATTAAAGGCGGTATCTCGCTGGGTATCCCAGATGGAGATGCTCCTGGCCCGTTGGTGAGCGAAGGCCACACTTTTAGTTTGAGTGAGAGTTACAGCTCAGCACTTGAACAGCGATTTTATGACTTCGAGCATTATTTAATTCAGTTTGAACAATCCATACGCGGCCTACGAGAGGGCGCACCCGTTGAATACCGAGGTATGCGCGTTGGTACCGTAGAGCAAGTGCCTGCCCAAGTATTGATTGATGGCGCCCCTGCACACTTCAGTGATTCGAGCGTATCAGTGCCCGTTTTAATTCGAATCGAATTTGGCCGCTTGTACCGTGATACGCAAATGGCCCGTGAATATTGGTCAAATAGTCTTCAGGGGTGGTTGAACCAAGGCCTTCGTGCTTCGCTTAAGCCTGGCAACCTGCTAACCGGTGCTGTGTATGTTGATTTAGACATGTACCCAGATATGGAGCCCGGTGTCTTAGCAAAACGCGGCGATTTCACTGTTTTCCCAAGTACTTCCAGCGGTATCTCAGCACTGGCTAACCAAGTCAATGATGTCTTGAACAAGGTGAAGAACCTGCAGGTGGAAAGCAGCCTTGAGCAATTCGAGCAGACAATGGCCAATTATGAAGCGCTTGCTACTGATATGCGCACATTTATGAATGATCCCTCAACGCGCACCTTAGCTGCCGACATCAGCAAAGACATGGCTGATATCAGCCAAAGTATGCGCCAATTTGAAGAGAGCATGGAGCAATTTGAAATCACGATGGCTAGCTTCCAAAATGGTTCGCAAATGTATCAAGAACTGCAATCAACGCTTGAGCAAGTCAGGCGTTTAATGGACGAGCTGCAGCCTCTGTCACGGGGCTTAAACGAGCAACCTAACATGCTAATATTCGACAAGGACTTAGCCAAAGATCCAACCCCAAGGAGTAAAGACTAATGTTTCGATTTGCGCCCCCAATCATTGCGATTGCCTTGGCAAGTGCTTGTTCGAGCTCCGGCTCACCATCAGATTTACGTTACTATCAATTTAGCACTGATGTGTCGAATGTCAGTTCAGTCAGTCAAGTACGTGAGCAAACCCAGTATCTACTGCGTCTGAGCCCTATCAAAGTACATGGCACTTTGAATAACCGCGCTATGGTGATCAAACTTTCTGAGCACGAAATTTACAGTGCTAACTCTCACTTTTGGGCCGATGCACCGGCGCAAATGCTTGTCAGCCATACCCAATCTCAGCTAATACAAAATCTAAACAATGTCCTTGTTGTTAAAGGCGCTGACGTGTACGCAGAGCAATTAGAGTCGGCTTTTTTCCAACTCGATATTAGTGTTGAGCAATTCAATGCTGGCCTTGACAACAACGCCGAAATTGCGGGCTTATGGCGTTTATCTAAAGTAGACAACAAGGGTAAGTTGCATGTTTTGAAAATAGCGCGATTTGCACACTCCCAGCCTTTAGCTGATGACGGCTACAGTGAATTAGCGAAGGCACTTGAAGTAGCCTGGCACAGTAGCGTTAACGAGATGAGCTCAGATATCAATACGCTGATAGCAAAAGAAAACATGACCAATTGATAAATTATTGGTGGTAATTAAAAAGGCTCCCGAAGGAGCCTTTTTCGTTATTGCCAGCTAATCACTTGTTGGAATTGCTCAACCGATTCAAGTTTCTTCTGACCTTTCAAATCAGCGAAGTCTTGTTCCGCAAACTTGCTACCACGAAGCTGCACGTTCAAACGGGCCGCTTTAGGGTTCATCATAGTTTGCTCATAGAAGTCCTTAATATCATTAAGCGTCACAGCTTCGACTGCGGCGATGAGTTTCGCTCGGCTGTCGAAGTTAAAATCTTCACGATACCAATCAGAAATTAAACGACCCAATTCATCGTTCAAGTTCTTAGGTTTCTCTTTTAACGACACAAGCGTCGCGTTTTTAAGCTGCATGAAGGTTTCTTCATCCAAGTTCGCAAGTTCTTCTTGATATTGCTTTTTGAAGCTATCAAAACGCGCTTGCATGTCTTTTGGACCTTTCACTGGCGTTTGAATGTATAAACCTAAGCCAGCATAATCATCCAACGGACGCGCAAGTGCACCAACCGCATACGCTAATTGCTCTTCGGTACGTAACTTGTCAAATGCGACGGTACGGAAATGACCTTGCAATACTGCAGCTGCCGCCTTTTGTGCATAACCCGGTGTTGGGTGGTAAGTCATATCAATAATCGCCACATCGGCAACATCAATATCTTTTTGCATCACAAACACTTCACCTGGCACTGGTTTCCATACCTGTGAGCGCGTATAAGTTGTGTCTTTTTGCTGTGCTGGCAGTGCGTTAGCAATGCTCTTCGCAATTTGATCGACACTCGTGTCGTCATAGTTACCAAATGCAAAAACACGCACATTGTTACGGCTTAACACATCCCCCATCAAGGCTTCTAAATCAGCAACTTTAAGCGATTTAGCTGACGCAATTAGCGCGTCAGTATCATGGCTGCCTGAGCGGATAAGGTCAGAATACAAACCAAATGCTTGGTAGAAAGGGAATTGCTTCTGCGCATTCATGAGGTTACGAACGTAACGATCCACCGCTTGGTCAAACGCTTGCTGGTCAACCTTAAGAGTTAAGTTTTTCAACGCTTCCGTTAACAATACGGATTGCTTGTCAGTAAAACCACCAACTGTCAGGCTAAAACCATTACCTGGGTCCATGCTAACATTCATACCAGCGATACTGGCTTCTGTTGCCAACGCAGTTTGCGATAAGTTGTACAAATCTGCCCACAAGTTCATTAACACGCCCGCTTTAATGTCTTGCTGTTTAACTGGGCTGTTTACGTATACTTCTACAAGACCTTTTGGCTGCTCGGCAAAGTATTGGCTTGGCTGTAACCACACTTTGATGCCATCTTTTTCATAGCTTACACGTGGTTTATCTTGCGCTTTAGCGCTCTTAATATCGAACTGCTCTGGCAATAAACGGTTAACGCTAGGGAGTGCCAACGCAAACTGGCTAGGCTGCTGCCAACTCGCTTGCTCTTGCGCACTAATATCCTCAATACGATATTCACCATCATAGAAGTGAAGTTTGCTGTCTGTCTGCTCTTCTTTTGACACATACCACACGCGTAACGTATCGGCGTTCAATTGGGCTAAGACGTTTTGTATCGCTTGCTCGTCAAATTCAGGATAATAAAACGGTGCGTTAATCGCGTTATTTAACGGGTAATCTTGCATGCTTTGAGTCAATGATGACACATAGCCAAACTCGTCACTCTTTTCCAAGAACTGGAACTGGTTATTCAGTGAGGTACGAATTTCATTAAAGTATTTAGCGTCTACACCCTGCTTCTTAATCAAGTCGATGTAACGCATGATAGTTGCGACTATCTCTTCACGGTTTTGCATGCCCAAATCAGTCAATTCAACATTAACGTTCAGCTCACCGTAGTTACCATATTTGTTCGCCGCACTTGATGCGCTTAATTTAGAAACCCATCCTTTATCGCGTAAAATTTGCGCTGGGCTGCCCGGCATTTCGTTACTAAGTAAATAAGAAACAAATCGATTTGGCTTGTGAGCAAACTCACCAAGGTTGTTCTTAATCACAAAATCGAGCTGAAGCTGCTTTACGTCTTCGTTCGGCTTGTAGTAAACACGTTTGCCACCGACTTGGTCGTAATTTAACTGCGCAGTCACGCTAGGCTTATCGATATTCTTGTTTTTGATATCGGCAAAATATTTCGTCGCTAACTCACGCATTTCGTTGAGAGGACGATTTGAAATCATCGCCACTTTCATGATGTTTGACGAATAATAAGTATTGTAAAATTCAACCGTTTCTTTGTGTAGTGAACTGCCTTCCTTGTCACCCAGGGTTTCAAGGTTACCGATTAAAAAGCGGTTTGCTGGGTGTTCACCCATCATTTGGCGAGCAAGTTTGAATTGGCCGAAGAAATCCATCTCACGACGCATCGACCATTCCGCATTCACAGCATTCTTTTCTTTGTCAGTGTATTCAGGGTACAGCTTTGGAGACTTAAAGAAATCACTAAAACGGTCAAGTGCTTCACCGTACGCATCATTGTTCACTTTGAACATATAGTTGGTGATATCTAACCACGTATAAGCGTTGTGCGCGCCACCATTTTTAGTCATGAAATCGCTGTAGCCCTTAGTATCAGGGTAACGTTCCGTCCCTAAAAACAACATATGTTCTAAATAGTGGGCCATCCCCTGCTGTGACATAGGATCATGTAACAGGCCTACACCAACGCTCAATGCAGCGGCAGATTTTTCTGCACTTGGGTCAGATACAAGGATAACTTCAATGTCGTTTTCTAATTTTAAGGTCTCGTATGCACGCTTATCATTAGGGCTCACAACAAGGTTATCTGGGATAAGTTGTGGGCTCGCTGTAGAAGTAGTCGGTGTTGAATTACACCCTGCTAGGATTGCTAGGCTCAAGGCACTAAGAACAAGTGTTTTTTTCATTATTTGGTGATCTTTGTGTTAGACGTAGTTCCCAATAATCAAAAATCACAGTTCAAATTGCAATGTAAAATGTAATTAAGTTTGTAACAGATTATGAAATGCTAATTTGCAATATACCAACAATTACGCAATATCTATGTTAGGCTGGCTGTTACTTTTATAAAGCTATGCTATCAATTTGGATTCTGAGGATTAAATATGACTCAATTGCTTGTGCTTGCCCTCTTTGCTCAGGTTTTACTTACTTTAACTGTGATGGTTATTATGGGACGTCGCCGCTTCGCAGCGGCGCGACAAAAACAGATCAAAATGCAGCAATTTAACACCATGGATTTGGGCGATGCCCCTGAACAAGTTCAGGTTGCTGGTAGGAACTTCATTAATCAGTTCGAGATTCCTGTATTGTTTTATGTGGCGTCGTTGGCCGCGTTAGCCACTAATAGCGAGGGTTATCTCTTTGTCGGTTTTGCTTGGTTGTTTATTGTCACTCGAGTGATCCACACCATAATCCATCTAACTAGTAACCATCTTAGGTCGCGCTATTTAACATTTCTAGCGGGTTGTATCGTGGTGTTATTAATGTGGCTCACTCTTGTGTGGCGATTAATTTAGCGCCTTAACCGATTTGCGACGTAGCGCCACAAGCAATGCCAGTGGCGCAAACCACCATGCTGCACCTGAACTCGAATCGGTCTCAATTTCGTCGATTAAGGTGTTTTCTACAGGCGATAAATCGACGGCTGAATTAGGGTCGTTATCTATAACAACAATGTCATTAATCATAATGAGGTTCGCTGAAGTTAACGCAGTGCCTTGGTAACATTCGTCGGCAGTGTAATCGGTAACCGGCACATCATTACAGGTATCCATAGAGTTAATTTTTTCAACGATTTCCAGTCCGTCACCAATAATTTGGCCGAACACAGTAAAGCCGCCGTTTTGTAGGTCCAAGTTTGCACTGTTGTTACCAACGTTAAAGAACCACTGGCTTGTCGCGCTGTTCTTGTCACCACTGCGCTTGGCCATTGCGATAGTGCCTACCACATTTGAATAAACGGGTTCATTCACAACAGGGCTTTGCGTCGCAATAATCTCACTTTGTTCATCAAATGTGTATGCTCCACCTTGTACGATAAAATCAGACACTGAACGATGGAAGTAGCTAGCGCGGTAATCGCCACGGTTCACATAGCCAAGGAAATTATCAACAGTTTTAGGTGTTTGTTGGTCGAATAAGTTTACTTGGAAGCTTCCTTGTGATGTTTGAAATTCAACAATGGTAGCGTCAGCGTATGAGCTATAAGCAGCACTTAATGCGGCGATAATGCCGGCGGCAATAGTCGGTTTCATTATGATTCCTCAAATTTAAGTCAGCCCAACCATACTGATACTTTATTGACTAAACCATGTTTAAAACGTGACAAAAACAAATTGATACCTAGTTGTTAACGGCGGTTACATTTGTACATCTCTTTAATAACCAAAAGTTATTAAATTATAAATTTTAAAACATATTGGACTTATCAAACGGGGAACAATTGCCTAAGATGTTGGCCATGATTAAGCACTATGGAATCAACACACATGAACAATAATAACAACATCATATGTGATTTCGGCGTCCACAAAGGCGAGTCTTACAAACAAGTACCGGCATCCTTTCTTACTTGGATGGTTGGAATCAATCACCAAAAAGCATCGATTGCCAAGGCCGAATTACAGCGCCGAGAACAAGCTGTTCAACAATCACTAATGAAATCTTCATAAAACTACTTTAAGATATCAGGCGCACTATTTACTCCAACGGGATACATGACGTGCGCCTGTTACTTTTACTTTCTACTGTAATTCTTAGTGCGTGTTCACACAACTCAGTCACTTCTAATACGACTACTGAAGCGCAACCCACGCAATACCTCACTGTGTTGCACACTAATGATCATCACGGGCGTTTTTGGCCAAATGATAAGGGTGAATATGGGATGGCGGCGCGCGCTACCCTGCTCAAAAATTTACGCCTGCAAGCAGCAAGCCGAAACGATGCAGTCATACTCCTATCTGGTGGCGACATTAACACAGGTATCCCGGAGTCAGATTTACAACAAGCAGAACCAGACTTTAAAGGTATGAGTATGCTTGGTTACGATGCGATGGCCATTGGTAACCACGAATTCGATAACCCTTTAGCTGTGCTTGAAAAGCAACGTCAGTGGGCAAACTTCCCGCTATTAAGCGCCAACATTAAGCGTAAATCGACTGGTGAACATGCGTATCAACCCTATGTATTCATCAACAGAAACAATTTAAACATTGCTGTACTGGGCCTCACCACAACCGACACAGCAAAGATTGCCAACCCTGATTTCATCGCCGACTTTGATTTTATTGACCCAACAGAAGCAACCACCGAAATACTGCGTGAAATTGAACGTAAACGTCCTGATGTCATTATTGCAGTCACGCACATGGGTCATTACAGTGACGCCAAGCACGGCATTAATGCACCGGGTGATGTCACCTTAGCAAGGCAGTTACCAAAAGGCGCGATCGACATGATAATCGGCGGTCATTCACAAGAACCTGTTTGTATGAGTGATGTAAACGTTAACAATGATGCATACAAACCTACAATGCAGTGCCAACCCGACCAACAAAACGATGTATGGATCATGCAGGCACACGAGTGGGGAAAATATGTCGGTGAAGCACGTTTCGCCATTCAAGGAGAAACTGTAAAACTAGTGAGCTACACATTGCACCCTGTAAATCTCAAAGACGAAACGGGGCAATGGGCCACGGACTTCATCTCACCAGATGAAAAAATGCATGCCTTTTTAGCGCCCTATCAAGCGAAGGGCCAAAAGCGATTGAGTGTTACGCTTGGTCATACCGATATTCGCTTAGAAGGTGACAGAAAGAAAGTACGCTTTATGCAAACTAACTTGGGGCAACTCATTACGACCGCGCAAAAACAACATGTGAATGCAGACTTTGGCATTATCAGTGGCGGTGGTATACGTGATTCTATCGCTGCTGGTGATATCAATTACAAAGATATCTTGCGCGTCCATCCATTTAAAAATCGCATTGGCTTTATTGATTTCACTGGTAAAGAAGCACTCGCATACGTAAAAAAGGTTGCTACATACCCTGCAGATTCAGGTGCTTATACGCATTTCAATGGAGTGAGTGCCATCTGTCAGCAAGGCCAACTGACGAATATTCGCATTAATGGTAAAGCGCTTGAACCTACTCAAACCTATCGCATGAGTATCAATAGCTATAATGCTGCGGGGGGAGATGGTTTCCCGAGACTAAATACCGATCCCCGTTTTGTCGATACCGGTGATTCTGACGCAAGCGTGCTCAGTGCCTATGTGAAAGAGCACAGCCCAATTGGTGACATCAAGGTGCCAAACCCCGTTACTTGCCAATAATTATGAATGACTGAGAATCTTCCACTCCAAGCCCATAGTGATGAACGCGAGAGCGAGAACCTTCACCGTGGGCTTTTGGAGGATAAAAAGGGTCTTTTGAGTCAGCATCACCTGCAAATGCTTCATCTAAGGCGGCGCGAATTTCACTGAGCGTTTTTTCGAGGCTGTTGCTGAAATTAGGCCTTTTACGGATGGTGTGTCCAAGCTCGATTAATCGCGCAAAATACTTGTGAGCTAATTCCAATAAATCATCCGGTACGTCTTTATTTTGGTTCAGCGTCACACCCGAATGTTCAACGGCAAATTCCAGCAACGCAAGATAAAAACACAGCGGCTTATTTGCCAGCTTCACTCTTTCGCCTTGCTCGCCAAAACGAATCGTTTTGTCTGCCAAATCTACCACAAGGTACTTTTGCTCAATTTCTTGCTCTGGCTGAGTCTGCATAGATTTAATTTTGGTTTGCATCGCTTTAAACCAAGGCCAAACCAATAACATTGCAATCAAGGTAATAAACAACGTCAATGCACTAACCCGTGTAGCGAAAGGCATAACATCCACGGTGTAAACAACGTTTACTGATGTCCCATCTGGTAGTGACAAATGCAATTGAGTTTCATCACTTTGGGATACCTGGGCATTGTCTATACCAATGCGCTTAACGTGTAATGGATAGTCTTGTTGTTGAAGTTTGGCGTTCAACGACCGAATGTAGTCATTCGTTTTGGCATTATCAGCAGGTACTTCTAATAAAGGGTTTGCTAGACCTATATATTGTGAATCAAGCGCAATTCGCGTCTTTAATTGTGATAGCGCGGTTGTTTGTATTTGTTGCCAACTTGACGACGCACCAAAATAAAATGCAATGACACTGACGATTAATGTGACGCCACCAAAATACGCGATCGCTTTATGCGCATCAAACTTCTCTGGTTGCGTTTTTTTTCTCATTAGTGACAAAATAATTCGTCTCAATTTCATCACTCACCCTCTTTGAACTTGGCCGTTTGCGCATCACTGCACTGCCAATAGGCCTTCGCCCCGCTGAAATACGCTGAAGTTTGCGCTTTTGCCATAGCAATCAAGGTGTCTTGCAGCGCACACGCTAAATCTGGGTTGTCCGCAGCCTTTTTCAAATACCAATGACTCCCGCTAATATTACTGCCAATCGCTGTAATATAGTTCGCTGAAAACCGTTCGCTGTCACTCTGTTGCCAATAGGAGGCAATGACGTCTAACTGCCCTTTAGCCAACTTTTCACGCAATGATTGGTGCGAGTTAGCAAACGTAATATTCAGGGTGTCTAGGTTAATGTCGAGTTCTTTAAACACTTGTTTCGGAATGATGTGCCCAGAGCGGCTGGTCGGATAATCAATGAGTCCAATACGCTTATCAAGAAAGTAAGCTTTATCCAATCTGGGTTTTTCATGGCTGCCAATAAAGTAAGCCGTATACGATGGGTAACCGATTATCGGGTAATAACCATATGTATTTCGGGCATCAAAAGCATCGATCAAATTATCTTTAGCAAGAATTAAGTGCGCCAGTCCTTTGCCGAGGAAATTCACTTCATGTTGCGAAGTGCCACCCCAATAAGCATAAACTTCACCATATTGCTTTGAAACAACAGGGTTGTCACAAAGTTCTTGTGCTAATTCCGTTGCAATCGGTTGGCTTTGCGCAAAGAGAGTCAACTGCGTCTTATTGCCGTCACTTTTACTCTTACAGCTGAACGACGTTTCAACGACATTATCCAACTGCGGCAAATGCGAAGCAGCGCTGCGCTCACCCATGAGGTAACTCAGTAAACCAACAATAATTATAGTTGTTAAAATTAGCGCACGGTCACGCAAGCGTTTTAGTGATTGCAACTAGGTTTGTATTGAATTGAATTTCTGTTGCCGTTATTTCAACAGTTATTATTACTCATTGCAATAAGTAATTTTATTCGTTATTCGTAACCTATTGATTTAACATGTATATTAACAAGTAATTATGAATCCCATTAAGTCCTTTTTTTTCAGACAAAAAACTTGGAAAATTTATATCAACAAGGCAACAGTGCAACTTGATAACAACAATGGATTTACAGCATATTCGCGAACACTTTACGGCTTTTGTATTAGCTTCAGTGCTCATGATCATGACATTTACAAACCATGCTTTTGCTTGGGGCGCGAACGGTCATCGCATCATCGGTGAGATTGCTCAGCAAAACCTATCTGCAGAAGCAAAAGCAAGGGTGTTGGCTATTTTAGGAAATCATAGCCTTGCTCAAGTCAGCACATGGGCAGATGAAATGCGTTCTGCGCCAGATGAATTCTGGCAACGCCAGTCATCGCGTTGGCACTACATTAACATCGATTCTAAAAAAGACTTTTTAACTGCTACCTATTCCGCACAGCAGCACAGACATGACATCCAAGACGCCTACACCGCTATTTTGAGTGCCATCGAGGCATTAAGTTCAAAGAATACGTCAATTGAAGAACAAGCTTTTTACCTTAAATTCTTAATTCATCTTGTGGGTGATATTCACCAGCCCCTTCACGTTGGCCGCTCAGCAGATAGAGGCGGTAACAAAATAAACGTCGACTTTTTTGGCAAGGTAACCAACTTGCATCGCCTCTGGGATAGCCAACTAGTTGATAACCAGCAGCTGTCATATTCTGAATATGTATCATTTCTATGCTGCGAGCGTGAACAAACGTCTGTCTATAAAGATGACATCAACGTAAAGGGCTGGTTGTTGGAATCGCATGAGCTTGCCTCGGCTATCTATACAGACACATCTGAGCGTATAAGCTACGCTTATGTATATGAAAATAAGACTATATTAGAACAACAGCTGCTTCGTGGTGGTTTGCGTTTAAGCGCGCTGTTGAATCATATCTATCAAGGGACAGCGGGATAACCGCACAAAAATAATTATCGGTGCATTACGGCCGAGCTTAAATAATGTTTAACAAATAAACTAAACACGGGAAACGACAACATGAAAATGCAACTTAGGAAAACGGCCATCTCTGTCGCTATTGCAGCGACTATGGGTGTATCCGCTGGTGCTTTCGCAAACGAGACTTCATCGTCTATCAAAGGTCAAATCACAGGCCCAAGCGGCAACCCTGCTGCAGGTACTGTGGTAACAATCATCCACTTGCCAACTGGCTCAACTAAAACAGCTGTTGTTAACGACGCAGGTTACTTTAGTGCGAAAGGCCTTCGCGTAGGTGGTCCATACAACGTTTTGATTGACTCTGACAAATTTGAAGATCAAGTAGTTGAAGGTGTATCACTTTCTCTGGGTAAAGAATACCCAGTTACTGTTCAGCTACAGGCAAAAAGCGACATTGAGCAAATCGTTGTAACTGGCCGTCCTATTAGTTCATTCTCTGGTGGTACAGGTCCAGCTTCTACCTTCACACAAGAAGATTTAGAAAACGCACCTGCAATCAACCGTGACCTTAAAGACATCGTACGTATCGACCCTCGTGTATACATCGATGATAGCCGTGACGCTATTCACTGTGGTGGTGCAAACCCTCGCTTTAACAGCTTGACGCTAGATGGCGTGCGTATGAACGATAACTTCGGTTTGAATTCAAATGGTTACCCAACAGTTCGTCAGCCTTTCGGTTTTGATGCAATTGAGCAGGTTGCTGTAGAAATGGCACCGTTTGATGTTCAGTACGGTGGCTTCACTGCGTGTAACATCAACGCGGTATCTAAGTCTGGTACCAATGAAGTGCATGGTGGCGTGTTCTATGACTACACCAATGATTCAATGAAGGGTGACAGCATCGGCGATATCGATGGCAAAATCGATAACGGCGACTACACCGAAGAGCGCTACGGTTTCAACGTTGGCCTACCGCTTATTAAAGACACGCTTTTCCTATTCACTTCTTACGACAAGTTAGAGGGTGTACAACAGTTCAACTATGGTCCTGTTGACAGTGGTTCTATTTCACAAGCTGATATTGACCGTATTCGTCAAATCACGCAAAGCGTATATAACTACGACCTAGGTGGCACTCCGGGCTCAATGCCAGTTGAAGACGAAAAGCTACTTGTAAAGCTTGACTGGAACATCAACGAAAATCACCGTGCAAACATCGTTTATAACTATAACGATGGCTTCGCACTTTCTCAGTCAGACGCAGATAACGATGAGCTAGCATTTTCTAGCCACTTCTATGAGCGTGGTGCTGAATTTACGTCAATCGTAGGTGCGCTTTACTCAGACTGGAGCGACAGCTTCTCAACTGAAATTCGTGTTGGTAAATCTGACCTAGATGCGCGTCAAGAGTCTCTCGATGCTGCAAGCAGCTTTGGTGAATTCCAAATTCGTGTAGGCGGCAACACCGTTTATATCGGTCCTGATGACTCTCGTCACTCAAACGACCTTGATTGGGATAACTTCACCGTTAAGCTTGCAGGTACTTATTACCTAGACCAACACACTATCTCTGCTGGTTATGAGTATGAAGACCTAAGCGTATTCAACCTGTTCGTTCAGCACACTGATGGTGAATTCCGTTTCAACTCAATCGACGATTACGAGCAAGGAATCGCGGATCGCATTTATTACAATAATGCTGCGGGTACCAACAACCCTAACGATCTAGCTGCTAATTTCTCTTACGAAGTGCATACTTTCTATGTACAAGATGAATATGCATTCTCTGACATCGACGCAACATTATTATTCGGTTTACGCTATGACGCGTATAAGAGTGATGATCTACCAAATTACAATGCGCAATTTGAAAATCGCTATGGCTTCTCAAACCAACAGAACCTTGACGGTGTAGACCTAATTCAACCACGTGTTGGCTTTAACTGGTTTGTAGATGATGCCCTAGAAGTACGCGCTGGTTTCGGTCTTTACTCAGGTGGTAACCCGAATGTGTGGGTTTCAAACGCCTACCAAAACGACGGTGTAACACAAATCGGCCTATTAGCGCGTGGCGGAATCAATCTATTTGATATCGCTTACACTAATGGCGGCACACCGGGCTTTGAAGTACCACAAAGCATGTACGATGAAATCCAAAATACGCCAGCAGGTGAAGGTGATGCATCGGTCAACGTGGTTGATCCAAACTTTGAAATCCCTTCAGAGTGGAAGTATTCACTAGGTGCCACATACACGTTTGAAAACGAATACGTGTTAAACCTAGATGTGCTTCATACCCAGAAGCAAGACTCAGCAATCATTCGCGATATCGCACTTCGTGACAGCGGCGAAACAACATTCGACGGTCGTCCTATCATGGAAAGCATCGAAGGTCGTAACAGCGAATACATGCTGACCAATGTACAAGGTAACGACGGTGTGTCTACTGTGCTATCAGCAGCGCTAAGCAAGCGCTTTGACAACGGCGTTGACTTTACTGTTGCCTACTCGTACACAGACAGCGAAGACGTTAACCCAATGACTAGCTCAGTGGCGGGTTCAAACTACGGTAACCTGGCAACCATCAACCCAGAGAACCCAGGTAAAGGCACATCAGATTATGAAGTACCACACCGCTTTACGTTCAGCCTAGGTTATTCACACGAGTTCTTTGACGGTTACGCAACGCGCTTCAACCTATTCGGTCAAGCGAGTGAAGGTCTTCCTTACAGCTATACATTCAACCGTGCAGACGGTGAATTTGGCGACTCAAACTGGAACGGTAGCCGCCAGTTGCTGTATGTACCACTTACAAACGATGCGAACGTAGTATATGACATGCCAGCTGACGAGCTAGCTGCATTCAACCAGTTCATTGAAGATGAAAACCTAGAGCGCGGTTCTATTCGCTCACGTAACAGTGAAAGTGCGGATTGGTTCGTGAAGTTTGATCTGAAGATTTCACAACAACTTCCTGGTTTCATGGAAGGCCATAAAGGTGAAGCATTCTTCGTAATCGACAACCTCACTAATCTTCTTAATGATGATTGGGGTACGTACAAGAAAGGTTCATTCGTTGGTAACACAATGGTTGACATGCACATAGATGACCAAGGTCGTTATGTGTACACAGGCTTCAACGATGGTAACCAAGATACTTCTGTACAACGTGATTCATCTCTTTGGGAAATGCGTGTAGGTGTTCGTTACACCTTCTAATCACGATTAGACAAATTTTGCGTTTTACGTAAAAACTGCCAAAGCCCATCCCTACTGATGGGCTTTTTTTATCGCTTTTGCTTGAGCTTCAAGCTTGGCCAGCAAGCTAAGTAATACCGCCCTCTCTTGCTCATCAAAATCAGCTAATAAGTGCTTTTGCCACGTTAGTGCGTTGGGGATTAAATTGGCGAACTCGCGCTTCCCTAAGTCCGTCAAACTCACCTGCTTAGCTCGTTTGTCCTCTTCACATTGGCTCACCTCAACCCACTGCATCTGATGTAGCTCGCCAACTGCACGCGACGCTGTAGATTTATCAAGCATTGCTTTATCGCACAGTTGTTTTGATGTGAGTGTGGATGGTGTTTGCATTAAATGGCAAACAATACGCCACTGCGGATTAGTGAGCTTATCTTGATACACTTGTGAAAAGGCATCACTCACGGCAGAGCCCGTCAGCGTCATAAGATAGGGAATAAAGGTATCGAGGTTAAAAGTCATGTTCTTTATACACGTAAATTATTGCTTACACCGATATCAAACCAGCATTTGAATTTACTCTCACATGAGAGTATCTTCTTAAACAATACAACAGGAGTATCGCAATGAGCAACACGCAACTTGAATATATGACTGGCTTTGGTAATGAGTTTGAAACCGAAGCACTGGAAAATGCATTACCTATCGGCCAATTTAGCCCCCAAAAAGTAAATTATGGCCTCTACGCGGAACAATTCTCTAGCACGGCGTTCACCGCTCCACGTGCTCATAACCGCCGTACATGGCTATACCGTATTCGTCCGTCTGTTATTCAAGGCGACTACGAGATTATGGACAACGGCCTACTTCGTAGCGCGCCAATCACCGAAGTCCCTACTCCACCGACCATGCTGCGTTGGAATCCTGTTGCAATTCCAGAGCAAGACACGGATTTTGTAGATGGTCTAGTGACTATGGCTGCTAATGGCAGCGTCAATGGCCAAGCGGGTATCGGCATTCATGTGTATGTCGCCAATAAATCAATGACAGGTCGCTACTTTTACAATGCAGATGGCGAAATGTTATTTGTACCGCAGCAAGGCCGTCTTGTATTGAAAACAGAGTGTGGCGTACTTGAAATTGAAGCAGGTGAAATCGCCGTTATCCCTCGCGGTATGAAGTTCAGCGTAGAGTTGCCGGATGGACCAGTACGTGGCTATATTTGTGAAAACTATGGCAACCCATATGAGTTGCCAGAGCGTGGTCCTGTGGGCGCCAATGGTTATACCAACGACCGTGACTTCCAATACCCTGTTGCAGCGTTTGAAGACATCGAAGGTGACTTTGAGCTGGTTGCCAAGTTCAGTGGCCAACTTTATCGTGCCGACATCAAGCACTCGCCTTTAGACGTCGTAGCATGGACCGGCAACAGTGCACCGTATAAATATGACTTAGCGCGCTTTAACGTGATGAACACTGTGAGCTATGATCACCCCGACCCTTCAATCTTCACAGTGTTAACCTCGCCATCGGGTACACCGGGTGTAGCAAATGTGGATTTTGTTATCTTCCCAGAGCGCTGGATGGTTGCTGAAGACACGTTCCGCCCTCCTTATTATCACCGCAACTTCATGAGTGAATTCATGGGCTTAATCAAGGGTGTATACGATGCTAAGGAAGCGGGCTTTGTGCCGGGTGGTTCAAGCTTACACAATTGCATGTCACCACATGGTCCTGAAGCAGACGTCTTCGAAAAAGCGAGTAATGCAGAGCTAGAGCCTGTACGCTATGAAAATACGCTAGCCTTTATGTTCGAGTCACGCTACATCATTGCACCGACCAAGTACGCGCTGGAAGGTGAGGAGCGTCAAAGCAATTACCTAGATTGCTGGAAAGGCATCAAAAAACACTTTAATGGAGAGAAGTAATGAAGCTATATAGCTACTTTCGCTCATCAGCGGCCTATCGTGTCCGTATTGCTTTAAATTTGAAAGGCCTTACGCACGAGATTGTCCCCGTGAATTTGTTGAAATCAGAACAGCAAGGTGAGCAGTACCTTGAGAAGAACGTGCAAGGTTTACTCCCTGCATTGGAAACTGATCAAGGCATGCTTGGGCAATCATTGGCTATTTTAGAATGGCTAGAAGACACAACTGAAACAACACCTATCTTGCCATGCGATCCTTGGCGAAAAGCGCAAGTGCGTAACCTTGCATACGCCATCGCCATTGATATTCATCCTCTCAATAATTTGCGCGTTCTTAAGTATCTAACCAACGAGTTGGAAGTAACGGACGAGCAAAAAACTAAGTGGTATCAAGACTGGATCATGACGGGCTTTGATAAGGTAGAAAAAATGCTAGGTGACACAGCATTTTGCTGTGGCGAGCAGCCAACGCTTGCCGATATTTGCCTAGTGCCTCAGGTCTATAATGCGTTGCGCTTCAATACACCAATGGATAACTACCCGAAAATAATGGCAATCTACAACCATTGTAATACCCTTAAAGCATTCAGTGATGCTGCACCAGATCAGCAAATAGATGCACAGTAGGGTATGACTAACGGGACCGTCAAATGAACAAAACGCTGTTTTTAGTGGCTATTTTTATAAGTGCCCACCTCAGTGCTAATGAACCAAAGCGAGCAAACGTTATTGTTGGCGCGGGTGATGCGCTATCACCTGCACAGGTGTGTTGGTACAAAGAGCAGCGTTACAGCGAAGGAGCAATTGTATTAATGGGAAATACCAATAAAGTGTGCGCCCTTAAATACCCTTCGCAGCCAAACGGTCCCCTTGTTTGGTTATCCATGGATGACCAAGGACAAGCGTTATACCCGCAAAAGAAAAGTAAACTGAGTGTGCGTTAATTAACGTACACTTGGCACCATCACCTTCAATGAGCTTGGTTGAATTTGGATGTTCAGCTCATCTGCCTGACGCGTTTCACCATCAACCACATAGTCTATGGGTTCATCACTTTGAACCGTCACATTTTTAGCATTCGTATGATGCACATTGACGTCCAACTGGGTCTGGGTGACACTATTAAAAGCCAGCTCGGCGATACTTAACGCTTTCACGCTTGAGTCTTTCGCAGGTTCCAACCAATTAACATCCAACAAACCATCATCATGCTCTGGTTGCCCTCTGCCTTGTGCAAGCAAGGTGAATACGGGTGCTGCATTGGCAATGATCATGCTATTGGTGTGCAGTTTTTGTGGTTCCATTTCATCCAGTGTCAGCACATAGTCTTTGGCCTTGTGTTCACTGAGTGCTTGCCAAAAACCTTGTAAATACGCAAATTGACCACTGTTATTTTTCGCATCACGATGTGCGGATTCAATCATCTTGTGTTCAAACCCAATCCCCACCAGCAACAAAGCGATCTCATCGTTGCACGTAGCCGTGTCAATTGCCTTTGCATCTCCACTAATCAACACATCGAGTGCTTTATCGACGCCAAATGCTTTGGTCTCAATGCCCATGAGTACATGTGCTAACGCATTGGCAGTGCCAAGGGGAATGATGCCTAGAACTACATTGGTATTTCGAATAACACTGGCAACCTCGGTGATTGTACCGTCACCACCACACGCAATGATCATGTCAGGGTTCTCTTGCATCGCTTGCTTGGCAAGTTCGGTACCACTGACCTCCTCGGAAGTCACCTTAACAGACATGTCAAAATAGCCGTTTAATCGCGACATGATGTCATGCTTTTTGTCAGCCCATAATTTGCGCCCAGAAACTGGATTCGCAATTAAACAGACTTTATTGCGCACAACAAGCTCGCCCCGTTTGTGCATTTTTTTCAGTGCTTTGAGCTGAAAACGGTTCAAGCTCGCAGTCTCTCGCGTCTCTTGAATCCGAGCCAACACTTCATCAACGTTAGCATCAGGCTCTTTTGCCAAAAGATATGCAGCCATCACCAACACTGAACGACCACGGCCCAGCGCACAGTGCACTACCACATTGCGGTTGCGTTTTCGATGATGGTGAATCCAATTGATGGCTTGTCGCAGTTGCGCTCGGTTAGGTGCAGCGTGATCAAGGACAGGGATATTTAGATAGCTAATATTTTCGCCAAAGACTGTCCAATCAAGACCGTCAAATTCGCATGTCGCATCGAGAATAGCGGTGACATTTTCGTGTTTGAGTGTGTCTACATCAGGCGGAAACAATCGGCAGGCCAGAAATAAACCAGGTTCTACTTCTTGAATCGGGGGACTTTATCTGTTCTGCGCTGCCACGCATTATAGAGCTGAGCACCGAGTAAAAACGGGATAAATGCCCAACGAATGTACCAAGGTATGGTGCCGTTTTGCCGTTTCCTGAAAATACGCCCAGCATTGGCCAAATAAGCAAGGGAAACAAGGAACAACGACAAGGCAGTCCAGTAAAAAAAGACTGCAAAATAAGAGTGCTTAATTACTGAGGCCGAAGCGCACAGAATGACGGCTAACACCAAGTATGCAATAGCGGCGTACATCTACCACTCCCTGTATGTGTTTATAATTTAAAAATATCACGACAATGACTATACGCAAGCAATATCATGTATTTAGCCAAACCGTATCGCCTACGTTCACTCCTCACTTAATAAAAATGTACAGCAAAGTGTCTGACACTCCTACACTTTAGTTAAATTTTTGTATCCATTAAAGTGCAACAGCCAATATATACATAACCTATGACTTTCTAAGCTATCGATTTACTGAGTGAGTAAAACGAATCAATACAGCGCTTATCGCCTTTGAGCATATTCAATTTTTAGCCCTTCGATGGCACACGCGTTGTTTGTCGTATCAGTATTAATGAATTGCGTCGATGGCAGTTGCGTCAAAGCGAAATCAAAATATTTTCCTTGCGCATATTGCTCTGCTTTAGCACGTGGCGTTGCCGTTAAACACATCGCTTGGGTTAAGCTGCGTAACTTGCCATCGTACAGGATATCGCCAAAACGTTTATCTGGCAGAGTTCGGGCCATTGGAGCATGTGTATCTGTTTGGTTAGTCTGTGAAGCTAATTGCCACTGGTCATCGTTAAACTCTAAACGAACACCTGAGGGGTAATAACTGTATAAAAATACCCCTTGCTCAATCGGTATTACCTTCACCACTCCCGATTGCCCGAGCACGGTCGCCACGCTTCCTTGTTCAGAAGTAATGGTAATTAGCGCCGTTGTCTCATCAATACCATAGCCCGCGATTTGGCCACTTTGTCGCACCACTTGGTTTAACCGAAGAGTTCGATTTCGTTCACTAAAATGGGTGTCAATCACACCATAGTCAACACTACCTAATCCACCTTGGGGATCGAAACTGATGGCGTCATAACCATGATTTTTATTCGTTTTTGCAGGGCTAGACGCATTATCTTGCCAAAGAGCTGTGATGGCATCTCCGCCTGTGATCATAGGCACAAAGCCAGCACTATTGTGTCCGCCACTCTGTACTGCACTACCAGCACTGGTCCCCAC
The DNA here is from genome assembly GCF_054923835.1 of Pseudoalteromonas sp. GB56. Taxonomy (NCBI): domain Bacteria; kingdom Pseudomonadati; phylum Pseudomonadota; class Gammaproteobacteria; order Alteromonadales; family Pseudoalteromonadaceae; genus Pseudoalteromonas; species Pseudoalteromonas sp. GB56. Next base: position 404,613 of record NZ_JBPCHK010000003.1, on the reverse strand, counting down.
AATAACTTCGCGTTCTTTTAACGCTGCTGTCCAGGGATATGCATCGCCCTTTTCGTCGAATAATATGGTCTTCGTTCGGCTTTGGTCACCCCCACTAAAAACCACAGTAGTGGCACTTTTAATCTTGGCAATAAGGGCTTCAATACCGCCCATACACAGGGCTGCTTCTTGCTTTGTTCGTTGGCGATAAACACGTGACCTGTCAAACACGCCAAATTTCAGGCGCAATGCCTCTAATTCATCACATTGTTTGTTACTAATGGCCTGTGCCAATGACGGTGTAAGAGCCAACCATTCACTATTGAGGTTTGCAGACGAGAAGAGTTGTTCATAGTAATCTGCACTGGCATAGGGGTCACGATTTGACGCGGTAATGACTAATACCTGCGCCGACTCTTGGCGTTGCTGCGCAGCTATTTTAGTGGCATTGGTTATAAATGAAACCAACTCGGTACTTGCTGATGACGCGCTTTGAGTTAAGTAAACTTGTTCTACTCGTTGTTGCGACTGAGCATTCAATTGCACTACTTCTAACGAGTCTAAAACAAAATCAAGCTCTTCAGGAGATAACAACTGAGCTTGTTCGTATACACCATACCACTTCTGCAACAGCGCGAATTCAGAATATTGGGCATTACTTATCAATGGCGTGAGTGAAGTAATAACCTGCTTTTTGAATACATCATGGTGCGCGGGGAAAGTCTCGCTGATACGGGAAAGTCCCTCTGTATCAACTTGATAGGTAGCTTCAATTTTGCCCTGTGGCACAAAGCCTTCTGTACAAAAGTTTGGTGATGTTGATGTACATATCTCCAACGCTCCGCCTATCAATATGTGTGTTTGCGCTTTTGCTGCTCCACTAAAGATGGCAAGCACAAACGGCATTAATATGGCTGCAGCAAAGAAATGGTGTTTATTTAAATTCATCACATTGTGTACCAAAAGTTTTAGCGGCACCGCCACGCTAACTGCTTTGCGCTACTATGTCAAAGTCCTTAAGTTATAACGAAAAAGAGCGCTTGCGCGCTCTTCTTTGGTATTTACTTATTCATTGCCTGTAATAAGAAGGCTGAAATTTTTGCCCCCTCTCGCAAGGTTGTTTCAGAGCTCGATTGACCGACAAGCGAGCTGTCAGTAAATGGGGCTATTTCCATCATATCTGCGCCAGTAATTGGGAATTCATCGCCTAGAGCGCTGAGAATTTCAAGCGCTTGTTGCGGGTTTAACCCATCCTCTTCAGGCGTGCCGGTAGCTGATGCGAACTCTGCATCCAATGCATCAATGTCAAAGCTTACGTATAATTCATCCACACCATCGGCTCGTAACTGTGCTAGCACTTCATCAATCACGGCCTGTGTTCCACGCTCGTTAATTTCATGCGCCCAATGTTGCTTCACACCAAAAGTGCCTTCCCAATGCGCCTTTGGTTTGCCACTTGAACGAATGCCAAACTGAATCAAGTGTGATGGATTAGGCAAGTATTCCAAGATGTGTGTACACCACGAGCCAAAGCACAAATCAATGCCTAAGCGTTCAACGAGCAAGTCAGTGTGCGCATCAAAATGGATGATAGCAACCTTCTTACCTTGATCACGCTTTGCCTGTAAGTAAGCTTTCGTCAATGGGTAACTGATTGAGTGGTCACCACCGATACCAAAAATGCCTTTTTCTGGGAAGTTAGCATAAAAATCGGCACACACATCTTCTGTAATAGACAACGGACTGACGTGGTACTCACTCTGCTCGTCGGCATATAATGCTTTTTGGCAGTTGCTGATGGTGCCTTCGTTTAGATATTTGTCATGTAAAAGGTGTGGGATAACGCGCACATCACCTAAATCAAAAGCACGTGCTTGCGGCTGTTGTTCAATCAAAGTAGTGCGCACAAACAGGGGCCCCCAGTTGGCTCCACGTAAAATACCGCCGCCGCAATCAGAGCTTATGCCCAACATCACAGCTTTGTGTTCAGTCGTTTGCAGGTCTTCTAAAGAGTCGCGCCACAGAGTGTCTATGTCCTCTGTTTGTCCATAGAGCTTTTGATGCAACGCCGCTTTACGCTCTTTTGCCGTATTTACTGTGAATACACCATTACCCGGCGGGCACAAGCATTGCTCTACTTTATTACGAAAGTCCTGCCACTTCGCTGACATGCTATCTCCTCAATATTTATGCAATTCTGATACTTACCTAAAATTTTTTACTAGCTTCTGGTTTAGACCGCATAAATCAAACTAACTTCCTCAAAAATAGGAATGATGATTTACATTAACTAACTAATTTTATTAACTTTTTATTTTAAATAGGAAACGTAGGTAAGGGTTAATACTGGATCAATATACAAGCTGAGCACAGAAGTCAAACCCAGTCTAAAACGGGCTTTGTGTCTAGGTGACTGGCTATGCACAATACCTGCATAAGCCAGCCAATATTAGATAAATCACCCTATTCGTACGTTCTTGGGCGTTTTGTTTTGATAGTGGCGATGTAGCCGTGCCAACTGGCATAACTTAACAATGGCATAATGATAATAAAGCCTGCCGTGCCCGTTGCAAAGCCGATGAGTATTAACGCAATGATGCATCCGCACCAGACAATCATCGCACCAATATTATTGCGCACAGCGTGCATCGAACTCACGACCGCGGTCATAATATCCACTCTGCGCTCCATCATGATTTGAGGGGTGAACGCCGACATCGCGAACACAGTGACTAAAAGTACTCCCCCGATTAACGAACCGAGAGTTAAGAACGCACTGAGTTCCTCAAAGCTGGGGTTCACCGTATTAGGGTATAGCGCATGAACCAAGGCAGCGAGTCGCATCCACACTATCATTACAACCATCAGTAATACCGCAAAACCCCATTCCCCTGCGGGGTTTCGAAACATAGATTTGAGACTGTGTGTGAGTGTTGGCGTATGTCCTTTCTCTAATTCCCATGCGACGTCGTATAGGCCGGCAGCAAACGCGGGCCCGACCAGTGCAAACGCAACTGCAGCGGGTAAAATAACTAAGTGACTTTGGCTGGAATAAACAAAGAATAAGATTGTTGCCGGTATCAGTGTGAATACAAGGCCATAAATTAAACTCAGGATTGGAGCTCTCGCCATGTCTCCAAAGGCCAATGCTAGCCAATGAAAAGGAGCGAAGGTACTGATTTTATTACATTCAAAGCAACGCGCAAACTCGGTATGACTCGTGGCGTTTGTTGATACAGCCATAACTTACCTCCTATGATACAGTTACTTAACATCTAGTTGAGATTTACTGTACAAGCAAGGATTTGGATCATTAATATCGGACATTTGTCCTTATTGACTCAAAGTAAACAACCGCAGCATGTACCCCAGAATTATCATCAACAATTACTTATCAGTGATGCTATTGTTTTTATAATCATTCTCGCTCATTAATGAGTGAGAATAGGCACTGTGTACTGAACAATATACATAGGCTTATTACGAGCAGCATCACCGATATGGCATAAGAGAGCTATCATGAAAACGATGTTTCATCTAGGGATCAGTAAGGAACAAATCAAAGGCGCGACACTGGCTATCATTCCCGGTGCACCTGAACGTGCAGGCGTCATCGCAGAGTTATTAGAAAATCATACTTGCCTCGCCAAACACAGAGAGTTTCACGTTTATTTAGGCGAAATAAAGGGTATTTCTGTTGTCGTGTGTTCTACCGGTATCGGCGGTCCTTCAACCTCTATCGCTGTGGAAGAGCTTGCCCAATTAGGTGTTGAGACCTTTTTACGCGTTGGCACCACTGGCGCTATTCAACCTCATATTAATGTTGGGGATTTATTGATTACTCAAGCGTCTGTGCGTTTAGATGGTGCTTCTCATCATTTTGCACCAGCGAGCTATCCCGCTGTTGCAGATTTCAAAGCGACAGCCGCCTTAGTCGCCGCGTGTGAGGCGAATAATGTGCCGCATCACATTGGTATTACCGCATCAAGCGATACGTTTTATCCGGGACAGGAGCGCTATGACACCCACAGCGGCTATGTGCCTCAACACCTACAAGGAAGTATGAAGCAATGGCAAGCACTCAATGTGATGAACTATGAAATGGAATCAGCAACGCTGCTTACCATGTGCAGTGCGCTAGGATTGAAGGCTGCGTGTATCGCAGGAGTATTAGTAAACCGCTGCGATCAAGAGATCCCAGCGGTGGATATTCAAGCTGTCGAGAAGCGTTCGATTACCCAAGTGATCGCTGCTGCACAATCGCTTTTGGGTTAGACCGATTCATACAGGGCATTCGGTGCTAGCCGATGCACCATCGTGGCTATCACTTCGCGATGAGATTTTAGGCTGTGAGTTTCTAACAAGGTCACAGCCGCAATTTTATTAAAATCAATTCCTTGTCCACACAACGCAATCTGACTCAATGCCGCCAAAAATGGATTGAAACTTGGATTAAACGCCGCGTTTTCGATGTATCGTCCATAGAATGACTCGCCTTCATAACTCACCTCAGCAGCCGCTCGCCCACCACTGTAGGGTGCATAACTTGCCTGTTGATGTTGTCGCAGGTGTGTGTGGGTATGTGTACCGTCCATATCCGATGTCACCGCCGCGGTAAAAATAGATTCTTTAACACCTAGATCAATTGGCCCAAACGCATGAGGTAGTAACGCATTGAGTGTTGTGTGCGTATCAGCAATACTCACAGGCAACACAGAGCCACTAACAAATTCATTCATAAATTGGCGGCAATACCCGCAAGGAGCCGCATTTATATAGATATGTTTAAGCTCAACAGCACCATTTAACCACGCATTGTGCAGTGCACATTGCTCAGCATGTACTGCACTCTCTAAACCGAAATGGGCTATTTCCACATTGACACCAAGCGCATAGAAGTCTTCTCCCTCTTGGTTCTTGGCGTGAACCAATGCGCTCACATGAAAGTTAGAAATTGGTGCAACTGCCCAACGCTTAAACTCATCCAGCAACCACGCGGCCGTTGCTGCAGTATCAGTATGTAAATCATTTGCTAGTTGGGTAAATTGAGAAGAAGTGATAATCCCACGTTGGCGCTCAATCGTTTCGAGCAAAGTAGATTGGCTCACACAGCAGCCTTGATTGTTATATTTATTTGAGTCGATAGTACCGCAGCGGCAGTAGCGGAGCAACTACAGGCACATAGTGTCACACTGCATTTAATCTAGCCAAAAATAACAAGCCCTCATGATGAGGGCTTGAGACGTTTCTTTTAGCCTGTATTCCGCATACCTGCTGCTATTCCCGTCATGGTGATCATTAGGGCATTATCCAACGCCGCCGAACCACCAGCGCGAGCACGTTTTAGTAATTCAACTTGCAACACGTTAAGTGGATCGGTATAGGGGTTGCGTAACTCAATGGATTGTCGGATCCATGGTTGATGGCCCAGCAGAGTATGCTCTGGGCTCAACTCTTTTACCAGTGCAGTGGCTTTACTCAGCTCACCTCGTAGCTCTATACCTAAAGGCTGTAGTGCTTTGTCCACCAGGTGTTGGTCGTAATACTCACTCAACCAACTGTCCGCTTTACAAAACACCATTTCCAGCATTTCCAATCGCGTACGGAAAAATGGCCATTGCTGTGACATGTGCTGTAAAAGATGCTCACCAAATTGCTCAATCGCTGCGCCAAGACCCTGATAAGCGCCAAGCCACGCAGGCAACATCAAGCGGTTTTGAGACCAAGCGAAAATCCAAGGAATAGCACGTAAGCTTTCAACCCCGCCATTGGGGTTACGCTTTGCTGGACGAGAACCCAAAGGGAGTTTCCCGAGTTCCTGTTCAGGGGTTGCGCTTCTGAAATAAGGCACGAAATTAGGATTTTCGCGCACGACTCCTCGGTAATGATTACAGGACACATCGCTAATGAGCTCCATCGCTTGACGCCACTGCGGCTCTGGCTCAGGCGGCGGCAATAAATTACCTTCCAAAACTGCACCAACATAGAGATGCAAACTTTGCTTGGCCACCGCAGGTAGGCCAAACTTGAAACGAATCATTTCACCCTGCTCGGTGACTCGTAAGCCATTTTTCAAACTGCCCGGAGGTTGTGAACGTAATGCCTGTGCAGCAGGTGCACCACCGCGCCCTACGGTACCTCCTCTGCCGTGGAACAAAACAAGCTCAGTGCCATGTTGCTCGCTAAGTTGTACCAAGGATTCCATTGCACTGTATTGAGCCCAACCTGCGGCCATCATACCCGCGTCTTTCGCAGAATCAGAGTAGCCTATCATCACGTATTGATGCGCGCCCATGATGTCACGATATACTTGATTCTCATACAAGGTGGTCATAACTTGAGATGCGCGATTTAAATCGTCCAAGGTTTCGAACAATGGCGCCACAGGCATATTAAATTCGCAACCGGCTTCTTTGAGCAGTAGTTTTACTGCCAGTACATCGGACGCTTGTCGCGCCATCGAAATAATATAGATACCGAATTTATCAGCACGGTTGTTGGCGATAACTTTAAAGGTATCAAGGACTTCTTGGGTTTGCTCACTTGCTTGCCAATGAGTTGGAAGCAAGGGGCGTTTGTTAGCGAGTTCAGCTTCTAAAAAGTCGAGTTTGCGCTGCTCGTCCCAAGACAAATAATCACCCAAGCCTAGGTACTGGGTAATGTCACTGAGCACTTGCGCATGTTTATCGCTGTCTTGTCTAATGTCGAGTTGACTCAACTGCAAACCAAAGCAGCGACAGCGAATGAGCGTGTCCTTGAGCAGCCCATCAGCGATAGTCTTCATTTTGTTCGCACACAGCGATTCATAGCACAGTTGCAACACATCGGCGATCTGCGCAATTTCAGTGATTCTGTCTTCGCCCCGAGTCGGTTGACCCGTAATTTTTGATTCCAAGAATTTATGCGTTACTTGCAAATCCGTGCGCAAAGTTTTTAGTAATTTTCGATAAGGTTCATGCGCATCACCAGCAACCGCTAACAAGGCCTCGCTGGCTTGGTGCATCGACAGTTCACTGATCAATTGATTGATATCACGGATATATAAGTCCAATGCCATCCATCGCCCGTGCTCAATAACACTTTGCGTGACTGTCGCGGTGACAAACGGATTACCATCTCTATCTCCCCCCATCCACGAGGTAAAACGTACAGGTTTGGCAGCTTCATTCAAACCAACACCCAATTCTTCTGATAATAACGAATCGAGTTCACGAACATACTCAGGGACTGCTTGCCACAGACTGTTTTCAATCACCGCAAAACCCCATTTCGCTTCATCCAACGGTGTGGGACGGCTTTGGCGAATTTCATCGGTATGCCAAGCTTGTGCAATCAGTTGGCGAACACGCGTCATAATGGCTGCTCGCTCAGATGGCAACAAATCACCCAACTCTAGTTGGTTTAGGCAGTTCGTTAGCTGCACGTGCTTATTAATCAAGGTACGACGGGTTACTTCTGTAGGGTGTGCCGTAAGCACCATATTGATATCAAGTTTAGCGACAGCATCTTTTATTTGTTCATCGCTGATATTATTGTGCTTTAAACGTTGTAACGTCTGTTTTAATGGGTCTAATTGACAAAACCCTTCATCGGCATTTCGCGATACTGTGTGATATTGCTCAGCAACATTAGCAAGATTAAGGAATTGGTTAAATGCTCTTACTACCAATAAAAGTTCGTCATCACTTAAGTTTTGAAGCTCAGTAAGCAACTGCTCTCTGGCTAGTTCATCACCATTTCTCGAGCTTTTAGCTAATTGGCGAATTTGCTCTACTTTGTCCAGTGCTTGCTCCCCAAGCGCCTGCTCAATGGTTTGACCTAAAACTTGTCCTAACAAACTTACATTACTACGTAGCGCAGCATATTGGTCACTCATTCCCATTCCTCCTGTGCATAATGATGCACCAGTTGTAGCATGGATCAGGGAGTGAATTAAAGGGGGCATAGCCATGAGTGATAAATCTTCAAGTGCATGAAAAACGGGTTATAGCTCCGCTCGTTTGTAACTAAGCCACTACAAAACCAACGCATTGTTCAACTCATATCTTTTTATAACAAGACTTTGGATAATCACCAATAAACAAGCTAGAATCAGGAAGATAGCAGTGACTCTGGAGACACACACATGTTGCGAAAAACCCTATATATTGTCGGCCTTTGCACTTCTTTTGCATTGACGGCACCAGCGCACGCTGGGTTAGAAGAAGGCATAGCGGCAGCAAATGTCGGTGATTTTGAAACCGCACTAACGGAGTTCCAATACCTAGCAGATAAAGGATTTGCACCAGGCCTCTATGAACTTGGACAAATGTATGAAAACGGCTATGGCGTTGCTAAAAATCAACATAAAGCGGCGGAGCTATACCAACAAGCTGTTGATAAAAATTACGCTGACGCGATGTTTTCTTTGGCGGTGATGTATCAAGAAGGCAGAGGCGTGAAAACTGACCTGCAAAACGCCGTTAAATTATTCGAAGGTGCTGCAGCGAAGGGGATTGCAGCTGCACAGTACAACCTAGGCGTGATGTACACCAATGGCGAAGGCGTCCTAAAAGACTACCCAACGGCAGTTGATTGGTATCAAAAAGCAGCTGCGCAAAACTATACACTGGCGCAGTTCAATCTAGCTTTGATGTATTATGAAGGCTTAGGAGTACCTAAGAGTTTAGAAAAATCATATATTTGGAATACTATCGCTGAATACAACGGCAACGATGATGCGAGCACCAGTCGAAAACTCGATGAACGTAAATTGCAGCCTGACGCTATCGAGCGCGCAAAGAAAACGGCAGACTCAATATATGAGAAAATCCTTGCGGGACGTTACACAGGTGAAGGCCGTCGCCTCTAATATGCACAATGAGCTCCGCAGATGTTCCCTCTGCGGGGTCTCCTTTAAGGTATCTCTATCTGCTTAATTCGTTTACAGGATGTAAAGTTATATATGGATGTATTTGAATGCCACCTCCTCTGTTTTTCTGAGGCTTTTGCTTACGCCCCAAGACACATGTCTCCTGTTCTGTCTTGCCATTCTTGTGATGAGAACGGAGGCTTCCTATGGTCGTAGAAAGTGTCGCTAAAAGTCATCAAGGTCTTGTTCGCAAGGACAATGAAGATGCCGTGTTGGAATTGCCCAATCACCAAGTATGGGTCGTTGCAGACGGCATGGGAGGTCTCAGCGATGGCCACTTCGCCAGCAAAACAGTGGTTAACCATGTTGCCAATCGACTTGAGCAAGATACGGGAAATCAAAGTACTGTGCAGCTTGTCGTCCAAGCACTGCACGCCGCCAATGAGGACTTATACCACTATGGGATTGAGGAACTGAGTGGCAAACGCATTGGCTCCACTGCCGTTGCACTGGTGATTGGCGAGGACGATTATCACTTTATTTGGGCAGGTGATAGCCGAGGTTATTTATTCCGCGAAGGTGCCTTAGTGCAGCAAACTCGCGATCACAGTCGCGCCAATCAACTTCTTGATGGCGGTTCCATCACCAGTGTTCAAGCAGCGAGTCACCCTTTGAAACATGAAGTGGCAAGAGCAATTGGCGTAACTAACCACGTTGCAATTGAAGTCGTTCAAGGCAAACTGAAATCGAACGACACATTTTTACTGTGCAGCGATGGCTTGCATGACGCATTATCTGATTTTGAAATCGAAGGCGCGCTAACTGGTGCCAATATCGATGTCAGCATAGAAAAACTGGTGCACTCAGTGCTTGTTCGCGGCGCGCGCGACAATGTGAGCTGTGTATTGGCAAAGTTTACACGTTAACACTCTTTTATCCCTTCGGGCGCCATGCGCCCTGGATTTTCTCTTGCGCTAGATCAAACAAGCGTCCCTCTTGGTATCTTCAGGTTTTGATTGTGTGATTTAGATCAACAAGTTTGGTGCTACATGGTTGCTAAAATTTAACCAGCTACTCATATGACCAAACAAGGAAAGACCATGGCGCACCCAGATATCCCCACCCACTTTGATTCACAAACGCAGCCTAATGTCACTCATATCAGTACATCAAGTGGTGAACCCTCACTGCATGAGCAGTTGTACCTTTATAAGCAATTACTACAAGAAAAAGAGCGACAAGTTAAACAATTACAACAAGCTCAAGAACCACTAATCCAGCAAATAAATCAAGCTGAGGCTCTGAACAAGAAGGCGTTAGCACACATGGATAAAATGGCCGAGCAAATGCAGCAGGTGCAAACACAAGCTAAGCGTGAAGTACAAATTGAAATGGCGCATTTAGAGCAACAATTAGAAGAAGCCAATACCAGCAAACATGTACTCAAGCATCATTGCCGTGACCTGCAAGAGCGTAACAAAGAGTTGCACGACCTCCTAAAATCATCAAATCTCCACGTTGATGAGCTGCAAGCGCGCTTTGATCGTCAAAGTAATGAAATCAATGTGATTCGTGATGAAAAAATAAAACTCAGTATGCAAATCATTGAGCAAGGTGAACACATTAAGCGCAGTGAAAAGCAACTGCATGAAGCGATGCATGGCTATTACACAGGCGTAATGAACAAACACAAGAAATTGAGTAAAAACTTACCTCGCTAACACGCTAGAGTGGGCATTGCGCCCACTTCTACGTTCTAAACTGCTACTTTCTCAAATACAGCCACTTTGACAAGCCGAGCAATAGTTTAGAGCGCTGTAGCAATAATCGTGCTTTAGGCCAACGCGCCGGGCTGTGAACAACAGCGCGGGCATGAGAAAAGGTAATGAACCCTTCTTTACCATGGTACTGACCAAATCCAGACTCGCCCACGCCGCCAAACGGCAAATCTGTTGCACTCACCTGCATCAAGGTGTCGTTTATGGCCAATGTACCGCTTTGCACTTGTTCACTAACATGTTGCCATTGTTCAGCGTCTTGAGCGAATAAGTACAGTGCCAAAGGTTTTGCTTGGCCTTTGAGTGTCTCTATCACCTGATCAATATCATCGTAACCATAAACAGGTAATATCGGACCAAAGATTTCGGTGTTTGCGATGTCCATGCGAGTGTCGACATTCAGCAACAGAGTAAGACGTGTATTACCTTTTGCATCTAACAATGGCAGCGCCTTTGCCCCGTTTTCACATGCTTGTGCCAATAAAGAATTGATGCGTTGTTGTGCTCTATCGGAAATAATCTGGGTACTCGGATACGACACAGCAGCGACACGTTGTGTGATTTGTTCGATGAAATCATCAAGCAGATGATCAGGTACATAAACGTGATCGGGTGCGACGCAAATTTGCCCGCCATTGGTCAATTTGCCAAAGCACAATTGCGATACTGCACTTGGCAAATGTGCCGAAGGCAGCACAACCGTTGGCGACTTGCCGCCCAACTCCAGAGTAAGAGGCGTTAAATTTTGCGCGGCACTGCGCATAACATGGCGACCTATTTGTGTGCCGCCAGTGAATAGCAAGTGATCCCAAGGCAATGCACTAAATGCTTCAGCAATGTCGCTTTCCCCCTCAACGAAGGCGATAACTTGTTCTGTGTTTGCTGGCAATAGCGCCTTAAGTGCTGCGTTTAAATGAGGGGTGTATTCGCTGAGTTTAACCACCACCCTATTTCCCGCAGCTATCGCGAAAGCAGCTGGCGACAACGCAAGATTAATCGGGTAGTTCCATGGCGAGATCACACCAACAACGCCCTTTGCTTCGTACTTTACGTACAATTTAGATGGAAAATGAGCGAATCCAGCGCGCCTTTTTTCGGGTTTAGTCCAGCGTTTAAGATTCTTTGCACAATATGCAATTGCGTCCACCGTGGGCAGAATATCACTAAAAACCGTGTCGAATTCATCGCGATAACCAAAATCCTTGCTCACAGCTTCCACAAGCACGTGCTGATGACTTATGAGCGCTTGTCGTAATGCGTCAAGAATCTCTTTTCGACGCCCAAGCGATAACGGCCCTTGGTCACGATGAAAAGTGTTAAATTGGTTATAAACTCGTTCCAATTCAGGGATGTTAGCAATCATATCAGTAGAAAATTTGGTTGTTTAAATACAGCGTAAGATTAAAAAGATACATTGCTAAACAAGGATTTACCAGTATTGAACTGAAGCCAATACTGGTAACAGTCAAGATTAAGCTTGTGCGAGTTTTAACTCTCGACGTGCTTTATAGTATTTATAAATACCGATTAGGGATGCAGCTATCCAGAAAATTTCAATTACAAAGCTGGCCAAGTTGAAGTTGTAACACAGGCTGATAAGTAAAAGGATGGCCCCCGTTAGGTTCATGACGTTATAGCCAATACCTGATGCAGGAAGTTTTCCTAACTGCAATAAAAAGAAAGCGCCTACCACCAAAAAGGTACCACTCATTCCAATTACATCGAATAAAAGATCCATGATCTACTCCACTATTTATACAGCGCAAGCCTACCAAGGGCCGGGATTCCCCCTAAGGACATTTGCCCTACTTCATATACACTTTCTGACCAATCATTTTAAATGCGGGGGTACCGCGTATGAGCATGTCTCGAGCAAATACTTGTTGGCATTGAGGGCACGTGGCCGGCTGTTGAGTATAATCCTCAGTGATCCGCTCTTTGAAGCATTTCACCAATGCGCCTTTGCCCCCTTTACGATAGGTGTAGAGTTGAGTTCGACATTTAGCACAAAAAATATCGACCGTTCGTACTGGGCCTTTTTTGTTTGGTTTTGCCATGCACTCCCCTTTTCAGTTGATTGCACAGTTTATCATGGAATTACGAGGCTAATGCCACAACCCGAGTATTAAACCGATTAGTGTAAATTGCACCGTGTGATAGCCGCCGTTAACAAGAAACAATTTCAAGGGCCGTTGTTCAAATAAATAACTGATACCAAACGATGTCGCCACCCACGCGATACCTGCCGCAAAGCCTGCGCCAACAGCAAATCCCAAATCCGGTTTCGGGCCTAAGAACAACGCAAAAACAAACGCGGCTATCAAAGACAAAATAAGTGCTAAAGAAAACACTTTTGGCATCGACGCCTCAGCCAAGTCCATATCAGTGAGTCCGCAGCCATCAAGCCAAGCAGATTTGAACATCAAAGGAGAGTACCAGAGACCACCGAGAACAAACGTAGCGAGTGCAGCACATAACACCGCAAGAAAATTTAATTCGGAGAAATTCATAGCAATACTCACACTGCCTATACCCTCTAAGCGTAGCCTGAGATCGAAAGAGCAGCAAAAATGTATGTCTGCGACAAAATGTCGCACATTGGCAGATTCCCCTAGCTCAGGTCACGCAAGCACAGGAAAATAGTCTCAAACATCACGGCAACAAGAAAAAATAATGAACTCAACATCCGTACTGGCATCCTCACTTGCACTCGCGCTCAACGCTTCAAGTTACGCGATGGAAGTGATAACTGTCACAGGTTCTTATCACCAACCCAACGAGCAAAAACTAGCTGTTGAACCAGTGCTATTTAGTCAAGATACCAGCGCTTGGCTCAAAGGGGTCGCTGGCGCAAACATCAATACCAATGGCCCTATCACGGGTATTGCCCAGTACCGAGGAATGTTCGCAGAGCGCGTCAATATCAACAATAATGGATTACAACTGGCTGGAGCTGGCCCAAATGCCATGGATACCCCTTTAAGTTATGCACCGAGTGTAATGGTAAAGCACATGCAAATATACAGGGGGATAGCACCTGTTAGTGCGGGTATCGACACGCTCGGTGGAGCCATCGAAGTGACAATGAGAAAAGCACACACACAAGAAGCACCGTGGGCACAAAGCAACGTCAATTTAGATGAGAATAATGCCTACAAAGGTAGCCTAGTTACAGGATTTGGTGCTGACAGTTTTGGAGCAATGGCCTATGCAGAACAACAGTACAGTGACGAACAACACAGTGCGACAGGCGTTATTCCTAACAGTCACTATAAACGCCGTCAATTTGGGTTATTAACAACATTCTCTGCTCGTCAAGGGAACGTTCATGTCAACGTTCATAAAACGGACACCGGCTCTACAGGCACCCCTGCTCTGCCTATGGATATTGATTACATCAACACAACCAAATATGAACTCGAAGGTGACCACACATTGAATAATGGGACCTTGTCATGGGGTCTTGCTTATCAAGATGGTGACCATGGTATGGACAATTTCCAACAGCGATTTGTGAGCTTTGCATCAAAAGAACGCTATACTCGAGCATCGTCGAAAAGCACAGGTTTATATGCCCACTTAGAAAGTAATAACTGGAAAATAGGGTACGATGCGTCACTGAGTACCCATAACGCTGATATTACAAATCCTAGTAATCCGATGTTCTTTGTCACTAATTTTAATGAGGTACAAGACCATCGCCACAGTGTTTTTGCTCAATATCATCTGTCCCAAAAACATTTAGAGAGCATTATCGGCGTGCGAGTCAAAGCAAACATGTCCGATGCCAACAATGTGAGTTCTTCGATGGCGATGATGATGCCTGCAGCGGCTTTGCTAGAACAACGATTCAATAACGCAGACAAAAATGTGTTTACCGGAACTTACGATGTCACATTCAATAATCGCTACAGTGTCAATGAACTCACTTCACTGTCTTATGCATTTGCTGTAAAACAGCGCGCACCGCAGTATCAAGCTCGTTATTTATGGCTCCCGATGCAATCGACCGGTGGTTTAGCCGATGGACGTACTTATGTCGGTAACATCAACTTAAAAGCGGAGACCGCGTATCAATTTAATATCGGTATTTCTGTTCAAACAGGACAACTCACCTTGAGTCCACAAGTGTTTTATCAACATGTTGACGATTATGTGCAGGGTACCCCTATTCAAGATGCAGTCGTTAATAAAGTGGCCAATATGATGGGGGGTCACAATGCGCTGCAGTTTAACAACATAGACGCTGTGCTTTATGGGTTTGATGTTACCTCTCACTACACTATCAACCCAAGCTGGTACATTAATGCTAACGCGAGCTACGTTAGGGCAAAACGTGTTGACGGCGTTCAGGATGACCTTTATCGAATTACACCAGCGAATATTCAACTGGGCCTTAATTACACTAATGACACTCTACGTGCACAAGTGAACTGGCGAGGCTATACAAAGCAACACAAGGTATCGCGATACAACCAAGAATTACAATCACCTGGTTACGGCGTTCTCGATTTTACAACCTCTGTGGATGTGACCCCCTCAGTAAGCATCCGCGCAGGTATTGAAAATGTATTTGATAAGGCATACAGCGAACACCTCAGTGGCCGTAATCGTATCGCTCAAGTTCAAACTCAGGTAGGTGAAAAACTAGCTGCGCGGGGCCGCACAGTTAATCTGGGTATTTCATTGCTACTGTAGGCTGGTGCCTACCCCACAGCCGGTCTCAACTTGAGACCGGCTTTTTTTGCAGCTTACGTTGCAAAGTTCGGCGGTGCATATTGAGTTGTCTTGCTGTTTTAGAGATATTACCATCATTGCGACCAAGCACCGCTTGAATGTGCTCCCATTCAACTCGATCTGGCGACATCACGATGTCCTCTGACACAGAGTCATCGCTCGCCTGCCCGTTTAATGTTGCTAATATCATCGCTAATGAAGCGGGTTTACACAGATAATCATCCGCACCGAGTTTTATAGCCTGCACAGCTGTGGCGATACTCGCAAACCCTGTCAATAGCACAATCCGAGTTGCTGGTAATAAGGCACGAAGTGGCGCTAACAGAGCTAATCCAGACTCACTATCAAGATTCATATCGAGAATAATATGGGTGGGGCGAACGGCACGAGCCTGCAAGAGTGCTTCGCTGCTATTTGCTGCATGCGACACAGTGCAACCACCACTTATGAGGCGTCGCATTAATGTTTGTGCAAATACACTGTCGTCTTCAATCAGCAAAATATTCACGTTTAGGCCTTAGGTAAAAAAATATCAATACAAGCGCCAGCTGGGGTATTTGTTAGTGCCAATCGTCCACAACAGCGCTCTATCGTTGCGTTCGTCAACCACATTGCCACACCAAATCCATTATCGCTGGCTATGATGACAGAGCCCAAATCAGCTAATTGCTGGGTATTAATTCCTTGTCCTTGGTCTTCGATTCGCCACTGCACTTGCTGCGTGTGGCCACTCACCTTCAAACTGATATTTGACGCACCTACGTGTTCATTTGCCCTTGCTGCATTAGCTAAGACATTTAAAAACGCCGCACTCAATAACGGGTCCGAGTTAATATGTGTATCCATAAGAACTTCTGCGGTATCAACGTGCAAAGTTTGTAGCGGAAATTGAAGACTAAATGCTTGCTTAATCTCAGTTACAAGTTCACCAATAGTACAACTAGATGATGCGGTGACATTCTTTTGCGCTTGGCGTAATTGCTCAGACCGCTCCCTGAATAAGTCCAGTTGCGCCTGACATTGCTCAATGGGTGTTTTTAACTCTTCACTAATAGGCCTTACACTCGCTTGCGACGAGCTCAATTCCTCTAACTCTTCGTGCAGTAACGCAATCGTAGCCAGGGGAGTAGCCAGTTGATGGGTCGCTTGAGCCGCTGCATTTCCTAACGCTAACAACTGTTCTGCACGAAGTTGTTCTTCGCGACTGCGCGCAATAGCGCTTTGCTGTTTTGCCATCGTTCTCGCTAATGCGCTCACAACAGTCGCGACCACCAGCGCACTAATAACAAAATTGACCCACATGGCAATAAAGTGGCCTTGCATCGCCATTGTGTGGTGCCCTGCTCCATGCACACTATGTTGCTGAGGCATCACAACAACAAGCCAAGTATAAATTGCTATTGCAATGACAGTGATAACTGCAGTAAGGCGTGCAGGTAGAGTGACCGCTGCAATGATTATCGGTAAGAGAAGCAAGGAAACGAACGCATTCGTCGCCCCACCGCTGAGCGCGAGTAATAGCGTTAAAAAGCCAATGTCAGCGATAAGTTGCCAGACAATAGTCAATGAGCCCACACGCTCATTTTGGCGCAAACGCTTACGCAATAACCACACACTCGCTAGTTGAAATACAGACTCCAACGCAATCACAAGCAGTAAGGGAAGCAGAGCCAAATCGAGGTCTAGTATGAAGTGCCCAATTAAGACAGCGCAAAACTGCACAACAATAGCAAGGCTACGAAGTAACAATACGCGACTAATACTTGATTGAGGGAGCAAATCCAAGGGGGGATACACCTTTGCTTATGACTGCGAAGATTGTACTAGTTTAGGTATCACTGAGGAAGTTGAACTGTGCTTTTTGGCAAGTTTGTTGAAAGCTGTTTGATATACCTCAACGCTCCTGACCTTTTATTGCAAAGGGCTCGCACGGGGAGCCCTGATGATACACCAAACGCCATTGTTCATCATCGTTTAAACGCCAAATCGACATACGCATAGAGAAGTGCCATTGCCCGCCTTTGATGCGTTTCAGCGCAGCGTTATAGGAAATTTGAGCAACGTCATCACTGAGCATTCTGCCGGTAAAGTCTTGATTGTGGAATATGGGCTTTCTACCTTTGGAGCGCTCTTTGGGCAAACGTTCGAGTACATTTTCTTTATCGAGACGGCGACCATCCACTGATACTTCGATAAAATCGTTATCAAGCATCGCACTGAGGCGCGCAGCATCAGAGCGAACGTCATCACGCATAAGTGCACGTTCGCATTCGACCAGTTGTTCTAATAGCTGCGCTTTTATTTTATTCATTGTGCTTAATAACTTTCCCTTGTTTCATAACGAAATCGACAGACAGTAACTGGCCAATGTCATCCAGTGGTGATTTATCGAGTGCGATTACATCAGCGTAGTAGCCTGTTTCTAATTTGCCAACTTCTTTCTCCATATTCAATACCTTAGGAGCAGATTCTAGGCTCGAAGCAATCGCTTGCCTTGGCGTCATGCCATAATCCACCAACAGCACAAATTCCTTAGCATTGTCACCATGACGAGAAACTCCAGAATCCGTGCCAAATGCGATATTGATTCTTTTTCTTCAACGCACTTTGGAATGACGCTTTAACAACTGGCGCCACCGTTTTTATCTTTTCAACAATCGCAGGGGGAATGTTCGGGTTCGATTGCACCTCTTCGCTAACCGAAACACCAGCCAGTAAAGTAGGAACCAAATACGCACCAGTTTGTTTGAATAATTTAAGGATGTCATCATTCAAATAAGAACCATGTTCTATTGAATCAACCCCAGCTCTGAGCGCTGCTGCGATTCCTCCGGCGCCATGGGCATGGGCTGTCACTGGGCGACCGAGGTTATGAGCAGTATCAACAATGGCACTTAGCTCAGCATCTGTTAGCTGTTGATTTAAACCCGCTTTGGTATTACTTAGTACACCGCCAGTGGCTGTAATTTTGATTACTTGCGCGCCAGCTTTGACCAACTCTCGTACAGCCCGAGTACAGTCATCTGCCCCATCACACACGCCCATTCTAGGCGTAAATGCTTCGAGAATTTCTTGGCGATAGCCGTGCATATCACCATGCCCTCCCGTGGGTGTGACAGCTTCACCCGCAGCGATAATTCGGGGGCCTACGATCACCCCTTTGTCTACAGCACGTTGCAGCGGGAAAATAACATCATTACTGCCACCTAGGTCTCTAACTGTCGTAAATCCGGCTTCAAGTGTGGAGCGAAGGTAATTCACTGACCGCAACGCACTGTCAGCCTCTACTTCCATCAACGCTCTGTGAGGGTTTGCCTTTGGATCGCGCTCAAAGCCAACGTGAACATGCAAATCAATTAAACCGGGCATGACAAACTTGTCGCTTAAATCGACCAGCTCAGAGTGTTGCAAACCCAAGTCTGCAGATGTGAGAAAACCCGCATGAATGGCTTTTACTTTGCCATCTTCAATTTCAATTGTTTGCTGCTGTGCTACTTTTTTATCTGCTGCGCTGAGTAATTCACCCGCATGGATTAGCGTGGTGTTGGCCCAAGCGGTGGGCACGGATGTCGCCATAAACACGAGCGTTGATAGGAGCGTTATCTTCATCTTAAACCCTTAACCTTTTGATTATTTGTATTATTAGGTACATAAACTGCAAATATAAAATGCAGTTATGTTTACAATCTAACACAACATACTTTGCCTTACTGCGCCAGTATAACTCGACCAACTTACGGCATTTTGGTATAAAGTAGCGATAAGCAAAAGACATCGGGCCAGTATAAAAACACTGCGTCCCATGCAGCAACGATTAGGATTTTATATGCACTATGCAGAGATCACAGGCTGGGGTAAGTGTATTCCACCAGCGCGAATTAGCAATGAAGACATTGCTACCGTCGTCGATACATCAGATGAGTGGATCAGCTCACGTACTGGTATTAAAGCTCGCCATATCAGTCATGTAAGTACGGCCGAGCTCGCTACAGTGGCCGCGCAACGTGCATTAGATTGCGCAGGTTTAGACGCTGCGGACCTAGACTTGGTATTGGTAGCGACCTGTACGCCAAGTACCGTGGTGGCAAACACGGCCTCTGAAGTACAACAACGTCTGGGGGCAACCGGTGCAGCTGCATGTGACAGCAACGCAGCGTGTTCAGGCTTTTTGTATGCGTTGCAAATGGCCACTGCACAAATTCAAGCCGGTATGATCAAGCGTGCAGTAGTGATTGCTGCTGAACGTATGCTTTGGTATGTAAACTGGGCGCGTCGTGACAGCGCTGTGCTGTTCGGTGACGGCGCAGGTGCGGTTGTTCTCGAAGCAACTGAGCAAAAAGTGGGCTTACTTGCCTCTAAATCTGGTTGTGATAGTTCAGACAGAAGTATTCTGCACATAGAGAACTTTGGTTCGAATATCAATAAGTACGAAGCCATCGGTGGTTCTGAAATTAACTTCATTGGCCCTGAGATTTTCAAGCGCGCAGTGAAAGGCATGAGTGTTGCGTGTGATGATGTTTTAAACCAAGCACAAATTAGCTTAGACGACATCGATGTTCTGGTTCCACACCAAGCTAACTTACGTATCATCCAATCGATACAACAGCGCCTGAAAGTTGAAGATGACAAGGTGATGATCAACATTGATGAGTACGGCAACACATCAGCGGCAACCATTGCTATCGCATTATGTGAAGCGGTTGAGCGCGGCATGATCAAACCTGGCGCAAATATTATGTCTGCAGCATTCGGTGCAGGTCTTACATGGGCCGCCAGCTACATTAAGTGGGGCGAGCGTGTTACACCGATGCGTGAGAGCACAGCGGAACTGGCGCCATGCACACAAACAGGTTTGGAACTCATTGCTGATGCAGTGAAAGCCTGCCAAAAGTAAGTCACCTTTGTAATTTGACCTAAAAAAGCCACTCCTGTGGCTTTTTTTATTGTTCCGCCCCCAAATTTGAGCCAAATCATTAATACCCTTGAAAAAATTGACTATGGTTTAGACAGAAAAGTTAAATCGTAGGAACATCACGGCAATGAAAAGACATGGGTTACACATAGGCATCGAACGAAATAATGAGCGGTTTTATATCACGCTGGTGCTGGTAGGTACGTTAGGACATCAAGACTATGAGATCATCACTCCGATGTTCGATGATGCGCTTAAAGGTGTTGATGAACGCATAGTAGACGTATTTATTGACGCCAGTGCACTCGAAGGGTTCAGTGCCCATGCAATGTGGGATGACTTTAAATTGGGCATGACACATCGCCATCAATTTAGACGCATTGCATTGTATGGTCATGAACGTTGGCAAGCCTATGCCGCGCGATTTGCAAACTGGTTTGTCAGTGGGGAAATCAAGCACTTTACCCGTCCGGGCGATGCGCTAATGTGGTTGAACGAAGAATAGTTGTTTTAGGCGAATCTGTGTTGATAACGGCATTTGATGACCGTTATCAACACACTGATATTTTTAGCTACCGAATTTGTCATGAAGAAGTGCATACACTGCACGAATGCCAAAGGCTTCCCCACCTACTGGTCGGCCAGGTAAAGCGCGGACATTCCATGCCATCACATCAAAATGAATCCAAGGCGTTGTTGGTGCAACAAACTCTTGTAGGTAGAGCGCTGCAGTAATAGCGCCACCAAATGGGCCTTTACTACAGTTAGTCATGTCTGCAACATCACTGTTTAACAAGTTCTTGTATTGCGCGAACAAAGGCATGTGCCAGACAGGGTCTTGGCTTTGCTCACCCATTGCGCACAACTTAGATGCGAGTTCACTGTCACTGCTAAAGAAACCCGGCAATTCAGTGCCCAGCGCCACGCGCATCGCACCGGTTAAAGTTGCAAAATCAACAATAAGGTCAGGATTATCTTGCTGCGCTTCATCGAGCGCATCACACAGAACCAAGCGCCCTTCAGCGTCGGTGTTGTCGATTTCTACAGTAATACCTTTACGTGTTTTAACTACGTCACCTGGGCGGAATGCATTGCGTGAAACCGCATTTTCAACAGCAGGCACTAACACGCGCAATTGCACGTTCAAGTCCATCGCCATAATCAAGTTAGCAAGGCCAATCACATGCGCTGCACCGCCCATGTCCTTTTTCATCAAACGCATGCCATCTGCAGGTTTCAAATCCAAACCACCGGAATCAAAACACACGCCTTTGCCAACAAGCGTTACTTTAGGCGCATCTTTTTTGCCCCAACGTAAATCGAGTAAGCGAGGTTTGTTCTCACTGGCGCGGCCCACTAAATGGATTGTTGGGTAGTTTTGCTCAAGCAGTTCATCGCCCACCCACTCGCTAAACTCACCTTGGTAACGAGTAGCTAAATCACTCATTACTTCACTGAGGTGCTGCGGCATCATGTCTGCCGCTGGGTATTAACGAGGTCGCGAACCAGCTGAGTCGACTCAACATGCGCGGTCAATTCGCTAAACAACGATGGGTCTTCAATTAATAAACGCGCTTTAGGCGCCGATACTTGCTTATAGCCGCTAAACTGATACCCACCAAGGGCAAATCCAAGCGCTACTTCTTTAAAATTTTCAACGTTTTGTAATTGGTAGTCCGCTTTAGGTAGCTTCTTAACTATATCGCCTGCGGCCCACATATCTTGTGTATTTTGGCAAACAAGTACAGCTTGTTGTGGCTGACCTGTAGCAGTATTTGGCACGATACATAAACCTGTTTGTTCAAGGGCACTCGCCAACCAATTTTGTGTAAATTCATCTTGCTGTTCACACCATGCTTGGCATTGGGCTTTATCAAATACAAAAAGTGGGATTAACTGAGTGTCTAAGCGTGGTTTATTAATGAGTAATTGCATTGCGGACTCACTGTCTAATACTAATAATAGTCAGGATAACAATTCCAATAACTAAATGATACTACTGAGTTATGCAGCACGTACCTACATCAAAACGACTGTTCTTCGCATTGGGCTTAGACAAATACACTAAACAGCAAATTGATAATTGGCTATCGCAAAGTGTCACAATGACCAAAGCGCCGACTCAATCGCGCAATTGGCATCTGACCCTTTTGTTTTTAGGCGAAACCTCAAACGAGATAGCAGCGAAATTAACGACCGAGGTGCAATCCCTGTCTGTAAAGTCGTTTAAACTGACGATAGATGACTACGACTTTTGGCAACATAATGGCTTGTTTCATCTAAAACCCAGTGTTGCACCAGCTGAATTAATCGATTTAGCCGCACAATTAAGAACTATCGCGAAGCAGTACGGTATTGAGGATCAGCACGCGAGCTACCGACCGCACATTACGTTAGGCCGAGGGCTGAAACACTCACCGAAAGTCGATGCTGCACCAACACATCACCAGCTAGATGTAACTGAATTTGCTCTTTATCACTCGACAAGAGATGAGCTTGGGCTGGTTTACCACCCTATCGCCCAATTTCCGTTGAAATGAGCGGCTTAATTAGCCCTCTTTGTCCGTTTCTTCTGTGGGTTTCGCTTTGGGAGGTTTAGGATGACTGAACGAACTTGGCAGAATATCGACACCAACCATGTGGGCAATTTTCACCACTAATGGAATAGTGATAGGCGCAAATGGTAACACTGCAAACACACCTAACCCCAAGCCTTTAAGGATGTCGATGAACTGCTTATTGGCAATTTCCAACTCTTGTTTGCTGGCTTGTCGCTTGGTGTATCGTTTGTAGATTTCAAGCATTTCTCGCGTCTCTTGACGCTCTTGTGCTAACGCCCATTTTAACGTGACCATCGCTCGACGAAGCTTTATTTTTTGACGACGCCGCGAAATCATTAATACTCGCAAAGGTGCTCGATGAAACGAACGATATATCCGCATAATGTACTTCTGAGTAATTTCCAGAACCGATTGTCACACACTTCTGTATGCGAAGCTAGGATTTGTAACGTCCTTCTCACGCTTTCACAGTCAATCGTTATTGCATCTAATTTTTACAAATTCAAAGCCCGCAAACACCTGTACCAATTTTACGTCATCTGTTAAACAGTGTTGATCTGATTGTTAATGATCTGTATACGTATATTATACACAATGACAACAAACAAAGATAAATCTGTATAAGTCTGGGGGACGAACTATGAAGTTAAAGTACAGAAAACTGCAATCAGCTGTTCGCTGCGCACTACTTTCAACATCTGCAATCGCAGCAATGAACAGTGGTATGGCTTTCGCTGAAGATGAAACTGGGGCAGAAAATAACGAAAAAATTGAGAAAATTGCGGTTGTCGGCTCACGTGCTGCACCACGTTCAATTGGTAGCTCACCTGTACCAGTTGATATCATCGGTGGCGATGAGCTGGGCAAATCTGGTAACACAGACATGCTTGAAGCTATCAAGGGGACTGTTCCTTCTTTCAACGTACACAGCAACCCAATTAGTGATGCTGCAACGCTTGTTCGCCCTGCGAATTTACGCGGTTTGCCTTCAGACAGCACGCTAGTATTGCTAAATGGTAAGCGTCGTCACCGTGCATCGGTGATTGCATTCTTAGGTGGCGGTATTAACGATGGTGCGCAAGGTCCTGATATTTCAGTAATTCCTAGCATTGCCTTAAAGCAAGTCGAAGTACTACGTGACGGTGCTGCTGCACAATACGGTTCAGATGCTATCGCCGGCGTAATGAACTTCGTATTAAAAGATGCCAGCGAAGGTGGCATGCTTGAAGTTCGCCATGGCCAATACTACGAAGGCGATGGGGATTCAACGCAAATCGCAGGTAACATCGGTCTTCCATTTACTGATGACGGCTTCGCTAACTTCAGTTTCCAATACAAAAATGCAGATGCAACAAGCCGCAGCGTTCAGCGTCCTGATGCTGCTGCCTTCATCGAAGCTGGCGTGCCTGGCGTACCCGACCCTGCACAAATCTGGGGCTCACCAGAAGTTAACGACGACATCACGTTGTTCGGTAACATCGGTTTAGAGCTGTCTAACGATGATGAATTTTACATGTTCGGTAACTACTCTGAGCGTGATGTTCGCGGTGGCTTCTACTACCGTAACCCACACACCCGCCCAGGTGTTTACTCAAACGACGGTGGTGAAACACTTTTAGTGGGTGACTTAACGGGTGACATGAGCGGTAACTGTCCAACGAACATCCAAATCGATGACAATGTGTTAGACAACCCTGAGTTCATCAATGGAGTATTAAATAATCCAGATTGTTTTGCGTTCAATGAGCTTATCCCAGGCGGTTTCACACCAAACTTTGGTGGTAACATCGTTGATACCTCTATCACCGCAGGTGTGAAAGGTGAATTTAGCGAAGGTATTTTTGCTGGTTGGTTCTATGATGCTAGTGCATCGGTAGGTTACAACGCATCACGTTATTTCATTTACAACACAGTAAATGCGTCATTGGGCCCAGATACACCTCGTGATTTCTCTCCAGGTAAATATGAGCAACTAGAAAAAACATTTAACTACGACATGAGTAAGTTGTTTGACTGGGGCTTGTATGATGACGTGAACGTTGCCGGTGGTTTAGAGTGGCGCGAAGAAACCTTCTCAGTTATTTCAGGCGACGAAGCGTCGTTCGAGGTAGGTCCGTTAACAGAGCAAGGTTTCAGCATCGGCTCGAACGGCTTCCCTGGTTTCCAACCATCGCAAGCGGGTGAATTTACTCGTCGTAACTATGCAGCGTACGTTGATGTTGAGACCCTATTCACTGAAGATTTCTTGATGGGCTTCGCACTTCGCTATGAAGATTACGATAGCTTTGGTTCAACAACGAACTACAAAGTAACAGGTCACTACACAATTAATGATATGTTCTCACTTCGAGGCTCTGTGAGCACAGGTTTCCGTGCGCCAACAGTGGGTCAAGCGAATGTGAGTAACGTACAAACAAACTTGAGCAGCGGTGTATTAGTAGACTCGGCGTTATTGCCTCCTACTAACCCAATTTCTGTACAGTTAGGTGGTACTGAATTGGAGCCTGAAGAGTCAAGCAACTACACGTTCGGTGCAGTTTACGAAAACGGCGACTTCTTCATGACTGTTGATTACTACAACATTGATGTTGAAGACCGTATTTCGCAATCGGATAAAATTGAGCTATCTGATGCCGATAAGCAAACCCTTAAGCAAGCAGGTGTACCGAACGTAGATCAACTTGCTCAAGTCAGCTTCTTCACCAACGACTTCGATACTACAACTCGCGGTGTTGATGTTGTTGCCAACTACAGCGCTGATCTTTTGGGTGGTTCTTCAACTTTCAGTGCTGCATACAACTGGAATGAAACAGAAGTTACTCGCTTCAGTGATATTACTGGTGCATTCAAAGTAGATCGCTTAGAAAATGATTTACCAAAACACCGTGCGACCTTCACTTGGTCTCAGGACTGGGAGTCAGTTTCAGGCTTTATCCGTGCTAACTACTTCGGTGAATACCAAGGCGTGCACGTAGATTACGATGCAACGGCGAAAATGGCAGACGCGTCATTCACCTTTGATGCAGAGTTAACATACCATGTGAACGACAATATCGGTCTATCTGTCGGTGCACAAAATATGTTTGACGAAGAAGGTGAGCCATTAGACTTCGCTGACCAAACAGGTTTAGCGAACAACACCTGGGGTGGCAAGTTCTATGAAACTTCGCCTTATGGCTTTAACGGTGGTTACTACTACGTGAAAGCGTCTTACACCTTCTAATAAAGCAATACCCATTGAGATTTATAAGCGGGCGTCAGCCCGCTTTTTTATGCTTGCGCTCTACATATTTGGGGAGTATTTTGAATTCAAAGGAAATATTACACAGCAGAGTTATGAACTTACTGGAGCAGGCCAATCAACTACTCAGTGAAAATCGCTTAAAAGAGGCTGATTTTCATTATCGTTCTGTACTTGAAGCCAACCCAAATCAGGGAGAAGCGTTATTCGGGCTTGGGCGTATCGCCATGCGACTTGAGAAGTACCCAGAGGCCGTGTATTTGCTCCGACAAGCCTGCCAGCGTTTACCTAAAGTGCTTAACCCATTGTTCGCGCTAGCCGACGCGTTTGATGCCATGCAACAAAGAAAAGACGCGTTCGACATTTTGGAGTATTGCTGCAAAATAGCACCGCACAATGCCGAGGCGTTTTATCGCTTTGCTCAGCACTTGCAAATTTACGGCTACACCCGCCAAGCGTCAGACGTTCTAAAGAAAGGTCTAAAATGCCCTGATAGCGCAGTGACTCCCTATATTTATTACGATCTTTCCAATATCGACACACAGGCCATTACCAAAGACCATGTTGAACACCTGCATGCTCTGCTTGCTAGAAGCCAACATAACCAATCTAATGTCGTACTGCATTACACACTTGCAAAGAGCTATCATAATTTGGGGGATAAAAAACCAAGCGTTTTCTCATTGGCGTCTCGCAAATGAACTCCAATCACAGCTTTGTCGTCCTTTAGATGGTGGTTTCGATCATTTTATCAAAGACATTATCGACCAATTCAGCACCGAGTTCATTGATGAAGTGCAAGACCCAGTAAAGCCCAGCTTTACACCTGTCTTTATCATCGGCATGCCACGCTCAGGCTCAACGCTATTGGAGCAGATGCTGTGCCAACATCCAAGCGTTGCGAGTTTGGGTGAAAACGATGTGTTCAGTCGTAGACTTATGGCTTATTTAAGCCACAGTAGCAATAAATCGTTTCCACAATGCATGGCAACCACAAACAAGGATATGCGCACACAGTTACGACAGCTATATGCTAATGAAATAAGTAAGCATAAACTCAGTAACGCAGTGATCATCAATAAATTACCTGCAAACTTTCAATCTGTAGGGGCCATTAAGGCATTGTTTCCTAATGCTAAGTTCATTGATATGCGCCGCAGCTTTTACCCCATGGCGTGGTCAGTGTTCACACATTACTTCGGCGCTAATGAGGCATTTTACTGTGATATGAATGCGTTGATGACGTACTACGAAGGGTATGACAAACTCATGCAACATTGGCGAGATTGTCTCCCACAAAGCGTCACCACAGTACACTACGAGCAGTTAGTGGAAGACCCGCAAGCACTGTTGCGCCCCTTATTTTCCTGGCTAGGTCTCACCTACACCCAAGCTAGC
Organism: Pseudoalteromonas sp. GB56; assembly: GCF_054923835.1. NCBI lineage: Bacteria > Pseudomonadati > Pseudomonadota > Gammaproteobacteria > Alteromonadales > Pseudoalteromonadaceae > Pseudoalteromonas > Pseudoalteromonas sp. GB56. The sequence goes on along the minus strand of NZ_JBPCHK010000003.1, from coordinate 377,156 downwards.
TTAAAGTTTTATGATACCCACTTGCAGGTTAATACCTTGAGTCGAACTCAAGTGCGCCAACCCCTTTATGCCACTGCAAACAAGGCATACAAAGAATACGAAGCGTCATTTAAAGAATGTTTTGACCGTGAAGTCACCATTAGCGTCATACCTCCTGAGCAGGAGAGCGCAAACAGTTAGTTTGATGACAGCGTGAGTATTCGAACAGCACACTTTGATACACACGCAGTTTAAGTATTTGACTATAATAACCTTGTCTAATTATTGTTCAACCAAAGGCTACCGGTCATCGTGCCCGACACACATACATTCGCACTGCACACTTTTGCTTTATTGAATCGCTTCTTAGCGTTCGTCATCTCATCCCTGTTGATATGCCAGGTGTCTTTGGCGTCACCAACTAAACTTGATATTGCTGTTGGTAACACCCTTCCCCCGTACAGCATCGCTGAATTTGAGTCCGGTATTGAAGTAGAAATCGTGCGCACTGCGTTACAAAATAAAGGCTATACGGTTAAATTTTTTTACGTGCCTTTTGCCCGTCTTAAATCATCATTGCACTCCCACCTAGCTGACGCAGCGCTCACTCTTAAAAGTGACAATGAAAGTGGAGATATTTACTATTCTGAGCCTCATATTGAGTTTCATAATGTAGTCGTCACGCTGTCAAAAAATGACATCTCTATCAAATCGATAGACGACTTAAGCTCGCTGTCTGTCCTCGCTTTTCAAAACGCCAACATAAACCTAGGCGATGCATTCGATGCCATGGCAAAGGGCAATTCACGTTATGCTGAGATAGCAAATCAAGAAAGTCAGGTTTCCATGCTATTTTTAGAGCGTGTGGATGCGTTAGTCATAGATAAAAGGATTTTTGATTACTACCAACAACGCTTAGATTCGCCTTTAAACGCTCAGGCAATAACGGTTCACAACATATTTAGCCCCACTGATTACCACGTAGGGTTCATTAAAAAGGCGATTCGTGATGATTTCAATCATGCATTGAGTGATTTACGCTTATCAGGGCAATACCAAAACATACTTAACAAGTACTAACTTCAATCGCTCTAGGAACTGTATTTTTCAAACCATTCAAGCACATCTTGAAATTGGTCGCGTTGTGCTTGTGGGTGAGTTAGCATATCGATATGACCATAGTCATGGTGATGCCCTTTGTTTCGGCCATACACATTCAATTGCTGAATGCCCACACCTGACTCCTGCATAAACTTTTTGATATCAATTGGTTGGGCCAGCGCCTTATCTTTGACACCCGCAATGTGCAAAATAGGTGGTAGCGCTTTGCCTTTGAGTGCTTTGGCATAGTCAAAACCATCATCACTGTCGATCCAAGGCCTGATTTTAGCCCACTGCATACTTTGACGGTGTGATTTGACTGTCTCATCATCACTGCCCCACTTCAGCTTTTTAGCGGGCAGGTAACCATGTTTCTTCGCGTATTTGGGCGCAAGCCAATACCAAATTATATTGCCCTGAATAAATTTACTGATATGACGATTATAAAGCGAACGCTTTGAACCGAAGTACGCGCACGCTTTGACTGACTTTATGTATTGTGGAAAGCGCGCAAAAGCGCTATTGAACAACACCCCACCCCAAGAGTGCGCCACCCAGTATGCGGGAAACTCGCCACAATGTTGCTGAATATGCGTTATAAAAGCCGGAATTTCCTGACAAATAGCCTCTGTTTGCCCGTAGCTGGCACCTTTGTTGATAGCAGGTTTACTTTCTCCTCGCCCACATAAGTCAGCGACATAACAACGGTATCCATGACGCGCAAGAAACGGAGCAATACCCTTATTGGAATGAGTGTAGAAAATTTTGCCATTCTCGACAGCACCATGCATGAAAAATACGACTGGCCCCGTCGCATCTCGCTCGGCAATATAACGTAAATGCAGCTGTTGCGTCGGGGTATAGTCAATTAACAACGACTCTTGTATTAACTCGGACATGGTTATTCTACTTCTTGTTCTTTTCACTCATCCTACCAGTAGGCACTAAAAGCGACAAGTAGTATGCGCGCCCCCAAATTTGGCGAGTGCCATTCAAAATGAGAATCTGCGGCACGATGAGATTTTGGTTATACAGTAACACCAATGCAGAACCCTTATTCGTTGATGTCAGAAATTCGAGTTGTAGGAGCCACTGGCTAGATGAGCGCTAGCAAAAAGACGATGAAAATGTGCCGAAAAAGTTTGTTTGATGGTTTCTATGTTGTGTAATTCACATTTACGAAGGGAAGCGGCCTTGTGCCATTAGTGGTCATAAGGCCAACATTGACTGTCAGCAGACGTTGAACATAACGCATATTTGGACAGAAACACGTTAGAGTAATTATTCGGTAACGCCTTACTAATGGGCGCAAAAATGCTTGGCTAAAATTAGCGACGAAGGAGCACAAGCCAAGCGTTTTGCGTCCTTTTGAGTAACTTGTTATGCATGCTAACCTGCAATCTGTGCTTTTATATTCTCCAATAGATTGTTTATATCGCCCATTATCGTTAAGCATTCCTGTGCGTCACAGAAAACTTCTAACTTTACTTTTTTTAAACCCTCTGAAGTTTCAAACTGAAGGCCAATCTTATAATGGATGAGAGTGCCAAGTTTAAACTCGTTAAACTCAATAAGCTCTTTAGATTGCTGAAATTTATTTAATTCTAAATCTTTTAGCGGCTTAATACTTAACCATGCGGCGTCATAAGAAGTATCTATAACCTCACAGATTACATGTACAGAGCCATCACTAAACTTTTCAATTTTTCCACAAAACGATGGAAGCACTATTTCCCTATCAAACACTGTAACCTTTGGTAGGTCGTTACTAGAATGTACAGAAAAACTTAATAGGAAAACTAGGGCAATTAGCTTGTTAAAAGGCACGACCATTTCCTGTATGCATAACGCCCGCATAATGGGCGGATTAAGCTTGGCTAAAATCAGCGAGGAACGAGCGTCAGCCAAGCTTTAGACGTCCATTCATTCATGCGTTTGTTATACCTACTTTTTAACATGATTGACGTTGTAGGCCGTAACATTCACTTTAACTTTTTCACAGGGATTCGCTGGGTCTTTGCCAATACAATATCCTGTAAACCAAATATCTCCTAAGCCGATATGCATACCGTAAGAATTAGCGAAAAGATTTGCGAAAGACTGTTGTTTAACCCTTTCTAACATTTCACTGGTTACGATGCTTTCATAGTTCGTAATGAATTCATTTTTATTCTTAAAGTATTTTGTACCGCTATCAAAATTGACTCTAATGGGGTAACCATTGAGGTTGGCAACTTTTTCGATTTCTTTTGTTATAAGGGCATTCTTTAATTCATAGAAAAAGTTTTCATATATCTCACTTTCTCCATACAAATACTTAAGTCTATCTCTAGATTCCTCATCTGTTCCCGCAAAGGAGCTACAGGAAAGAACCATAATTAATAAGACTAGAGAATTTCGCATATTCACCTGTAGGTATAACGCCCAAATAACGGGCTAATAATGCTTGGCTATACTAGTGAGCGCAGCGAACCAAGCCAAGCGTTATTAGTCCGAGCGTTAATTTGCTTGTTAGGTGGCCTTTTAACCTAAGCCAAACAATAAAATACCTGCGACAAAATAAATGATTGGCAAAGTATCCCAATATCCGTAATCACCTATAAGCTTAAATTTTTTGGTCGCCTGTTTAAAACATACGATGTATACAAATGAATAAGAAATGATTGCAGGAACAACTAAATGAGATAGTTTTGACTGTTCAATTGCGAAGCCATATCCAAACGAAAGCCAGAGGATAAGGGCCATTAGAGATAATGGAAGTAATATTATACCTCCAATTAACAATGCAAAATTTCTACTTAACCAATCCATTGGACACCTAACGCCCGCATAATGGGCGGATAATGCTTGGCTAAAATCAGCGAGGAACGAGCGTCAGCCAGCTTTAGACGTCCGTTCATTAATGCGCTTGTTATACGTTTTTACCACTGATAATGATGTTACAAGCTTTAGTAACACTGTCCCGATAATACTCGATAGTTTCTTTTAATTCTTTATCAGCTTTAGCCAGAAACTCTTCTGAGCACTTTGACCTAACATGAGTTAAGGGTAAATGATCTGTTTCTGATTCAATTTCACCAAAAATATGAAATTCAGTGTTCCAGCATTGGCCATACTTTTCATTACCAATACGCCATAGCTTAATTACCAATACGCCATAGCTTAATTACGTTATCTAAGTAATCTTCATCGCTTTCCAGCAGCTTTTTCGCAAACGTAATTGCTTCTTCAGGCACTTAATTTACTCCGAACTCTAGAAACGTATAACGCCCGCCTAACAGGCGTAAAAAGGCTTGGCTATAATTAGCGACGAGGGAGCGCAAGCCAAGCTTTTTACGTCCTTTGTTGAGGCGATTGTTATGTGACCATTACTCACATTTACTGCCTTTATCTTTAATAACATAAGCTGCAAATTTATCGTCTTCATTTCCACTAATGCGAACATGTTCAAAACGATTATTTAAAACATCAAACCAAAAGCACCTGATATGTTTGTTTGCATGATTCTGAGATATTTCCTGAATCTTTTTATTAATATCTGGATCATCTAACAAAAGTTCTGCAAACAAGAATGACGCTCGGGCTTTATAAGTATTTGGATTATCAGCGTTGAGTAAATCTAATACCACTGGCTTGTAGCGATGCTTGTTTTGTGTAAACAACTCTGTAGCACCATCATCCATGCCTGAACCAAGAGAATACATTTTGTAAAGTAAAAACACTTGCACTCTGTTGCTAAAAGTAACCAGCAAAACAAAAGTAACGACTAGAATTAAAAATGTTATAAATATTTTCACTGAACCTTCCTAGTCACATAACGCCGCAATAAAGGGCGGCCAATACGTAGGCTGCTTTGTGTTATTCTGGAGCGTAGAGACAACACAAAGCAACCGGAGTATTGGGCGTCCAGCCGGTATGTTTTTACCGGCGATCTTTCATTGCTTTGTTATATCTCTTTATCAAAAACGGTTGTTCCATCTTCATCTTCCCAGACTTTTCTCAGCGAGCTAGGCATCAATTCGTGATGACCAAGGCACACAAGAATGGGCTCAACCGATACGACTGCCAAATAGCCAAGTTCAGAAGGCTGATCATTAACCGCTAACGACTCTGTAACCATACCTAAAGCAACTCCCATTTCACCAATAGCAGGGCCACCACTAAAGCCTGCTCGAGCGACGGAAGAAAGAATAAAGTGTGGATGCCCACCAGTATACTTGTCTATAACGGCATTAACTTCAGCTTTTGAGGCAATAAGGGTTGGCTTATATGAAAATGGAACCGGAGGAAAACCTAAAACTATCGCTGTAGTCATTACATGTTCAGTGCCTAACCAATCATCAAGATGATCTCCGAGCGGTATTACAGGCGCATCAATACCTTTAACCTTTAATAAAGCTACATCTATATCTTCATTGGGGTGATAGTATGGTCCGTCAATTGAACTTGCATTATCAGGAAAATGGGTAGTAGTAAACTTTCTTAGATGTGGATTAGATTCATCATCTTCATAGATGAATCTTGGTTCGGTATTTGCCACGTCTACAATCGTTTTACCTTCAACCACATGTCGTGCAGTAACAAAAATTCCGTCACCGACATGAAAACAACTTCCGATATTTTCTGAACCATCAGAATCTTGCACGACAACATACGCCACACCTGCCGCATATTCCTCATAAATTCTTCTAGCTATTGGCGGTGAGCTCATTCCTATTCCTAGATATAACGCCCGCATAAGGGGCAACAAAACGTAGAAGGTAATTTTGCTACAATCGCGAATCGATAGCAAAAGCGCCGCCGAGTTTTGGTGTCCCAGAGAGCGCAGCGAACGACTTGATGCGTTTGTTAGGCATACTCTTGACTTTGCACATGCAATTCAATCGAATCTAGTAAGCATCGAATTAATATACTAATGACAGCACTCATCCCCTCGACAAGTGGTCGTTGGTTTTCAGTAAATGACTTTTGTCCATGGAATAGGTTACAGCGAGCCTGATAAATAATAGACAAAAGACTTTTATGGCACCCTGTTCTAGCTTTACTGACTAAAGATTGGTCTTTTTCAATATCAGGTTCGCCAGTTTCATAATTGGTATGTATATAAAAGCCACCGTAAGATAGTGCATCATATATGTTTGTTGCTCCGCCCAAAGCCATGGGACTGTTTTCAATTAACGACCTTAAGTTGGCTCTCCCACAAAATGCTTCAACACCATCAATTGCTGCCATTCTATCCGGTGGAGGAGAAAAAACACGAGCCCCTCTACGAGAAATAAAACGTCTGTATAGGGGGTGATTTTGATTTATAAGTATATGAGCTGCTTCTTCATATAATCGATTATAAGCCACCCACAAAGTGAAAAATTTATCAAAAACACCTTCCAATGGACCGGTATCTGTATTTTCTGCCTTTCTCAACCAGATATTGATAAAAGAGCTTAAATGATCATAGTTTAACTCCACGAGACCTCCTTGTGTGCCTAACAATTTAATATCGAGCGATTGGGTCGTTTTTCTCCCGCAACCTGTCTCGTTTTTGTCCTTAGACCATTGATAGCAAATTTAGGAAGTACTTACCAGCATTGAAGTTACGTTACATTGCTCTAAACGTGGATAAGACTAAAACGACCCAATGGGTCGTTTTCTTGACTATAGGAGAAATACAACAACACTGTATATACACACAGCTATTTGTTGGAGCTAGCTCAATGAGAACTCGTTCACCATTTTTAAACCACATCGCCGAGTTTATGTTGACTAAGCAATATTCACTCAGAACCGTTGATACATATCTTAAGTGGATTTCTTCCTATATTCATTATCATGGTAAACGTCACCCAGCTTCAATGGGCAATAACGAGGTTGTCGAATATCTCGACTACCTTGTACTTAAACTGAATGTGTCTCCTAAAACACAAGCGACAGCGTTAAATGCGTTATCTTTTTTGTATAAGCAAATAATTAAACAGGAATTGTGTCCGAATCTAACGTTTGTTAGAAGCAAGCGCCAATCTAAGTTACCAATTGTTATGACCCCCGAGGAGGTTAAACTCCTCATGTCGTTTTTAAGTAAACGATATTATTTAATTTCAGGTTTAATGTATGGTAGCGGCTTACGTGTAATGGAAGCTGTTCAACTACGAGTTCAGGATATTGACTTTGACTACAAGTGCATTCGGATCTGGAATGGTAAAGGGAATAAACATCGGGTGGTTACACTCGCCACAGAACTTATACCTTTGCTAAGAAATCAAATTGCTCAGGCTGATGAATACTTAAAATTAGATTCCCAGAATGAACAATATGCTGGTGTTTGGATGCCAAAGGCATTAGCAAGAAAATATCCTAGCGCCAATAAGTCAATTGCTTGGCAGTATCTATTTCCCTCATATAAGTTAAGTGCTGACCCTGAAACTGGCGAGATTCGCCGACATCATTTTCATCAAACAGGTGTACGTAAAGCGGTTAAAGAGGCAGCCAAAAAAGCACAAATAACAAAACCTATAACGCCCCACACTTTTAGACATTCATTTGCTACCCATTTACTACAAAGTGGTGCAGATATCAGAACCGTGCAGGCTCAACTTGGTCATTCCGATGTGAAGACAACGCAAATATATACTCATGTTTTACAGCAAGGCGCAAACAGTGTTGTTAGCCCTTTGAGCAAAATCTTCTAGCTTGTTTTGGGGCAGAAATGTGTTGGCTGAACGTCGGCTTTGTATAATTGAGCAAATTGCACAGGAAGACATTGAGCATATCTAGTTCGCTCTTAATAGTCGGTTACAAGTTATCATCTGGGTCAATTCATACGGATACATGACTGTTACCATCGAGTTTGAAATAAACGTTTTTCAATCTCTTCAATTTCCGTATGTAGATCTGTGTCTTCAATTCGAAGAGCTGCGTCCTTTGCTATTTCAGAATATGTTAATGCTCGTTCGTTGTCATTTTGAGTCAAGTATAATTCTGAGATTTCGATGGCAACTGATGCAATATATTCGACCTGACCGTGTTGTTGAGCCAGTTTTAATGCTTTTAAATAGGCTGATAATCGCTCCTCACTATCGTTTGTAAAGTCCGCAAGTGTCTCCCACTGAAACGGGTGATCCAACACTGTATTTTCGTGAGTTTCACAGATGTTCCTTAGTTTTCGGTGTGCTTCCCAATAAGCGTTTGTTGAGGATTCGTTTGTGATTTCTAAAGCGAGTTCCAATATCTGTTCATGGAATGGTGGTTTAAATTCCATAGATGTTCCTATCAAGTCAGGCGCACTTCTTATGTTTGCTATGCACTGCTTCCATTTCTAAACTATCGATGGCTGTTATCAGGAATCTTTTGGCCCTATTTTTATCATCTCGGGCCAAACGCAAAGTATACCTTTCGTAATGAGGGTGTTTTGTACTTGCGTACCTAAGGCGACTCGACTTGCTCCCAAAGCTCAATTTTCACGCCATTTGGGTCAAGTATCCATGCGAATTTTCCGTACCCTTCGTCAACAGAATCAAGTACTTCCACACCTCTCGATTTAAGTAACTCGATAAAGCCTGCAAGATCATCCACTCGCAAATTAATCATAAAGTTGTGGTCGCTTGGCTTGAGGTATTGGTTATCTTGGAAATAACTAATTAGCGAATAAGGGTTCTCACCTTGCTCTTCAGTCCAATTTAATTGCGGACCATAATCGCCATCAATACCCAACTTTTCTCGATACCACGTTTTTGTGGCTTCTACATCGCTGACCACATAAAACACGCCACCTAACCCGGTTATTTTTGCCATACTCTTTCCCCTAAAATGTTTTAAACAACTTAGTTTCAATGGTTAAGACGTTCTGTTGTGGATGTGCGCTGAGTCACACTTTCCACACCACTTTGTATCTACCAGCGCCACTCTCAGATGGTCCATAAGGACTTACCAACCCGAATTACCTTGTAAAGAGCACAACGAATGATTTTAAAATTAAAGCATGACTTAGTTTACAACTAAGTCAAACACCACATTAATTGACGAAGTGAACACGATGTTTTCTTGAAGATAACGTCCTGGCTCTTTACTCTTACGCAGAGATCCAGTAACCACAATGCGCTCCACATCACTGTTGGCTCCATACCTGTCATAACTGTTGTTTGAATTTGAATTGATGCTGTAAATCTGGCCTAGCTTTGCACCGAAAGCTTTTGCCAAAGACTTCCCTTTATCCTTGGCATTTTTAACCGCCAATGCATTCACTTCATCTTTAATAGCTTCTTCATCCGAGGATTTGAGTTGAATATTGGCTATCTCATCAATATGAACATTTAAGGCGAAATCCATTAGTTCGTTTAACTTACTTAGATCACGCAGGGTGACCTTTAAACGTCTTGTCGCTGAATACCCTTTAAGTTGCTGTTTGCCATTATCGTCATAGTCATAAACAGGCTGAGTTGAAAGGCTCGATGCGGATACATTGTACTCGTTAATACCAAAGCGGCTCAGACCGCCTAAAAATTCATTAACTCGGCTATCTGTGTCTTTTTTAGCCGCAAGGCTTTGTTGTTGCGTACTCTCTACTTCAAAGCTAATTAACGCTAGGTCAGGTTTGGCTTGTAATTGAGCCGTCCCAGTCACAGCAATATGGCGATTGTTTAGAAGGCTATTATTTGCCTGTGATAAGCAAGAAAAAGTGAGCAACGCACTGATTATTATATATTTCATCGACACTCCATGTGCTCAGGAGCGACCTTGTCGCTCCTTAGTTGATAGGGAAGTAACTATCGGGATTTAATCAACATTTTTCAGTGCTTTACGTTGACGAGCGAGCTTAAAAATAGCATAAGCCTCCCAAAGCATGATGGCACCGCCAACACCTATCATTGCATAGCAATTTCGCGGATCATTCAAAAAGTCGATAAAGGCGTCGCCGTTAACTGCAAAGACGCCGTACAATCCAAGTCCAAATAGAATTGAACCCGGCGCGCCGAGTAATTGCACCTTCATCATTTTTTTGGTTATGGCCGTTTGTTTTTCTTCCATATTATTTGTCATTATTTTTTCCTTTTTGAGAGAGAGCTTGCTTAATCTATTCCTATTCGGCGTACGCAGTCACTGCAATTGCGCAGTGCGTATCAATGCCAAGCAACTATAATCCACCGAAGCAATCCCTTATAATTACCTCATTATTGCCAATAGAGAAAGCCTTTTGCACCCAAATAATTGCCACAAAAACGGTTATGACTTCAATGCCTTGTGTAAATCCTTACCTATCCTCGAAGCATTTCTTGTGCAGCGCCCAGATGGGAAAGACACCATCAACTTCAGTGATCCTATTGCGTTAAAAACGCTTAATCAGGCACTCTTAAAGCATCATTACAATGTGGCGATATGGGATTTACCTGATGGTTTTTTGTGCCCACCCGTTCCAGGCCGCGCAGACTATGTGCATCATTTGCACGACTTGATAAGCAAGGACACTGAGTTAAATGTCAGCCAACGAAAAGTGCGTATCTTGGACCTCGGCACGGGTGCTTCGCTGATTTACCCGATACTAGGCAACGCATTATTTGAATGGCAATTTTTAGCCAGTGATATTGACACACAGTCGGTCAAACTTGCCAAACAACTGGCGCAACTCAATGGTTTGCCAATCAAGGTCATACAGCAAAAGCAACCTGCTCTTTACTTCGATGGCATTATCAAGGCGCAAGATACGCTTGTAGCCACCATGTGCAACCCACCCTTTCACGACAGTGAACAAAGTGCGATTGAGGGCTCACAGCGAAAATGGCGCAACCTCAAGGGCGAGCAAAGTGCTCAACTGAATTTTGGCGGGCGAAGCAATGAATTATGGTGTGAAGGGGGCGAATTCGCGTTTATTCGCAATATGATTTTAGAGAGTACTCATTTTGCAGAGCAAGTAATTTGGTTCACAAGCTTGGTATCTAAAAAGGAAAATGAGCGCCCACTAAAAGCGGCTTTACGTAAAGCGGGGGCTGTGCAGATTGAAGTGGTGGCCATGAATCAAGGGCAAAAAGTCAGTCGCTTTATTGCTTGGAGTTTCATGGACCAACAACAACGCTCTCACGCACTGCAGAGCGTATTAAGCTAATTGGCCTTGTTCGCTATCGAGCGCTTCTTTGTAGTGTGCACGACACACTGACACATAGCGCTCATTACCACCAATTTGCACTTGGTCACCACTTGCTACTGCATTGCCATCACTGTCATATCGAAGTACGTGGTTGGCTTTACGCCCACAATGACACACTGTTTTCAGCTCAATCAATTTGTCAGCCCACGCTAACAAATATTGCGAGCCAACAAAAAGCTCACCGAGGAAGTCGGTTCTTAATCCATAGCACAACACGGGAACACCCAATTTATCAACAACTTCCGTTAATTGCATAACCTGTTGCTTTGATAAAAATTGGCTCTCGTCCACCAGCACACAATGTAAGGGTTCTTCTTTATGTTGGCGCTCAACAAGAGAAAATACATCTGACTGATCATCAAAAATAAATGCATCTGCTTGTAAACCAATGCGAGATGCCACTTTGCCAACACCGGCACGATCATCAATGGCCGCTGTCATGATCATTGGGCGCATTCCACGCTCACGATAATTAAAAGCAGATTGGAGTAAGGTTGTTGATTTTCCGGCATTCATCGCCGAATAGTAGAAATATAACTGTGCCATGGGAATTCTAATTAAATAAGCGCTGGGCAAGCTTACACTAAGCGTGCAGTAAAGTCATATTATCACCCTACCTGTAAACGCAGGATTTTCTATTTGTAGAGCGCTTTCATAAAGAGGTAGCGTAGATATATTTCCGTACCATCGTGCTGACCAACTGTGTCCCATAGAGCCTCAACACGCGGTTTGTGCATCGCGTAAAACGTCGGTGTCACTGCAAGATATCCATGTAATTGTTCGAACGGAGGATAGATTGGGCTCACTCCTTCAACACCACTTTGGTCTGCATAAACGTTTCGACCATTGATCTGACATACCCCCATCACGGCATGAACGCGTCCGTTTTTTAATAGTCTATAACCATCCTTTGGTGAAAAAACGGTATGAAGTAACAGCGGTTCATTTTCAAGCTTATCTGCAATTGCATAGCCGTTAGGCACAGCCACAGACAAAGGTTGATGGTCAGTTAACTGTTTTCTTCGCCAATATTCATGGAATAGTTGGGTGCCAATAAAGCAGTTACCTAGTTGCGCCAATGAACGAGAGGTATCTAGTTTGCCATCTTTCATTGGGTAACTAAGATGTTCGATTCGATGTCCGCGAAAGCTGGCAATTACAGCATCCGCTTCTTGGCGCGCCAACATTTCCCAGCACCGCATCCAAGGTCGACGCATGAAGGAAAATTTTACATCAGCTTTTTGCTCTATTTGGAGCAAAATATCAATATTCGCACCCGGTTCATTTGCGGGGACATGCTCTCCCTCTCCAAGATAAAAAGGAACGACTTGCTTATCTTCATAACACAAGCGAATGTCCAAAGGTCTTGCATAAGATTTACATGCATAGAAGCACGCACTCGTTACAACCAACCAAGTAACAAATCTGCTCACACTACACCCACTTTCTGTACCTTAATCATCAACATGGAGTATAGCTTGTTCAAACTGCAACAACCACTGTTTACGCTCAATACCTCCCGCATAACCTGTTAAGGTTCCGTTACTTCCTATTACTCGGTGGCATGGCACAATAATACTGATAGGGTTTCGCCCGTTCGCTGCGCCGACTGCACGCACGGCCTTTGGATTGCGAATAGTTTGCGCAATATCCAAATAGCTGTTTGTTTTTCCAAACTCTATATCCCGCAACGCCCCCCAGACTTGTGATTGAAACGCGGTGCCATTGACCTCTAAAGGGACTGAAAATTGTTGACGTTTGCCAGAAAAATATTCAGTCAGTTGCTGACAACCAAGTTCAGTGAGCGGATTCTTTGGAGTAGATGCTGGCAGAAAACGTGCTGAATCAAAGCCTACATAACTCAAGCCATTTTCTGTCGCTTGAACCACCAAGTCACCTATCGGGGTGTCCATCATTTGTTGATATGTATTCATAGTGTTTGCCATAATTGAAAAGTTAAATACGAGCGAAACGGTGATGCTTTCTGTGCGTCAAAATGCTCGACATTATTGAGTGCTTTTTTTACCCCTAAGTCACCACCTAAGTAAATATCAGGATCACTGCAACCACGCATTTTCGCGTAATCGACCGTCCAAGGGCCAATCCCCTTTATAGCCAACCAATCATCTAAATTATCCCAGCCATGTTCAGCAACAAATGCACTGAGGTCGATAATTGCTTGCTTACGACGACCGGGCATTTTAAAAAACGTCAGCGCATCTTGAGCAATAATAGTCGCGGCAGGAAAATACTGACCGTTTTCACCCAGTTCTTTCACTAACAAGGTGCACAAATCTCGGGCGGCGGCCACGCTGACTTGCTGCCCTAAAATCGCGCGTATCCCAGCTTCAAAAGGATCCCAAATTCCGGGCAGTCTCAAACCTTGAACCAGCTCGTACTGCTCACCTAAAGCAAGTTGAATTTGGGTGTTAATCACTTGGCTGTCAGCGTCGACATCCAAAATTCGGCGAATATTGGCAACCACACTTTGCAGGTGTTGCCAATTATCAAGCGTGATATCGACCCAAAAGCCCTGTTTGTCTTCATCGAAATGTACTTCAAATTCGCCTTTACACTCTCGGAAAGTAAATGTACGCCCGTAAAGGTTCTCTCCTACCCATTCCATTGGACTGATCACGCGTTTACTAAGAAAGCCCAGCATAGCTGGCCAATTAAATGGCGGACGAACACTGAGAAATAGTCGAATATGATCCACGCTTCGTTTGTGTGTTTTTCTAATCTCGCTCGGCGTCAACTGTAAGGTCTTTTTAAACGCATCATTAAAACGACGTACACTGTTGAAGCCAGAAGCAAATGCAATATCGGCAATTTTCAGGTTCGTTTGTTGCAGCAATTGTTTAGCGAATTGGCATTGGTTGAACAACGCATATTGCCCAGGGGCGATACCGTAATGACGTTTAAATAACTGATTCAGATAACTTGAAGAGACACCGAGTCGGTCGCTGAGTTGTTGCGCATCACCGTGACTAAAATGTCCCTGATCGATAAGTTGTTTCGCGCGTAAAGCTGTTGTTTGTGCGCCCAACCACGGGTAACTGCCAGGACTCGCGTCAGGACGGCAACGCAAACACGGACGAAATCCGGCTTGGCTCGCTTGGTGTGCATGTTCAAAATATTGCACGTTACTTTCTTTAGCCGGTGGCGCAGGACAAATGGGGCGGCAATAAATACCTGTGCTCCGTACGGCCACATAGAACAAGCCATCGAATCGTTTATCTCTGCTCAAGCGCGCTGTCTGACAAATAGGATCAGAAAACATAAATCTCTGCGTGGGTAATCTTTAATAAGGTCAGCTTAACGCATTTGCAACGCAACTATAGCCGGATTTTGCACTCAATAGGAAAAGAAACAAAAAATGCCGAGACTCGCTCGGCACTCAAATTTGAAATTATTAGGCTTGCTCAGCAAATTGCAGTAGCTCTTCACCATCTAATCGGTAAATAATCCACTCGTCCTGAGGTTTTGCGCCAATACTGTGATAAAAATCAATCGCTGGCTTGTTCCAATCGAGCACGACCCACTCGAAACGTCCGCATTGTTTTTCTACAGCACGACGCGCTAAGAACTGCATCAAGGCTTTACCGGCCCCTTTGCCCCTTTGGTCTTCATTGACAAATAAGTCTTCCAAATACAGGCCGTTGCGACCGAGCCACGTTGAGTAGTTGTAAAAATAAACCGCAAAGCCGATAGCGTGTGCATCATGCGCATCACTGTCAAAACAAATAACGCTATGCGCTGTAGCGCCTTCAGAAAACAAGGTGCGCTCAATATCTGCTTCTGTTGCAACGACGGCGTCAGGTTCTTTTTCATACACTGCGAGCGCATTGATAAATTGATAGATCAACGGCACATCGTTAATAACTGCATCTCGTATGTATACTTGGCTCATTTTGGTTCCTTGGATGTAGCAAATTAATTTAATGCCCATCAGCTTTACTAGTTAAGCCGATGGGTGTAACTCACCATCATACAAGGGCAAGACCACCTTGCAAGTTATACACGTTATCAAAGCCAAGTGATTTCAAGTTATTGATGGCCTGTCCAGAGCGGTTGCCCGTTCTACATACCAACACATAGCGAGTTTGAGGGGATAACTGATGAGAGAAAAATGCATTAGCTAAACGACTCAAAGGCACGTTCAATAACTGACCATCATTAACGTTGAACAATGAACGAATATCTTTTGCGCCATGCTCATAGGGTTCGCGAACATCCAACACCATGGTTGGGTATTGCGCATCTTCGAGCATGTGTTGCACTTGCTCAACTGTCAGTTGCATCGCATTTTCCTGCTTCGCAACAAGACTGAAACCGCACAAAGCACCACAATCACTCATTGATTGCTCATCCATTTTCGCTTTTTGCGCCACAAATTCTTGTTCAGTTATTTGTTCGTTGAGCAACTGCTGGATAAGCGGTGTAGCTTGCACTTGTGCAGCCCAAGTCAGCGCAAAACACTGTTCATAATCGTGCGCTGGACAAATAACTGAATCGTCACTCAGCGTCGCTGCTAAAGTACGAATCGATTCAGCCATTTGCACCGTATCAGCATCGTCGAACTGAGTACTGCCTAGGCCGCTAAATATAAAGAGGTCACCACAGAAACAAGCCGACACATGTTCGCCTTGGCTTAACACATAACTGTAGCTATCAGCGCTGTGGCCAGGTGTTGCAATACGTGACAGGGTTTGTTCACCCAAGCGGATATTTTCGCCCGGCCAGCCCAGTTCATCACCGATATCCGCCATCGCTAAACGATTCGTTAGCAGGGCACGTGCTGAGTCTTTATCTTGATGCTTGTGAGTTTCCAACACCGCTTTTACATGTAAGTGCTGTTGCGATACAAGGCGCACTAAGCGTGGCACAAGTTCTACAACAGGGTCGATAATAACGGCTTCGTTATTAGACGCCACATACAACCAACAGCAACTTCCTTGGTGACGAAGCTGAGTGAGGCCCATCGCACAGACCTCATGCTCGGGCTGCGCCGCATCAGACACGATTAAACAATTATTCGCAAGGACAGGCTTGAGTGCGCAAATACGCTCGCATGCCAATTCAATCTCTTGTGCAGTTGCCGCCGGACCAAACGACATACGGATTGCGTTTTCGCTTTGCCAATCACTGGCGTTCATTGCATCAAGCACAAAGCTGCGTGATGCGCCAGAGCTACACGCAGAGCCGCCGCTGACACGAATACCGGCAGCATCGAATAAATCCATGACTTCTTTGGACGTTAAACTGTTAACACAGAAATTCAGCGTTGTTGGCACGGTACCAGCCAATGGTGCATTGAAAGAAATATCGCCAAAGGTATTTTCCAATGCGGTGATCAGCTGTTGGCGATATCCATGCAGCGTTTCAACTGGTTTAAATACGTCCGATGATTTATCCAATAGCAGATCAAATAATTCATAAAGACCCGCAATCCCTGGCAGATTTTCAGTGCCTGAGCGCATGCCGCTTTCTTGACCACCACCTGCAATAAAGGGTGTATATGGGCTATTTTCACGAATGTATAAAAAGCCAATGCCTTTGGGAGCATACAATTTATGACCAGAAAACGGCGCGTAATCGATAGTCGTGTCACTTAACGCTAACGCTTGCTTGCCCAAAGCCTGAACACAGTCAACCATCCAGCTTACATCTTGGTTGTGTTCGCGAATAACGTTTTCTAATTGTTGTAGATCTTGGTAAACACCTGTTTCATTGTTAACCGCCATCGTACAAATCATCAATGCACTGCCCACATGTTCCGCAATAAATTGCTGATCGAGTAGACCATTCTCATCCACTGGAATAGCAAGGACTTGTGCACCAAGACCCAGTACGTCATTCCAATGTTTTAATGTGTTTGGAACGGCTTTGTGTTCGGTTGCACCGTAGAGTAATACACTGTCTGATGTGGCTAAGTGGCGTTTAGCTAACAAGGTAGAAACGACCGCTGTTTGAATACCCTCAGTCGCACCGGATGTAAATAGAATATCGCCTTGAGCAGCGCCAATAACGTTTCGCGCTTTGGCTCGCGTTTGTTCAAGTAAGTACTTTGCTTGTACGCCGGTGATGTGTGAGCTGGAAGGGTTGCCGAAACACACTCGCATGGTATGAGACACAACATCGGCGATACGCGGCAACACAGGGGTCGTTGCATTGGCATCAAGGTACACAAGATCTTGACTAGTCTGAGTGAAGAAACGCTGGGACATAAGACTCTATATTACAAAAAGCTATAACTTATAACCATTGTACACAATTGTGCCCAGCGTCATTAATACCGATTTGTTTGCACTAAAAATGCTTTTATCAGTTTTTCTTCTATAGGTTAGGTGGTTGCGCTGTCTTCACTGACTTCCAGTTTGGACGACCATGCATTGGCAAGAGCGCGCACGAGCGAGGCCAGTGGTATTGCAAAGAATACGCCCCAAAACCCCCACAAACCGCCAAAAAACAAGACCGCGGTAATAATAAACACGGGATTTAAATCAACAGCTTCGGAAAACAATAAAGGCACTAATACATTACCGTCGAGCGCTTGGATAATTCCGTATGCAACAAGCACAGTCCAGAATTCGCTTGTTAAGCCAAATTGGAACAAGGCCACAGCCGCAACAGGAATGGTTACAAGCGCAGCGCCGATAAAAGGGATTAATACAGAAAGTCCGACTAAGACTCCAAGCAACGCCGCATAACGCAGACCAAATACCGTGAAGACAACAAATGACACACCACCGACGATGATAATTTCGAACACTTTGCCACGTATGTAGTTCATGATCTGTTGGTTCATTTCTTGCCAAACTTGCTGAATCAGGCGACGCTGATTTGGCAACAATGCACTGACACTATTAACTAACTGGATTTTGTCCTTGAGCATAAAGAAAACAAGCAAGGGCACGAGCACCAGATAAATGAGCCAAGCAACGACATCTTTTAAAGACGTGAGCGAGACGGAAACGACCAATTGGCCAAACTCGACGGCCTTAGTTTCAACACTGGTGACAATGGAGCGCACCTGTTCTTGAGTGATAAGCGCTGGGTAATCATCTGGTAAATGCAATAGATAGTGTTTGCCCTGCTCCAACATAGTCGGTGCTTCTTGTAATAGGTTAGTGGTTTGCTGCCACAATATTGGCCCAAACCCAAAAATGAATCCCCAGCACTGAGGAGCAAAATACACTCATTACAATAATGGTCGCTATCGTGCGCGAGAACCCTACTCTTTCTAACCTTAATACCGGCCAGTCCAGCAGATAGGCAATGACAATAGCAACCAAAACGGGCATCAGCAGAGCACCAAAAAAGTACAGTGCAGCAAATGCACACAGTAATAACAGTAACAGCGTTACTGAATGCGGATCTGAGAATTTACGTTGATACCACGAGCGCACAAATTCAAACACAGGCAACGTTCTCCACTGTAATCGTTACGTTTTCTTCTAATTCTACTAGTTTATAAGGTAATTTTCGTGCTCTTAAGTAACGCTGAATGTCACTCAGGCTAGTCGTTTCGTGCAACGCCAAGGTAAATTCAATATCTTGACCTTGTTTTTGAGCACAGATAAGTGCCAATTTAAATCGCACAAAAAGCTCTGGGCATTTGAAACACGTGAGATCTAATTTTTCCATATTACCCAGTTAAATTTACTGTTTTGCTATTTTTTTTAGAGGTGACAGGCTCTTATATTGTAACCTCATTCGCTATAACAACTATAATACCTTAAAAATACTTAAAAGGATTACGACATTCGTTTATCCTTATTAAAGCTTGGTGGAAATAAAGGAAGAATTATATGGCGACATCGCACACTCGCGCGAAGCTTCCAGCCAACCCCACATTGAAAGAAATAAACTGGTACAAAAAACAGTTGAATTGGGGAGAGTTGCCACCGTTTTATCATATGGTGTCTCAAAGCTTGAGCGAGTCAGAAAACTTGCTAGAGCATGGTTTCGATACGGCAATTAAACGTATTTTGGACAAGCGTAACTGGAATCTAAAGGCATTAGGTGGACAAGCCGACGAAAATGGCATCATTCGTTGTGACAACAAACCCCACATCGGCCTGCAGCAGGTATTTACAGAGCGCGGTTATGAACTCAAAGCATTTGCCTATGACGGCGACAAGCCAATAAAGCACTACGTCCGAGATGATCCCAAAATGGAATTTGACGTGTGGGAACCCGCCACGATGGAAAATGTGATTCGAATTGGTCAATTACATAAGTTTATTGCATTCTATTTCGGCAATGGCGATGATGCTGATAAGGCGCTCATTCTCCACGCACATAAAGTTGTACATAACACCGTAGAATTATTACGAAATGAAGTGAACGTTCGCAGCTTTAGTGGTGTCTCAATCAAAGAGTTCTACCACATGTGCGACAAGAACCAGGGAAAGCAGGACTTTGATTTGGCGATTTCGCGCATGATCCAAATAGACGATACATACCGCAAGGAATAATATGCTATTTAAACGTATGTTGTTGTGCTGTGTCATATTGAGCACAACGTTTATACCAGCACAAGCAAAGAGCAGTTTTGAGTTACCAGATTTAGGCACTTCCGCACTCCAGGCTTTACCGCTAGAAAAAGAACGCGCAATAGGTGAAGTCATGATGATGCAAGTTCGTGGCACATCACCCGTTGTTGATGACCCTGTATTGAATGAGTACTTGAGCACCTTAGGCAATAAACTTGTATCTCACGCCAATGACGTGCGTTTTCCATTTTCATTTTTCTTAATTGATAACCCAGAGATAAACGCTTTCGCATTTTATGGTGGTCATGTGGGCGTGCACACAGGGTTAATTTCACAAGCCGACAATGAAAGTCAATTAGCCTCCGTTATCGGCCACGAAATTGCACACGTAACGCAAAGACACTTAGCCCGCCGCTTGCAACAACAGCAAGATAACTCAGGCTTAACGATCGCAGGTATGATTGCCGGTTTGCTGGCAACGCTGGTCTCACCTGATGCTGGCTTAGCCATTATTTCCGGCACCCAAACCCAATCGGCGCTAAGCCAGTTAACTCACAGTCGCGGAGCGGAACAAGAAGCAGACCGTATTGGCATGCGCACGCTTTATGACGCAGGGTTTGACCCAAAGGAATCGGGCGAGTTTCTTACCAAACTGTCAGCACAATTACGCTACAAACAAAAACCCCCCGTATTTTTATTGACTCACCCATTACCACAAAGCCGAGTCAGTGATGTACGATTACGCGCTCAGCAATATGAAACACGTCAGTATGCAGATAGTCTATCTTTCCAATTAGCCAAAGCGCGGGTGATTGCACGCTATGGGAGCGACAGTGAGCATGCTGAAAACGAATTTCGAAAACTGCTAAAACACAATAGCTTTGGTGATACCTCTGCATTACGATATGGCTTAGTACTGGCGTTAATAGACCAAAAAAAGTACTCATCCGCTAAACCAATTCTCGATGAATTGCTTGATGCCTCACCCGATAACCTGTTCTACCTAGATACACTCACTGATTATTATGTGGGATTAGGTGAGCCACAAAAGGCGGTTGAACACCTGGCTCCTTTTCATCAATTACGACCTAACAATCAAGTTATCACGCTCAACTATGCCCATGCAGCTATTGAAGCGAAAGATTATGAGTTAGCGAAGGAGCTACTGCGTAGTTTTGCGCTCGAAAAGCCGGAGCATTTCCTTGCAAAGCAACTGCTAACAGACACATACAAACACCAAGATGATAAAGCGGCATACCATGAAGCGAACGCTGATTTAATGGCTCAAGTAGGCGCTTACATGAAAGCGGCTGATGAAGTACAAAAAGCGCTTAATTTTATCGAACCCAATGAAGCAATTAAGCAAAAGCGCCTAAAAGCGTTACTCGCCCAATACCGCGCTATGCAAAAAGAGTTGGCACGGATGTAAATCACGGAAGTAACTAGAAGACGTTGTGTCTGTGGTAATTGCTAGCAATGCCTGCCGACCAAGAAAAAAGGAAGCTTATGGCTTCCTTTTCCTTTAATCACATACGCTGATTTACCGCAGCACTACCCTTTGACCGCACTATCTTTTAAACTAGCGCTACAGTAAAAAATTAAGGAAGTTTTATGTCTTTAGTGATTTATCACAACCCACGTTGTTCAAAGTCTCGCCAAACCCTAGAGCTAATCGAAGAAAAAGGTGCGAATGTAGCAGTCATCAAATACCTCGATGAAACACCCAGTGTTACCGAGCTAGCAGAATTGGTTAAAAAATTAGGCTTTACTTCCGCTCGTGAGCTGATGCGCACTAAAGAAGACATTTACAAAGAACTTGACCTTAAAAACGAACATGACGAGCAAGCATTACTCAATGCTATGCACGCCAATCCAAAATTAATTGAACGTCCAATTGTGGTTAAAGGTAACAAAGCAGTGCTGGGTCGCCCACCTGAAAATGCGCTGGAGCTCATTTAATGGCACCCATTTTAGTGCTTTACCACAGTCGCAGTGGCAGTGTAAGAGCACTGGCTGAGGAAATTGCCGATAGCATTGAGGCACAAGGCACAGATGTCTGGCTGCGGTGTGTCACAGATGATGGCGAACATCCTAAAGCATCAAAAGATGAGTTATCTAAGTGCTCAGCATTGGCATTCGGCACACCAACACGATTCGGTTCTATGGCCTCGCAAGCCAAACTGTTTTGGGAGCAAAGCAGTGATTTGTGGCTAAGAGGCGAGCTGATCGACAAGCCAGCATGTGTATTTACATCGACCAGCAGTATGCACGGCGGTAATGAGGCAACCTTGCTCGATTTAAGCTTACCACTTTTGCACCACGGTATGGTGCTTGTTGGCGTGCCTTATGACGTACCCGCACTCAATGCAACAACCACCGGCGGCGCTCCGTACGGAGCGAGTCATGTGTCTGGTTTGGATAACAACACCCAATTAAGCTCTGAAGAAAAACAAATTTGCCAAGCACTCGGTAGGCGTCTGGCAAGTTTAGCGAGAAAGTTAAATGACTAATACAGCAAAGAAACCGATCACTAAACGTTTTCAAGTAGCTGCCCTTGTCGGCTACTTTGGATTGTTAGTTTTGATGCCTTTATGGCTTTTCGTGCTCTCGCCAAGAGACGACTACAGTTTTGCTTTCACCTTTTGTTTGTACATTGTGCCGTTGTTGTTACCCTTAAAAGGCATCATACAAGACAAGCCTTATACCTACGCGTGGGCCAACTTCATTGTGATGATCTACTTCATCCATGGTCTAACCTTACTTTGGGTCAGCCCAGATGAGCGCCTTTGGGTGGTATTAGAGCTTGTATTTGCATCGTGTATGTTCATAGGCTGCACCTATTATGCTCGTCATCGCGGTCAAGAATTGGGATTAAAAGTTGGCAAGTTAAAAGATGATTTGGCTAACGAAAAAGCAGCGCAAGAGTATCACCGCCTAAATAACAGTGATGAGTAGTAAATACGCCATCCACCTGATTTAACTAAAAATGCCGAATAGAGATATTCGGCATTTTTAGTTTAGCGATTATTCTTAGTGTGGAAATAGTTAGACTATCCGCCCAACTGACTAATAAATGCCAGTGCCACGACGCTTAACAAAGCAATCTGGGCAACCAATGACATCATTGAACCAAAACGCAGTAATCCCAAACCAAATGGGTGGCGGATATGCGGGTATAACGCACAGCGTTTTAAGCTAATCGCAAAGAAAATCGCCACCACCGACAGCAAGGTGAATAACAAGGTCAGTTCACTTTTAAATTCTATTGAGTCATCAAAGAAGAAGAACAATTGCAACGGCAACAACAACATCACGATGGCATGTAACACATGCACTTTAGCAATGCGCATGTACTGTCCATCGGGTGACAACTCTTTAATGCCAAACTCGCGTTCCATAAGTCGTACTAGCGATTTGCGATTGCGCTCCACCGCATAGCGATAACAACTTAAGCCATCATCATTTTTGGCGTGGAAATATGCGCCTGAACGAAGCAGCAAAGACAAACATTGTGCGTTGTCAGCATTCACAGCATAGTGCAAAGCGTTATTACCCTTACTGTCTTTAGCATCGATTGCCGCTTCTTTAAGAAGCGCCTCCACAACACTGACAAAGCCCTGCTCTGCCGCCAACATCAACGCGGTTTGTCCTTCATCATTAGCCACAGAGCCATTGGCGCCTTGCTCGATAAAGCGCAGTGCCATACTTTGTTTCGCTTGCGCACTTTGCAGGTGAGATAACAAAGCTTGTTCGAGAAGTAGCTGAAGGTTACCTTCATCTGAGATTGCTTGTAGTAAAGTAAAGCAATCATTGCCGTTGACCAGCTCGGCTTTGGTGTCGTCCAACAAACCTGCTAAGTCAGCAGCACACTGAGGTAAAAATGGCGCGAATTTATTTCTAAAATCCACTTCCTGCCACAGCGTTAAAATATCTTGGCTATTGAGTTTTACTTCACGCTCAAGCAACATTTCCAGCAACGAAAAATAGCGCTGTTCAAACAGCAATCGTGCCAAAGACAACGGCGATTCAATTGCAATTTGCGCATTGATATCAGCGTATTGCGCTAAGCGCTCTAACAGCAATTCGCTAATTTGCTCAGCCGTGTATTCGTTGCTGACAAAGTACTCTTTTGCCGCTTGAATGTAATGCAAAGCTTGCTCGTTAAAGTCACTGATATGCTGAAAAGTACATTCTTCAAACGGCTCACGAGGTTGTAGCCAGATCAAATAATAAATGGGTGGCAGCGTTGTGCTACTTACATTTTCTTCAATCCTTGTACTGCAGGTTGGCCATGCTTCGAGGGCATCGAGTATGAAGGCGCCGTTTTGCTCAATGAGACCTTTGAGTAATAACGGGTATTGTTCCGGCCAGATGAGTACCTTTTCCATTAACTGTGAAGACTCCACTAAATCGTTCTAAAAGTTGCGTTGCAACGATAAACTCAGTTATAAAGGGCGCTCCCTTACCCTTCACTTAATATTAACGGATACTGCAATGCAAACTTGGCATATCATCCTTATCATCGCCCTAGTATTGGGGGTAATTTGGAGCAATATCGCGCTGTTAAAATATTCAGCTAGAATGGACTTCAAAAAGTTTAACCAAGATCCCATTGAGAAGGCAAAGCGCAACCTTGAAGAAAAGGCGCGCAATGAACAATCAGAATCTGATGAAAATAATTAAGCCACCAGCCAATTAGCCATCAACGTAATAATTGGTAAGCTAATTAATGTTCTTAAAATAAAAATCAAAAACAATTCGAAAATGTTCACTGGGATCTTACTCCCAAGCAACAACGCGCCCACTTCCGACATATAAATTAGCTGGGTTACACTCATCGCAGCAATAATGAAACGCGTCACTTCGCTGTCGATGTTAGACGCAGCCAAGATAGACGGAATGAACATGTCGGCAAATCCAACTACGATGGTTTCTGATGCTTTCACCGCTTCAGGCACACCTAAAAACTCTAAATAAGGAATGAATGGTTTACCTAGCCATTGGAATACCGTGGTGTGCTCGGAAATTAACAATGCAAACGTACCCACAGCCATAACCACAGGTAACACCGCGAAGACCATATCTAACGCGTTATGCAAGCCTTCTTCACATGTGCCTTTCACGCCCTTTGCATGTCGTGCTTTATCAAGCGCCATATCGATTGACTGACGCCACAAGCTTTTATTTTCTGGTACTGACTCGTTGTCATGACTTAACGTGTCACCATCAATGTAAACATGCTTTTTCAAACTCAGTGGTGGAATGCGCGGTAAAATCAACGCACACACAACACCGGCCAAACATACAGTTAAGTAAAATGGTGCAAACAAATGCTCCAACCCTACTTGGCCGATAACCACAAAACAGAACGTGATAGATACAGCAGAAAAAGTGGTGCCGATAATGGCTGCTTCTTTTTGGGTGTAATGCTTTTCTTCATACTGTCGAGCAGTCATTAAGATACCGACACTGCCATCGCCCAGCCATGACGCGGCACAGTTAACCGCACTTCGACCAGGCACACCAAACAAAGGGTGCATGATTTTTGTGAACAAAGTGCCTACAAGTTCAAGTAAACCGAAGTTAAGCAATAAAGGCAGTAAGAAGCCAGCAAGGATAAACACGCTCAATAGCAATGGTAATAGCTCTACTAACACAAATGCGCCAGTTGCTTCAGAATAAATCGCTTCATGACCAATCTGAAAATAAGTCATAACCACAAACACCATGCCAATCAAACGCACCACTAACCAAGTTGGCGTTACTACGAATAGATGTCTCAGCAATGGTTTATCGAACAATGCCTTAGGCTGAACCACCGTCATCAATAACGACATGATTGCTGTGATGCTAATGATAATAAGCAACAAAGTGTTGGAGATAGGTGCTACTGACTGGCGCAGCATATCCGCTAATATCGCCACAGTGATCTTAATCTGACCATCCCATGGAATCGGGATCATGAATAAGAACACACCAATAAGTGACGGTATAATAAACGTCAGTAATGTACTGACTATCGAACGGGGCTGGCTTGTTGTCATAGTTATATACTTTTTTTAGTTTTAATAATGGATGTATGTAACGCCTCAAAAGCAAAAAAGGAAAAGAGCTACCACCCTTTCCCTTTTTTTACCTAATGCTGACGCTAGATCTGAATGCCTCGAGTGCGCAATGCTGCAACTAGCGCTTGCTGAAGGTCATTCATAGTGCCCGGCTCAAGTACTTCGCCGTCTTTATCCATCCAAGTAATGCTTGTACCACCTGCGTTCGCTGGGCTTACAACAATTTGATATTGGCCATTTTCTAGCGGCAACTGCATGGTTTCTTCACCCCAAATAGAGTCCCATACACTGCTTTCAGGCTTTTCATAATCAGCTAAAATAGTGCCTTTGTCTTGGTCTACCTCAATAATCGTAAATTGTAGACGCTCTAAGAAATTACCAAAACGCTCAAAAACAACATCTGATCCCTGTTCCGTCATCAGTGCGGCATTGCCTTTGTTATCAAAACCGAGTTCTAACGAAATAACACCTTGGCGCTGACGCAAGTCCACTTGCAATTGGCGATAGCGGTAGTCAAATTCTGCAATTGCGGCATTCAATGCGCGCGTCTCCAGTCGCTGCTGTAGCAGTGGCGTAAGTGGCACTGACTTAGAGCGATAATCAACAAGCTGCGCTTTTAGTGCAGCAGTGCGTTGGTGTTCCTTTTCCTCAATGATGTATTTATAACGTTGTTCAGCAACGATTTCGTCGTCCCACAACCAACCTTCTTCCACACGAACGATCGACACCCAATCACTTTCAATGGTGCCGTTGGCTTTGTCTGCATTAGTCGCGCTAATATTGTAATCGTCAAATACAGCTTCGACTGACCCAAAAATGAAATCGCTCAAATCTTCGATGCCATCATTTTTATCGAAGTAAACGCGTACTTCTTTGTCATTTTCTTCAATCCAGCTGCCTTGCGCGATGGGCATAACTTGCATCGGTGGCTTAACCGCCTTCGCATCTTCGCTGTTATCGTAAGTCGCCACGTCCATCGTATACGTTGGGTCTTGGCGCGGAGCATCGAGTCCCTCAGGTGTAATTACTGGTTTGTTTGCTTGATAGTTACGTTTGTGATGCGCGTCGTTGGTGAAAATGCCGCATCCACTTAAAGTTACTAAGGCACTTAACATCAATGCTTTAGGGATCCAATACTGCACGTTGTAATTCTCCTATACTCACCCTTATTATTGTACGGACTTTGAGTCGGTGAGTCGTAATTGGTTCAGTGTCAGATGCAACTTAATGCGCACTCTGCCAGTATTTGATTACGGCAAAAGCGTTAAACCTTTGTATCGACACCCAGTCCACCACGGTGTGCACACTCGCAGTGGGTCAAAAGTTTTAGCTATGGTACTTTTACACGGGTTTAAAAACAAGAATGTCACAGTGGAAAAGGCGATAAACCTGCACTTCGGCAAAAGTTGCGCTTTAAAACCGCAAATATGCTACACTGCGCGGCCAACAAATTGTTTTCTCGTAATAAGGGTGCCTCACATGGTCGAACTGGCCAAACAACAATTAGTGATCACAGCAATTGGTGAAGACCAAGCGGGCGTAGTCAGCGCTTTGACGCAATTGGTCAGTGACTGTCATTGTAATATCACCGACAGCCGTATCGCTATTTTAGGCAACGAGTTAACATTTATTATGTTGCTCAACGGTGATATGGCTGCAATTAGCCGTGTAGAACATTTGTTGCCAAATAAAGGAATGGAGCTGGGTCTTCTTACTATGATGAAGCGCACTTCCTCTCATACTGAAGAGCAGTTTGGCGGCGGCTATACACTTGAGTATGTGGGCATAGATACACCGGGTACACTGAGTCAGATTACCGGCTATTTTGCTGAAAATAACATCAGCATATGCTCACTAAAGTCAGATACTTACGAGCAAGAAGACACCCTTCAAATGCGTTGTGAGTTGGAGTTCAATGTTCCTCAAGAGCTCGACATTGACGCATTCAAAGTTTCTTTCGAAGCTTTGTCACAGCGCTTAGACATTGACTATATCTTTAGAAGAATCAGATAAGGAACTCGTTATGAACACCTTGCAAGCAGGCGATAACGCGCCATTATTTACACTTGAAGATCAAAATGGCGAGAGTGTGAGCTTAGAAGCCTTGTTGAAAGACCAGCAAGTACTTGTGTATTTTTATCCTAAAGCGTTAACCCCTGGTTGTACTGTTCAAGCAGAGCAATTACGTGACCACAAAGCTGAGCTAGCAAAGTTGAATACTGTCGCTGTGGGTATCAGCCCAGATCCGGTTAAAAAACTAAAGAATTTTGAGACCAAAAAAGAGCTCAACTTTCAGTTGCTCAGTGATGAAGACCACAAAGTCGCAGATGACTTTGGTGTCTGGGGCTTAAAGAAATTCATGGGTAAAGAATATGACGGCATTCACCGTATCAGCTTCTTAATCTCTCAAGATGGTAAGGTGAAACATGTATTCAACAAGTTTAAAACTAAAGACCATCACCAAGTCGTTATTGATTATTTAACTGAGAATAACTAACAACAAAGCGGCTTATAGCCGCTTTTTTTGTACCACGTCATCAACATCTGGGTTAGTTGATGCCAATGTATTTATGTACTTGAATAGACAAACGCCAGTTTTTCTTAATACAGGTATCAATCGCCAACTTGGTCGCTTTCGCCTTTTGACTGATAGGCTGAAGGTACACCAGCTTAGGTGAAACCCCCGTCGAATCAAACAAAGCTTCAAGCTCATCAATGTGCTTTTGCATGGCCACTGGATGCTTTATTTCGTCCGCTCGTTGCATGGCACTTGCTAACACTTCATAACCACCACGCATGTTAATTTTTGGCGATACTGTGACCCAGGTTTGCGCTGGCGCTTTAATTTCAAATGTACCACTGGTCTCAATTTGAGTGGTGTATCCGTTGTTGTGTAACAACTCGCACAACGGCACCAAGTCAAACAAACAAGGTTCACCACCCGTAATAACGACGTGTTTTGCGTTGTAGCCACGGGTGTTAAATGCCGCTAGCACATCCTCAGCCGATGCATTAGCCCAATGCTCAGAGTCAGCCTTTTTTTCTAACGTTTGTTCCAGTGAAACGATAAATGTGTCTTTCGCTTCCCAAGTTTGCTTGGTATCACACCAAGCACAACCTACAGGACACCCTTGAAGGCGAACAAAAATCGCTGGCGTTCCTGTGTAACTGGCTTCGCCTTGGATGGTTTCAAATATTTCGTTAATTTGGTACAAAAATCTAACCTACTGCTAATACTGTATATCGACTATTCACATAAGCCGCCATTAACATGGCGAAAAATTGTGATTTGGCTACAAACCCTGTAGTATACCGCGCCCTAACGTAAACCTCTATTGATGATTATAAGGCTAACAGATAAATGGCAGAAAAGGTCGTTGTAATATACTCAGGTGGCATGGATTCATTTACCGTGCTGAACAAAGCGCTTCGCCAAGGCCACGAAGTCTATGCTCTATCATTCAATTATGGTCAGCGCCATGTCAAAGAGCTCGAAGTGGCTAAATCTGTGTGTGAAGACCTCGGCGTTAATCACAAAATTGTCGATATCTCGGCAATCAATCAGCTGATCGGTGGTTCATCTTTAACGGACGACATAGATGTTCCAGAGGGCCATTACGAAGAAGAGAGCATGAAGAGCACGATTGTGCCAAATCGTAATATGATTTTGCTTTCTCTTGCCGTGGGTTATGCTGTTTCATTAAAAGCGTCGAAAGTATTTTATGGTGCACACTCAGGAGACCATGCCATCTACCCTGATTGTCGCCCCGAATTCGTTAAAAAAATGGACGATGTGTGCCGTATCGCTAATTACGATGAAGTAGAGATTGTCTGCCCTTACCTTGATAATAATAAAATTGACATTCTTACTGATGGACTAAAGATGGGTTTGGACTATAGCAACACTTGGACGTGCTACAACGGACGAGAAAAAGCCTGTGGCAAATGCGGTGCGTGTCAGGAGCGTTTAGAAGCGTTCGCATTAAATAAAGCCATCGACCCAATTCCATACGAATCCTAAGAAATCCCCCCTTTGTGTGCCATTGGCTTTGTCCAGTGGCTCAACTACATTTAGTGGTTATACTTAATATTAAATTGCTAAAGTAGTTAATAATATGCTTATATACCTGATATTGCTGCTCATTCTAGTTTGTGTGGTCGTATGTTTAGTGAGTCTGAATACTCGCAGTAAATATGCACAACAATTGCAGGAGCTCACTAACCAACAAACACAAACGACACAAAACTTCTCGTCTCTTCAACAACAATGTATGGCATTAACGGAACGCGTACAGGTGTTAGAAGCCATCGTCACCGACAAGGGGTTTAGCGTGGAGCAGGAAATTAGTAATTTATAACTCTAACTAAGAAAGCGCGACGCGAATGAAAATCAGGTCAAAACATCTGCTGTTAGTTTTGAGTGTACTGTATATCAGTGCGTCAATTTTTATCGTCGAGTTTTTCTCTAATCTTTATCAGCAAAAAGAAATTGCCGAAGAACAAGAGTATTTAGCAAAACAAGTCGCACTGATGCGTGCAAAAGTCGAAACGACTGTATTTCAAGAAGTGTTTGCTGCCAACAGTATCGTCATTATTGCCAATCTAGACAAAGAGTTTACCATTAAGAATTGGCACAACATTACCTCCGCTCTGACAGGTAACTCCAACTTAGTTCGAAATATTGCGCTGGCACCCAACAATGTTATCCAGTATGTACATCCTTTTGAAGGTAATGAGCGTGCGATTGGGTTTGATTACCGAACGAACGCGGAACAACTTGCAACGGTCGAAAAAGCACGCCTATCTAAAAATGTATTTATCGCAGGACCGCTTGAACTAGTACAAGGCGGCACCGCGTTGATCGTTCGTTACCCATTGTTCACAGAAATAACCAACCCAGAGACTTATTGGGGCACATTAAGCGTAGTGCTGGACGCAAACAGCTTGTACCAACTGCTTGAACTGGAGCAACAGGGCAATATTACGTATGCCTTGAAAGGTATTGATGGCCAAGGAATAGATGGGCCGCTATTTTTCGGAAAAGAAGAAACGTTCACGTACGCCGACACCGTACTTAGCGTGCAAATCCCTAGTGGCGAATGGGCCCTCGCTGCAAAGTATGGAGAAAGTGAACGGGCACTGTCGCATGCCAATACCATACGTCTGGTAGGCGCTACGGTGAGTCTAATTTTGTACTTTTCAGTGTTGTCTTTGGCTCGCGCCTATTATTTGGTTAAAGCCACCTCATTACAGGACGACCTGACACATTTGGCTAACCGCCGCTCAATCATGCAACGGTTACAAGTTTTGACTAAAGACTCAAAATCGACCAAACACTTTGCGATTATCAATATCGATTTAAATGACTTTAAATCGGTTAACGACAGCTATGGGCATGATACGGGTGACGCTCTATTGGTTCATGTCGCGAACGAATTAGATGAACAACTCAGAGACACAGATATAGTCGCTCGACTAGGTGGTGACGAATTTTTGATCCTGTTACATCGAGTAAAAGATGAGGAGCAAGTGGTCGCTATCGTAGAAAAACTCCGAGAACATATGGCGCAAACGCCACTGCACTTCAAAGGTCATGAAGTGTATGCATCATTAAGTTTTGGTTACAGCTGCAATAGTGAGCTAACACTTGATTTGGAGAACCTATTAAGCGAAGCGGATGCTCGCATGTATGAGGATAAGCGGCGACAAAAATCCGCCGCGACACAATAGTCTAGCTATTAATCAGTTGCTGCTGCAAAGCGTGTACTTCATCTCGCACTTTGGCCGCTTTTTCAAATTCCAGTTCTCTGGCAAATTCATGCATTTGCGATTCTAAGCGAGAAATTTCTTTCGCCAATTGCTCTGCATTCATCGCGCTGGCCTTAGCAGGCTTCGCGGTTGCTTTGCGTGCACTGGATGTCTGTTTCGGTGAGTCGCCTGTGTCCATCACATCCGTGATGCGTTTTTTCAGCGCTTGCGGTGTTATGCCATGCGCTTCATTGTGAGCAATTTGCTTTTCACGACGTCGATTCGTTTCATCAATTGCTTGTCGCATGGAACGTGTAACTACATCTCCGTATAGAATAGCCTTACCGTTAATATGTCGCGCTGCACGACCAATGGTCTGGATAAGCGAGCGCGCCGAACGCAAGAAGCCTTCCTTATCTGCATCCAAAATAGCGACTAAAGAGACCTCTGGCATGTCCAAGCCTTCTCGTAATAAGTTGATTCCAACCAATACGTCAAACACACCCGCACGCAAATCGCGAATTATCTCCATCCGCTCAACTGTATCTATATCGCTGTGCAAGTAGCGCACTTTAACATCATGATCGCCCAAGTAATCGGTCAAATCTTCCGCCATGCGTTTAGTTAAAGTGGTCACCAGTACGCGTTCGTCAATGTCCACACGCTTGTATATTTCTGATAATAAATCATCAACTTGCGTGCTAACTGGGCGAACTTCTATTTCTGGGTCAACAAGACCTGTTGGGCGAATTACCTGTTCAGCCACCTCGCCCGCTGATTTATTGAGTTCGTAGTCACCTGGTGTTGCCGACACATAAATCGTTTGTGGCATGATGGACTCAAACTCTTCAAATTTAAGTGGGCGATTGTCCATGGCTGAAGGCAAACGGAATCCATACTCAACTAAGTTTTCTTTACGTGAACGGTCACCTTTGTACATAGCGCCAATTTGCGACACGGTGACATGGGATTCATCAATGATCATCAATGCGTCATCAGGCAAGTAATCGAGCAGTGTCGGCGGTGGCTCGCCTGGTGCTCGTCCTGATAGGTATCGGCTGTAGTTTTCGATACCGGAGCAATAGCCAAGCTCTTGCATCATTTCAATATCGTATTGGGTGCGCTGTGCCACGCGTTGCTCTTCTATTAAACGATTGGCGTCAAGCAACTGCTGACGACGGTCTTTGAGTTCAACTTTGATGTTGTCGATGGCACCTAAGATTTTTTCCCGAGGCGTCACGTAGTGTGTTTTCGGATAGATAGTGGCACGAACCAAATTTTTCTCTACGTGCCCAGTCAATGGGTCAAACAAGCTTAATCGTTCAATTTCATCGTCAAACATTTCTACACGCACGGCGATATCATCAGATTCAGCAGGGAAAATGTCGATAACTTCTCCACGCACTCGATAAGTACCACGGCTAAAGTCAATATCATTGCGTATATATTGTAGCTCCGCGAGGCGGCGCAGCATGTCACGCTGGTCTACGGTATCGCCGACTTTAAGCAACAGCATCATCTTCATGTAAGAATCAGGGTCACCCAGACCATAAATAGCTGACACCGATGCCACAATCACGACATCACGACGCTCCAGCAACGCTTTGGTCGCTGACAAGCGCATCTGCTCTATGTGTTCATTGATAGAGGCATCTTTTTCAATAAAGGTGTCGCTGGCAACCACATAGGCTTCTGGTTGATAGTAGTCGTAATACGAAACGAAATATTCCACGGCGTTATGTGGGAAAAACTCTTTCATCTCGCCGTATAATTGTGCGGCCAAGGTCTTGTTGTGCGCCATGATGATAGTAGGACGGTTTAAGGTCGAGATGATATTCGCCATAGTAAACGTTTTGCCCGTCCCCGTGGCTCCAAGGAGCGTTTGGTGAGCAAGGCCCGCCTCGAGGCCATCGACCAATTGGGCAATCGCTGTGGGTTGATCACCCGCTGGGGAATAACTTGATTTTAATTCAAACACATCTTTCATTATGTCGCCTCTTGAGGTTCGACCTCAGTACACTTAAGCCCTTGCGAAAACCAATAATACGCAATGATTGCTGTGAACAGATTACCAATGGCTGCACCAACAAATAAACCTTCGAGGTCAGCCAGCAAACTGCCGACATAGGCAATGGGTACATAAAATACAAACAAGCGTATTACGCTCAGTGCCAACGCGTTCATTGGTTTATGAACAGCATTAAAAGATGAATTTGTAAGAATAATCACCCCTTGCAATCCATAAGTAAGCGGCAGGATGTACATAAACAGCTTAATTAAATCGCGGACGTTGTCGTCGTCAGCAAACGCATTTGCGATAAGTGGTGCCACTGCTATTAGGACTAAATAAATAAAGAACTGCCAAATCATTACAAACTTGAGCGTTTGCTGATAGGCCTCCTTCACACGCTCTTTTTTTCCTGCACCGAAATTTTGGCTAATAAAAGGCGGCAAGGTCATCGATAATGCCAACACCACAAGTGACGCTATCGACTCAATACGGCTGCCTACCCCGAACGCGGCTACCGCTGGCGCGCCAAAGTGAGCAACAATCGCAGTCATCACAGCCATTGCCAATGGAGTCAACATATTTGCCCCCGCAGCCGGCAGGCCGATTTTCAAAATCTTTCTGATAGCGTTTGAGTAAGTCTGTTTTGCGCAGCGCAAACTGATGAGCTGGCGTTGCACTATTAATATATACAAAATAGCCACGACACCAATGATCCAAGAAATAGCACTGGCAATGGCTGCACCTTGTACCCCCATAGGTTCGATTGGACCAAATCCAAAAATCAAAATAGGGTCAAGTATTGCGTTGACTAGACCTGAAGCGCCCATAACTATACTGGGGTTTTTGTGTCGCCATTCGCTCTCAGCACTGAGTTACCTATCATAGGAGTAACAAGCAACACACTCGCTAAGAACCACACGCCCATGTATTCGTGAATAACCACGAGTAAATGTGGCTGTGCACCCAAGAGTAAAAAAATCTCATCAATGAAGATAAAGCCGACAATTGACAATGCAGTTACCATTACTGCCGACATCGCAATTGCGACCCCTCCATGAAAACGAGCTTGGCTCTGACTCCCCGATCCCAATTCGGTGGCAATAACAGCTGACGTACCAATACCCAATCCTATGGCTAGGCTAATTACGGTAAAGGTAACTGGAAACGTAAAACTAATTGCAGCCAACGGCTCAGTGCCTAGCATACTGATGAAGAAGGTGTCGACTAGATTAAACAGCATTAAGAAAATCATACCGAAGATCATGGGGATGGTCATCTTGCGCAATGTAGGCACGATAGGAGCAGAGAGGATCATTGATGATTCGGCTTTTGCCATGACAACACTTATTTGCTGT
Source organism: Pseudoalteromonas sp. GB56 (assembly GCF_054923835.1). Lineage (NCBI taxonomy): Bacteria > Pseudomonadati > Pseudomonadota > Gammaproteobacteria > Alteromonadales > Pseudoalteromonadaceae > Pseudoalteromonas > Pseudoalteromonas sp. GB56. Next base: position 342,267 of record NZ_JBPCHK010000003.1, on the reverse strand, counting down.
TTGAGTGAAGGTCTATTCTAAAGCATCCGTGCATCCCCTTCCATGGTTAATTGGCGCATAAAAAATGTTCATTTCTCGTATTTGGATAATTTTTCAAGGTGAAAGCACTCAAAAAACAATTAATTTACACCTTTGAAACACACTTGTTGAATAGTGCTTTATTTTTGCACAGCAGAAAAAATCCTGTGGGCAAACACATTATAAAAAACATTTCTTTAGTAACTTTTAAGAATAAACACGTAACCACTTGTTTTTTATTGAAAATATATTTTACACAGAACCCCTTGCATTATGCTTAACCGCTTGTCGGAGCCTGATTTCTCTGCATTCTCAACATTCATAAACAGAGTTATCCACAGATTTCGTGGATAAGTTAACCGAGCCCTTTAAATATAAGGGATTACACAATATCAGAAAAAAGTAATGCACTATCAACTCCGACGCCTAAGCAAACTACATGCAAATTACTCATCATTTAAATCTGATTAAGTACTTGATAGTTAGGCAAGACGTACAAAAATACAGCGTTTAGCTTGCGTGATTATATGTGCATACCCAATAAAGTTAAGAATTTCGCTTGCTTTACAATCAATTTGAGTGAAAAAACGGCGAACGAGCTGTTTTTTTTATTTTTGCGAGTTTTATTAGTTGACACTAAGGGGTGTCGTCATTAATATTTCGCCCCGTTGAGAGACAGGCGCTTCCCCCTTAGCTCAGTTGGTTAGAGCGACGGACTGTTAATCCGCAGGTCCCCCGTTCGAGTCGGGGAGGGGGAGCCAAATATCTTTCAGCACTTAGGTTGTTCCCCCTTAGCTCAGTTGGTTAGAGCGACGGACTGTTAATCCGCAGGTCCCCCGTTCGAGTCGGGGAGGGGGAGCCACTTCCTAAGACGTAATTGTTCCCCCTTAGCTCAGTTGGTTAGAGCGACGGACTGTTAATCCGCAGGTCCCCCGTTCGAGTCGGGGAGGGGGAGCCAACTACGCTCCTAAATCTATCTAAATAAAGCACCTATTCCCTAGACATCACTCCGTGAGTGAACTACTCTTCTTCTATATTTCTGTTTAGATTCAACACAATACTAAATGTAATTCATTCCCCTGTTTTATAACAAATTGTATCAATGCATTGTCATATTCATGCTGCTGGTTAATAATGCGCACTTGATTCATGACGATAAGCCGTTGTGAATTCAGGGAATTTTTACGGATAACGCTTCAAACACTAAGAAGTATAAACAAACTCGCGTAGTTTCCGAGTTCATTGCATTGGTCGGTGACGATATACTACATCGCTGACTGCTTAGAAGAGTAAAGGATAGGCAACTTTGAAACGGTTCACTCTCTTACAATTTACATTATGGCTGTTGGCGCTGTGTGCGGGGATAGTGGCTAATATCATGGTTTTCCATGCATTTAGTACGCAACAGCAGGATAATATGCAAGCTCAACTGCAACGCTATCTTGATACGCACGCTCAAATTACTGCTGGCGAAGCAGCTGAGCGAGCAACTGTAATAGCCGATCAATTAATCGCGTTAATGCCTATACAAAAACTTTGGGTTCGCAGTAGTGAAGGCGACGTACTCGCCACCAAAAGTAAGAAATCAGAAGATGCTTTGATTTCGCAAATTTCCCAGTCCCAGTTTGAGTCCATTCGCAGCCAATTTGCAATCAGTGAAAATGGCGAACTGAGGATAGAATTCATTGCCGATTTAAGTGAAGTTGCAAAAGCTTTTGAGCAAGGACTCATCTATTTCGTTCTTGTGATTACCTTTATATGTTTTGTGCCAATCGCCAGTCTAAAGACCGCGTATCGTGGTTATAGACGTCGCATAGCTGATTTAGTCACCGCAATCATTGACCAGTTTGTTGTTAGTAACGACCTCCCTGATCATTTCAGCCATGCATTTGCTGATGACAAAGAAAAGCTAAAAATTGCCAACCAAATCTCCCCTGCCCTAAGTCGATTAAATACTCACCTCGGCAGGCAGATGGACAACATTGCCAGTTCGGCAGTGGAGATCAAAAAAGAAGCATATAAAGATGTAGTGACTGAGTTGGGTAATCGCAATATGTTTGTCGAGTACTACGAGCGACATATTGAACATGCTGAAGCTGATTGCTTTGGGTGTATCGCGCTTGTGCGTGGTACTGAGTTACAACACATCAACCAGTCCAGTGGATACCAACAAGGTGATGAGTATATTCGTAGTATCGCAGAGATGCTCTCCGGCGCCGTTAGCAATTACGCGGGTAGTCATGTGTTTAGGTTAAATAGCTCTGACTTTGCGGTGGTACTACCCAATATTCCCCCAAAAGAAGCTGAGCGCTTTGCATCCTCTGTTCAGGCCAAACTGAATCAATACCAAAAAGTACATGAACTACCATCCGTAGCTTACACAGGTATCGTTCCTTACGAGCAACACAAGCCTCTTGGTGAACTACTCGCTAACGTAGATGTAGCGATGAATATTGCACAAAGCAAGCAAGCAAACGCTTGGCATATTCAACGACCTGAAGACGTGAGTGAGAGCTCAGTGCAAGGAACTCAAAACTGGCGCAAAATGATCAACGACTTGATTGAAAAACAATCCGTTGAACTTGTGATTCAAGCCATTATGCCGTTAGGCAAAAGCAATGTCGCCTACTCTGAAATTCAGGCTCGCTTTAGAGACAACGAAGAGCATATCTTGCCCACATCTTCATTTATGGCGATGGCAGATCAACTCGGTAAGTCTATCGAGCTTGACCAGATGATCATTGAGCACTCACTCAGAGCAATTAAGAGTAAGAACTTAAACGCTCAGTACTTCGGGGTGAATGTATCGGCTGCCAGTGCCCATGACGATAAGTTTTTAATCTGGCTAGAGCGTCGTTTACTTAAAGAGGGTGAATTCGCGTCACGATTGGTATTTGAAATATCAGAATTGGGACTGCAACAAAACATTATCGCGAGTAAGCGTTTCATTTCCATGCTTCATCGCTGTGGTGCACGAATCACCGTTGAGAAATTTGGAGTGGGTCTGACCTCGTTTAAATTCTTTAGAGAGCTTAAACCCGATTACATTAAGATGGATGCGAGCTACACACGCGGTCTTGAAGATGACAAGAACAACCAGTATTTCATGCGCTTAATGGTCGATTTAGCGCATAGAATCGGGGTTCGAGTGTTTGCTGAAGGCGTTGAAAGCCAAGAAGAAAAACATATCATCGAAGTTCTGTGTCTTGATGGCGCTCAAGGGTATTACATAGAAAAACCCAGAGAGCTGTAGAATAAAAATTCTATAATAGGAGGGAGTTCCCTCCTATTTTTTTGCTTAAAATTCAATTTAATGGCTTCATTTTCGACACCATAAAAAACTTGTTATTGAGATTGATTTGCATTACTATTCGCAAAAATATCAATATCAAGGAATTTGTTGTGCGTTTTCCCCTTTCTTTACTAACTCTCGCGCTTAGCGCTTCTGTGTATGCTCAACAGCCGACTGAGGACTTAGAACGAATAATCGTCACTGGCAGCCGTGTTGTCGAGAATATTGATGAAGTTCCCGCATCAGTTACCGTTATTACTCGTGAACAAATTGAAGCACAATTAAAAGTAAGTCCAGAACTACAAAATCTGTTAGAAGTGCTGGTTCCAGGTATGGCACCAAGTACCAACAGCTCAAGTAACACAGGCCAAACCCTGCGTGGCCGCGCCCCATTGGTAATGATTGATGGCGTGCCTCAGTCTACGCCTTTACGTAACGGCTCGTTGGGTATTCGTACACTTGATCCTAGCGTCATAGAACGTATCGAAGTAATTAAAGGTGCCACTTCCGTTTTTGGTAATGGTGCAGCAGGTGGTGTTATCAATTACATCACAAAAAAACCACACACAGGCAATGGTGCAACAGTGTCGGTTGACGCCTCAAGCCGATTCAGTGCTGTTAAGGCGGATGAATCAATGGGTGGAAGATTAGAGGTGTCAATCAACGGTCGTCAGGAGAAATTCTCTTACCTCGCCACTGTCAGTGTTGAAGAAAATGGTGTTCAACGGGACGCCGAGGGCGATATTTTAGGTTTGCAATACGGCCTGAGCGATGTAGAGACACAAAACTACTTCACCAAACTGGGTTATGACTTCGACAATGAAAAGTCACTGTCACTGACGTATAACTACTATAAATCACAGCAAAAAACAGACTTGGCGGATGTATTCGGCAACGTTAACACGGGTGAGAAGTCCTACGCGATACACGTGCCAAAAGAGCAACAGAAACAAGGTCTACCGCAAGGCCCAAGCGGTAATACCAATATCATGCTCAAGTACACCGACAGTGAAGTATTCAAAATGACGGCACTGACACTCGATGTTTACGCTCAAGACATCGAAAACGTATTCTTTTTCTCTCCTAATCTAGCTAACCCCACAGAAGGTTACGATGGAGGGCAATCGATCATTGCTTCCGAGAAGAAAGGTCTTAGAGCGACCTTCAATACCCTCTTCGATGTTAAAAGCGCTGAAGCGACGCTTATTTACGGGGTTGATATCCTCAACGATGTCACGTCACAGCCTTTAGTAGACGGGCGAGTATGGGTACCAGAAATGGACATGAGTAATTTTGCTGGATTCTTACAAAGTAAATGGGTCTTCAATGACCATTACGTGCTCAAAGCGGGTGTACGCCACGAAGACATTGATTTGAAAGTCGACGATTATCGTACGTTAGAGCTTTGTCGCAGCGAAACCCAGTGCTCTGTGCCAATAGATGTACGTGGCGATACCCTCAACTACACCGCCACGACGTACAACATCGGTCTGAAGTACAATGCCTATGAAGCATTTAGTCCATTTGTTAGTTACTCTCAAGGCGCTGATATTTCAGATATTGGCCGCCTATTGCGCACTGCAACCGTCAATGACATTGCGCTCATTCATACGCAAGCATCGGTGATAGATAACTATGAAGTTGGCTTCACATCTGTGATTGACAAGTTACGCGTTGAAGGCTCTTTGTATCGCAGCACATCAGAGCTTGGCACAACGAATTCATTTGACCAGACCACTGGAGTCTATATGCCAGTGCGTGCACCTCAAGAGATTTGGGGATATGAATTGCTGGCTGACTACCGCTTTAATGAGGCGTGGCGTACAACATTAACGTATGCCTATGTAGAAGGTAAAAATACAGAAGATGATATCTACTTAGGCGCGCGCCAAATCAGTCCACCAAAAGCAACGGCTAACGTCCAATGGCAGCCTACTCAAAAAACATCGTTGAGCCTGTCAGCCTTGTATGTAGGTGATAGAAAGCGATTTGACGCCGATGAGGCTGGCAATTATGTGGGCGATCAAGCGCCTATTGACGATTACCTCGTATTGAATATGAGTGGCCAACATCGCTTTAATGATCAACTTAAAGGTTACCTCGGTATCGAGAACCTATTAAATCGCGACTACTACCCTGCCCGAGCACAGGCATATACCTATGGCGGTTACAACATAAAAGGTCTTGGCACAACCATAACTGCTGGTATTAATTACCAATTTTAAGTCTTCAATAATACCTGCCCACGTTGCATACGAATGTGGGCATTTTTTACTTAAAAGTAGACATAAATCTTAATTGGAATGCGAATAAGTCACAATTGTAACTGGCTGATTTTTAAGAAAATAATTGATTTATGAAGGAAATAAACTAGAATTGTGGCATCACATAACTACGAGGCCGTAGCAAATGCAAGGTAAACAACGAGTTATAGACAGCCTGAATAAATTACTCGCAAATGAGCTGGCTGCAATCGACCAATATTTTATCCACTCTCGCATGTACGAAGATTGGGGATTAAACAAATTATACGTGCGATTAGAGCATGAACGTGAAGAAGAAACCGAACACGCAGACTGGCTAATCAAGCGCATTTTATTTCTTGAGGGCGTACCTAACATGACAAAACGTCGTGATTTGTTGGTAGGTAAAGATGTAAAAGAAATGATGGCGAACGATTTAATCCTAGAACTTGAAGTAGTCCAAAGCGTTAAAGAAACCATCAAAATCTGTGAAGAAGAACAAGATTATCAATCTCGTGAAGTATTGGAAAAACTGCTTTTTGACACGGAAGAAGACCATGTTTATTGGCTTGAGCAACAGTTAGGTCTGATTGAAAAAATTGGTATTCAAAATTATCTACAATCGCAAATGGGTGAGTCTGAGGTGCCGTCATGAAAGGTGATAAAGACGTCATAAGCGCATTGAATAAGGTACTTGCGAATGAGCTTGTTGGTATTAATCAATATTTTCTGCACGCACGTATGTTTAAAGATTTTGGATTTTCAAAATTAGACAAAGCAGATTACAAAGTGTCTATCCAAAAGATGAAGAATGCAGATCGTCTAATCGAACGCATCTTATTTTTAGAAGGTTTACCTAATCTACAAGATTTAGGCCGACTGCGCATAGGTGAAGACCCAGAAGAGATGATAGCTGCCAACATGCATTTTGAAACTGAGTCTCTTAAAGATTTACAAGCAGCTATAAAGCTGTCAGAGGACCGTTTAGACTATATTAGTCGCGAAGCACTCGATGCTATTCAACATGAACAGGAAGAGCAAATCGACTGGCTTGAAACGCAACAACATCTAATTAAAGTGACCGGCATAGAAAATTATCTGCAGTCACAAATGTAGTCCCTGCATTATAAAAAAGCCGCAGATTATGCGGCTTTTTTTATGCGCTGATTACAATGCTTTTTCTATGGGCAAAATTGACATAAACCATACTGTGAAGCGCTGCCATCCAGTAGTTTCAGGTTCATCATGCAAAACCGTGCCACTGGTATCTTGCCACTGCAAATCCCCATTTTCATCGAGTGTCACTCGCCAAGCGAAATCAGGCATGTTGTCTTTAACCCAATCACGTAGCATTTTGTTGAAGCGATGAGATTCCATCACCACACCTTGTTCGGTATTCAAATTAAATGAACGTGGGTCCAAGTTCAACGAGCCAATAAAAATGCGGTCATCGTCAAATGCCATTGTTTTGGCGTGTAAACTGGCTGTGGAAGAACCACCGAAACTCTTAATCTTTAAAGGTTCATCAGTGTCCTCAAAGTTACGCTTTAATTCCCATACGTTTACACCCATTTCCAGTAATTCTTTACGATAATTAGAATAACCAGCATGAACGACAGGTACATCCGTTGCAGACAAAGAATTGGTTAAAATCGTTACATCCACTCCCTTATCTCGCCAACGCTTGATAAGATCGACGCCGCTTTTACGAGGAATAAAGTAGGGTGAAACAATAACCGCTGACTCTTTAGGTGTTCCCATCGCAGTGAGCATTTTTGGTGCCATATGCGTGGTTGTGTCGCGGCTATCTGTTATTAACTTATTCGGATCATCGACGTACAAGTATCCCTGTGACCAATCCAAGTTCAATTTTCCTTGGCGCAGTTGGGCTACAATATCAGAATCTTTTAAACGCTTAACATAAGGGCTGTCTAGACCATAGTCCTTCGAGCTATAACGCTGCAAATTTTCAGTAAGTTGCTTATAGTGACGCTCGTCACCTTCGCCATATAAACCCTCAATCGTCTCCGCTAAAGGGTTATTCCAGTACAAGTCAAACGCATGCGCGGCCTTTTCGACGATGGGGCCAATGCCAAGTACATCTAAGTCCACAAACTGCGCATGGTCTTCACCAGAGAAATAGGCGTTACCTATGTTTCGGCCACCTGTAATGAACACTTGGCTGTCAACGATAAAGGTTTTGTTATGCATCCGTCTTGAGACCCGAGGATAATCAGTCAAAAAGCTTAAAAACCGCAAATTACGGTGACTCAAGGGGTTAAAAAGTCTGACTTCAATATTTTTGTGAAGAGCCAGGGCCGCCAAGTCCTGTTCTGATTCTGCTTGAGACATATCGTCGAGCAAGATTCGAACACGCACGCCTCTGTCTGCAGCTTTGTGAAGATAGGCCGCCAATAGCGCGCCGCTTTCTTGGCGATGATATAAATAATATTGAATATCAACTGATGTATCTGCCGCCTCTATCAGAGCAATGCGGGCGGCAAACGCATCTAACCCATCTATTAGGGGATAAAAGCCTGACAGGTCTGGGTCAGGTTGATCGTCGAAGAATTTTTCAACCAACTGGGTATCCTCCACTGATAAGGCATAGCTTGGCTCCTGCACTGACACCGACTCATATTCAGGTACAGAAGTGCACCCCAAAAGGTACCCTAAAACGAAGAAGATAAAAAGGAAACGAAAGTAAACGTGTTGATCCATGCTGCCTCGGCCGATTGCCGTAATCCATGTTTATAAAATATAACAAAGACGCACAGATATAAAAGGATTTAACTGATTAAAAGTTAAACGGATTTAAGAGTTAAGCGACTTCTTCTGTCACATCAACAATGTCGATAAGTTTTTGGTTAAGAATTTTTTTAGCGCAATTACAACACTTACCACATTGAGAGCCCACTTTAAGCTCCGAGCTTAAATCTCGCATAGAACGCGCGCCGTTATCGATCGCTTGCTCAATCTTCTTATCAGACACACCATGACAAAGACAGATATACACGAATAAAAACCACTCTCAATTAGATTATGCCGAGGATTTTAATCTAAACAAAAATAGTTATCAATAAGAATTTGAATACGGTGGTGTGCCAAATCTTTCCTTTCGTTACCAGTGAAATTCGCTTCTGACATGAACATAAAGCTAGCTATCTATTTTTGTTCAACATTTTTCAACAACCTGGACTTTGAATAGAAAAATTGAACTATGCTTTAGCTATATAGGCACATTTTATTAAGCAGTATGTGTTAGCGCGCGAACCTAATACCCAGACTCTGCGTAAAAGGCACGCATTTACTGACCTTGTTCACTAGGAGTACAAATGAAAAACGTACTTTATCCATTGAGCGCACTCTCACTACTACTCACATCGCACATCAGCTGTGCGCAGTGGTCAACCACAATTACGGGTGCGAGCGATTATACTTTTAATGGTGTGAGTCAAACCCTTAACGACCCTGCGTTACAAGGAAGTATCGATTATGCCCATGATAGAGGTTGGTATGTTGGAACGTGGGCGTCTAATGTTGATTTCGGTGATGGCACTGACTTAGAAGTTGATGTTTACTTAGGCAACTATCGTGAGTTGAACGATGCGTTATCTGTTGATTATGGCATTGCTTATTACACATATCACGGCGCCTCATACTCGAGTGATACTGACTACCCAGAAGCCTACACTAAATTTGCATATCAATCCTCTTTAGGAGTGAGTGAGGCTAATATTTGGTATTCATGGGATTACGCTGGTACGGATGCGGGTCATATCATCACCATGCTCGCCCATAGTTTTGATATTGCAGAGGGTCACACAATACGAGCAAGTATCGATTCATCAAATTCCTTGGATGGTAACAAGTTCATGTGGCAGGACAACCATAAGTCCTATTACCACTACCGCTTGGCCTATCAAACATCGATTGCGGGATTTGACTTTGAACTCGCGGCAGAAGATACCGATATAGACAGTCAATACGCGGATGAGCGCCTTGTTCTATTAGTTAGTAGAACATTTTCATTTTAGTCAGAGTATTAGCACTTATCTTATAAGTGCTAATATTTCCTTAAATTGGGGATGTTCACAGCTGTTAAGCCAAGAGAACATCACCGTCTCACTCGTACACACCTGCACGCCATTGGCCCTCAGCTGGTTCAAAGCCAGCTGCTTGTTGTCTTCTTCACGAGAGCATACAGCATCAGCAATGACGGTTACTTGATAACCCACGCGTTGTAGTTCATTGGCAGTATGATAAACACACACATGACTTTCCATACCGCATAGATATATCTGACATCGATCACTAACAGCGAGTGAGTTTAAAAACGATTCATTCTGAGCCGCGCTAAACGTGCTCTTTTCAACAACATCTGCTTTTGTACTAAGTAAGCTTGGATCAGTACGCCCTAGTCCTTTTGGATTTTGCTCAGTAATTACATGTTTAATATCGAGTAATTGGGCCGCTTGTGTCAGTTTGGCAACAACACCACGGACTTGCGCATAGTTTTTCATCGCTGGAGCGAGTCTCATTTGCATGTCTATGACGACAAAAACTGGGCTATTACAGTGCTCCACATCTGGCATACGTCCTCCTTAACAACGGCACAATTGTACCACTTATGTTTACAGTTTTTTTTAAGTAAAATTATAAAGATATAGTGACAATCTGTACTTCTATGCTAGATTTATAACATATTTGTTAATTCTGTGTTGATAGACCCATTCAGTCAAGGGAATCAGGCTGTTGAATCGGTTTCATCGTTCAATTGGAGTCGAAAGTTGCGTCGGTATATAAAGATCGTGCTTTGTGCGTTGTTGTTCTTTTTAATGCTACCCGCTAGTCCTCTTAATGCTTTGCCAAGTACAGCCAACTACGGCTATCAGCTGCAGCGCCTGTCAACTGAAGAAGGGCTGAGTCAAGGAACCATTAACACTATTGCTCAAGATGAGTTCGGATACTTGTGGTTCGGTACACAACGCGGATTAAACCGTTACGATGGTTACAACCTGAGTTTGTTCGAAAACTCAGACACTCCTTTGAGCACAGATAACATCATCAATATAACTAGGCTAAACAACGGCCATTTTCTCGTTTCTGCAGAATTGAAAGGTCTGTATCTTGTCGACCCAGCGACACTTACTTCAAAGCTGCTGTTGACCAATACCGAGTCTGAACTTGGTGCCAGTTACGCTGCGGTATGGCATATCGCCCAAGATAATAATGACTCAGACTTAGTTTGGCTGGCAATTAATAGCTTTGTTTATAGCTACAACTTGCGCACAGAATCCCTCAACAAGGTGATCAGTTTAGATAAGTCATCACAAATGGTAAGGGTGATATTACCCAGCGATGATGCGCTCTACATTGGATCTTCCGACGGCTTGTTCAAATACAGCTTCGCAACCGGTGAACTTGATTTACTAAAACATACTCCTAGCGAAAAACCTTCAAGTGACCAACGAAATGTTAAATTTCTACAATTTGATAGTGAGTACACCTTACTGGTTGGCACAGTAGAAGGGCTGTATAGCAATGACCTCAACGACAAAGAACCACGGATAAAAACGCTCATAGCCAACAAAAATATTTGGTCTTTGCAGCGCTATGGACTTATAGACTTTGTAGCGACAGAAGAAGGCCTACTTGAGTTTGACCGTTTGACCAAAAAGACCCGAGTTTTGGTTCAATTTAGTGATTCTCGCTACCCCGTGCAAGACAACACAATCATGAGTATGTTTCGTGACAAAAGTGGTATGTTGTGGTTAGGCTCTAGGGCCCAAGGCGCGTTTGCGTGGTCACCATTAGCCATGCGCTTCAAACAACTTGAGCTAATAACCTCGCAGTTTGAACATGGCGCCGCTGCTTGGGGAATGTACGAGCAAACTGATGGTACGTTATGGGTTGGCAGTGGCAATGGTGTAAACCGGATTAACGCAGATGGTTCAGGTGCCACCTATCTATCATCCGAAGATGATAAAATAGCCATGGATCAAGAAGCTATTTACCGAGTGAGTGCAGCGGTGCACGAAGAAGATGCACTGTGGCTTGATACCCGTATAGGTACGCAGTTACTCAACACCCAAACGGGTGAAATCAGCAACCCTATCAAAGAAGCAGCGCTGCCGCCTCAGCTAAATAAAGACGCAATTTTTTGGGGACTACAACAATTACCCAATGGTGATGCGTATTTTATATCTGAAAGTGGATACTACCGTTATCGTCCAGACAGCAATACCGTAGAATTATTAGACGCACTAAGCCAACAGCTTCCTGCTGAGAACGCATCTCACTTTCTCGCGCCTATACCTACACATAAAGATGATCCTTTGCTTAGTTACAATGGCGCGTTATACCGCTTTGATGTAGACAACGACACCACAAAAGTCATATATCAATCGAAGGGTTCAAGCTCACTGTCATTTAACTTTATCGACTCGTGGGTACTGGATCAAAATAACAGCCTGTGGATTAGTATTGACGGTGAGGGCCTGGTTGCCCTCGACTTAGAGACGCTTGAAATTCGCGACACCATTAATGTTGAAGATGGATTGTTAAACACCAACGTATACATGCCAATTCTCGATAACTTTGGCTTTCTTTGGTTTGGTTCCAACAATGGCCTCTATCGCTATAATATAAACACCGAACATTTGCGCCACTTTAGTGTAAAAGATGGCCTGAGCGCCGCTGAGTTCAACAGTTTTTCTGCGCTAAACTTATCTTCTGGCGAGCTGGCGTTTGGTACCGTAAAGGGCTTGATAATCGTCGACCCTGCCGACTTTATAACCAGTACCAATCATTACATCGCCCCTGCCCCGCAAATAACGAATGTGTCTTTGCTGTCTAGACCACTAAGCTACACCCCCGTTAGTTATGCCAGCAGTCCACTAGAGCTTGAATACGACGACCTAGGCTTAACCATTTCCTTTTCTAGCTTTGATTTTATTCATCGAGACCAAGTGCGCTATAAAATTGCACTCAGTGGTGCTAGCGAATTTAAATACCCAAATTACAAAGACAACACCTTACAGTTCGCCAAACTAAACCCCGGGCATCATCAACTGAGTATCAGTGCTTACGATCCAGTATCTGGCAATTGGTCCCGCACATTACATTTGGCCATCGTTGCAAAATACGCACCTTGGCGCTCCCCTGCCGCAATTACCTTTTATATCGTGATGGGGATTGTAATTATCGGTGGTTGGATATTTTGGTTGCGTAGGGCACAAACCAAAGCACAATTGGCACACAATCAATTGCTGGCATCGCAACAGCAAACTGAACTAGCGCTACAAAGTAATGACAGTGGTACATGGCATTATAGTGTGAGTGAGCGCTCATTTGTGCAAAAGCGTTTAGCTGCAGAACTTGGCTACAGTAAAAAGAACGACAATTGTTCATTTGAACAGTACTTGGAATACATTCACCCTCATGACATTGATAGATACCGTCTTAATTGGAAGCGATTTTTAAATCAAGGTGAAGACGCGACCTGGGATTTCACCTATCGGTTAAGTCATAATCTCGGCACTTGGCATTGGTACCATGAAGTGGGAAAAATCACTGAATTTGATAGTTTCGGTCATGCTAAAGAAGTGTCAGGGATCTACACCAATATCACCGAAGCCAGAGCATCAGCCCAACAAGCTACTGTATTGGGTGAAGCAATAAGCCAAATCAGTGATTGGTTACTCATACTCGATGAAAATCTTGCGCCATTCTCTGCAAATGAAAGTTTTCAACGCGCTTTCACCACCACTGATGCTGAAGAAATCAAAGTACAACCTTTCGTCCGTGCGCTTGGAAAAGAAAAATTTAACCGCTATATGAAGGTCATCAGCCGCCTAAAAGCGGGAGAGAACTGGCGCTTAGAAGAGCAGATCCGCACCCAGTATGATAAAAAGCATCCTGTGCAAATAAGCGTTACCGCTGTATGCCGAGACAAGCAAGACAATACCGATGAAATCAGTTATTACGTCATCGTTATTACCGACTTAACAGAGCAAAAACGCGCTGAGGATGAATTACGTTATTTGGCAAATTACGATCCGTTAACGGGTCTTCCAAATCGCTCGATGATGCGTGGAAAAATATCGCAAGCAATAGAATACGCTAAAGAAAATGCGCAACTTTTAGCGCTGTTGTTTATCGACCTTGATAAGTTTAAACCGGTTAATGACTCCTTCGGTCATGCCGTGGGTGACCAAGTACTGTGCTGTATTTGTGAACGAATCAGTGAGGAGCTCGACGAGCACTCCTTACTCGCGCGCCAAAGCGGTGATGAATTCTTGTTGTTAATCGAACGGGTGCAATCACCGCAGGCATTGAGTGAATTATCTGAACATTTAGCTAAAACACTTGAGAAACCGATAAAAATTGGCAACATCACTATCAACATTTCTGTCAGCATCGGTATCGCCTTGTCACCATTTGACGCTGATAATGCAGAAGACCTCATTCGTAACGCAGATATGGCGATGATATACGCTAAAAATGCGGGACGAAACGGCTATAAATTCTTTACTGAACAAATGAACAATCGCATTACCCACAAGCTTATGTTGGAAAATGCGTTGCAAGATGCCTACCGTGATGAACTGCTTATCAATCACTATCAACCGATCGTGCACATTCATCAAAAGCGTATTGTAGGCGTTGAGCTGTTATTGCGTTGGCAAAGTGAAGGCAAGTTTATCTCTCCTGGAGAGTTTATCCCAGTAGCCGAAGAAATCGGCTTAATTGATGCCATTACAGAGCAAGCACTGCATCGTGCACTCAGAGAATTACAGCAATGGTTTGAAAGCTATGATGACTTTTATTTGTCCGTCAATTTGTCACCGATTCATATATTAAAATCGAACCTGACGGAGCGATTTATTGATATTCTGGCGATGCATAATGTACGCCCCAGCCAATTGCGTTTAGAGATCACTGAAAACACCCTACTCGATGATAAAGCAAAAGCGGCTGAGCAACTTAATAAACTGCGCGCGGCTGGGCTTAAGCTGTTTTTAGATGACTTTGGGACCGGGTATTCATCACTGACTTATTTAAATCAATTCCCTATTGATGTGATTAAGATTGACCAAAGTTTTGTCCGCCAAATTGGTGTAAACCCAACCAATGAGGCCATCATTCGCACGATACTCAACTTATCGAATAGCCTAGGCTTGTATTGTATAGCCGAAGGTGTAGAAACGCGTGAGCAAATATTCTTCCTTAATAAGCTCGGCTGCCATCATTTACAAGGTTTCTTTTTCGCCAAACCAACCGATGCTATGACGCTTGCTTCAAAAGAATATATTGAGCAGACATTAGATAAAATGAAGAGTGTTTAAAGCGTACTTGATTGGAGCAAAGAGCGTTGATTAAACGCTCGCTGAGGCATTTGAGCAATGCTGATGGTTATGATCGTGGGTATTCGCTTCAATTTGCAACACACTGTGAGAGATCTTAAAGCGTTGTTTAAGCATGCTCTGTGCGACATTTCTAAGCGCCTCATCATGTGCTTCAATGGTACATTGGTGCTTCAACACGAGGTGCGCACCCACTGCTGGGGAATTGTCTACCATTGACACAGTAACGTTATGAACACTGGCGACATGCTCTAATTGCGCCAGCGCCTTTTCAACTTTTGTAGCTTTAGGTAAAGCGTCGTTGCCAGAGCGTAGGCGTTGCACACATTGGAAAATAAGGCGCAAGCCTGTAAAAAGTACGAAC
The DNA here is from genome assembly GCF_054923835.1 of Pseudoalteromonas sp. GB56. Classification (NCBI taxonomy): domain Bacteria; kingdom Pseudomonadati; phylum Pseudomonadota; class Gammaproteobacteria; order Alteromonadales; family Pseudoalteromonadaceae; genus Pseudoalteromonas; species Pseudoalteromonas sp. GB56. The sequence continues at coordinate 326,982 of NZ_JBPCHK010000003.1, read as the reverse complement.
ACTGAAATCAACATACTGAAAATAACGTCGATTTGTTGCCAACCTGTGTAGGCGATAATCACGCTGGCCAACAAGGTTGTTACCGTCGACAGAAGATCAAAGAAGGTATGCAAAAATACTGCATAGACGTTAATACTGTCTTTACGGCCTTTATACAACACCCATGCCGCTGCACCATGGAATAGAAAACCAAGCATGGAAACAAGCGCCATAATTTGCGTATTCACGCCATCTTGCTCATGACCATGATGAATGTCGATGTAACGCTGCGAGCCCACAGACAAGATGGTCAAGCTGATCGCCAAATACAAGCCGCCGTTAACTAAACCACCTAGTAATTCGGCCTTGTTATACCCCTCATTGAAATTGCGCGCCAAATGGATAGCAATTGATGACGCAAGAATAGCGATAAACAATGAACTGTTGTGAACGAAAAGATGACCGGCGTCAGCGAACACCGCCAGCGAGTTGGCAAAATAAGCCCCGACTAACTGGATCACCATAAAACTACACGTTATCGCAAGAGCGATGAGCAGGCGTCGACGTGATGCTTGGTGTGTGGTGATGTCAGTCATGAATGCTAATAGGCCGAAAAAGAAATGATATATAGTTACAATTCTACTCTGTTTGCGTAAAAATTACATCCGTTTTGCGCGATATGATCGTCCGTTCGCACAAGAAATCGGCGCTTCGCTTCCTCTCATAAAGGTTTTATCGAATCTAAGAGTATGTTATTAAACCTATATCTGTCATAAGCATTACAATAAAATGATACAAGTTCAGGGACTTAGAAAGAGTTATGGGGATGGAGAATCCCGCGTGGATGCACTTGCGGGTGTATCACTGAGCGTTAAACAAGGTGAATTCGTTGCCATCATGGGCGCATCAGGTTCAGGAAAATCAACGCTAATGAACATTTTGGGATGCCTCGATACTCCCACTGCAGGTACCTACCACTTAGGTGATGAAGCCATCGCCGATGTTGAAGACGAGCGTCTGTCATCTATCCGCAACCGCCATATCGGTTTTATATTTCAAACGTTTCACCTGCTATCTCGCCTCAGTGCGCTTGAAAACGTCATCCTTCCCCTTAGATACACCGACATTGATGCAGAATCGGCGAAGGAGAAAGGGTTAGAAATGTTGGACAAAGTGGGGCTGAGTCATCGTGCCCACCACAAACCTAATGAAATGTCCGGCGGCCAACGCCAGCGTGTCGCCATCGCTCGAGCCCTCGTGAATGACCCAAAAGTTATTTTTGCCGATGAACCAACCGGTAACCTAGACAGCAAAACATCCTATGAAATCATGGCATTACTTGAGGATTTACATCAACAAGGTAATACCCTTGTGATGGTGACACATGAAGCCGATATAGCAGCCTACGCCCAACGTACCATCACCATGCGCGATGGCCACATTATCGAGGATTCACAATGCCAACAATAATGCGCCTAACAGTAAACCTCATGCTGATGCTTGCTTCCCTCAACAGTACGGCTAAAACCCTGCTATTAAGTGGCGAACTCAAAGCCAGTGAACAGCAACGATTCTACGCACCGAAAACCGATAACTGGCGCGTACAAGTACAATGGTTGATGAAAGAGGGAGATATAGCTCAACCCGGTGATGTTGTTGTCGTTTTTGACAGTGGCTCAGTCGCGGCTGAGGTTGAACAAACTCAGCAAAGCCTTATTAGCAAACAAGAAGAGCTCCAAAAAGCGCAAAATGATGGCAAACAGAAATTAGCGGAAGCACAATTCGCGCTCGAACGCGCACAATTAGTGGTTGATAAAGCGCGTATCGACGCACGCATTCCCGAAACAAACCTTAGCCGTTACGACTATGAAGAAAACCAGCTGGCTCTGGAGCGCGCGCTCGTCGAAAAGCAAAAAGCAGAATCCACATATGTTGAAACTAGCACCTCTACTGAGGTTGAGGTAAATAAAAAGCTCTTGGAAATCGAACTACTGGAATTCGATCTTCAAAACCAGCAAGCATCGCTTGAGAAAATGAGCCTCACCGCCGAGCGTAGTGGCCCAGTTATCTGGGCTAATCACCCGTGGAATGGCAGTAAATTGTTTGCTGGAGTCACCGCACAACCTGGTTGGAAAATCGTTGAAATTCCATCTCTTTCAGAGCTTTATATCGAAGCTTGGGTTCATGAAGTGGATTACCCACAATTAAAAATTGGCGACAGCGCCGAATTGGTGTTCGATGCCCATCTGGAGACTCGCCACCGAGCCCAACTCACTGAGCTCTCCACTCAACCAGAGGAGCGCAGCCAATGGGGGGAAGATGCCTATTTCCGTGCACGATTTGATTTTGACAACAGCAAAATCAGTGCCTTATTACCCGGTATGAGTGCCCGACTTGTAATCGCTGAGAAGGAGTTCACCGATGAATAAGTACCTCTATGTTATCGCCCTCACAGTGGCGCTTGTAGGCTGTAATGAGTCAACAGAACAACACCTAATTACAGACAAAGAGTCAGGACATATAATCACTGCCAGTGGCGAGATCACCTCACAAAGTACAGCGCAACTTGCTCCGCCATCCATCACACGTATGTGGCAGTATCAAATCAAAACGCTTGCGCCGGAGAATACGCAAGTGCAACAAGGTGATCTTATCGTCAGTTTTGAAGACAAACCTGTGCGAGACCGCCTATTGGAAAAACAAGCGCAATGGCAACAAGCAGTAAAAGAGCTTGAAAACAAAGAAGCACAGGAAAACGCCACACTCGAAGAACTCAAACTCAATGTTGCGCAAATGCAGATGGAATTCGAAAAAGCGCAGCGCAAGGCACAAATCGTTGATCATTCTCGATCTGAAATTGATCGCAAAAAGGCGCAAATAGATTTCACCATTGCGTCGTCCGACTTAAAGCTAGCGCAAGAAAAGCTAGCCTTCCATCATGATAATACAGCGCTGAATTTGCAACTCGCCAAAGCCAAGGTGACGCGCCTGGCGAATGACGTCGAGCAGCTAAAAAATGATGTCGAAAAGCTGAAAGTTAAAGCGCCAATTGCCGGCTTAGTCATTTACCACACCGACAACGAAGGTGAAAAGAAAGCGGTGGGTGAATCAGTGCACTTTGGTCAGCCGGTCGCACAGCTTGCCGTCCTTGAACAAATGCAGATTCGCGCACAAATCAACGAACCTGATAGCGGTAAAATTAAGCCTGGACAAAAGGTGGAAATCATTATCGATGGCAGCAATGAAATTCACACCACTGGCACTATCGACTCGCTAGGACGTGTGTTCAGAGAAAAAAGCTGGCAGGATAAACGCCGAATTATCGACGCGACTATCACTATCGATGCGATTGATACGCAGAAAATGCGCCCGGGCATGACGGCGCGATTACGTATTCACACGCAAGCACAGGAGGTGAGCGAATGAATGCTAAACACTATCCGCTGGTAGGCGCCCTCACCCTTGCATTGTTAAGTGGCTGCTCAGAACAAGTTCAACAACACGATGCGTTGACCTACACCCTGTATGAGCAAGGCTTTATAACCACAGTTCCGGCACACGGTGAGCTCATCGCAGCCCATGAAACAGTGATCACCACTCCGATGAACAGTCGCGGCCCGCAAACACTTGAATGGCTCAAAGAAGAATACTCCGTGGTTAAAAAAGGCGAGATAATAGCTCGCTTTGACGGCACCTTTATGGAACGCGATCGCCGTACCAGCGAGAACAAACAAGCAATCTCTGGTGAAGACATCGAGCAAAAACAAGCGCAACTCGCTCAGCAACAGGGACAGCTTGTTTACGATATGGACTTACTCACCCAAGAGCGCAAGTTTGCGAAGGAATTCAGCATTGATGACATTCGCATTCGCTCCAAGCTGGAGATTTTGGAGTCGATGCAAAACGTGGAGTTTCTTGACGCTAAGAGTGATTACTTCAGTTGGCAAAAAGGGCAATTTGCTGATTCAGCTGGCGGTGAACTGGACTTGCTGAACATGCAGCGTAAAGAACACAGTGACAAAATCGCACGCTTAAACGCAAATTTATCTAGCTTGGAAGTCGTGGCACCTCACGATGGTTTACTTACCCACCAAGCAAACTGGCGCGGGGAAAAGCCCAAACCAGGGGAAACTTTATGGCCAGGGCAGAAAATCGCGGCGCTGCCAGACACCAGCTCAATGCAAGTTAAACTATATGTTTCTGAACGTGAAGCGCTGGAGCTTGCACCAGAGCAAGAAGTGCTTGTCACCACTCTCGCTTACCCCGAGCAACCTTTCAAGGCAAAAGTAGCGTCTGTGTCACCCATGCCAAAATCAATCGAACGTGGTGACCCAAGGAAATATTTCGAGGTGCTCACAGAAGTCATTACGACCAATACAGATGTGAGTTTGCAACCAGGACTAAAAGTGACCGCCTTGATCACCACCAAACCTGAACAAACTGGGCTTGTGGTGCCAAGACAGGCTATTTTTAGCGAACAACAAAAGCAATTTGTGTTCGTCGATGACGGCAATCAATGGCGCCGCCAAGAAGTATCGATAAGTGGCGGAAACTTATCGCTTGTGGAGATTAAATCGGGATTAACTGCTGGCGACACTATCTCGCTGATTAACAGGGACGCATCATGAAGTACTGGCAATTATTTATCGATACGTTGGCGCAACTTTGGCAGCACAGACTGCGCACCCTACTCACTCTTTTGGGGATGATATTCGGAGTAGGCGCTGTTATTGCGATGCTGAACATCGGCGAAGGTGCCGAAAAAGAAGCACTCAAGACCATCGATTCTATGGGACTTTACACCGTTATCGCCAATGCCAAGACGTTCGAGCAAAAGGAGTTAGCAGAGCAACGCAAATATTCAAATGGGTTAACACTGCGCGATGGTGAATTAGCTTTGTCGGCCATGCCGTTTGTTACCGACTTTTCAGCAGACAAAAAAATCGACAGCTACCATATTTTCAGTGCTCACGGAGAAACCTCCAGTGATGCCATGGGCGTAAGCAGCAACTATTTTGAGATTGCTCAATTTCAGTTACAAGCGGGTCGCTTTTTCACACCCGACGAAGCACAGTCCATGGCACAAGTGGTAATGCTTGGTGCAGGCGCTGCGCAAACTCTTTTCCCTGACGGGAACACAATCGGTCAATATGTGAAAGTAAATCATTTATGGTTTGAAGTGGTGGGCGTTTTGGCACCTCCTTATATCGGCAAAGGAGAATTCCAAAGTCTCAATCTCGATAAACAACAACACAGTGTTTTTATGCCTCTGAGCAGTGCCCTACACCGCTTCGCCCAAGAAAAACTGTCGCCACAATTAAGCAGTTTGAAGTTTTCTATAAACCCAGATTACGACCCTGGCCAAGCCAGCGAAGCGATTCGTCACTTCTTAAATTACCGACACAATGATGTTGATGATTACGAACTCGTGGTCCCTGCTGCGCTATTAGCACAGCAAAAACAAACTCAGCGCATATTCAATATTGTGATGTCCTGTGTGGCGGGTATTTCCTTACTCGTTGGCGGCATTGGTATTATGAATATCATGCTCGCCACAGTGCTCGAACGCACCAAAGAAATTGGTTTACTGCGTGCGGTTGGGGCGACAAAAAAGGATATCCGCACCCAGTTTATCGCCGAAAGTTTTACCATTTCTGTCTTGGGCGGGATTATTGGCGTAGCATTCGGCATCATTCTGTCTGAGATGATAGCCCTCTATTCGCAGTGGGCAGTTGCTTGGTCTATTAGCGCAATTATTTTATCATTCAGTATTTGCGCGCTTGTAGGTCTGATTTTTGGTGTTTACCCTGCAATTAAAGCATCGAAGCTAGACCCAATCGACGCGCTTCAAAGCGAATAACAAAGGCCGAGTGCCCGCCAAAACGTGGGCACTTAGGAGCAGACCCAAGGTGTAGATACTCAGTGACTAACTCAAAACATATTCCTCACGCTTTGGTGGTTGAAGGCGGCGCCATGCGTGGCATTTTTGCCACGGGTGTACTCGATGCGTGGCTTGAGCAAGGTTATAGACCGTTTGATATGTACTTTGGCGTATCTGCAGGCGCAACCAATATCGCAGCCTTTTTGTGCCAGCAACATCGTCGAAATTACGCGGTGATTACCGACTATTCGTGCCGTCCTGAGTTTATTAACTACACACGTTTTGCTTTGGGCGGACATTTGTTCGACTTAGATTGGTTGTGGCAAAAAACCATCAGTGAAATCCGCTTAGATTTAGCCACGTTTACCAAACAAACGAGCCCTTTTTACATCGTTGTCACTGATGCCGACAGCGCACAAGCCCAGTATATCCCAGCCTGCGCTGACAATTTAGAGCACGTATTGAAAGCCTCGTGCGCATTGCCTTTGGCTTATCGAGACTACCCTGCCTACGAAGGAAAACGCTACACCGACGGTGGCATAGGTGATTCAATTCCGGTGCGCCAAGCCTATGCGATGGGCGCGCGTAAAATCACGGTGATCTTGTCACAGCCTTTAGGGTATCGTAAGAGCCCTGCACGATTTAACTGGCTAACCAAGCAATTACTGAAAGATACGCCTGCACTTGCGCATACCATGCAAACCCGCTGGCAAGACTACAATACCAGTTTGGATTTTATCGCCCACCCACCCGAAGATTGCACCATTGATGTGATAGCACCACCCGATGGATTTGGGGTTTCGCGCACTACACGAGACCTCGCTTTGCTTGATGCTGGCTACCACATGGGTATCGAGGCGGCACAACGTTTTTAAATTACAAAGGCGCTAACTTGGTCTTGTAATTTCACTGCAAGTTGAGACAGCTCTTTACTCGCATCGGCGTTTTGTTGTGAACTTTGTGACACAGAGCTAATACTGTCATTAAATTCTGTGATGTTCTCGTTTATTTCAGCCGCCACGGTGGTTTGTTCTTCAGTGGCGGTCGAAACCTGCAAGTTCATATCGACAATTTCAGCCACTGCAGCACGAATTTGTTCAATGGCATCGGCTGATAATTGACTGAACTCAGCACTTTGCTGGGCACTGTTGTCAGCACCTTGCATAGCGCTTACCGCTTGTTGCGCCATATCCTGCAACGCGTTGATCATGCGGTTGATATTTTCCGTTGCCTGTTGGGTATTGTGCGCCAACGTTCGCACTTCATCCGCTACGACCGCAAAACCGCGGCCGGAATCCCCAGCTCGAGCTGCCTCAATCGCTGCATTTAGCGCCAGTAAGTTAGTTTGTTCCGCAACGCCCTGAATCATCAAGACCACTTGATTTATTTCATTAGACTGCTCATGCAACTTATTGATCAGCATACTGTTATCCGTAACAATCCCAGATAAGGTTTGAATGGAGGCAAGATTGTTTTCAATCGTCTGTCCACCTTGTAGAGCAAGTTGGTCTGCTGCCTCAGCGCGCTGAGATGTGGTTAGCGCATTGTGCGCCACCTCTTGAATGGCGGCACTCATTTGCGTGATAGCCGTTGCTATCATCGCACTTTGCGCTTCTTGCTGCGTGGCCGTACTCGCAACTTGCTGGCTTATCATCTGCATTTGTTCAGAGGCAGAGGACAGCGTTAACGACGCCCCCATCACATCTGTTACCAAGGTATGCAAGCGGCTTAACATATGGTTGAAGTGCCCAGCGGTTATCGCTAGTTCATCACTGCCGGTCACGTCAGCACGTACGGTTAAATCTGCATTTTTGGCTATGTGTTCAATGGTGCCTTGTAACTTCGACAACGGTGTTTGAATTGAGCGATAAATGAACCAGGCGAATAACCCCACTAGCACAACGGTAAGAATAATTCCCGTAATCATCAAGGTACTCACCATTTGGCTATTTTCTTGTGCGTAATCACGGAATTTTTGTGCCTCATGCAATTGTAAGTCAATTAAATCACCGTAACTGGCGCTCAATGGGTCAAATGTGGCGTATAACTCATCGACAAATTTATTTTGATTCATTGCTTTAAATTCGCCTGAGTCGATTTTGTTCATGTACTTAAGAATCAGAGCCTGAACCGGGAGAGAAAGCGTTCAACTTCGCCTACTAGCCTTTTTTCTTCACTCGTAAGCTTGGTGCCAAGGTATGCTTGCCATTGCTGATCCGCGAGTGTACGTGCCGCCTCTATCTCGCTTATCACTTCAGAACGACTCACGACATCGGCACGGTATTTATGCAATAAATCCACAATATTGACCGCGTAATTGTCTGAAACGACTTTGATTTGCTTCAGTGGCACAACACGATCTTCGTAAATACTATCGATATTTTTCGCTAACATCCTGAATTCCCAGATACTGATAGCGGACGCAATAATAAGTAAACTAATTGGAATAATGCACAATAGAATAAGACGGGTTCTAACGGATGTGTTGTTGAGCATGGTACACCTTCGTTTAAGGTCGTGATTGATTCTTGCAATCCATGCCCCGAGTGCGCCAACTAGCGCATAACTAAGTATTTTCTATAAATTCAAATTGTGCCAGTGAAAAATGAACAGCTTACTTTAGGTGCCTGCCCAAATAAAAAAAGCCGCTCAAAAGAGCGGCTGGGAACACTGCACCACTGGAGATTTCAGGGTGTGTGTGCAGTTTGGTCTACCAAAATGGTTGGATTCACTTTAGGTCATTACTGACCATGGCGGATTAAGTAATCAAACGCGCCTAGGCTTGCAGTTGCTCCCGACCCCATAGCAATGATGATTTGCTTGTAAGCCGTGTTCGTTGCATCACCTGCAGCATAGACACCTTCTAAATTCGTCGCACCACGGTTGTCGATTTCAATTTCACCGAACTTTGACAGGGCAATACCACTGTCTTTTAACCATTCAGTGTTTGGCACTAAACCGATTTGCACGAATATGCCAGCTAAATCCAATGTATGCTGTTCACCACTTTCACGATTGGTATATGCAATCCCTGTTACCTTGTTACCATCGCCCAACACTTCTGTTGTTTGAGCATTTTTGATGATGGTGATATTCGCTAAACTGTTTGCTTTGCGCACCAATACTTCATCAGCGCGTAATGTGTCCGCAAATTCTAAAACCGTTACGTCCTCAACAATATTCGCTAAGTCGATTGCCGCTTCGATACCTGAGTTACCACCACCGATGACGGCAACCGATTTACCTTTAAATAACGGGCCATCGCAATGAGGGCAGTATGCAACGCCACGTCCGCGATATTCGCGCTCGCCTGGCACATTCATTTCTCGCCAGCGGGCGCCGGTGGCCAAAATAACGGCTTTGGTAGATAACGTCGCGCCATTTTCTAATTGAATATGGTTACCATTGTCTTGGTACATACGCGCAGCAGTTTGGTTATCTATCACATCAACATCGTAATCTTTAACGTGCTCTTCAAGTTGCGCTACCAGTTTTGGACCTTCAGTGGCTTTGACCGAAATAAAGTTTTCAATCGCTAACGTATCTGCAACTTGGCCACCAAAACGTTGTGCCACAACACCTGTGCGCAAGCCCTTACGCGCAGCGTAAATTGCCGCTGACGCTCCCGCGGGACCACCACCGACAACGAGTACATCGTATGGCGCTTTTTCGTTAAGCTGCTCAGCCTGACGCGCCGCCGCTTTAGAGTCCACTTTGTTCAAAATATCATTTAGGCTGATGGCTCCTTGGCTGAACACTTCGCCATTGAGATACACTGTGGGCACCGCCATTATGTTGCGCTGCTCAACTTCATCTTGGAACAACGCGCCGTCTATCATGGTGGTCGTAATTTGGTTATTAATCGCCGCCATGGTATTGAGCGCCTGCACGACCGCAGGGCACGTTTGGCAGCTCAAAGAGATATAAATCTCAAAATTTAACGCTTTATCAAGCGCTTGAATCTGCTCTATTTGCTGTTTGTCAGCTTTCGTTGCCGCGCCACCGCTGTGTAAGACTGCTAATACTAACGATGTAAATTCATGGCCCATTGGCACACCGGCAAAACTGATGCTGGTATTGTTTGAGCCTTTGACCGTCATCGAAGGACGACGCAACGTATTGTCATCACTAAGAGTAACGCTTATCTTCTCACTCAACGAACTTAAATCGTCAGCAAGAGATTGTAATTCTTTACTTTTGTTCGTTTCATCAAGGGCTAGAACCAGTTCTATGTCACCCGTCAACGTACTAAAATGGCTTGATAATTGATTCTTAATTGCAGTGTCTAACATGGTTTGCCTCAATAAAATCTTGGAAAAAAGGCGGTGTTTCCACCGCCATGTGTGCGATTTACTAATCGAGCTATTTAGATTTTGCCAACTAGGTCGAGTGAAGGAGCCAGAGTCTCTTCACCTGGCTGCCAAGATGCTGGACATACTTCGCCGTCGTGTGTTGCGATGTACTGAGCTGCTTGTACTTTACGCAGTAATTCAGTAGCGCTGCGGCCAATGCCTAGGTCGTGCGTTTCAACTACTTTGATTTCGCCTTCAGGATTGATTACGAATGTACCGCGAAGTGCTAGGCCTTCTTCTTCAATCATTACACCGAAGTTACGAGTAATTTGACCTGTTGGGTCACCAATCATTGGGAATTGGATTTTCTTGATAGTGTCTGACGCATCGTGCCACGCTTTGTGAGTGAAGTGTGTGTCAGTTGATACTGAATAAACTTCAACACCCATCTCTTGTAGTTTTGCATAGTGATCAGCAAGGTCGCCTAACTCTGTAGGACACACAAACGTGAAGTCCGCAGGGTAGAAGAATACGATTGACCATTTACCTAGCAAATCTTGCTCAGATACTGGTGTGAAATCGCCATTGTGAAATGCAGTTGCGTTGAATGGCTTAATTTTAGTGTTGATTAAAGAGTTGCTCATTTTGTCCCTCGTTTATCTATATTGATTTAGTGAATTATCTAGGGCGCTTACCTGCCCCGTTGACTTGATTAATAAGATAACGATGGTGATGTGATAAATAAAATTGATTGTTTAGATTAGAATAATCCAATTTTTAGATGGTAAAGATTTGTGGGTGCATTATTCTGTTTCTAATTCAAACACTAACTCATTGGATTTGTACAAAAATCGTAAGAGAGCTAGGATTAACATGACGACTGAATGGAATCAGTAGTAACAACTAGAAAAATGCTTGGCACAATTAGCTCTTTAGGTTTTATGCATGAAAGAATCACTCGCAAAGGTGACTGTACGGGGTGTTGAGCAAGCCGTTGAAGTACCCATCATGGAATTCAGTGACGAAGAATTTCAATCTAAGGTATTTGAACAATGGCAGCGTGTGCTTGACCTTATTGCCCAAATTTATGATATTCCGGCTGCATTAGTAATGCGGCTCCATCAAACTGATATTGAAGTATTCGCTAAAAGTAATTCCGAAAATAACCCTTATCATGAAAGTGAAATGGCAGCCCTTGGCGGGTCTCTACTGCGAAACAGTGATCGGGACAGACAGCCAGTTCGAAGTCGAGAATGCCCTCGAAGATGAACGCTGGCAGGATAATCCTGATGTGCCTCTCAATATGATCAGTTACTTAGGGGTGCCACTGAAATGGCCGGATGGTGAGGTATTTGGCACCATTTGTGTGCTTGATTCAAAAACGCGTAAGTTTCATGATCTCAACAAACAACTCTTGGAAGAGTGTCGTAAGACGCTTGAAAAAGATTTAGAAATGATTGTCAAAAACAATCAGCTGAATGCGTCATTGTCATTGCTAAAACGCACTCAAGACAAAGTAATTGAAATGGAGCGCAGTAAAGTGACAGCTTCTGTTGTTGCTAACATCGCTCATGAAATTAACACCCCCTTAGGCATCGCTTTAACGACTGCATCAGCACTAGACCATATTGTTGATACTATTGATAAGCAAGCATCAGAAAAACTTGACCCTATTGACGTTAAGACCCAGCTAGGTGAATTTACCGCATTGCTAAATACCAGTTTGAGCAAAACTAAAAGTTTAATGGAGTCTTACAAAAAGGTGGCAGAAGAACAGAGTAAAGGTGCAAAAACTCAGTTTCACCTCAACGAACATCTCCTGAGTTTAGCAACGGTTCTATCAGAGCAATTACAAAGCCATGATATTCAGTGTGAGATAGTCTGCCCCGCAAACATCGTTTTACATACTTATGGTGGACTGCTGTCTCAGGTTGTAGAATCGCTGATTAAAAATACGATTCATCATGCATTTTTGCCCTCTCAACGCGGTAAGATTACGATAGTTTGTGCGCAGCACACGGATAAGCTGGGTATGAAAAACGTTGTCATTGAATATCGAGATTCAGGCAAAGGCATCAACAAAGCCTATGCCGAGGAAGTCTTCCAGCCCTTCTTCACAGTACAAAGTGACTCTGAACAAAGCGGTATGGGCTTAAGCATTGCCCGCGATATAGTCGAAAAGTCGCTGCATGGACAGCTATATTGTGAGCCGGTTAATCAAGGGGCAAAATTTGTTATTTCATTACCAGTGCAGGAACCTGTATGAAAGAGTTTTCCATTTTAGTGGTCGACGATGAGCAAGATGTTTTTATCGTCACCAAGCTGATAGCAAGCACTGTAAAGGTAAACGCAGACAATGTGCAGCTTCATTATGTATCCACTGGGCGTGAAGCATGCACCTTTTTATCCCAACACGATGAAATAGGCTTGGTGTTATTAGATATTGTGATGGAAACAGATGACGCAGGCTTCAAAGTAATTGATTACATTCGCAACACCCAGCATGATAACCATACCCATATTGTGGTTCGCTCCGGCTTAACAGGCACAATTCCCGACCAATTTTTGCACCTAGCCAAAGGCATCAATGGCTACATTAACAAGCTCGACTTTACACGCATCGATTTAGAGAAACTGGTCAATGCAGCCATTACCGCACAAGATGTGCATTAAGTTTTCCTAGAACCACGCTCAAATCACTCCGCCATAACATCACACATCAAGCATGGAAAAGTGGTGACTGGCAATGTTGAAACCTTCGCGTAGATAAAATCGGTGCGCAGCAAAACGTTGCACTCCTGAGTCTAAATGTATTTGCTGTACGTCGTTTTGGCGCGCGAAATGCCTGAACCATTGCATCAAGAATGTCCCCACTCCAGCGCTGCGGTAGCGTTCACTGGTGACCAAATCATCGATGTATATATGCTTCCCCCACGCCAGTTTCTCATTGATCACAAATCCTGCGACACCCGCTACTTTATCGTCTTTAAGAGCGTAAACGAGGTGATAGCCCGCATCTTGTTGTTTTTGAATCTGCAAATGCAAACTATCGAGCGTGTATTGGCTCCTAAGCTCTTGCATCACGGCAAGTACCTGCTCATTACGTTCGCCAACTTCTAATAACTTTGCTTCCATAAAACCTCCCGTTACGATCTTGCGAATACAGATTCGTTGCGTGACTAAATACCCAAACTAGCAATCTATCTCGCCCCATTCAAGCAACAGTTATTGCAAAAACACTGAGGTTTGTTGAACTTAAGGTGGTGTCACACGTACAATTAGCGAGATAACTATTTAGTGGAGTTTTTCGTGTCTATCCAACGTTTTGTAAATCACATGCAATTGGGGTATCTCGGCCTATTACCGTTTCTCGCTTTGGTGGGTTGGGCTTTGCTGACTGGTCAAGGCAATGAGGTTGCACCACTATTTATTTACTACAGTATCGCCATTGTCGCCTTCTTATGCGGACAACTATGGCGCCCAGGTGAGCAAACTCAAGGCCGCGCCATTGCGGCAATATTACCAACATTGCCCATTCCTCTGCTGGCATTAGGTAATGACATTTTCACCTTAGCTTGGCTAAGTGGCACCTACTGGGTTGTCCTAATGTTTGAAGCGAAAACGCCCGTTTGGCAAGATTATCATAAAGACTATCGTAAAATGCGCTTTGTACTCACGTCTGTTGTATTCGTGACTCACTTACTAATGATTGCGTTTTTATTAGATATCTCTTAGACACCCACAGCGCGATGCTTTACACTGCGCCCGCCGAAAATCTTTAGTGAGCCTTAAATTATGATCGATGCATTACGCCAAGCGCTTGATGACATAGGCGAAATTTACGTTGAAAAGAACGCTGTTTTCAAAGTGAAGGTGATCCCGTTCTTTTGTGCCGTGAATATCAAAAAAGACCACAAGCGAGAAGGCAAGCTCACTTTCTACAGCAATCAGTTGTTGGAAATAGTCCTCACACTGCTGTTCATATTGTTCGGTGCTAGCATTTACAACCCTGATTTAGGTGTCACCCATGGGCCGGTACATTTTGCCATTGCAGCGCTTATCGCGATGCATGTGATAATCCGTCAAATTGCCACTGAATCGCTCAAAGCGCGTCTGTTCAGTGCCGGCGCGTTGACACCACGCGAAGAAAACAAAGACGCATAGGCGCTATTAGCAATGTATCTCAACCCTGATTGGCGCATTTTAACGGTCGGTGATGGCGACCTCAGCTTTACGCGCGCGCTGTTGAATCACATAGACCCCAGCCAATTACATGGCAGCGTCTATGACAGCGAAGAGGTGTTAAGAGATAAGTATCAGCAACACGCAGTGGACGATCTCATTCAATGCCACGTTCCTCTTTTGTTTGAATTTGACGTCACCGATCCACTCAGCTGGCAGCGGTTACAAGGTAAACAGTTTGACCTGGTTATTTTCCAATTCCCTCTACTAAGCCAACTTGGTTCAGCCGATGCGTTTAAGGCGATAAAGCAAGCGGGTGGACTTAATACGCTAAACCGTGCCTTGTTGCACCAGTATTTGTTTAATAGCGCCAAATACGCGCTGGACCCAAACGGAGCAGGGGTGTGTTACATCACCTCCAAAGATGTAAAGCCTTACAGTCATTGGGGTTTAGATCATGCACTAACAGTTCACACCCCTTTGCACTATATTGGCGAGCAGAACTTTGATTTAAAAGCGTTTGCAGGATACAAAGTGCGTAATGTTGACCGCGATAAGCATGTCAAAGACACGCTCGGCATCACTTATACCTACGCTTTACAAGAAAACAATTCATTAGCACAACACTGCCATCGACCTCATTATCTCGATAATGATAACTGCTGTTTATTGTGCCGTGCAGGTCCTTTCCAAGGCACGTTAGATAAAGATAATCATCTTAAAAGTAAGTCCCATCAACAAATGCAATTATTTGCACAGCACTGGGACGATTGGCTATCTCGACGATACGACCAATAATCGCTCACACTTACTTACAGAATCTTACTTGAACTCCCTACCCGCTATGGCACTCTAATACCCACAGGTATTTTTTGTAGCAACTCGACAAGGCTTAAACAATACCAATTAGCTAAATTAAGTGATCAACTTTAAGGCAAGAAAAGCTGTCCAATTACACCTTAATGAACATGGTCACTTCTCAGGCATGTCGGGTATAACCTAGACCAACAAGAATAAAGGGTAAGCTCTTGAAAGGACTTCTGAACATTGCATTGTTAAGCACCTTAGTCACTGGGACTTCGGCTATTGCACAACCATTCTCAGTGAATTCATTAGATTTAGATTTTACTATCAGTCGACCGCCGTTGAGTGCGAACTTAACGTCACACCCAGGCGATGAAATTGTGGTTTTTGGCCGTAATCAAACCCAAGCTCAGCAAATAGCTGTGCTGGCATTCATCGAAGGTGAACTTAAACAAATAGACAGGTTCGCCATCGGTGAGCAGTATTTTGCTTATGACGTGAGTGAACACGATGCCGAAACGGACATTTTGTATTTTTTGGCTAAGGATCATGTCGCCCAGTACGAATATCCTCAAAAGCAGGGGGATGCGCGGTTACTTGCTTTTACGGACGTGCACTCCATCTACCGTATCCCGCACAGTAACTACATGAAGCAAATTGATTTCATTTACGATATCAACAACGATGGGCTTAGCGACGTAGTTTTGCCTGACTTCAGCGAACTTAATGTCTGGTTGTCATACCCCGAACGAGAATACAAAAAGGTGTCCTTGCCTGTCGCTAGTCACACCTTGTTAGAAAGAAACGAGTTTTCTGCTTCGCCAGCTCAAGTGTTCACGCTTGATGTCAATAACGATGACTTAATAGACATTGTGTATCTAGAAGACGGCGAATTAAACGTGCATTTGGCCTATAAACGGCATTTTGAAAAGCAAAGTGTGCCAATTAGAGAGGGAGTGTATTCTGTAGATTGGTGGGATCAACTTGGTGAAGATGGCCAGCCGCTCGATCAGAGTGATTTAAAATATAGAAAACTAGAACGAGTTGAAGACATCAACGGTGATAAAATCCCAGATTCTGTCGTACGTTACACACAAAGTTCCGGCGTTTTCGATAGAACCAACGACTATGAGATGTACTTTGGTAAATTAGACGATAAAGGTGCACTGAGCTTTCCAAAGACAACCAACACCACCATCAGTGCCGACGGCACGCTCACCGACTTGCAGTTACAAGACATAGACGGTGATGGCACCAAAGAGGTTATGGTTGCTAGTTTTGAACTAGGTGTAGGGCAAGTAGTCTCTGCCATCTTAGCCAGCAGCATAGACCAAGATATCTTCTTATACTGGCAAAATCAGCGTGGCGAATACCCGAAAAAGCCAACACTCGACTACGAAACTGAAATTGGTTTCAGTATAAGTAAAGGGCGTGCCAGCGAACCATTAGTTATGCTCAGTGATATCGATGGTGACGGCCGAAAGGACTTATTGTTTTCAGAGGACGACACCCTAGTCTATCGCCTCAATGACGGAAATCGTTCTTTTGCGAGAAGTAAAAAGCAGAGTGTCCCCTTGCCTAAATCGGGTAGCCAAATCAGCCGTGCCGATGTCAATAATGACGGCAAAGAAGACCTCATCATGTATTACGGAAAACTGGATTCTACAGAACAACAAAAACAAATCAGTGTGTTGATTGCACAATAAATCAACCGTCTCAATTCACTATGCCAGCTCATGCTGGCATTTTTTTTCGGCTAACTAACTCAAGGGTATAGACAGCTCAGGTTCATCCAAGCACGATATAAATAAAAATTGTATAAAACTAAGCATTTGTTATGACTAAATATTATTTACTCTGAAAATAGCTGCTTAGTGTAAGGGTGCATTAGAAGGACAGCATTAATGAATCGAATTTCAATCGCTTTGGGGATGGTAATTCTTGCCTCAATATCAGGATGTAGCAGCATTTCAGAACAACAATGTCAGCGTGGAGACTGGTTCGATATTGGCTTCGATCATGGTCGTGAAGGTTACAGTGTGACGCGCGGCAAGGACATTATCTATGAATGCTTGGATTATGCTGTACGACCCAACTTAGCCGATTATAAACGTGGTCACAAAGAAGGTTTGAAAGACTACTGCCAAAGCGAGAACGCATTTCAATTAGGACTGCGTGGTGAGCGCTACAACGGAATATGTGGTTCAGAGGATTTCAGATTAGCTTGGCAACAAGGCTATGACCGTTACACCATTACACAACGTCGCTACGCTATCGATTCAAGGATCGCTTCGATTGAATCACAACTCAAAAACATTTCCTACCGTTTGCATACTGAAGACCTTGATTCTAAACAACGCAAAGAACTATTTCACCAGCGTCACAGACTCGAGCATGAGCAGGATGACTTGCGCCATGAAAGAGCTTCGCTGCCGGTTATTCCGCCCACTTCACCACTATACAAATGATGAATACCTGAGCACAGCGACTTCTGTGCTCAGTCACTTTGTTATTGCACCAAAATAAAGAAACACACCACAGCGACCAGGCTAGAAATCAACAAGCTTAATACAGCACCTTGTTTTACCATATCTTGAATTTCAACCTCGCCGGTTCCATAGGCTATCGCATTGGGAGCGGTAGCAACAGGTAGCATAAACGCACAACTCGCTGCCATTGCAGCCGGGATCATAAATGCTGTTGGCTCATAGCCCGCTGATAAAGCGGCGACTGCAAGAATAGGCATTAACAACGTCGCTGTTGCTGTGTTGCTGGTAATTTCTGTAAGGTAAGTGACAACAAGACACAACACCAAAATCATCAACAAAGGCGGTAAATAAGACAATGACGATAACCATTGTCCAAGCATAGTACTGAGTCCTGATGCACTGAACCCTTTGGCAATAGCTATACCACCTGAAAAGAGCAACAGCATGTCCCACGGAATCGACTTAGCAGTGGGCCAATCTAACAAACGTCCACCCTTACCATTTGGCACAATGAACATGACCACCACAGCAAATAAAGCAACCGTGCTATCGCCTGCGCCCTGAATTCCTAACATCGCACTCCATCCACCGAACGGTTCACTACGCGTAATCCAAGCCAATGCCGTTAATCCAAACACTATGAGTGTGCGTTTTTCTTCAATACGCCACGGACCTGGTTGAGGTAGTTCTATTTCATGATCCAACTTCACGTTGCGGGTGAGCCACAATGCCATTACTGGAATTGCCAAGATGACAACCGGCACACCGATTTTCATCCAATCGATGAAGCCAAATTCAATGCCTGTGTGTTCCTCGTAAATACCCGCAAAAATAACATTGGGGGGCGTACCAATTAATGTTCCTAACCCACCAACGCTCGCAGCATAGGCAATCCCAAGAATCAGAGCTGTTTTTAGCTTTCTATTGTCTACATGGCTTAATATTGCTAATGCCATCGGCAACATAATGAGGGTTGTTGCGGTGTTAGAGATCCACATACTCAAAAAACCAGCAGCAAGCATAAAGCCAAATACGAGTTTGCGCGCACTTGAAACGCCTACCATACGTACCATATACACGGCGAGCCGTTCATGTGCGCCACTTTTTTCCAGTGACTTAGAGAGCATGAACGCCCCCATAAGTAACAAAATTACATGGCTGCCCAAAGATGACGCTGCCGTTTTGTGATCGATAACCCCGAAAAGCGGTAGCAGAGCAAAGGGGACAAGAGACGTTGCCGGGATAGGTAATGCTTCAGTAACCCACCAAATCACGGTAAGTAACGTTATTGCTCCTGCAAAAGCAGCTTGTTGTGGCAGTCCTACTGATGCAAGAAAGAAATAAAATAAGACACTTACGATAGGTCCTATTAAAATAAAGTGTTGGCGAGTAATAGTCATTAACGTTTTCTTTTTATTATTTTTATTGCTCTTGGCTAAGGTATCAACACAAGATGTTGTATTAACGATTGGCCTGCATTTATAACCTTAATCATACTGTTAGAGCAACTTTACACAACAAAAAAGGCCGCTAAGCGGCCCTTGGTTAGGAAAGGTTATGAGTTGTGGATTAATAACCCAGCACACTCGGTGCGAGAAACAGAGTTACCAGCGTGATCAACGCGATGGCAATGAGGTTGAGCACAAAGCCTGCTCGAATCATGTCTTTGATCTTGATTTCACCGGAGCCGAATACAATGGCATTTGGTGGTGTTGCCACTGGCATCATAAAGGCACAGCTCGCCGCAATCGCCGCAGGGATGACCCACACCAATGGCGTGCCCGTGATTGACTCGGCAACGGGGCCAAGTAGGGGTAAAAAGCCCGCGGCAGTCGCTGTATTACTGGTAATTTCAGTTAAAAAGGTGATCAGCGCCGCGACAATTAACACCCCAACCGCTAGCTGCAATGATCCCGCACCACTAAGCATGTTAGCGATATAATCGGCCAAACCAGAGGATTTGATCTGTGCAGCAAGCGTTAAGCCGCCACCGAATAGCAATAGTATGCCCCACGGTACTTTGGCGGCATGATCCCAATCCAATACTCGTTCATCACTACCTTTTTCGGCGGGTAACACAAACAGCATCAGAGCCGCAGCAATGGCAATACCGGTATCAGAAATCGCCAGTCCCGTTAGGCTTGCGAGCAAAGGTCTGAACACCCAACACAGTGCCGCAGCAGCAAAAACAATCAGTACGCCCTTTTCCGCTCTAGACATGCTTCCAAGCTGCGCCAACTGCTTTTTAAACATACCTTTGGTTTCAAGCGTTGTGCCACTTTGATCTACCTTGTACATCACTTTTGTCAGCCAAACCCATGTCAGGATTAGCATTACAATCGACAGTGGCACACCAATCATCATCCATGTGGCAAAGCCAATTTCGATGTTGTAACTATCAGACAGGTAGGCAGCCATCAACGCATTGGGCGGGGTACCAATAAGAGTTGCGATACCACCAATACTGGCACCATAAGCAATGCTTAAAAGCAGAGCTTTGGCGAACCCCTGACATTCGCTGCCGTTGTTCTTGAGCAAATGGACTACGGATAATGCGATAGGAAGCATCATCACCGCTGTCGCCGTGTTTGACATCCACATTGATAAAAATGCAGTTACAAACATCATTGCCATAATTTGTGTGCTGGGTTTATTGCCCGCTATCAGCAAAGTGGTTAGGGCGATGCGCTTGTGTAACCCCCAGCGCTCCATCGCTATAGATAACAAGAAACCACCTAAAAACAAATAAATTAGTGGGTGCGCATACGGAGCGGCAACATCTTTTACCGGCGCAATGTCTGCTAGGGGGGCAATCACCAAAGGAAGTAAAGAAGTAGCGGGTATCGGCACCACCTCACTGACCCACCAACTGGCCAACCAAAAAGCTAAACCTGCGGTGCGCCACCCCGCTACCGATAAACCACTGGGAGGTTCAACAAAACAGGTGAGCAGCATAAACACAGGTCCAAGCCATAGAAACAGGTGTTTTGTGAGGGTGTTACGTTTTTCTTGAGCCATCATTCACCCCGTTAGAATAAGTATTTCAAACCAATAGCAGTGCTGGTATCGGATTGTGTTTCTAGCTCTAATTGCGAGGCCATGATGTAGGCGGTTGTTTGCTTATCAAACACGTAATCTAGACCCAAAGTAAATTGCTCTACTTCTTCGGAGTGACGCAATAAGCTATTGTCACGGGCATATTGCACCTTTGGCTGCCACGTGTCCGTTAATTTATAGCGGGCACTGAGCACCATACCATTGCCGTCTTTGCTGCCATCTAGGCTTTCGCTATTTTGTAAAATCGCGCCAAGTTGCAATTTGTCCCATCTGTACGCCGCACTAAAACGGGTCGCACTAATATCCAACAATGAATCGGTGTAACTTAAGGCGAAGTAATAAGGCACGGATTTCAGGCTACGGTCACCATAGCCAACAACCGCAGCCACGCCATTTTTATCACTGCCAGCGTCATCTTTTGGTGCCACAGTTAATACCACAGTCCAGTTTTTTAGGTTCGGGCTAACATAGGTAATTGAATCCCCAACTCGATATTGGCCCGCCAGTACTTGGCCGATATCCGCTTGGGTTTCATTAAATAAATCGACTTTGCCTTCACTGCGTTTAAAACCTGTGTCATTGCGGCCTAGCAATAATGAGCCATATTGAGATTTGAGACCAATGTAGGTGTTACGCGCGGAGAGCGGCTCATTGCCATTGTCGCCTTCTACGCCATTGATTTGTACTTCGTACTTGAAAATAACTTGCGTGGTTTCATTTAAATTGTGGCTGCCGTTAATACCCAAACGTGAGAATGGTGAGTCAACTTGGGTGCCTTTTTCGGTGTAGCGCATGATGCCTTTGTCTGTGTGCGCAAGTTGCACCTCGGCTTTGCCATAAATATTGTATTCGCCAGCGAAAGCGGTGTTTGACGCCAAAAGCGCCAAAGCGAGAGTTGTCAGCATAGGTTGTTTTATCATCGTTGTATCCTCTTGTTGCTTTGTAGGATACATTCAAAAAACTAACCAATATTAAAAATATATAATAAACAATAAGTTAAAAATAACACTGTATTATTTTTAAGTCGGCATGTGCGGATTTCCACACACCAAGCTCACACAAATTCACTAAAGCCACACAACGGCTTAATCATCTTGCGTGTACATAGTGCGCTGTAAACCGTACTTGGCCATTTTGTCGTACAAGGTTTTACGTGGGATCTGTAGCAGCTCCATCGCGTGTTTAATACTGCCTTGGCTCTGCGCCAGCGCATCTTCGATTAAAGATTGCTCGTAATACGCCACTTTTTGGGCAATGCTCAGGGTTTCTGACTCTTGCGCGCTGATCGGGCCTGACTGCAACGCTAGCTGCTCGCCCAGTAAAACCGTGCGTTCGGCATGATTGCGCAACTCTCGAACGTTCCCAGGCCAATCATATTGCATCAAACTGGTGCGCAGAGCATCACTGAGCGGCACAAAAGACTTATGAAAACGCGCAGCCGCAATCGATAGGAAATGCTGATATAACAATGGGATATCTGCTATTCGTTGACGCAAAGCTGGAATTGGCACCTTAACCAGATTTAAACGAAAAAATAAATCGGCGCGAAACCTTCCCTCATCCACAAGGGTTTGTAAATCCACTTTGGTTGCAGCAACCACACGAATATCCAAATTAATAGCTTGGTTACTGCCCACCGGAGTAACCGCGCGCTCTTCCAATACTCGCAGCAGCTTAACCTGCAAACTCGGCGACATAGCCTCAATTTCATCAAGAAACACCGTGCCACCATTGGCGAACGCAAATTTACCTTCTCGCGCTTGGGTTGCCCCGGTATAAGCACCGCTGGCGGCCCCAAAGAGCTCACTCTCAATCAAGTCTTCTGGAATAGCGCCACAGTTAATTGCCACAAAATGATGTTCTGAGCGGACACAATGCTCATGCAGGTATCGGGCAACCATCTCTTTGCCCGTCCCCGTCTCACCTTCGATAAGCACATCAGCTGGGGTGTCGATAACCGCATCGAGCAGCTGCATCATCTGCTGCATTTGCTGAGTTTCCCCCAGAATACGTACCCCTGGCGCCGATTTTTGCTGTACTTGTCTTTTAAGCTGGCGGTTTTCTAGCACCAGAGTGCGTTTATCTAGCGCGCGAGCGATGCAATCAAGCAGTTGTTCTGTGATCGGTTTTTCAAATAAATCATAAGCTCCCAGTTGCATCGCCTTCACCGCGGTGGAAACATCGGCATAACCAGTAAGAAATATCACCGGTAACTCAGAGTCAAACTGCTGCACTTGGGTCAAAAAATCGATGCCGTTCATCATCGGCATGCTGATATCACTGAGCACCACCCCTTCAAAGCGACGGCTCAGTGTGTGCAGCGCTTTGTTGGCATCATCAAAACACTTAACCGCGTAGCCTTCGAGCTCCAATAGCTGTTGCAGTGAGTCGCGGATACTCGCTTCGTCATCGATGACATAAATGACCTTGTTTGTGCTCATTATTCAGGCTCTTGTTGATGTAAACTGATTAAAAATTCTGCACCACCATCAGGGTGATTATGGGCGCTCAAATTACCGTGGAACGACTCTATAATTTGCTTTGAAATCGATAAGCCCAACCCCAACCCATGCTCCGATTTAGTGGTGTAGAACGGTTCGAAAATGCTGTTTAGAGCATGGTGTTCTATCCCCAAACCGCTGTCGATAATCGACAAATAGACTTTTGCATCTTGGGTCACCGCTTCAACACGCAACTGTTTGTTACTTTGCTGCTCCATAGCCTGACAGGCATTGGAAAACAAATTTACTAATACTTGTTCGAATTGGTAGGGGTCAACCCACACATTCACGTCGATGAGTGTTTTTTCAATACTAACCTGATGGCGATTGAGCTCTGGTCCAACAACAATTAAGGCATTGTCGATACACTGCACCAAGCTGGCCTCACACATTTTGTTGTCGTGCTTTTGTGAAAAGGACTTTAGCTGCGCCGCAATTGCGTGCACTCTGCGGATCAGCTGTTCAATCAACGCAATATTTTCTAAGGCTTTGTCAGTTTCACCACGCGCTATTAAGCGTTTGGTTGCTGCCGCGTAAGCACTCATGGCGCTTAAAGGCTGATTAATTTCATGATTAACGCTGGCACTAAGTTGGCCGATGGTCGCCAACTTTGCCGCACGAATAAGCGCATCTTGTGCATGTTCAAGCTCTGTAGTGCGCTCTTGCACTTGGGCTTCAAGCGAACTTTGGCTGAACAATAATTGTCGGTAGCCAGCAAGCTTTACCGACAAATATTCCACCAGCAAAATCAACAACAGCAGCACCACAAAAGCCACAGCGAGGCGCGCGGCATGGGTATCGGCGAAAGGCGATATGGGGCTGAGCATCCACAAGCGGTAATCGGTATCAGTAATATGCGCTTGGCTCATCACATAGAGTTGCTTGTTTGCACGCACCATAGTTTGGCTATCATGCACCTGCCAATCAATCGCTGTGATATCACGAAACAAAAACTGTTGTGAGGACTGAAGTTGCCGCTGTTGCTGCTCGGGTAACGTGCTCACACTGTGTAGCTGCCATTGTGGATTATTCGATAACAACACCACCTTGTTTGTGTCGAATAACACGAACTGACTACTATCAGAGGTATCCAAACGTGCTTTATCAGTCTCGAATTTGATGGCGTTGGCTTTAAGTACAATCACGCCTTGAATTTCACCGTCTATGGCAACGCCCAGTGAGAAATAAAAGCCGCGCTGTTTTGAGCGTTGACCTAGAGCAAAATCAATCACGCTCTGCCCCTGTATCGCCCGTTTAAAATAGGGGCGAAATGCAAAGTTATTGCCTTTGTAACTGTGCTCAAGCAGCCAGTTGCTCGTCGCTATCACAGTGCCATTGCGGTCCAACAAATAAACATCTGAAGCGCCGCTGGCTTGCTGTACATCGTTTAAATAACGGTCCACATCATCAGTGGCATTACCTAGACTGATCGTTTGGCGAACCATGGCACTGTCACTTAAAAACTCAACGATACGACTGTAGCGTAGAATTCACTGTCTATGTATTGGGCCAATTGCTGCGCATGGCGCTGTGTACGCACACGATTATCTTCAAGGAGCTGCTCTTTGGTTAGTTGATGAGTTGCTGCCAAGCCAACGATCAACAACACTGCGTACATCGCAAATTTAATAATCTGATTTGACACTCTTTTCCTCAGTAACACCCTACCTAGCGCATTGCAGTGTACCAATGCTGTCGCCATCTGGGTAGCAAGGCTACAAAGGAGAAAAAAACTAAACCCGAGCAAGCTTCATTTATTTACCCATAGGCTAGGCTTAGTTACACTAGCGCCCTATTTTTTCCTCGAGCTCAGTTAATGCTTTCTCCGCATCACCGTATCTTATTTACCGCCATTGCGTGTGTGTTGTTGGCCATGGTGACTATCCAATCAGGTGCATCTATTGCCAAGCAACTGTTTCCTTTAGTCGGCCCTGAGGGTACGACAGCCCTGCGTCTTGGTTTTTCGGCTTTAGTGTTGTGCTTAGTATTCCGTCCTTGGAAAGCGCTACCCCAAGGTCAGCAATGGCGTAGCATTATCGTCTATGGCCTGTGCTTAGGGGGCATGAATATCACCTTCTACTACGCGATTGAGCGTATTCCTTTGGGTATTGGTGTAGCGCTTGAGTTTACGGGGCCTCTGGCGGTGGCGTTACTGAGCTCCAAACGTAAGCGCGACCTGTTGTGGGTGGCGTTTGCTATCGCTGGTATTGTGCTATTGTTGCCAGAAATCGATGCCGAAAAGGGTTTAGATCCTGTCGGTGTCGCTTTAGCATTAGTGGCAGGGGCATGTTGGGCTGGGTATATCCTGTTCGGCAAGAAGACCGGCACGCAAAGCTCTGGTGGGCGTACAGTTGCCTTAGGTATGACGGTTGCGGCCTGTGTATTAGTGCCATTTGGCGCAGTGCAACAAGGTACGGCACTACTGAGCTGGGAAGTGATCCCGCTTGGCTTCTTAGTCGCAATCATGTCCAGCGCCTTGCCTTACACACTTGAGATGGTGGCTCTGCGCAACATGCCAGCACAGGGGTTTAGCGTGATGATGAGTTTAGAGCCCGCTTTCGCAGCATTGGCCGGCTTCCTAATTCTTCATGAGTTGCTTTCACCACTGCAATGGGTGGCCATCGCTTTAGTTATCATCGCATCGGTAGGCAGTTCAATGCAGCCACCAGCGAGCAACTCGAACAAATAGAGTTCCCACTAAATCAGATAGTGAACTGATCGTTTAATAATCAATGCACGTATTAGTGGTTACTTGTAGTTAATAGACATGATTTGAATTAACTAAACAAGTTGTGAGTACTTTATGGGCGTAAAAAGCCAGCTAAGCGCTGGCTTTTTTATTTGTGCACCACGTTATAAATATAAAAATGCTCAGTGAGGTGAGCGCCCTGTTGCGCAACCTCTTGGGAAACCTCTTGAGGAACCTCTTGAGGAACCTCTTGCAAAGTAAATCCAAGCTTATTCAGTAATTTAATTGACGCTTCATTACCTCTATCAACCCCAGCGATCAGCGTTTGCCATTGTTGCTGTGGCGCATATTGCTCAACAAATGCTGTCATCAACTCAGTAGCAACACCTTGCCCCCAAAATTGCTCTGCCAGTAAATAACCTATGTTAGTGCTGTGTTGAATATCTATTGAAGCAAACACGAGTCCCATGAGCTCACGGTTTGCACGTGAACATAGGCAATAAACTCGACTCTGCTTAAGCATATTTTCCAACAGGTCTCGTGCAGACTCCCTATCCCTCACCCTAGCAAAGAATGGCGGTAAGTAACTGACTACGGCTGGAGTCAGGATGTCGCTTAACTCCTGAGCGAAGGCATCTATTTGCTCAGCAGAGGCCAGTTCAATAACATCAATTCGCTGAGTTGAATAGGCAAGCATCATAAGGTTTTATGCACTTTCCAAGGTGGATTCAAGCGATTTTCACCTGCCCAGTAAAGCTTAACTTTGTTGCCCGAAGGGTCTCTCACAATTGCTTCTGTCCACAAATACCGCTGATCTGTCGGCATTTGCTCAAACTCGATTCCACGCTCCATAAGCGTTTGTACCAGCTCATCAAGATGCTCATGCTCGAAGTAAATCACGGCCCCACCTGAGTTCGCGTCACTATCAAGTGACAAAGAAAATGTGGCCTCGCCATCAGGACAGGAAAAACGCGCATAATGGGGCGTATCCACTATCTGCGTAAACCCTAAAGTAAGGTAGAAGTTAACCGCCAGTTCCATATTTTTAACTGGCAAAGTGACTTGATTTAAATTCATATGGTGCTCGTCAAGTAAGTTATCTGCGCGTTTTCTAACGTTTATTTTCGGGTACATCGTTACACAGTGAGCAGGCTATATTTTTCTTGAAATTATAAGCGCGCCTAAGTGCAAATACAGTGATTGAAATCGCTGCCCAGATTAACCCAAATTCGATGGCATAATCTAAATCACGCCCCTTAAAATACTGCACCCCCGCCAAAAGCATCAACACTAAAGGAAAGGCGATAAGGTATTGTATTGTCCATTTTCTAATTGGCACACTTGCTCCCTCCGCATGGTATTTTCATACCCCAAATAAACGAGTTAAAAGCCTGTTGAAAATATCATTTTCTACCAGGCTCATGGCCCTCATACCGCGGCAATTTCGCATCTAAGTCTTCCCAATTCGCTTTGGAGGTCACAAAGTTATGTGAGATAGGACGCTGTTCGATATCAGAATCTAATGACCCAAGACGCAACCGATAACGGCTAGGTGCGTTGTCATTGGCACTGTAAATCGGCGCACCGCAACAACGACAGAAGTACTTCTTCTTGCCTTGGCTACTCTCATAAAACGTGAGGGTATTGTCTTTATCGTTAATCGTTAACGCACTGGCATCAATAAAGCCATTAGTGGCATACGCGCTGCCAGTTGCTTTACGACACAACGAGCAGTGGCAATGAATAATGTCACTAACATCACCTACAAACGTATAAGTAATAGAACCACATAAACAACTTCCTTTGTACATTATTGTCCCTTAATCAAAATAGACGATGAGACTCACTCTCTATCATTCACCTGCTTGTGTCTAGTTGAAAAAGACATCATTGCTCTCGACGCGACGAAAGGAATACTCGCGCTGAGATAAAAATCACCGAGCTACAAAAATTAACTAAAAAATAACAAGCGAGCAGAAACAAAAACCTTAACGCATTGATATGATTATATAAAAATACAATGTAAATATAAAATTACACATCTAATTAATCTTTATTTTACATAAATACCTTGTGTAGGTACTTGTTGTGTGCAACATTTCTATGTGCCTATGAGGCAAACATGGGCAATCAACAACAACATCAAGGATACAAAATGAAAGCACCGATTCTTATTCCCAGTTTATTAGCTATGTGTATGGCAAGCGCCCTCAATGCTCAACCTGCAGATAAGGCGTTAGTAAAAGCTGTAGGCCTTAACGATAGTCATAGCTTTGCCGCAGGTAAATCATTTACAACGGCCAAAGGCGTTAAAAAAGTAAAACAACAACAAGTCTTTAAAGGCGTGAAAGTGTACGGTCATCATCTTGTTGTTGACCAGAATGGCGGAATTCAGGGTGCGGCTGCACACATCAATGGCAATTTCTCAGTTGATCCTGCGATTTCCAAGGGTCAAGCAATCGCAGCATTGAACAAAATCTACAAAGGCACGAGTGCGAGCGGCCATAAAGATGTAGAGCTTGTTGTATTAAGTGAAGGTGATAGCCCACGCTTGGCGTATCGCGTTTCCTACTTAAGTGAAAGTGATAAAGAAATTGTTCGCCCTGCTGGCTTAGTCGATGCCATGTCTGGCGATGTAATTCGTCACTGGGATGAATTAATGACTGCCAAAGGTGGCGGCGGCAAACCCGGGTCAGGCGGCAATGGAGGCTCAGGCACAGCGTTTGAAGCAACGGGTCCAGGTGGTAATGCGAAAAGTGGCCAATACTACTATGGCACAGACTATGGCTTCCTTGATGTAGAAGAGTCAGGCGGCGTATGTTCAATGAACAATGAAAACGTGCGCACGGTTGATATGGGCAACAGTACTCGTCGTGGTAGCTTGTATTCATTCACTTGCCCAGAGAACACCTACAAAGCAGTAAATGGAGCCTATTCGCCATTGAACGACGCCCATTATTTCGGCGGTGTGATCTTCAACATGTACAAAGACTGGTACAACACTGCCCCGCTTAGCTTCCAACTAGAAATGCGTGTGCATTACGGTCGCAACTATGAAAATGCATTCTGGGACGGCCGTGCGATGTCTTTCGGCGATGGTGCAAGTTACTTCTACCCATTGGTGAGCCTGGATGTATCGGCACACGAAGTGAGCCACGGTGTAACTGAGCAAAACTCGGGGCTAGAATACAGTGCACAGTCTGGCGGCATTAACGAAGCCTTCTCTGATATGGCAGGTGAAGCAGCTGAGTTCTATATGCGCGGCAGCAACGACTGGCTAGTAGGTTACGACATTTTCAAAGGTAATGGCGCATTGCGTTACATGGATGATCCAACCAAAGACGGTCGTTCAATCGGTCATGCAAGCGATTACACCTCTGGTATGGACGTACATTATTCGTCAGGTGTGTATAACAAAGCCTTCTACTTGCTTGCTAAAAAACAAGGTTGGGATACGCACAAAGCATTCGACGTATTCATGTTAGCGAACCAAATGTACTGGAACCCTACATCGAACTACAACAACGCGGCATGTGGCGTTGAAAGCGCTGCATCGGATTACGGTTACAGTGTTTCTGACGTAACAGCGGCGTTTTCATCTGTAGGCGTGAGCTGCCAATAGCAAACCAGTAAACATGTAAGTAATGTTTATCAAGCCGGCCCTAAGAGCCGGCTTTTTTATTAGTACAATAAGTTTCAAGTCAAGATTAGCTCGGCCAATAGCTAATGACTGACTAAGGCAATAAAGTCATCCAATTGTGATGCCAATTCTTTTAGCTTTCGTTCATGACACAATAGAGGTTCACGCAGTTTAGCTCGCCAACTCTGGGCTTTTGGTTTCAACTCCAAACCGCCCGTCGTTAAGTCAATTTTTAATTGGCGTTCATCTACTTCGCTGCGCACACGACTGATCAATTCAAGCTGCTGCATGCGCTTTAGCAAAGGCGTTAGCGTGCCAGAATCAAGGTGCAACTTATCCCCAAGGCCTTGAGAGATAGAGGCAGTAAGGCTTCTTCGCGCGCTTGCCACAGCACCATTAACACCAAGTATTGGGGATACGTAATCCCCAACTCTTTTAGCATGGGTTGATAACCACGCACGACTAAACGCGAGGCCGTATAAAGCTTAAAGCACAACTGATTGTTCAGATGTAATGCATCACTCATATTAGGCGCTCAGCAATGCCTCGATATCTTTGCGAATATCTTCTGGTTTAGTCAGTGGGGCATAGCGCTTGCGTACTTTGCCGTTTTGGTCGACTAAAAACTTAGTAAAGTTCCATTTGATTTTCTTGCTGCCCAGAATGCCAGGCGCTTGTTCTTTTAGGAAATTAAACAATGGGTGTGCATCTACGCCATTGACATCAATTTTGCTCATAATAGGAAACGACACACCATAGTTGAGCTCACAAAACTCACTGATTTCGCTGTCGCTACCCGGCTCTTGCGCGCCAAACTGATTACAGGGGAAACCAAGCACCACAAGACCTTTATCTTGCAAGTCTTTATACAAGTCGTTTAATCCTTGATACTGAGGTGTAAAACCGCACTTGCTCGCCGTGTTTGCAATTAACATCACCTTGCCTTGGTAGTGCGACAAGCTAACTTCCTCACCACGGTTATTCAACGCTGAAAAATCGTAAATGGCCATAACGGGTCCTAAGATTACATTGTGCACAATATAATTGATCAAAATTTACTTTGTTGCAAGACGAGGTAAAGATCGCAATATTGTATACAATATATTTTTAGTGTAATTTGTCCGTCACCAAACAGTTAGTGACAACAAAAAAATGAAATACCTCCTTATTTTAGCTTGCGCACTCATCCTGAGCGCGTGTAGCTCCTCACAGTACAGTAATAATGACGAGCAACCCTACGAGTATGTTGATGCTTGGGCTTTCACCCCCTCAGAACAACAGTTCAGTGCAGCACTCGACTACATCAGCGCACAAACCAACTATGCACAACCCAATTGGAACAGCATTAATGATGCACTGTACTTTATGCGTGCATATAGCTATTACGGAGATTTAGAAGCGCTTACTGACGAGCAACTCCAAAGTTTAAATGATGCGCTGGTTAGCTTAGCTGGAAAAGCAGATACTGCTTCGATGCCCCAAAAACAGCGTTTTATGGAGCAATTTGCCGTCACCGTTTATCGCTTATTAGATACACCCAAGTTGCATCAAAACGCCTCACAATGGCTCTCGACCATCGAACAACAGCTTACAGAACAAACGTCTTCGAGCACTTTGGCGAGCGATTACGCTATGTGGGAACGCTATCGCATGATTGGCTTTTTAGCGTTTAGTGCCCGCAGTGAAGAACGCCTAGCCAATGCGCTCGTCTCGGACGAACTTCTGCAAGAAGTACTAGTCGCACATATCGCCCGCGGCGACTGGCATCAAGCGCATGCTCTATGGGCGCTTGGGTACATTCATCAACTACTTGATGAGCAGGCACAGCAAGCGTTAGATCAACAAGTTTGGCAACAAATTACGCGTTATGAGTCGGACTTAGCAAAACAACAATCTCTGTTCTCAAGTATTTACCTAGTTAATAGCTTTCGAGGAATGGGCAGCTGCGAAGAAACGTTTCAAGGTCAATGTAGCGTTATTGATATTGATGATGCGCTGCCCATTAATCATGCCTGTTCAGAGTCGTTGTTCATTCGCGCCACCTCGTTAGATTCCAGCCAACTCGCCTATAGCTGTGAGAAACTGACTGCTCAAGAGGAAGACTTTCATCACTTATTAGCGACCCACAAGCAGCCTGTTGCTAATGACCATAACACTGCATTGCGCGTAGTCATATTCGACAACTACAGTGACTACAATCGCTATGGGCAACTCCTTTTTGACATCAACACCAATAATGGTGGCATGTACATTGAAGGCACTCCCAGCAATCCAAATAATCACGCAACCTTCTATTCATTTCGTGCTTTTTGGATGGAAGACCGCAACAAAGTATGGAATCTCAACCATGAATACGTGCATTACCTCGATGGCCGTTTCAATAAATACGGAGGGTTTGGTCACTTCCCCGCTCAGCTGGTTTGGTGGAGCGAAGGACTCGCTGAGCTTATCGCCAAAGGGGATAATAATCACCGCGCCAATGAAGCGATAACTGAAACGCCAAAAGAGGAGCGCCCTACCCTAGAGGAAATTTTCGCGACTAACTACGAAAACAGTAGTAGCCGCCAAATATATCAATGGTCTTATCTGGCGATTCGCTATCTCGCTGAACATGATCTTCAGGGCCTGCGTCTGCTACAACAACATCTAAAGGGTGATTTTTATCAAGGATACTCAGACACACTCGCTATGTTGGCGCAAAAACACCAAGGTCAATTTGAGGCGTTTTTAAATCACTATCCTGAAGCAATAAAACAACAAGCAGCGAAGGAAAAGCGCAAAGTAAACACGCTTTATCGCTATCTTTACCGCGATTATTTGATGCCTGAGCACTTGAGTTACGGCCAAGGGCATCAACATATTTTTTAGTCGCGTTAATGATGGGGCAATTGTTGCCCCATCATTGCTAGTTCCGCTCACCACTTTGCTATAAGCTCTAGAGTGGCCGACTCATTTGGATGACCAGACAACATCGACTATATCTTGTGATGACAAATGTCGACCGCCACCACAAATAATAAAAAAAGATAAACACTCAACAAAACAAGCAGTTAACGAGCGTAATACATGGATTTAATCACACCCACCTTGGCGTTAGAAACAAGTTACCGAAGCTACATAAAAGAGTTAGGCGATGAAGAGCGCTACCCGTTTCCACTGGATTTTGAAGATTCAGACTTCACCGCGCTGTTGGCCCGTATCGAAGAGTTTGTGCAAGGAGAGAATCTGCCTGAAGGCTATGTGCCCAGCTCAACACTTTGGCTTGTTGACCAAGGCGAAATTGTTGGTATCACCAATGTGCGCCATATCTTAAACGACAACATCGCACATTGCGGTGGCCACATCGGCTTAAGTATTCGCCCTTCAACGCGTGGACAAGGCTTAGGCAAAGTGTTGATGCAACAGTCCATTGAGTTTTTAGCAGCTCGTGGTATCGCCCAAGTGCATATCCACTGCTACAAAGACAACACGGCATCAGGGAGCACAATTAAGGCCTGTGGGGGCATTTTTCATTCTGAGATTGCCGTAGGTAATCAACTGGTACAAAGATACACAGTCACACTGTAACGGGCTCATTTACACAGGAGTAAACAATGTCGATAAAGCAGCTGATATTTGTGTTATCTCTATTTCTGGGCTTTAACCTCAATGCGAAAACCGTTGAGGCGAGTATGGACGACCTTTGGTCTGGACTGTCACATGCGGCCAACGAAGCCGCAAATATTGCCGTGCTCGATGACGTGTTTCACTCCACTGCGACAATCTATGGTGTGCGATACCAACAACAGGCTGCAAATTTGCGCGTACTGACACGCGACGAGTTTTTAAGTTCGCTCGCTAGCGTACGCGACACTGGGTTTTATGAGTGCGAAATAGCTCGGAAAATTACTCAGTATGACCGATTTGCAACCGTTTACAGCGTTGTTGAATCCCGTACTGACAAGGCACAAATCCACCCCGATTTTACCGGAGTGAATAGCGTGCAATTATACAAAGACGATGATCGCTGGCGCATTGTGTCTTTGTATTACCAAGTGGAGCATCCTAGCATCCCTATCGAGGCTACCTTGCTCAAGCGAGATTGCAAATAACACCTTATTGTTGGTTTTTTGTGCGTGTACAGCGGATAAACTCTATTTTCATCAACACCAAAGCGATGAAAACAGCGATAGATGAAATACCCAACAACGGGTCAATCGCTTCTAATGTTACGAAGCG
Organism: Pseudoalteromonas sp. GB56; assembly: GCF_054923835.1. Taxonomy (NCBI): domain Bacteria; kingdom Pseudomonadati; phylum Pseudomonadota; class Gammaproteobacteria; order Alteromonadales; family Pseudoalteromonadaceae; genus Pseudoalteromonas; species Pseudoalteromonas sp. GB56. The sequence continues at coordinate 293,250 of NZ_JBPCHK010000003.1, read as the reverse complement.
CCCATAATACAAAAACAGCCCAATTAGCACTGTAACGGCGCCTAGTTGATGCACATAAAACTGCGCAACAGCCAGTTTAGAAGTTGAATTATTTAGCCACAACTTATGGCATAGCCCATAAATAAACGACAACAAAAAGCCAATCAACATAAAATGCGCATGGGTCACATGTTGTGTTGGGTTTTTAGATGCAGCCATGTAAATCCCAAGCAATAAACCTAAAATTGCATAGCCAAAAGCCGTTAAAATAAATTTGCGGTCCATAAGCACCTCCGTTTTGATTAAACAAAATTGTAGTCCAAGTCTTGATGTCGCGATGGTTTCACTTGATATCACAACCTTTTAGTAAAGCTGGTTTTTAAATCACAAATCTGTTTTTATAAACAATAATCAAAAACTTACAGGTTGAACTTGTGGCACTCAAACACCCTTTGTATCGGCTATACCATTTCGGGCTGCGCCTTGCGGCGTTGACTTTGCCCATTCCCGAACCGCGTGTTTTCGATGGTGACAATGTAATCAAGGATTGGATACAAGAGCTTAACTGTAAAGAATGCAAACGCGTTTTACTGGTCAGTGACCCAGGCATTATTTCCCTAAATTTACACACCCCCCTTCTCAATGCACTTAACAAGCAAGGTATTGAAGTGGTGATATTCAGTGAGCTCAGTGCCAATCCAAGTATTACTCAGGTTGAACAAGGCGTAGGTGCCTACGTGCAACATAAGTGTGATGCCTTGCTTGCCATCGGTGGCGGCTCGGCCATGGATTGCGCCAAACTAATCGGCGCACGAGTGGCTCGTCCGCAAAAGTCATTGCGACAGATGCAAGGCTTGTTTGGGGTACTGCGCAAGTTGCCACCGCTTTATGTGGTGCCTACCACTGCGGGTACAGGCTCGGAAGTCACAGTCGCTGCTGTTGTGAGTGATACTGACAAACACCTTAAATTCTCCATCAACGACTTATGCTTGGTGCCCAAAGGCGTGTTGTTTTTGCCTGAACTGACCACAGGACTCCCCCCTGCACTCACTGCAACTACGGGGATTGACGCACTCACCCATGCTATCGAGTCATACATCGGGGTAAACGATACTCGCTACACCCGTGAAAAAAGTGAGCAAGCGATAAAAATGATTTTTGCCGCCTTACCCACGGCATTTCATCAGCCAGATAATTTATCAGCACGCACCGAGATGCTCTGGGCTGCGATGTACGCGGGGCAAGCATTTACCCGCACGTCGGTGGGGTATGTGCACGCCATTGCACATCAGCTTGGGGCGCTATACGGCATAGGTCACGGGCTTGCCAATGCGCTCGTTCTGCGAGCTATGTTAGATTTTTATGGTTCTCGAATTGACGTTAAGCTGACACAATTAGCCAAGAAGGTGCTTGGAAATGACAGTACCGCCGCACAGTTACGCCAGCGTATCCAAGCGCTACACGAAGATTTAAACATTCCCTCTCATATCGAGCAATTACGTGAACAGGATATTCCACTGATTGCTTCGCAAGCACTAGCTGAAGCGCACCCTGATTACCCAGTGCCATGCTTTATGAACCAAACAGATATGGAATCCGTGTTGCATTCTTTACTTGCCTGTCACCCTAACTCAAGCTAAATAGCTAATCATGTTAGCGGGCGCTCGTTATTCTTGCGCCAAGTACACTTCAAGTTCCTTAGCAAACCACTGTGTTAAGCCCCCCAACTGGCTGTAACGGTTCTGTATCATGCCATACGCTTGGCGCTTCATGGCTTGGTCGTAATTAAGCACTTGGACGCTACCGTCATGCAAATAGGGCGTGATCAATACCGAAGGCACATTGGAAAACCCCGTGCCATCAAGCACCGCATTGCGTAAGTGCTCATAAAATGGCAGCGCGATATAGTTGCTTGAAGCGGGCTCCACTGCGCGAAGTCCTTCATCGTCAATCGATGCTAGGGCAATTTCTGTATATCGCGCCAAATCTGAACTCACCACACTCGATAACTTACACAAGGGGTGTTCACTTTTTGCCACCGTCATCATGCGTATTTCGCCTAGTTTTACATGATGGGTATTGGGCAACTTATTGGTAAAAGGCAATAAACAATAGGCAATGTCGACCATGTTTTGCTCCACCATATCATTCAATTCTGGGGGTGGCGCCATATAAACCGACACGCTGACATTGGGGAATTGCTGGCTCATTTTATGGATCAGTTCACGCCAATAGGATTCAGGTAAGGCGTCATCTCGGGCAATACGTAGCACTGATTCCACCCCTTGAAGGTGTTGTTGGCAGCGCCCTGTAATGTCGTTAGCGATCATCACCATGCGCTCACAATCATTTTTAATGACTTGGCCGATGTTGGTGAGCATAACCTGATTACCCGTGCGTTCAAGCAGTTCCACACCCAACTCATCTTCCAACGCGCTCAGTGATGAACTTAAGGTTGTGCGGCTTTTACCGACTCTACGCGCCGCCTCAGCGATGGAGCCTGACTCACTAATGGCAAGGAACATCTCTAATTGGCTTATTTTCATTTTCAGACTCCAAAGTGTGTTGATGTCGAAGTAACTGTAATCACTGAATTTAACCTTTAGTGAAACAGCACTTCCCACAGCGACGATAATATCGTCGCTCAGCGATTTTGGAAATAGGAAAAAAACCCATAAAATGGCGCTCAGTCGGTAACGACCCTACCTAGACTGACGAATTTTCGATTAATCCGAGGTGTTTATGCCAAGCAACCATTCATTAGAGAAAAAATTACTGACCTTCTCTACGCTATCAGCCCTGCTCTTTGCCCTAATGGGGATTGGCTTGGGTGTGTGGATGGGATCTTTGGTGATCCTATTTGATGGCGCGTATTCGTTTGTCAGTTTACTGCTCACAATGCTGTCTTTGGGTGCAGCTTGGTACATCAACTCTCCTAAAGCAAAACGCTCAAATCCGCACATCGATTTGGTTGAGCCACTTGTCATCGCGATAAAAGGCTTTGCCATTACGCTCATGTGTGTGGCGTCTTTCACTTCAGCCGTGTTTGCCATTATAGCAGGTGGTCGTGAAGTGGATACGGGTTTGGCATTGGTGTTTGGCGTGATTAACCTAGCGGGTTGTTTGGGTACCTATTGGGTGCTGGCAAAACGCGGCAAACAATCTAAATCCGCCTTGATTGAAGCAGAATCAAAACAATGGTTAATGGACTCAGTGATAAGCGCTGCGGTAATGGCTGGATTCGTGCTTGCAAGTATTCTAACTTACGCTGGTTTATCGCATTACGCAGTGTACGCCGACCCAATTATGGTGGTGATGGCCTCAGTGTACTTTACAGTCGTGCCGTTGAAGATGATGTTTGGGGCGCTAAGTGAAGCGTATGATATCTATTCTAAGAACACTGGAACCTTTAGTAATACAGCACAAAAAGCTAGCTGATTGAGCTTAGATTAATAAGCTCCCACCGATCACTACGAAAATTAGTGCCAAACTAATCAACACATACGTCAGTCGGCGTTGTGCCAAGGTGGTGATCACACCGTGTTCATCGGCAAGTACATAGCGCGGAGCGGGATCGTTAGGTTCAACCAGCATGACTTGCGAGCGTAATTCATTACCATAGCGGTAGGTCAACAGCATGTGCTGCTGACCTACCAGTTCCAAGGGAAGAACTCGGTTATCTCGCACGGCAGTAATTTCAACCACCTTGCAGCTTCGTGCTTTGGGTTTACGCCACATGGCTAATTTCATCGTAGGCCAATTTTGCCGCAATCAAGTCACTCAGAGCCGTGCCCACAGATTTAAACAAGGTAATATCCGTATCATTCGCACGCGCAAAAGTGTTGTCTCTTGCTAAGTCCTTTAGTTCACCTAATACATCTGATTCACTAAACACGCCTTCACTCATAGGAATGAGCAACTCGCCCGCCTCGTTCAGTACGTTCTCGCGGCTATCAACAAACACCTTTGCCCTTGTCACCGTCTGGCTATCGCACTCTCGGGCATCACGGTGGTGGTTACCAATTAAATCTACATGCGTGCCAGTGCTGAGCCAGTGACCTTCAAACAAAGGGGTATGACTGCCAGTGGCGCAGCAAATGGTATCTGCACTGGCAATCAGTGCTTCATTGACTGCTTCATGACTAAATTCACACGCTGGGAACTGCTCTCGCAGTGACTCAATCACCCACTGCGCTTTTTCACTACTACGAGCAACAATGCTCACTTTTTTGTAATCACGCACAGCCAAATGAGCTCGAGCCATAAAAGGCGCAAGTTTGCCCGAACCGAATAACACGAGATGTTGGGCATCTTTTTTTGCAAGATAATCCGCTGCGAGTGCAGAGACTGCCGATGTACGCCACAAAGTCACCTCGGTGCCATCAACCAGTGCCAGTGGCTCACCATATTGGCGAGAAAACAGCATAATTTTGGAGTACAAAGAAGCGCGACCTTGTTGCTCATTCTCAGGAAAATAAGTGAACGCTTTTACACCAATAACGTCGTCATTCCATGCTGGTAATACCGCAAATGCATCGTGATTATTGGGCATCGTATCTAGCGGATACACACTACGCCTGGGCGTACCAGCCTCGCCAGCAAAGCCTTTTTGCAACGCTTTGAGCAAAGGTGGATACGCCATAACCTGTTGTACGTGTTCAGCACTCACAATTTTCAAAACTAGCCTCCTAAAATAAACTGCTGTGGAGCGTGGGTTAAGCATTCATAGCCATTTTCAGTCACCACAATATCTTCTTCTAAACGCACACCACCAAGATCAGGAATGTAAATACCCGGTTCGATGGTGATCACATTGCCTGCTTCAAGCTGGTATTGCACACCGGGCTTCAAAAATGGAATTTCATGTAAGAACAAACCAAGACCGTGGCCAAGCCCCTCTCCAGCATATTGCGCGAATGGACTCGCTTGCAGTACTTCATGCGCTATGGCGTTAAGGTCATGGGCACTGATACCCGGGCGAACTGCGCTGAGCGCTGCTTGCTGTGCCTTTTGCACCGTGTCGAATATGGCTTGTTGCTCAGCACTGGGTTGGCCCCACACGTAGCTTCGGGTCATATCTGAGCGGTAGCCATTTACCACTGCGCCAAAATCGATAAGGATAAAGTCTCCTTCGCGCAGTTGTTTATCACCTGGGTTGCCATGAGGCAAAGCACTGCGCTCTGCAAACAATAAAATCGTGTTAAAAGAGGTGCCGTTTGAGCCTCGTAATTGCATCTGATAATCAAGTTCAATAGCTAGCTCACGCTCAGTGATACCTGTTTTTATGCGTGCGAGCGTATGCGCCAGAGCACTATCTGCGATTCCCGCCGCTTGTCGAATACAGTCAATTTCATTGGCATCTTTAATACGACGCAACGACTCCACTAAGTCCGTGCGAGGATTCAACTGCGCGGCGTTTAGTTCGCTGGCAATGCCTTGCCACTGGGCCACATTGAAGTGCGCGGCCTCAAAGCCTACACGCAGATTGGCCCCCGCTAAACGGGAAATACATGCCCCTAACGTCTCGTTGTCGCGGTCACGCTGCACCACGTCGATATCCTTGGTCTCAGCCAAGGCGCGTTGATAGTAGCGGTAGTCTGTGATCATCACCGCTTTTGTTGGCATTACTAATAAGGTCGCGGCATTGCCAGAGAAACCAGTGAGGTATGAGATATTCTCAAACCCTTGAACAATCAGTAGTTCATCGCCCAATGAGGCAACGAGATTTTGTAATCGAGCTAAACGCGCTAAAAAAGTCTGAGTCATCGTAAAATAAACCCTTGAATGAGAGGATCCTGCGGATCGAGATAAAACTGATGTGTGCCAGTAATATACGCTTGCCCTGAAACGACAGGTACAATGGCATCGCGTTGGTAGGCAACGCATAGCGCATCAATGGCAACATGAAAACCTGCCCCTAAGATACCCTCAATAAAGACACTTTGCCCCTTTTTGAGTTGGTTGCGCTGATGCAAAATTGCCACACGCGCACTCACGCCTGTGCCTGTTGGGCTTCTATCAAGCTCACCTTCAGCGAAGATGCACACATGGCGAGAAAAGTGTTCTGTGTTGTGCAACTGGGAATTACTATAAAAAATAATGCCATATAGAAAATTCATGTCTGCATCTGGGTGGTCCAAGTTCAACTTGGGAGCCAGCTGTGCCTTGATTTGCTGCCCCACGCTAATAAGTTCACTGTGATTGTCGAGGCTGAAAGAAATATCGAGCTCGTCAGCATTAACAAACCCGTAAAATGCGCCGCCAAAGGCCACATCGCAGCTCACTTGTCCATACAAAGGTAAATGCACACTCTCATCTAAAGAATGCACGTAGGCTGGCACATTGGTAAATTTGACAATATCGCTGTCATCACGATAAAAGCTGTGGATAGTGCCTGCTGGCGTATCAATGCTCAGCGCGACTTCCTCATGCCCATTGTGTGTATTGGCATGTTTATGTAATTGGGTTAAGGCAATAATGGCATGCCCACACATGGTCGAATAGCCTTCGTTATGCATAAATAACACACCAAAATTACTACTGGGATGCTCTGGCTGAGTAATGAGCGCGCCATACATATCAGCATGACCACGCGGTTCAAACATCAACGCTCGGCGAAAATGCTCATATTCGCTTTGGCAATAACGCCTTTTCGCTAGCATCGTCTGTCCCTGAGGTTCAGGTATCCCCGCAACAATAGTGCGTAAAGGCTCACCCGCTGTATGGGTATCGATGCACTCTACAACATACTGTTTATCAAGCTTGATTGCGTTTAAATCTAGGCTCATACATGCTCCAGGCAAAAGGCCGAGCACCGTGTGCTCGGCATCGTGTCACGTTGAAAACGTGTTAGGGGTTAAAAGCTAATACGCGCCATGAGCGACACATAACGCGGTGACTGACGCCACGTTGTCATTCCATAATCAGGGTTAAGTTCAATGCCGTTCGCACCGTACTGTGTGCGCTCTTCATTAATGCCTATTGCCGTGTCGCTATTGAGTAGGTTGTACACCGTGCCTTTTACCAACACGTCTTGTCCAAATAACTCAGCGTTGTAGCTCAGTGACATGTCAATATCCGTGCGCCATGGCAAATTGCCCTCACTGCCACGTGGCGATGGATTACCGTTTTCATCATAATGTGATGCATGGTCATAGTAACGACTGATACACGCATCCCACGGATTACCCTGCTCGCAGCTGTCTACACCAGCGGGGTGAACACTGAAATAGCTCTTCGGACGGCCAGAAATGCTTCGCGCGACCAAACCAAAAGTGAGGGTATCAGTAATATCGTATGTACCAGATAACTTGATTGAATGACGGTGGTCGTTTGGCAAATTACCATAACCGTGGTCCATCAAATCGCCGTAGTCATACGATGTTGTCCAACCTGGATCAGCCTGATCATTGTCGGTTTTAACAAGACCTTCTGTGTTACCCCAGCTGTGTGACCAAGTGTAAGATGCATCAATACGCATTCTGTCTGTAATGTTGCCATCAAGGGTGAACTCAAACGCGAGGTATTTACGCTCAGCTTTGGGTAAGGCCAGCTCTTGTGCACTGAGTGTGACGTCATCAATCTGGCCGTCGCCATCAAAGTCATAGCTCATTTGCACACTCTCACCAGGGTTATTCAACACATAGTAAGAGCCTTGACCCACGTTATCCTCAATCCCCAGTTCAGCCAGCTTTTTCGCTAGTACAGGGCCTACATCAGTGTCTTCTACACTGCGCCCGAGCTCGCGATAAATTGCCCGCGCACCAAAGGCCATGTCACCAAAGACTTCTTGCTGATAACCCAAGGTAAACTCATCAGAATACATAGGTTTAATGTTGCTCGATGCGATTAACCCTGGCTCAGTGATACCGCGCTGACGCCAACGACGCTCACGCAACATGTCGCCACGACTTGGTGAACCATCCGCCTCTAAAACTGGCTCGCCATTGGCATTCACTTGGTCTAAATCGAAATATTCAAACCACTCTACCGAGGCTGAACCTTGAGTGATGTTCATGTTGGCTGAAACCGGCTGGAAGTAACGACCAAAGGTCGCGAATATTTTCGCGCTACCGTCGCCATGTAAGTCATAAATGGCTTGTAAACGTGGCGCGATTTGGTTGTCGATATCCACGTAGGCGCGACCATCCGTTACTGTGTTTTCAAACTCGCTATAACGCACCCCTAAATTAAGAACGAGCTGATCGCTCACCTGCCAAGAATCATTGATATAGAAGGCCAATGAGCTGGTGTCCGAATCAACTTCACGGGTGCGCACGCGGCGTTCAATGTAATCTTGACCCGTCGCAGCACCAGAGATGTCATTGTCGCCAGCAGTGGCAATTGTCCACCATCCCATAGCGTCACCGATGCCGTTTTGGCCAGAGAAGTAATCCACATCAACCTTGGTGTAATCAACACCAAATTGCACTGCGTGCTCGGCTAAATCCCAGTTGAAGTCGATACGCAGCTGGTCGCGAATGAATTCCTGTTCAGATACGCTTGATGCGGTGTGTTCAGACAAGGTAGTGAACCCATCTCGCTCATCCCATACACCTGGATTTGGCGATGCCACAACGTTCTCAACGTTTTCTGTTACGCGACCGGCAACGGCGGATACAGATAAGTAATCACTGAGGTAACCGTTATACGCCAAGCTATACATGTTGCCGCCATCTTCGCCCGGTGCTGTCACACCTTGTTGGTCGCCAATTTCATTACTACGCCAATTGTAGGCAAAGGTGTCAGTTTCCCATTCACGCTTATTGCTCATAGCGGAAAAGCCGAGTGAGTGATTCTCATTGATAAACCAGTCTAGTTTGGTAAACCAGCGGTTTTCGTCACGGCTAAAATCACTGAACGTGGTCTGCCCTGCTCCCTCAGATGAATCGCGACGCGGGTTGAATAGCGCATAAGCAAATAGTGTGTCCTCAATCAATGCACCACTTGCCCATACTTGCAGCTCACTAAAGTCATAGCTACTGCGCATGGTATTACTACTGATGGTGCCATTGCTTTGGTATATTGAGCCGTGGTGAGCAGCGAGACTGTCGGGCTCCCAGCGTACTTCAGCGCCTGCAGTGAAGTCGTTGTCACCGGATTTCGATACGGCGTTAACTATACCGCCCATGGCGCCACCAAATTCAGGATTGATACCACCCGTTTTCACTTGGGTTTGTGAAATTGCTTCCCAAGGGAGGCGAATCGAGCCTAAACCTGTCCGAATACTCGTGACATTTAACCCATTGAAGTAATAACCATTTTCTGCTGACGATGCGCCACCAAAACTCGAGGCGCCGTTGAAGCTACTGCCGCCGGTTGCCGCAGTCCCTGGCGCTAACAGCGCCATACTTTCAAAACCACTTTGTACCGGCATAACTTTAATTTCTTCATCCGAAAACGTAAGACCAGAAGTGGATGAGCTTAAGTCGACGCGGCGGATTGCAGCACCGGTGACCGCAATGCGTTCCATTGTGTCGGCGGTGGCTTGCTCCATAGTCACATCAAGAATGATTGATTGACCAATCGTGACCGCTACATTGTCTTGCACCACACTTTGATAGCCTGGTTTACTAATAGTAATGTTGTAATTACCCACTGGGACGTTACGCAGAATATATTCCCCATCTGCGCCTGTTTTGATTTCATATTTAAGGCCTTTGGTGGTGTGAACCAAAGTGATCACCGCATCAGAAATATCCTGACCACCATTCGTTTCGATACTGCCTTTGACGATACTACTGCCATCAACCGCCAAAGCGGGGGCAGTAGCAAAAAGCGCTAAGGCGATTGCGCTTACCTTAAATGCCTGCTTGCAAGAGCGCGTACGCTGCATTGATTTTGCCATTGTTGTTTCCTGTTTGATGTTGTTTTTATTTGCTTGAAGCAAGAGCACCATAACGCTTTTACATATTGTATACAATATTAAATATACACAATTTACTTATATGGTTAGTCCAAATTTTTATTAGCGCTCCTAAAAATCACAGGTAAACCAATGGGGAGAAAGATATATAAAACAATAAAAATCAATTAGTTATTTGCAGTTCAGCGTGCTTGGTTGGTGCAGTTTTTACTTTTAGACCACCTGCATATATCAGCCAACTCGAAACTGAAAGCCGAGTAATTCTCAGGGGAATTTAGCTAAACCTTTTTACCCACAGAGCAAATATTCTAAAGCAATAACAAAGTTGTAACTGTCTCAAAAGCACACAAAACAGCACACTTTAACACCAAAATGAACATCTTGATTTACTTTTAATTAACATTTTGTTAATCAACGAGTTTTTCTATACAGCTGTCCTATCTCTTTCTTTTTTATGCCTTTTCATCACTTATCAGGGGATTGCAAAGCCTTAGTAGCTCGTCTAGTTATGGATGTGAGATGACATTGGCTTGACTAAGCCGCACTAAAACAAAAAACCATTCTCTACGAAGGAATATTAGATGAAATCAACGTATTTAGGGTTACTCGTGTTAGGCACCATCACCACGCTCAGTGGCTGCGCAAAACTAGACGGGCGCGTGACAGCTGGCGGCACACTAAATTCACAAGGTGGTGACGGCAAAGCAGTATTTACTGCACACGCCGCACGATGCGATGGCGAGATCAGTGGTCGCGTGAACTATCAAGATAAAAGCGCAATCGATTGGCAGCAAATGGGCGGCGTCGCATTTAACGCCAAGGTCTCTGATGCGGGCCTGTGTAGTGAAGACCCTGTTGCTCCGGACGGCCTAGAGGATGAAACTCGTCATTGTAAACAAGATATCTGCACCGAGGGTATGTTCCAAGTTGAGTTCAATTACAACTCAACCAACCCCGCAGCACCGGGAGAAGGTTCAGGCTTTGCGTGCATGATTGATATCGGTGAAGGTGTAAAAAGTGGCTTTGGTGCAAACGGCATTCTTAATGTCATGCTCCTAGAGTCTGGTCCATATCAGGGCTACCACAATGCCGGCACTATGGGTGGCAACGTACAGGTTCACCACTGTCCATCAAGTGATGACGACGCATAAGCGCAAGGAGCAATATGATGAAACTATTAAAAAATAAAACCTTACTTGCGGCGAGTATCGCCTCGGTGTTGAGCTTACCTGCCGCAGCACAATCAATGCGCATGGTGGTCGAAACCAATGGTAACGATTTCGATAAAGTGAAAACTGGGTTAGTGGCTCAAGGGATTGAAATTAATCGCGAACTCGCTGATTTAGGCAGCTTCGCTATCACTTTGGATAAATCACAACTTGGTGCAGTATCAGGACTTAAGGGCGTTCAGGGCTTTTACCCCGATGTGCCAAGAAAATTGATGTCTGAGGGCTCTGCTCAATTCATCCCATACGGCTTACCCATGGTACAAGGTGACCAAGTAAGTTACCAAGGCGGTCAAAAGGTGTGTGTTATTGACAGTGGCTACGATATCACTCACCCAGACTTACCATCAGCTGCGGTGACAGGCTCAGATAACCACGGCGCAGGTCCTTGGTACGAAGATCAATTCGCCCACGGCACCCATGTAGCGGGCACTATTGCCATGGTAAACAATAATATTGGTGGCGTTGGTTTTGTCTCAGACCATTCACTGGATATGCACATCGTACGTGTATTTGCTGGAAACGGCGCCTGGGCCTATTCGTCAGACCTTGCCCATGCCATCAATGAATGCGAACAAGCTGGCTCGAATATTATCTCCATGAGTCTCGGTGGCACCTTCTCCAGCCCACTTGAAGAGCGCGCGATTGATCGCAGCGCACGCAATGGTGTGCTGATGATTGCTGCTGCAGGTAACTCAGGGCAACCAACACACAGTTACCCTGCTTCCTATGACAGTGTTATTTCAGTTGCTGCAGTTGACAGCATTAAACAACGAGCATCATTCTCTCAACGTTCCAGCCAGATAGAATTCAGTGCACCGGGCGTGGAGATATTCTCAAGTACGTATCAAGGACGTGGCGCACGTTTTAACAAGTTCAGCATTGAGCAAGATGACCTCAATCTACTTTATTTCGCGATGGAGAACTCAGGACTAGGCTCTGTAACGGGTGAGCTCGTCGACTGCGGTAAAGGGACAGAAAGTTGTGGTGATGTAACGGGCAAAATCTGCTTAGTTGAGCGTGGCGAAGTGCCGTTTTTCCAAAAAGTGGATCAATGTGCGGCGGATGGCGGTGTGGGCGTGATCGTACGTAACAACATGCCAGGGCGATTAATTCCCATGATTAATTCAACAGATATGATTGCTGGTGCTGTGACGTACAGCGAAGGTTTAAAACTGATGGAAAACTTGGGTAAGGAAACCACTATTTCAACGGCAAACTTCCCTGACCATGACTTTATGTCGGGTACTTCTATGGCCACTCCCCATGTAACAGGGGTTGCGGCACTGGTTTGGAGTAACTTCCCTGAATGTTCTGCACAAGGAATTCGCATGGCACTGCGTGCCTCAGCCGAAGACTTAGGCAAGGAAGGCTACGATTATGCCTATGGCTGGGGTCTGATACAGGCAAAGGATGCCGTGGACTACATCCAAGAAAATGGCTGCCAAGCACCGCAAGGAAAAATCAAGGGTGGCCAAGGTTAATTATGCAACCAGTTGATTCCTGATGATTGTTACCCAAGCGCTCTTTATGAGCGCTTTTTTGTTTGTGCTTCCTCTTTTCTTTGAGAGCGTTGTATCTTATGTCTGAACCTGATATCAATACATAAGATCCGAATAGGGTTTAATTGAATAATTTCATTCATTTAATAGGATATTAGGGAAGTATACCGACATGGAAAAAATGCAAAAAAAAGTATTATTCAGTGCATCGGATGCACAAGGAAATGAACGAAATGGGTTCATAGACGCCAATACCAACTCAGAAGCTATACAAAAACTAGAAGAAAATGGTTTCTCAGATATTACTCTTCACTACGATGCAATAAGTTGTGGTAACAGAGATGATCTCGAAGGCTTAAGCGAACGAGAACTTCAAAGAATTGCCAATATCGAAATACAATCCCTCCAAGGTGTAGGCTCTGGTACACTATTTTTGCAAGCACTTAGACAAAACTGGGTCGTCATTTGTATTGGTCTTGCAGGGTGTGCTTGGGGCATCTACAGCAGTAGCACAGTCTTCTTTGTGCTCGGCGGCATCATTGCCTTGGTTGCTCCAGTCATCAGTTTAAAGAATTTAATCACTCTATCTCAGTACACACGGCTGCATGAAGCCACTGCACTTGGTGAGCATGACAAAGCATTGAAGCTTATCCACACCCTGAGACCCAAGTTCAAAGCACCTGAAATGGCTTTCGACTTAGATATTAAAGAAGCCTGTATTATGGCAAAACAGGGCAATGTGAGTGGTGCTTTTGATTTTCTAGCTCCGTGGCAACAGAAGTTTGATTTCTCTTCTCCTGGTATGTATGAAAGCCGAGCTGCCGCAATCTACTATATCAGTGGAGACTTCGACGATTTATTAGAGATGATGCGAGAGGCTTATGATAAATCAGATAACAACCAAATGATTCTCTTAGATTTGATATCGATGGAAGCTCGCTACGGAGATATCGATAATGCTCAATCCCTCATGTCAAACATTGAAATGCATGCACTAGCGCCAATGTGTTTACCTTTTTTAGATTGGGTACGCGGACTGATCGCCAGTCGCACCAATGATCCAAGCGCTAGCAATTCACTTGCAGCTGCTGTGAGCAAGATGCTCGAGTATGGAAATGACTCAATCACGTTAGTGTTACTTGCCCTGATGACCGGCTCATATGCACGCGAATTACAGCGCAACGGAGATAATGAGGGTGCCCAAAAAGTACTTCACAATATTTGGCCAGTATTGAAGGAAAATGGTGATGAGCAACTGGTACAAGAGCTAGCGCCGCTCATGGAAAAGTAGTATTAGTTCGCAAGATGCAGACTTTGGAGTCTGCATCTTCAATGTCTATGCGCCCTGTTCTTCCATTTTGATCAGTAGCTTTTTGATATCTTCTTTCGCACCTGTGATATGACGAATCAAATAATCACACGCAGCATCAACGTTCTTGGCTCGGCAGAGTTTTAATAACTCTCGGTGTTCTTCTGGTGCGGTATTAAGGCCACCAGCTAAGAGAATATGCATACGCACATAACGTTCAGAGTTTTTACTGAATTGCTCGACGAGCTCACGGGTTTGTGGACGCTCAGCTTTACTATATAACTTACCATGGAAAGCACTGTTTAAGTGACCCGTCGCCGCTTGTGTATCACCCGCAGCCATCGCAGCTTCGAGTTCTTGCAACAGAGCTTCAGCACTTTGGAAGTCATCTTCTGTCAGCTTTTCTAAGGAGTGGCGAAGTAATTCGGCTTCTAGCAATGCACGCAAATCAAAAATTTCGTCAACCTGTGAGGCACTGACTTCTGTAACAGTCGCGCCTTTATGTGCTTCGAAATTAACTAAGCCTTCAGCTTCAAGTTGCAACAAAGCTTCACGCACAGGAATTCGACTAACATTAAGCTCCTCGGCTAGCGCAGCTTGACGCAGCGGCTCACCTGATTTGAATTCACCAAGTAGAATTTTTTCTCGGATCGCTTCAGCGACCAATTGGGTGCGGGTTTTATGTTCGATTGCCATAATACTTTCAATAAGTTGCATCTTTTATACAGTATACCGATGCAATTGCGCGATTTCGAGTCAATTGTATCCATTCGAAAAAAAGCGCCACCGCTAACAGGGATGGGTGGCGCTTGGGGACGTTTTGCTTAACGCATAGTTCCAACTAGGAATCTAACTTTGCACACATAAAGGGCGCATAAAGCGACGCATGGCCTCAATACCCACAGAGGTAGAGCGTACATCGGTTGACGATGGGAACGGGCCACCATGATTCATGGATTGACACACTTCGACGCCTGTTGGCATTTGTTCAAATATAAGACGCCCAACTTTATAACTGAGTGCTTCTAGCAAGGTAGCATCATCGTCATTGTCTGAATCGATACCATGTACTGACGCGGTAAGTTGACCTTCAAGTGCATTGACCAACGCCATAAGCTGGGCCCTATCCTTATAATGGACAAGGAGCGCACATGGCCCAAATACTTCTTCATGCAGCAAGGGGGTTTGCAAAAATTGCTCAGCATCACAACTAAACACATGGGCATTAGCATGAAAGTCCTGTGACTTTTCTCCCGCTGCCAGCAAGGTTGTCGACTCACACTGATTGAGGTCATGGATCGCTTGTTCAAAGGAGCGCAAAATCCCCGGTGTGAGTAAGGTGTCTGATGGTGCGGCGTTAATACTCTGGCGTACATGCTGTAAAAACTCATCACTTCCTTCGCTCGGCACTAGCCAAAGCCCCGGGCTCGTACAAAACTGGCCGTTGCCCATTAACATGGATGCACACACGTGCTGGGCCAGTTCAGGTTTTTGTTGCAACGCTTTTGGCAAAATCACTTGGGGATTGATTGAGCCTAACTCTCCGTAAAATGGGATTACCTCTTCACGGCTTTGAATAGTGGCCATTAATGCTTTAGCTACGCCCATAGACCCAGTAAAACCCACAGCCTTGATTTGCTTTGCCACCACTAAACGGTGCGCAATGTCGTAATTTACGCCTTGTAGCATTGAAAATACGCCTGCTGGCATAGTGCAGCGAGCAATCGCGTTATCAATTGCCCGCGTCATTAACTCGCTGGTACCCGGATGCGCGCGGTGACTTTTCATTACCACAGGACATCCAGCAGCTAACGCCGCAGCCGTGTCGCCTCCCAAGGTTGAAAAAGCATAGGGGAAGTTGGATGCACCAAACACTGCAATAGGACCGACAGGAATATGCTTCAACTCAGTACGCGGTTTGGGCAGAGGTTGACGCAAGGGATCTGCCGCATCGCTACAACGCATATGCAGTGGCGCTAAATCATCTGCCAAGGCATCTGCAAATGCGCGCAACTGATTGATAGTACGACCACGTTCACCTTGTAAGCGGGCCATTGGCAAATTGGTCTCTTGCTGCGTCACCTCCAGTAACTGCTCGCCCAGTGCCTCTATTTCGTCAGCGATTGCATGTAAAAATTCACTACGCGCTTGCATGCTTGTTTGTCGATAAGCGTGAAACGCCTGGTGTGCAGCTTCACATGCCGCATCGACTAAATCTAAAGTAATGTCATAGTATTCGTGATTAAGGGGTTCATTTTTTGCTGGGCTAAAGCTGTTGAAGCGCGCATCGCTCCCTTGTTGCCATTGACCCGCAATGTAACTATATCCGCTTAGCGTAAGTGGCATTACTTTCTCCTTATAAAACTTGAAAACCAAAGGCGTATGGATCGTCGTCATCGACGACAATGCTGTTGTGGCCGGTCACCCGAGCCCAACCTTCAATACTTGGCAAAATTGCCGCTTTACCCGCTACTTCTGTGACCGATTCAATGCAACCGATAAACTGGCTGCCTATGTAACTTTCATGCACAAAGGGTTGTCCTTGGCGCAAATGACCTTTTGCAAATAATTGCGCCATGCGCGCACTTGTGCCGGTACCGCAAGGTGAACGGTCGATTGCTTTATCACCGTAAAAAACGGCATTGGCTGCATCTGAGTCACTATTTTTGGGTTGACCCGTCCACAGTACGTGGGAAGCACCCTGCATCGTGGCATCTTCTGGATGGATGCATTCGAGCTGGTCATTAATGGCATCACGAACAAGCGGGCTCCAGCGTAATAGTTGGGCTGCTGTGCAATGTTCAATGCCTGGGAAATGTGATTGTGGTTCAACTATGATGTAAAAATTACCGCCAAAGCTGACATCGACACTCAATGTGCCAAGCTCCGGCACATCAATCTGCACATTCTCATGGGCCAGGTACGCTGGTACATTGAAAATTTTCACCGCTTCAACCTTGTCGCCATTAATTCGGTAATGTGCTTCAACGCGTCCGGCTGGGGTATCAAGTTTAACCACACCGGGCGTACGTGGGTGCACTAGTCCACTTTCAAGAGCGAATGTCACCGTACCAATTGTGCCGTGACCACACATAGGTAAGCAGCCTGATGTCTCTATAAATAAAATGGCCGCGTCACCGTCCGTTGTTGTCGGTGGATAGAGAAATGAGCCAGACATCATGTCATGACCACGGGGTTCAAACATCAGCGCTTTACGTATCCAGTCATAGTCACGCAAAAAATGTTGACGCTTTTGGCTCATACTCGCACCAATGAGAGGCGGATGGGCGCTTGTTACCAAGCGCACCGGATTACCGCAGGTATGGCCGTCAATACAAAAGAAGGTTCCGCGGTTCATACGCTAGTCCAAATTGTACTTACTTAAATCGATGCGATTCTCGAGCGCTTCGTTATAAAGACGTTCAACGTATGCTTTTTGATCCGCTGGGAGCGATAAACGGGGTGCGCGCGTGCGCTCACTACCACGACCTGCAAGTTGCTCAGCGTATTTGATGCACTGCACCAAAGTTGGAATCGTATCCAAGCGTAATAAAGGCAAAAACCAACGCCATAACTCTCGCGCTTCCTCATAACGGCCTTGTTGAGCCAGTTTGTAGATGGCGACTGACTCACGCGGGAACACATTTGTTAAGCCGGAAATCCAGCCAGTCGCGCCCAGCATCATAGACTCAAGAGCGATATCATCTACCCCGCCGAATACTACAAAGCGATCACCAAAGGCACTGAATAGCTCAGTGATACGACGGGTATCTTCAGTTGCTTCTTTTACTGAGACAATATTTGGCTCTTCAGCAAGTACGCGCATGCCATCGATAGACACATCAACACCGTAGGTAACTGGGTTGTTGTAGATCATGATTGGCAATGATGTAGCACGGGCGATTTGCTGGTAGTGGTCAATCGCTTCACGCTCACTACTGCGATAAACCATACCCGGCAACACCATTAAGCCGTCAATCCCTAGTTTTTGTGCATCTTGCGCGAATTCAATAGCAAACTGTGTTGTGGTCTCAGCAACACCACTTAATACAGGTACTCGACCCGCCACCACCTCTTTTGCCATGGCAAGTACTTGGCGTTTCTCTTCATTTCGTAGTGAACAGTTCTCACCGACAGTACCGAGCACAATAATGCCGTGCACACCTTCTTTAATAAGGGTGTCAATCATCGCTGCGGTGGTTTCAAAATTAATGCTGTCATCGTCATTAAACTGGGTCGTGACCGCTGGGTATACACCCTGCCAATTTACCTTCATGGTTAATCCTCATGTTGTCGTTATGCTTGCCATCATAGATATATTGTATACAATATTCAACATTGAAAATTAATTTACATCGTAATCATGCAATAAAGGGTCACCAAAAGGACTCGGTTAACGCATCAAGACATTGAAATTAATAAATAAAAATATTTTGCGAAATTAGGGTGAAGAAATGAAAAATGCACGCATGCAAAATCATTCTAACGACAAACACAGTAAACAATTGCCCATTGCCGTCGTTGGCGCCGGCGTTGTCGGCCTCACATGCGCGTTGCAGTTGCAACGCCAAGGATTCGACGTCCATTTATACGATGCTCAAAAGCCGGGCAGTCAATGCTCCTATGGTAATGCAGGTCACTTTGCCACGGAGCAAGTGTTTCCTCTTGCGTGCAAAAGCTTATTGCCCAAGCTCCCGAAAATGTTGCTAACACCCTCAAGTGCGCTGCGTATTCGCCCCAATTACCTACTCAAGTTGCTGCCTTGGCTTTGGCAGTTTTGCAAGAACATGCGTGAAACACCTTTTACGGCCCACACTGAAGTATTAACTTCACTTAATGAGCAAGCCTTAGACGCGTGGAAGCAACTGCTTGGGAATAATTTTGCAGCACATATTCAATGTAAGGGGTCGTTGCTCACATTCGAGCACACCAAATTGAAAGTGATTCAAAAACTGTGTGCCAAATATCGCGCACATGGCGTTGATGTTGAATTGCTAACAAAAGAACAAGCGCAACAGCTTGAGCCCGAGCTTAATAACAATATCACTTACGCACTTTACTTCACTCAGGTTGGTCATACCGCTTCCCCTAAGAAATTAAGCGATCACCTTTTTGCACAATTCATACAACAAGGCGGGCGGTTCATTGCGCAACATGTAATGCAATTACGCCATCAGGACGATTGCTGCCAGTTAGTCACCGCAGAACACCTATGTGATTATCGCAAAGTGGTTGTGTGTGCGGGTGCATCCGCTAAAGTGCTATGCCAACAACTAGGCTACACACTGCCACTTGAAGCTGAGCGTGGGTATCATTATCAATTGACCACACACTATACTGTTAATCGCCCTATTGCCTGCGCAGAACGTCAGTTTATAGTGACGCCTATGGAGGATGGTTTACGCTTGGCAGGAACCGTCGAGTTTGCAGGGTTAGAAGCGCCTGCCGACTATCGCCGGGCGAAAAATTTACTGAACCATGGTAAAGCGCTCATCCCCAGAATCAGTGAGCAATATCAACGAGGTGCTTGTTGGCAAGGCGCTCGCCCATCACTGCCCGACTCATTGCCAGTGATTGGCCAAGCACCGAACCACCAGCATATTTATTTCGCGCTCGGGCACCAACATTTGGGGCTCACCCAAGCGGCGATAACAAGTGAGCTGATTGCAGCAAGTATTAAACAACAACCGACTGCGGTAAATCTCGATGCATTGAGTATCTCGCGGTTTCAATAATTAAGGAGCTAGGCGCAATGAAAGGCATTGGCTATCAAACACAAGAACAAGCATTGGCGCAATTAAACGACATGACGGCTGATATTAAGCCTATTGAAGAGGGTGAATATCGTGCGCGCATCGCCAAAGCGCAGGCCTACATGCAAGCGAATAACATAGACGCTGTATACCTCAACGCTGGCACCAACATGACCTATTTTACCGGCCTAAAATGGTATGCGAGCGAGCGTCTTGTAGGTGCATTGCTTCCCGCACGAGGTGATATCGCATTCGTAGCTCCCTTTTTTGAAATTGGTTCACTGCGTGACTACCAAGTGATTGATGCCCCAATCCACGCATGGCAAGAAGAAGAAAATCCGTATGAGTTAGTGCGTGATGTGATGATGCAATTAGGTTATGGCGACAACGCCACCCTCGCCATTGATGAAAGCGCGCAATTCTTTATTGCTGATGGCATCAAAAAGGTTGCGCCAAATTACACCTTGATTAACGGTGGTGACGTCACTAAGCATTGTCGCATGCAAAAATCCAGCAATGAACTGGCATTGATTCAACGTGCGATGGATATGACCTTAGAAGTGCATAAAGCCGCCGCGTCGATTCTTCATGAAGGGATCACCACCCGCGAAGTTGAAGCCTTTATCAATGCTGCGCACAAAAAAGTAGGCGCGGTGGGCGGCAACTACTTTTGCATCGTGCTGTTTGGCCAAGCCACCAGTTTTCCACATGGAGTAAAAGACGCGCAAACGCTCAAAAAAGGTGACATGGTGCTAATTGACACTGGCTGCCAATTAAAAGGCTACCTCAGTGACATCACTCGTACTTATGTGTTCGGTGAAGCCACACCGCGTCAGCGTATGTTCTGGGAGTTTGAGAAGAATGCCCAACTCAAAGCGTTTGCTGCTGCACAAATAGGCAACACCTGTGGCGATGTTGATTACGCTGCTCGTAGCTACCTTGCTGAGCAGGACTTGGGCCCAGATTATCAACTTCCAGGTTGCCCGCATCGTACTGGCCATGGCATTGGTATGGATATTCACGAATGGCCTTACCTTGTGAAAAATAACCCACAAGCACTGGCACCCGGAATGTGTTTTTCAAACGAGCCTATGCTGGTGATCCCCGGTGAATTTGGCGTGCGTTTGGAAGATCACTTCTATACCTCAGAGGTAGGCCCGGTGTGGTTTACTGAGCCGGCACACAGTATCGACAATCCATTCGGTTTATAAAATAAGTGTGACCGTTGTGCAGCACCTTCGATGGTGCTGTATTCCCGTACCCAACAACAAAATTGCCCTGAATAAAGGAATACTATGCGCCAACGATTACTTGTGCTTTTGCTCATTTTCCTACCTCTGCAAAGCGATGGTAGCGAATCCCAGCGTTTCATCGATTTAATCGACCGCGAAGGCAAGGTACTTGCCATGCAAGACCAAGATAAATATGGCCACTCTCGCCATAATCCTTTTTTCGACATGGGTGCGTGGCATGGTCACTTACTCAATGACAATCAGCTAGCGGGGCTAGGTGGATTAGCGCTGCTGACGGAGGAATACCTCAACTATTTTGCCAATGAGTTTGAGCGGTTGGTAGTAACCCAGAAGGGCCAGCCAATCAAACTCGACGTTCATCAGTACGCCGCCCCCGATGCATTGGTGCAAGAACTCACCTCAACCAACATTCATATTCGCCATACACTGCGATTTGTCGATGCCCGCACATCCTTGTTGCGAACAGAAATAATCAAAGGACACAACGTCACCCTGCATTATCGCGGTAAGTTGTTGAATCTGTTCCACGCCAAAGAGCAACAACTTAGTGAACAAACCATCGCATCGCGCTTCGACTCGCTTAACTTGCACTGGCAGCAACAAGGACAACAAATCACCCTTAACCTAGGACGCACTCGAGATAGCTACAACTTAATGACATCAGGCAGTGCGCAATTTTCCATCGCTCGCAGTACTGCACAATCGCTCACAGTTAACCGTGATTCTTATCAAAGCGACATAGCCTTATCCCAAGGTGACGTCTTATACAGCCGCTACCGTTATATCCTCGATGAAAATGAAGCCACTTTATGGCCGAGCGTGCCAAACTGGACGGCTCTTATTGCCAAATTTGCCCAAAGCCAGACGCGCTGGCGTAACATAATTAGTCAGGCCACAGCTGGAATCACATCGCAAAAAGGCAAGCAAATTGCTGTTAAATCAGTGCAAACTTTACTCGGTAATTGGCGCTCCCCTGCAGGAGCCGTTAAATTTGATACGGTGTCGCCTTCTGTAACCGCTCGGTGGTTTTCAGGGAACCAAACTTGGCCATGGGACAGCTGGAAGCACATAGCCGCACTGTCTTACTTTGCCCCAGAGTTAGCGAAAGAGCACATGCAAGCTGTGTTTGCAGAGCAGATTCAAACCGATGACTCTGTGCGCCCTCAAGATGCAGGCATGTTGCCTGACCTTATTGCTTACAATCGCAGTCCACAGCGCGGGGGCGACGGCAGTAATTGGAATGAACGCAATACCAAACCCTCATTAGCGACCTGGGCATTAAATATCCTGTACCACCAAACTAACGATAAGGCGTTTGTAAAAGAGATGCTCCCTAAGTTAATAGCTTATCGTATGTGGTGGTACAACAACCGTGACAGTAATCACAATGGCTTGCTGGAATATGGTGCTACTCGAGATGAGGCTCACAACAATGAGCAAGGTGATCTGCTTTTTTATCACAATAAACAAGCAAAATATGGGCTTGATGCATTAACTCGTGCACGTGCTCTGGGCGGTGATATAGATATTCCCGCGCTGACTGCCGCGTCTTGGGAAAGTGGGCGCGATCATGCCGCAACATTTGGATTTATCGGAGACAAACAGCTTGAAGACTACCTCGCTGGCGGTGGAAAACGAGAAGATTGGCAGGTTCAACTGGCTCCCCGATTCTCCGCAGATGGCAAACATGCGGGGTTTGTAACTGACCAAGAATCCGTAGATCAATCCAGTTATTTCGCTAACGAAGCACGTTTGCTCAGTGAGCTGGCCGGCGTTATTGGTGATACCCAATTGCGTGAGCGCATGGCCAAAGAATATGTGACACTCAAAACGGCCCTTCAAACCTGCATGTTCAGTCATACAGATAATTTCTTCTTTGACGTGCGTCTATCACGTGACAATGGCAAGTGCATCCCCATCACACAACGCGGTATGGGCCCTGAGGGCTGGTCTCCTTTATTCAACGGCATAGCCACCACGGAGCAAGCAGCCAAAGTTCGCAAAATCATGCTTGATGAACAACATTTCAATACGCTTGTGCCCCTTGGCAGTGCTGCAAAGTCGAATCCAGCATTTGGCGCCGATATTTACTGGCGGGGCCGAGTATGGCTTGACCAAGTGTATTTTGGGTTAAAAGGACTCAGTGATTACGGCTACAGTAAGGATGCGCGTATGCTGGGGGCCAAACTACTCAATAACGGTGATGGCATTTTAGATAACGCCCCCATTCGCGAGAACTACAACCCGCTTACCGGAGAGCAACAAGGAGCACCGAACTTTTCATGGAGCGCAGCGCACCTGTATTTGATGGCAAGAGAGAATTGGTTCACTGACTAACTTAGGTTGATAACAATTCACTCAAATAACGCTTTATTGTTCAAACGTAATAGTAAATTAAGACGTTACACGATGACTATGAGGCGCAGCAGAGTATGATTAATGCTGCTTCGCCTCATCGACATTGACCCGCACCGGCTTTCCTTCTTCGTGAACGCGAAACACGACAATAGTGACAGGCTCGTCACCTGTGATAGCAGTATGGATTTGCTTCAATGGAATTTTTACTGCATCACCGGCTTTCATAAGAGTATCGGGTTTCCCCTGCTGCCATAGCGTGACACTGCCAGATACAATATACGCATATTCTTCCCCATGGTGCCAATGCTTGGGAAGGCTCGTATTTGCTGGAATATCGACCTGACTCATCATCACCTCTGTGCCATCAGCAACGCTGGATACCTCTTTCATAAAATGGGTCACAGAGGGCGTTGTAGCATGGGCGTTAAACATTATCGCTGTGCTGACAGCCAACATGGCTAATGGTTTATTTTTATTCATTATTTTCGCCCTTACTTACGATTCTTTGGCGTCTATCTTGGTTAATCAACTATAGCTGCTACACGGCTAATTTGCGTCACCGCATTTGATGGTTTTTTCGCCTAGGTGATAGGTGTTGTTCACCAAAACATAAGCGCCGGACACAATCGCCGTGGTAGGCACCAAAATAGGCGATAACAAAATGCCACTGACGGAGTAATAAGTATTTGTTTCTTCTGCAACATCAACGATTTGTAACGTTTTTTTGTCGGAAGATAGTTTACACGTCTGAACTTGTTCAGTGTCCTTTACTGGCACAACCACACACCCGCCTAAAGTCACAGCGCACATGAGCGAAATAATATTTTTATTCATTCTAATCCTTTGAAATTAGGTTTCTTTATCTATCAACAACGCCACTTTTTCTATTCCATGTGCTGGTGTCCACCGTTTACATTGCACAAACCCGTGTTTTTCATACAAGCGTATGGCAGGTAAATTAGCGACAGCTGTTTCAACACTCGCCGTGTGCCAAGCATAGCTCTGGAGTACGTGTAGAATAAGTTTACTGCCAATGCCTTTTTTAAAGTGTTCAGGGTCAACGGTTAAACTGTGAATTTCAACGTCACCGGCACATAGTGTTATCTCGATCACGCCTGCCAACTGCTTATCAATAAAGTAACCGATGAAACATGAGGATGACCTTTGAATATCTGTAAGCGTTCGCGCCAAAGGTGGAAATTGGTCAACGCCAATTATCCGTGCTTCTACTTTGTACGATGCTTGAAATACCTCGAAAATGTGTTGTGCGATGTGCTGTTCGGCATTGTTTATAATTGTTATCACCGCGGGCTTTTCCTATAAAATTTAAGCCGTTAGTTCAGACTAACAAGATTTATAAATGCCAGCTAGGGATCATTTGTTAGCGTTTGTTAGAGAAGCACTCTAAAACAAACACAATGTGCGTGCTATCTGACTCAACATAGAGGGTGGATTGTATCGCCGCTGCAAGCGCTTGCGAAATAGACAACCCCAAACCAAAGTTTTCATCCGATGTGCGTGCCGCGTCCTTTTGCCACAGTGGTTCAAAAACGTGGGATAACTCATCCTCGCTCAATGGGTGAAGCAGTTGATTTTTAACATACAGCTTGGGTTGGCCGTGGGGTGTTGTCGAGGTGCCAATTTCAATCGCTGAATTGTCAGGGCTATGTTGCAGCGCATTTCTCAGCAAGTTTACGATGATGGACTCTAATGCTGACAGATTACTCACTAATATGGGTAGCTCAGGTGCCAAGCGAAGCCTAATCCGGCTTTGCTCATACCCTTCGCAAAGTCGTTCAACCACCTGATTTAAATCGAGCACATCTTCACACGCTAACTGGTGATTAGCATAACGATTCAAAGCCAGTAGGTTTTCAACAATACTCTTCAACCTTTGTGAAATTCTAAGCACTTCAGGTGTAAAATCCTCTTCCAGTTCTTTATTGCCTGGGAAACGGATCACCACTTGCGACAAGTTAATAAGCTCCGCAATGGGGGTTTTTAGTTCGTGTGCGATGTCTGAGGTAAGGCGCTTTTCACGCAAAAACAGTTGCCTGTTCTCATCAATAAAGCTGTTCAAACTCTCCACCATGGGCACCAGTTCACTAATGGGTTCGTCAAGGGTGACTTTGGCGCCTTTTTGCGCGATGCTCAGTTGGCTGATGTCGTTATTTAATTTGTTCAGCGGGCGCAATGAGGTATCCACTGATTTACTCACAAATAAACGAATGAAGATCACCACAGCGATGGTTGTGGTCACAAACACAAAATCAATGAGCCACAGAATAAAGTTTAACTCTTCTGCTGACGCAGCGTACGCCAGCGTCATTGGCGACTGCACGGTCGTTTGATTTTCAAAAAAAGTGGCGCGGTCTTCAGTGTCGACTTGCGGAATGAAATGGGTGTAGATGACTTTACCATCACGTCCGTCGGGGAGCGTCACAGAGGCTATCTTAACTTCCCCTAACTTAAGCTGTTCGAAGGGAAAGATACTTTTTGTTTAAACAAGTTTAGGCTATCAGAGCGTTCAAATGTCTCACCCTCGTACCATAACTGAAAATATTCAGGTTCGGTTCTGCCTTCAAATTCCGGCATGAACTCCCCAGAGAACTCAAATTCCACGCCGTCTTCATCTTCATCGATGAGCGTCATCAACATCCCTGATTTCGCTTTTAACGCACGTGTAAACTCAGCTTCAAACCAGCTGTCTACGGCGATATCGGTGGCCAATAAAATGCCAAACACCAAGCCCGAAATTGTTAAGGACAGGGTTCTTACAAGGGACTGTCGTATTGATTTCATTTAAGTTTCTTGTACAAAATAACCAAAACCACGCTTCGTTTTTATTGGTAATTCCCCACCAGCTGCTCGCACTTTTTTGCGCGCAGATGATAAATGCGCTTCAATCGAATTCTTTGAGATTAAATCATACTGCCCCGCTAAGTAAGTACTTATTTTTTCGGCAGTGAGCACCTTGTTTTGATTGGTAAACAAACATTCCACCACCTTGTACTCTTTAGGGGTGAGGTCGATCACCATGTTGTTTACTCGTAACAACTTAAGTTGCAAATCGAGCGACAAGTTATTGATAACAACTGTATCACGACTCGCTTTAAGTGACCCCCGGCGCAACAAGCTAATGATTCGCGCATGCAATTCATCGAAGGAGAAAGGCTTAGTCAGGTAATCGTCCGCCCCGGTCAACAAGCCTTGCACCTTGTCTTCTGGCTCATGTTTAGCGGACAAAATTAACACTCGAACATCACTGTTTTTTTGTCGCAGCGTTTTAAGTAATGTGATGCCATCCAAACTCGGTAGCATGATGTCTAAGATCACGACTTCATAATCACCCATCAAAGACATACTCAGTCCTTGGGCACCATCATCAGCTTCATCCACAGTGAATCCCAAACTGGTGAGACCGACTCGAATACTTCGTCGCAATGACGCTGAGTCTTCAATCAAGAGTATTTTCACACTTAGGCTCCAAGCTTTATAGCAATGTAGCAAGCAGATTACGTTACAAAACTTAAGGTTTTCTGAAGAAGCACTGAAGTTTTACCGTAGTAGCAAAGATTAAGATTTTCATAAGGATTTCTTAAGGTTTAGCTCCTAGCATCGCTGCAAACATTAATCATAGTCAATCGTGAATTGTCCTGTCTCTGGCTGTTTATAAACAGCCGTTA
Organism: Pseudoalteromonas sp. GB56; assembly: GCF_054923835.1. NCBI lineage: Bacteria > Pseudomonadati > Pseudomonadota > Gammaproteobacteria > Alteromonadales > Pseudoalteromonadaceae > Pseudoalteromonas > Pseudoalteromonas sp. GB56. The sequence goes on along the minus strand of NZ_JBPCHK010000003.1, from coordinate 266,319 downwards.
ATTCGTGATTCCGATGAATTCGTTTGTGCTGTAAACGCAAGGTGATGCCATGCAACTTAATTTAATTTCGCGTTTTAAAAACGTCAATGTCTCAATGTCGTATGGCCACTTTATGTTGGTTGTCGCACTGTTGTTGGTGACTCTGTTCAATGGTCAATTCTTGTATAAAACCTACAGTGCAACGACAGCTACCGGCGAGCCGATAAATTATGTGTTTTTACTGAGCGTGCCCTTCTTACTCACCGCGTTAAGTATCATAGTGATCAGTTGGCTTTCCTTGGTCACTTTTGCCAAACAGCTGGCCATTGCCAGTGTGTTGGTCTCCTCAGTGTTGTTTTATGCCAGCCTCAATTATGGGGTTATCTTCGATAAAAGCATGATGCAAAACATCATAGAGACTAACACGGGTGAAGCATTCTCTTACTTAAACCTTGATTTGCTCTTGTATGTCGTGATGTTAGGTATACTCCCCTCACTGCTTCTTTATAAAATCAAGATCACCGGCTCGTTCACGCAAAGATTAAAAAGCTTCGTTTGGGTGAACTGTGTTGCCGTATTGGTGTGTATCGTCACAGCCGTCCCTTTTTACAAAGATTATGCCGCCGTCGGTCGCAATAACCGCGACTTAACGAGCTACATCACCCCATTTGCGTTTTATACCGCAGGGTATAAATACCTAAGAGACAACTATTTTTATCCACCGCTACCCTTTACTGTGCTCGATAGCAGTCCATTCCAAGCACACCCACAAAAGAGTGTATTAACGGTGGTGGTGGTTGGTGAAACGGCCCGGGCGCAGAACTTTTCTCTGCATGGCTATGAACACCCAACCAACCGATACACTTCTAAAATGGGTGTGAAGTATTTTAATAATGTCTCTTCATGCGGCACTGCCACCGCAATTTCGGTGCCGTGCATGTTCTCGCGACTCGGCCATGACAATTATGATGCGCGTACAGCTTCCGCCCAAGAGAACGTACTCGATATTGTTCAGCGCAGTGGCGTTTCAGTGACTTGGATAGACAACAATAGTAGCTGCAAAGGCGTGTGCGCACGTGTACACAATGAAACCGTTGACCCTTCCATAAAAAGTGACTTATGTGATGGCGATTATTGCTTCGACCAAGTGTTGGTTGAGCGCCTTAAACAAGCGTTAGCCCAGCCAGGTGCTCAACAGCGATTGGTAGTGTTACACATGATTGGCTCGCACGGCCCAACGTATTACCGTCGTTATCCTACCGATAAGGGCTTTTTCCAACCAGATTGCCCAAAGAGTGACATTCAAAATTGCTCGCATCAAGAACTGGTCAATACCTATGACAACACCATCGCCTATACGGACTTTATTCTCAGTCAGTTGATAGACGTCACTGCGAGCACCGATTTCGAACAAAAAAATGTCCTGTATGTTTCGGACCATGGTGAGTCTCTGGGTGAGAAAGGTTTGTATCTTCATGGCTTCCCGTATTCACTGGCGCCACAGGAGCAAACTCGCATCCCACTCATTTATTGGAGCAATGAACTCGCTGATGCAGATTTTGCTAAGTGCGTGAGTGAGCGAAGCTCTGAGGCTCTTTCCCATGACAATATCTTTGACACTATCTTGGGGCTTTCATCTGTTAAGTCTTCTCTTTACCAAGCGAACCTGGACATGTTCCATGGTTGTAAACGTGTAACAATCTAAATAAAAGGTTATTTCATGCAATTCGATACTTCGAGCAAACCTGTTGGTTTTAAACGCATCACCCTTGCTTTTGGCAACACACTTCGAGCACTCAATTGGCTTACAAAAAATGAATCTGCTTTCAAGCAAGAACTGGTGTTACTCGTGAGTACACTGGTGTTAATGGCCCTACTTAATATCACAATTTATGAAAAAATCGCCCTGCTTGTCTCAGTGCTCATTGTACTGTTGGCTGAAATCATTAACACCGCCATTGAAGCAACGATAGATAGGGTCAGTCTCGATATACACCCGTTGTCTGGCCTAGCAAAAGATTTAGGATCCGCGGGGGTATTCGTCGCAATGGTGATTTGTTTTGCCGTGTGGGTGGGCGTTGCTCTGACTAATCATTGGTTAAAGTTTTGGTAAAATTTCTGGCGTTGTTCAGCAAATGAGGGGCACACAGCCCCCTGAAACTTGACTAATAATAGGCATTAATTGCCTCTGGAAAGCCATATCTTTAGTGGCATTAGCCATTGTTCACTGGGCTGGTAAAAAGCACCATGCTCTTTGCCTGTGGTGATAGCAACCTCTTGATAAGAAGCAATATTATCGGGATTACGTGCCACGACCTCATCGCACGAACCGACACTGTCCGAGGTTTCATAAATAGACAGAACATGGCCATACAGCTGAATATGTGGCTGCTTCGCTAAACCACTGGTGCAGGCAGCAAGAATAACAACCTTGATGTCTTTATTGGCGAGGTAGCTTGAGGTAATAGCGGTGATGTAGCCGCCGCGAGAAAAACCAATTAGAGTGATGTTCTTTGCAAGAACGCCTCGAGAGATAAGCTGCCTGACTTGTGATTCGAGTTTTTTAGCATGGGCAAATGAGTCTGTGTTCTTAGCTCTGTGCTCAGCAATAATAGTGAAATTTCTTTTAGGGGCACCAAGCTCAGCAATTGCACTGACCACTGCGGGGAAGTCATACACGCCCCAGCGTGGATGCTCAGGTCTTGAATCATCCCCCTCAACAATATAACCGTGGGAATAAAAGATATAACTAGCAGTTGGGTCAACAACCTCAGGCAGCTCAGAATAAGTATTTCCTGCATGCACAAATGCACTGAAAAACAACATCAGTGTAATAGATAGTCGATTCATTAGTTTTCCAATAAGCCCGCTAAAGGTGATCATATTACTTTATTGATCACCTTTAGCGATACATTTATAGAAGCGCTAGAGTGGTTAACTCGTTAAGTAAGTTGGTATTATTCAAAGCACAGACTCACACTCGCACGGTTTCGGGCTAATGCGTGTGGTACTGGTAGATTGCTCTATTGGTGGCGATATAGCCTACCAAAAACAACGCACACAGTGTTTCCAGCCAAATGAATAGATGCATGGTTTGGGTCATTACGTTGTCACTGTCGACGCCATAGTGTAGCACTGACAGCATATTCATCACGCCATAGGAAACTATCAGTCTAACGCCGATTCGCACGCGCTGGGTTAACACACAATACGCGCCAGCGGCACCAATAAATGTCATCAAAAACCAAAAGTAGTCAACCAGCTGGGCGTTTAACCAATCAGGTTCTGGGTAGTGTTGGAAATACATAACGTTGTGCACATAGTGCAGCACACTCGCAAGCACATTCGCCGCCAACAACACAAACAGTATTGTGTGCTGCTTTAATTGATTGTTCACCGACTTAGCCATTACACAACTCGTCCAGTTTAGTAAGAATATCTATCCAAATCTGTTTATTGGACTTTCTAAAGTAGCCAAAGTGACCAATTTTCCCGCTCGGTGATAAAGATGAGTTGTAGTACTTAAATTTAATTGGCTGTTTCGGGGAGACCTGTTGCCAAAAGTTATCAACATTTCTTGGTGTGCTAATTTCATCATCATCAGCGGTAAACACATATGTCGGTACGCTAAAGTTTTGATAAGTGCCGTCGGGTACAGACTTGCCATAAAACTTTTTGGCAAAAAACAAATTCTTTTCTTTACACCACGCCGACCATTCTTTGGCAAAGCCCGTTGGCAAATCTTCCATAAAGTTAAACTTCTTAGCTGGAACATAGTTAAAAATAGCGGCTGTAATAGGTGCGTAAATGCGAAAAAAGAAGTTCGCTTTGAGCCGATAAGCCAACGGCATATGAGCGAAGTACCCTGCAGACACTGCCACGGCGATAAGTGCATCCACTTTAGTATGGTTGTGTGCTAATCCAAATTGCTGTCCGCCCGCACTGTGGCCTATGCAATACAGAGGCAATTGTGGGAACAAGCGCTTAGTTTTATCAATCACCGCGGGAATATCGTATCGGCCAATATCGGAATAGCTGTAATTACACTCGCTTAACGGTGATGTCTTCGACTCGGCAAAACCACGGTAATTCCACAGCACGACGTGATAACCATGCTCTGCCAGAAATTGAGCGAAAGGGGTGTAAAATGAGGTGCGTGTTGCTGTGCCTGGGTTGATAAGTATCACGGCCTTTGCAGCTTCAGATGGATAGACTATGCCATTCAACGTGACGTTATCCTCTGTTTTTACTGTGAAATTCGTTGTCATTTTATTTCCAGTTGCGGTGTTAGTTCGCACATCATAAACTATGGAGTAAACTCCACAGTCAAGCAAATAATATGAAAACCAAACACGTCGTCGAACTTACAGGATTGAGTAAAGACACCATTCGCTTTTACGAAAAAGAGCACCTTATCCCATTACCCTCTCGTGATACCAATGGCTATCGAGTTTACGATGAAGGCACAGTAGAGCAATTAAAGATGATTACGCTTGCCAAGAATTTGGGCTTTACACTCAAGGAAATTAAAGAGTTGAGTCAGCTGCTCTATACGAACAACCTTACGCCAAAGGCTATGGCCGAGAAACTCACCCTAAAAGGACAAGAAATTGAGGCGAAAATATCCGAGCTTAGCCAGATTAAATCACTCATCGATAAAGCCCTCGCAGGAATGTGCGAATACAAAGGCAAACTCGACCAATAAAATAGTGACGCATAACCGCTCACACACTGCGGGCGGCTACGAAAAACACCTATTTTTGCGCTTGGGTATGGTGAAACCAGAACAAACCGATGGCTGTGACCAAGGCTATCGCAGCGAACACGCCCCACATTAACGCTGGATGATGCATTTCTAGAGTCAGATGTGCGTAACTCCACCCCGACAAAAATCCTGCAAACAAAAACCCCAATGCCATAGATACAAAGTAATAACCCATATACAAAGCGGCTTGGCTTTTGTCTGCGATACTCGCCACATACTCTTGGCTTTTTGGTGAGGTCAGCATCTCTGCTAGTGCGATCAACAAAATAACTGTCACAACCAGTATGCCACTGGTGTACATACCGGCATTCATCAACACCACAAACGCTACCACCATCACAACTAACCCTGCACTAAGCACATAAAAGGTTTTGAATCGCTGACACAAGGCACTTAACGCTATTTGCGCTAACACAATGGCCGCAAAGTCGAGATTGATCAGGTATTCGGGATTAATTTGTCGAAAAGTTGTGAGTCGCTGTGCGAACGTGTTTACTTGCTCAATTGTGAGCTCAGCCTGAAAACCGCTTATTGCAGAAAGCTCATTGACCAGCACAGTCATCTCGCTCGTCGGTACGTTTATCTTGTCATGGACCCACTGTAAACGTAGAGACTCAATATTAATATGTGCTCCTTGGTGGAGTTGACTAAACAGTGACTGCACATTGCCTTTAATTTGACTCATATCAACATGAGCAAAGAAATCGACGGCCCCCTCTCCAAATAACCCAATAAGACTTAACAAATCTCGTGTATCCACATAGTCTCGAATGTACAAAGGTAAGGTGTAAAACAACTGATTGTATACCGTCCAAAAGCCAGTGAGTATCAGTAAGTACAATGCAAAACGAGGATTACTCACTTTGATTTTTTGCTGCCACCAAGGTAATTGTTTGTGCTCGCCACCGGCCACCTTGTTCCATGCGTAATTTGCCACTGCCCACGCAGCCATCAACACAAACGCACGTTCATAACTTAACCATTGCACACCAGCAGACATTAACAACGCAATCGCTACCGCCAACAGTAATGCAAGACGCGCATTACCTAGCACCTGTTGTGCCTGAGTAACGACTTCTTTTAATGAGCTTTTTTGTGTATTTAACGAGGGAGGATCGCGATAGTAGAACAGCGCAGGAATAAAGTTAATGAGGATCCACCCAGCCGACATCATAAACACCGCATCCCAGCTAATTGCGCGCATGGCGCCTGCAACCATAGGCCCGATAAATCCCCCCACATTAACCATGGTATAAAAGATACCGAAGCCAAGCCCACGGTTATGGTCGTTGGTACAATGGCTTATCGTGCCGACGACCACTGGTTTGAAACAGGCTGCACCCAATGCGACTAAAGACAAAGCGCCAAAAAAGGCCCAAAAACTATCAGCCTGACCCAGCAAAAAATAGCCTGGAGCCATAATCGAAAATGAGAAGATGAACATCCGCCGGTACCCAAGCTTATCTCCCATAGCCCCTGTGAGTACTGGCAACAAATACAAAAAGAATGGAATGATACCTTGTACAGCACCCCGTTCAATCTCAGAAAACTCGATGCCTCCTTGGCTCTTTGGTGTGGTCATGTATATCGAGGACACCGCAAAAAAGCCATACCAAGCTAAGCGTTCAAACACCTCCATTAAATTGGCAATATAGAAACGCGAATCAAAATTGCCAACAGAGGCTTTGTGGGGGGCAGCAGAAGACGTTGACGAGAACATAGTTTTCACTTTTTATTATTGTATACAATATACATAACATACATTATCATTCAAACGCAATGTTAGAGCTGGGCGAAATATCAAAAAACTAATCTATACTTTTAACGACAATATCCATTGTGAAAACAAGCGACTAGCGTATGACGGATGTAGCAGGCACAAACAATCTAAAAAACTTTTTTAGCTTTAAATACTTCGAGCAGTTTGTGGTCGCATCCATCCTACTGTTTGTATGTGCCATGCTTTTGGTTGTGCTGGCTTTTATGAGTAAAAACGCACAACAAGAGGGATTACAAAGACATTTTAATTTGGTGCACCTCTCTCAGGAGCTTAGGTTGAGTTCTGATCAACTCACCGTGATGGCGAGGGCCTATGCCGCCACGGGCAATGACAAATTCAAAGATTTCTTTGAGCAGATCATTGCTATTCGCTCGGGCTTGAGTCCGCGACCAAAGCACCTCAACCGTGTGTATTGGGATATGATGATGGTCGAAAATGGCCACGCCCCCTCAGAAAACACTGAGCCTCAATCACTATTAAGTTTACTCGAAGAAAATGGCGCCTCGAGCGCTGAATTAGCTGCACTTACTCGAGCATACAATCACAGTGAATCTTTAGTAAAACTTGAAAAGCAAGCATTTGCCTTGGTTGAAAAAGGTGAAAAAAGCCGCGCACTCGCCATCTTATACAGCGAGCAATACCTTCAGAGTAAAGTGGCGATCATGACACCAATTAATACCTTTTTGGCTACTCGCGAGGACGAATTACAAACATTCATTGATGAGTCGTCACGGCAGTTAACGGCGTTGTACAGTGGTGCCTTAATTTGTTTTTTATTACTACTTACAACCCTTTTGGTCCTTTACAACGCCCGTTCGAGTATCCGTAAGAACATCATCACTTACTTGAATAATGAAGTCAGAGATCAAACTAAACAGCTCACAGTTAAAAACAGTGCACTCAATGAAGCGATAGCCGATTTAAAGCACGCTCAGGCACGACTCGTGAGCGCAGAAAAATCGGCAACCTTGATGCGTTTAATTCCTGGATTAGCGCATGAAATCAATACGCCTGTCGGTATCGCAGTGACAGCTTCCAGCAGTCAACGGGTTGAACTAGAAGAAGTAAAAAATAGAGTGAATGAGAACAAGCTCGCAAAAGCCTCACTATTAGAGTCAATCGAATCAATCGAAAACTGTGCAACTCTGGTAGAGAGCAGCGCGAACAGAATAAGCACAATTATCAATAAGCTCAAAGTAATAACCCAAGATGGGTTTGCTGAAAAAGCCCAATCGCTGGTGCTGGTTGATGAAGTCTGGGCCTGTATCGAAGAGGTCAAAAACCCAGATTCAAAGGTAACAGTGCGCGTAGATATTGATGCACAAATTCGTGTTGATGCGCCCCAATTTCTTTTACACCAACCTATCAGTGCCTTACTGGAGAATTGCTTCAACCATGCGTTTGAAAATTCATCCCCCGAGCATGAGATTCTTATTGAGGCAAGTGTGCTCAATGAACAGTTAAGTATTCGTATCTGTGATAATGGCTCAGGTATTCCTGATAGCATTAAAGACAAGTTATTTGATGCCTTTGTTGTAGGCAACCGCAACGCAAAAGGGATGGGACTGGGACTAAGTCTCGCACTTGCGATCATTAATCAGTATTTCTGTGGCACGTTGGAATATCAGCCACATAGTGAGGGTGGCGCCTGCTTTTTGATTTCCATGCCGATAGACGGCTTTTTACAATCAACAAGCCGTGAGCACATCGCATTAAAAACCCACGCATAACGCGTGGGTTTTTAGGTCAGTTAAAGCGTATTATTCTGACGCTTCTTCACTCAATAAGTATTTATCTAACCATTGCTCTTGCTCCCACAATACGTGTAGCAAGCTCTTACGTGCCTTATAGCCATGTGCTTCATAAGGCAACATCACCAAACGCGCATCCTTGCCTAGCCCTTTCATTGCGGCGAACATGCGCTCACTTTGCATTGGAAAAGTGCCGCTATTTGGGTCTTCTTTACCATGAATCATCAACATGGGTTCGTTGATTTTTTCTGCATGGAAAAATGGCGACATATTGGCGTACACAGCCTGACCTTCCCAGAAGTTACGCTCCTCACCTTGGAAACCAAACGGCGTTAGCGTGCGGTTATAAGCACCACTTCGGGCTATACCAGTTTTGAATAAGTCACTGTGCGCAAGCAAATTCGCCACCATAAAGGCACCATAAGAGTGACCGGCAATAGCAATCTTATCTTTATCAGCCACGCCTTTTTCTACCAATACATCCACTGCCGCTTTGGCACTGGCAACCAATTGTTTGCGGAAAGTATCGTTCGGTTCTTGCCCTTCTACACCCACGATCGGCATTTTCGGATCATCGAACACTGCAATGCCTTTTGCCAAGTAAGGCATCGGTCCCCAATAACCTATGTAGGTAAACTCATACGGTGACTCACGCACCTGAGACGCTACGCTTTTATCCTTGTATTCAAGTGGGTAAGCCCACATAAGTACAGGAATTGGACCTTGCGATGCATCATATCCCGCGGGCAGATACAAGGTGCCTGAGAGATCCACGCCGTCATCGCGCTTATAACGAATCTGCTCTTTTTGAATTCCCTTAAATGCAGGATACGGATGCGGGAACTGAGTCAATTGCACCAAGGTGTCTTCATCTAAGTCACGCACGAAAATGTTCGGCTGCTCAGTCTTTGATTCACGAATCGTGATAAAGCGACGTCCGTCATCATCAAGTAGTGCCACCACTCGCTCGTAATAAGGCGCTTCGCTGCGCCATAGACGCTCAGTGGTGTTTGTTTTGACATCAAAACGGTCTAAAAATGGAATGTTACCTTGCTCTGATGCACCGTTACCGCGTAAGAAAATATAGCGATCCCCGATAACCTGCATCACCCCCACGCCAAGATCGTTGTAGGTATAAATTGGGTTACCTGGGTCTTTATAGGCATCATTGTAACTGCGCTCTGAGAACAGCACTGGATTGGCATCTGCGTTATTTGGTGCAATGATCCAGGTGCGCACATTACGATCACTAAAGCGCCATTCAGACAACATCGCGACATTCTCATTACCCCAAGTGAAACCGGAATAACGACGCTCAGTTTTTGCCAATAAGCTTGGTTTGCGTTTAAAAGGTGAGCTCAGAGTGTAAATAAAGTCATGATGAGCAACGTCTTTTTTCATGTCGCCCCCGTCTTGTGCCTCAGCCCAAACCAAGGTTGCGCCTTTATCACTGCGCCACTCAAAATCGCGAGGGCCGGTGCGAACGCTGTCGAACCCTTGTGGAATATTGTCGGCAAGAGGTTGCTTGACTAACTCTTTTAATTCATAACCACTCATGCCCCATACAGACCAAGTGCTCGCAAAGCGAAAGTAAGGCACTTGATATGAGAAGGGTTCATCAAGGGAAGATACGAGAATATTGTTACTGTCAGGTGAAATGCTGAAATTGCTAAACAACTTAGCTTTACCAATCGCTTTCGCCTGCCCATCCAAGCTCACACGCATCAACTGGCCTTGCCCATAAAATGAAAACAGCGCTTCGTCGTAAGGGCTCGTAAGCAAGTTTTGATACGTGCGCGCAGGGGCTTTTTCACCTGTTGTTTGTTGAATAACAGGCACCACAGTATTGGCGTCATCTGTAGGCTGCACTTTGCCCATATTCACTGCGTGGTTGATAATAATTCCACTGGCGTCAGGCATCCATTCATATGGGGTTGCGGTCACCACAGAGTTAAGTGCGTACTGTGTTAACTGCTTAAGCTCTCGAGTCGTGATGTCGTAAAGCCATAAGGTTGCATCCGTCGGAGTCTCGAATACAAAACTCAAGTATTTACTGTCACTGGACCACTGAGGTGAGCGCAGTGTGCCCTCTCCTAAACTTGTCACATCGATGGTGACATCACCCTCGAGCGCTTTAAAGCTCAACGCTGTGTATTTGTTGCGCACACGCGAGCGCGAAAAGTTGTCAGGGTTGAGTTTAATACCCGCAAGCTTCAGCTCAGGCTTGGCAAGTTCTTGCAAACTTTCTACACGACGACGCTCTAGTAACGCCAACCATTTACCGTCCGGCGACAACATGGAGCGTGGCGCTAACTTGGCGTCCACCACTTGAGCTAATTCTGGCGAAGGTACTTGGTAACCGCTGGAACTCGTCGCATTGGTTGACGCAACGCTCTCCTGAGCATGCGCATTTGCTGCACCTAGCAAGCCAAATGCGCTAATAAGAACGCTGGCAATGAGGTGTTTTTTCATAGAAAACCCTTTTATTTTGATTATTATCCGTTCAGGTACAGTTTACCTTGCTCTACTCGAGAGGCAACTAAATACGCCTAAGCAGTTATTTTTTCAGTTAATTCACCAAGCACATGCGTAATGACTCATACACGCCATAGGCAACGCACACTCGAATTTATGCTCACTTAGCGAAGCTTGCATCCACACCGAATGACGGTTTTTGGCTGACTCGATTGTCGGTGTTCTGCTACTATACAGAGCTTAATCAGAGCATTACGAAACATGACCCACTCATCTATGCCATCAAAAGTCACCATTATCGACGTAGCCAAGCACGCAGGCGTGTCTAAATCGACGGTGTCTTTGGTGCTGTCACAACCAGAGAAAGTAAGCCCTAAAACGAATGATAAAGTGCAACAATCCATGGTTGAGCTCGGGTATATTTACAATCGAGACGCTGCCTCACTGCGCTCCAAACGCTCAGGGCTCGTTGCCATCATTCTGCCTTTTTTAGACAACCCTACCTTCAATGACATTGCCAACACCCTACAAGAAGGCATTCTGAGTATGGGCTTTGTGCCCATGTTGCTGTGTAGCAACGATGATGTGAACATCCAAGCTAGGCTCATCAATCGCTTGAGGGAATCCAATGTCACTGCGGTGTTGTTGTGCCCAGCACACAATACCGATGTAAATTGGCAAAACGCACTGTCGAAATCCGGTATCACGGTCATAAATATTTTACGTGAAGTGTCATTCAGCGAAGCTCCGTGTGTGCTTGCTGATACCAAACGCGGCACATTTTTGGCAACCCAAGCAGTGTTGGATAAAAACGTGAGCGCGTTAGTGTTACTCGGCGGCAGCCCCACAATGAGTGGTTTCAGCCGTATTCTCGAGGGGTTTCAACAAGCTGCTCAATTACATGAGCATAACGCGAATATCCACCTGCTTGAATGTGCCAACACTCGCAGCGCAAGCCAAGAGACCATAAGGCAAAGTGCACTGCTCGATAACCCAATTAGCACAATAGGCATCGTGTGTATAAGCGATACCGTCGCCTACGGAGCGCTCGATGTGCTGGCTGACTATGGGCTCGTTGCAGGTGTGCATGCACATGTTGTAGGCTTAGGTGATTTTCCAGACTCGCAAATATTGCCTTACCCTTTGAGCTCAGTAGCAATTCGCAGTCAAGAAATAGCCGAACACACTCTCAACAGTTTAACCGCCCTGCTAAACCACCAAAGTGTCGCCCGTCGCACACTTATCGATGTAACTTTAATTAAACGAGCGTCTTGTTCATGACTCAAGTATTAGTAATTGGCTATGTGTGGCCAGAGCCCAATTCGTCTGCTGCGGGCACCCATATGATGTCGCTACTCAAGCTATTTCGTGCCCAAGACTGGCACGTTGAATTTGCCTCTCCTGCTCAGCGCACTGAGCACATGGAAGACTTGAGCCAACATGGCATTAGCAGTGCTGAGATTGCCTTAAACTGCAGTAGTTTTGATGATTATATCCAAACACTACAGCCCGATATTGTGATGTTCGATCGCTTTATGATGGAAGAGCAGTTTGGTTGGCGCGTTGATAAGTGTGCGCCTAACGCTTTGAAAATTCTCGATACTGAAGACCTGCAATGCTTGCGCGGCGCGCGACAAGACGCACATAAAGCACAAAGGCCTTTTGAGCAGGCAGATTTGCATAGCGATTTGGCGAAGCGTGAGATTGCAGCCATCTTGCGCAGTGATGTGAGTTTGATCATCTCAAGTTATGAAATGCAGCTGCTTAAAGAGGTATTCAAGGTTGATGAACAACTCATTCATCACCTACCCTTTTTAGTCGACCTTGAAGCATTACCGCAACAAGTATTGTCGTTTGATGAACGCCAACACTTTATGACCATAGGTAATTTTAGGCATGCCCCGAATTGGGATGCGGTGTTATATCTACAGCAAATTTGGCCGCTCATTCGTAAAAAACTCCCTAAAGCAGAGCTGCATATTTACGGTTCGTACCCACCACCAAAAGCAACGGCATTACACAATCCTAAAACAGGGTTTCTCATTAAAGGTTGGGCACAGGACGCATTTGCAGTCATGGGTAAAGCCAGAGTCTGCTTATCACCTTTACGCTTTGGCGCAGGCATTAAGGGTAAATTACTCGAAGCCATGATCACCCAAACTCCGTCTGTGACCACCACCATTGGCGCAGAAGGAATGCATCAGTCCCTGTCTTGGAATGGTGCCGTTGAAAACGACCCACAGGCCTTTGCAGATGCAGCTGTGAAATTGCACGAAGATGAAGCACACTTTGTTGAGGCTCAACAAAATGGATTGGCTATACTTAGACAAGTATATGATAAACAAGCGTTGTCTGATGGTTTATTAAAACGAATTGCAGCAATCCGTGAAAATTTAGAACAGCATAGGCAACGCAATTTCACAGGGCAAATGTTGAAACATCATACGATGCGCAGCACCCAATATATGGCACAGTGGATTGAAGCAAAAAATTCACCAAAATCTTGATAGAAATCAGTAGACAGGTAACGTTAGATCACTAAAATGCGCACGCTCTAAGTGGCTTGGCGCCGCTCACCCTAACACCGAGGAACCATTGCGTGGAAGACGCTCTATTTAAAGAAAAACGAAAATTTATCGTCAAGCTTGGCAAAATGCTGCACAAATACGGCACGCCAGCTTATCGATTAGAAGCACACCTTTTGGAGGTTGCCACACACTTAGAGCTGAAATCATCGTTTGTTATGTCGCCCACTTCTGTGACCTTCGTGATTTGGACTGAAGGCCATGAAAATGAATACACCCATGTCGCACGTGTGGACCCAGGCGACCATGATCTAGGTTCATTGGCAAACACCGACGAAGTGGTCAATGAACTGCTCAGCGGCGATTTAACTATTAGCGAGGCAGATCAACGCCTTGATGAAATAGCTGTCATGCCAGCGCCATACAACCGAGTTATCACGGCCGGTGCGTTTGCGATGACGGGTGGTGCGTTCGCAATGTTGATGGGCACCAGCTGGAACGACGTGTTTTGGTCTTCACTTTTGACCTTGGTGGTCTACTTGTTTGTGCTATGGTCAAGCTATTCGCGACGCGTGGCCCATATGCTCGAACCAGTTGTTGCTGTGGTATCCGCCATTCTTGCGTGTGCAATCAGTGTGTATCTAGACCCTCACATCAATATTCGCTTAGTGGTACTGTCCAGCATCATTGTGTTTATACCTGGTTTAGCGCTCGCTTTAGGGCTTGCAGAACTGGCAGCGAGGCATTTAGTTTCCGGCACAGCAAGAGTCATGGACTCTTTTATGTTGTTGTTTAAACTGTATTTTGGTGCTTTTATTGGTATTGGGATAGGTTTTGCTTTGTTCGGACAAGCAGAGTACATATCACCGAACCCTCTACCAAAGTGGACGCCTTGGTTGGGCGTGTTATTCCTGTGTATGTCTTTGGTTGTGATTTTCCGTACTAAAACCAAACATGCACTGTGGTCTTTAGCTTCAGGCTTTATTGCGTATGGCGTGAGTATCGCTGGTGCTACCTATCTGGATTACACCCTGGGTACCTTTGTTGGCGCGATGGCTGTGGGGGTGTTCAGTAACCTGTTTAACCGTATCGCGAATGCGCCTGCATCTATCGTGGCAATGCAAGGTTTGATTGTACTTGTACCGGGTTCGAAAACCTACATTGGGCTTAACTCGCTAATTGAAGGCCAAGATTTTGTTTACGCCGACCATATCGGTCAGCAAACATTCTTGATTTTCATGTCACTTGTGGCGGGGCTTATTTTCGCAAACGTCCTGTTGCCACCAAAGAAAAGCTTGTAAAAAAGAGGGTGAACTTCCAAACGGAAAAGCCTCATGGGTAAAAGAAGGCTAAAGTTCACCCTAAAACGCTGCAGGAACAACAATGGAATGTATTACTTACTCTTTGAACTTAATACTCGCTAGGAGTTAACCTTTCGCGAGTAGCTCCTTATTTACGTTATCAATGCCCACCTCTGAAATTCGGGTGATAATCTCTTTTTGTTTCGCATCCAATAGAGAGATACCTTCCGCAACTAAGTCATATACACGCCACTCTCCCGATTTGTCTTGGCGTAACTTGAAGACGATATCTATGGTAGGTTTACCTGGTTCAACGATTTCTGTTTTCACTGATGCATAACCATTTGTAGACTCAGCATTGGGCGCAATGAATCGCACTTCTTGGCCGTTGTAGCTCATCAAAGCAGTTGCATATGTGGTTGTTAAATATGACTCCACCGCATCAATAAAACTGAGCGCTTGCTCTTTGTTTATCTCGCGAATGTGTTTACCCAGTAATTTGAAAGACACGAATTTAATGTCGATATGGGGAATAAGCTGTTGCTTCACAACTTCACGTAACTGCGCTTTTTTTTGTGCTTCAGTTGCATCAATTTTGGCGATATCGATAAATAGCTGCTCACCCACTTCTTTAAGTAAGGTGTATGGCTGGTCTTGCTCTTGGGCAAAAGCTTGGCCTGCAAATAGGGCAAATACCAAGGTCACCACAGAAAATAATTTTTGAGCTCTCACGGACGCACTCCAGACAATGAATATGGGCGGCATCTTAGAGGATTATTTCTCGCAATATAAGCAACAAAATCGCACATTATTGATTCCAAAAATGCACAATTGAAAAAACACCATACTTTCAATCAGTTAGGTTATTGATGCCATGATTGCACAGCTCCTGTGCACATTCACGCGTTGAATGACTATACGCCAATGTAGATAGTACGCGCCCATTTCGCAGTATCAGGGTAGAAGTATGAAACCTTTTTTAGTGGCATTAGTTGTTGTTTTAATGAGTGTTAGTCAAGGAGTCAGTGCAAAGAGTGCAAAGCTATCTCGCCATGGTTACACTGTGCATTACATTCAAGGAGAAGGTGATGTGCAAGGCATCAAACTGGGATACCAACATTATTTAAGTCAGTATCTACCCGAGCAGTTCGCCCAATTTGAGTTGTTGTTCGAAAGCAGTGTTAACTTTTGGCGCTACGGCGACAGCAACGATTATGACCGAAATTTTGTGCTCGCACTCACGCCTGTATTTCAATATCCCATGACCACATTCAAAGGAAAACCCCTGCTGTTTGAATTTGGTATTGGTCTGTCATTACTCGACGATACCAAATTTGCAGGTAAAAATATCAGCACTCACTACCAATTTGAAGACCGTATTGGTGTGGTATATAAGCTGGATAAGGCAGAGCTTGGGTTACGATACCTGCATTACTCTAACGCAGGCTTTAAGAGCCCTAATCCAGGCTTAGATTTCATCTCCTTTTCCTATTCGAAACGTTTTTAGGCCTGTAATCATGACGTTCAAACAGTTAAATTTGCTCTACAGGTCCCGTGGAAACTGGTCTTATTCCAGCGTTAATGCCAAAATAGCATCAATCCCACCAAATATTATCTGTTGGACGTCACATATGGATACCAGTAGCCGACTCATTATGTTGCTTGAAGTGGTTGAGCAAGGCTCTTTTTCAAAAGCAGCGGCAATGCGTAATATTGACCGCAGCGTTATTTCTAAGCAAATTAGTAAGTTAGAAGAAGATTTAGGCGTTAGGCTACTTAATCGTACTACGCGCTCATTTTCGCTTACTGCCGCAGGTGCGGAAATGGTAAAAATGCCAAAGAGCTGCGCATGCTCTTATCAGAAACTGTGCGTCTTGCAGAGAACTACCACCAAGAACCACGTGGATTATTGCGTATTGCGACATCGCACACCTTGGGGCGACGCTACATCCAACCGGTGATCAACGAGTTCCAAAAGCAATTCCCTCAGGTGAATGTGCATTTGCAACTTGATGACCGCCCTGTTGATTTAATATCTGAAGGTTACGATCTGGCTTTTCGTATTGGCGAGCCTAGAGACTCCTCCTTGATTGCGCGAAAAATTGCACGTAATCGCATGCTGCTGTTAGCCAGTCCAGCATTTATCGATACCTATGGTACGCCACAATCAATGGAAGAACTCGCTCTGTTGCCCGCGGCGACTTATTCCAGCGCACACAAGCGACTCGATTCCATCACCTATATCAACGAGCGCGGCGAGCAATGCGAACAGGTGGTCAATTCGGTTTATACATCCAATGACGGCGAGGTTATTCTGGATAAAGTGCTCTCCGGCACTGCGTATTCCATTGTACCGGCGTTTTTGATTGAAAATGAAATTACTGAAGGATTACTGACGCCTCTGTTGCCTCAGGTAAATTTGCCCGATTACAGCGCTATGTACGCACTGTATCCACACAGAGACTTGCCCGTGAGAACTCGTTTATTACTCGAAGCGGTGCGTGAATTTATTGGCGAACCTGAACCTAGATGGGAGCGAAACATACCCAATCTTGAAGCGCTTTATCGCACGCAAAGCGGCTAATCTTACAACGTGGATAATGCCTGTGTGAGTTGCTCAAACCCCACAGGCTTACCGATAAAGTCATCCATTCCGGCATCTAAACAGTGCTTTTTATCCAACTCTGAGGTGTTGGCAGTCAGCGCAATAATTTGCGGCTGATTGATGTCATCATTTTTGCGAATTTCCCGAGTCGCTGTAAAACCATCCATCACCGGCATAACGCAATCCATAAAGATAACGTCATACTGACCCTCGTCACTAAGTGCTTTATTGATCGCTTGTTCGCCATTCTCAGCAAAGTCAGCCTCCAAGCCCAACTTACCTAATAAAGCCTTCATTACGAGGCGATTCATCTGGTTATCATCAACCACTAAAACACGAATATCTTTATTGAGATCATTCACCTGAGGCAGTGATCTAAGCTGCTTTTGAATCGGCTTACCTTCAGCTACCTGAATTGAAAATGCAAACTGACTGCCCTGGCCAAGCTCACTCGATACAGAGACTTTACCTTGCATCATGCGGCAAAGCTCGTGCACGATAGATAAGCCTAAACCTGTACCGCCATATTCTCGGGCGATATTAGTGCCACCTTGGGTGAAAGGTTTGAATAACGTGTTTTTCACTTCCTCACTCATACCAATGCCCGTATCCTGCACTTGGCAACTGAGCTGATATCCTTGCGCTGTGTTTTCCAATTGCGCATGCAAACGAATGCAACCGTCCGCGGTAAATTTAAGCGCATTACTCAATAGGTTAATGAGTATTTGCTTGATTCGAGTGCCATCGGCGCTGATCCACACATCAGGATTGATGGCAAAGTCATATTCCAAGCGCACTCCTTTGTCGGCGCATAACGGAGTGTACATAGACAAAACATCATTTAATAAAATGCTGACATTGAGGTCTTGTGCTTCAAGCTGCATTTGACCCCGCATCGATTTTTGAGTAATCAAGTACGTCATTAACTAAGCGCACTAAGGTGTCAGCGCCACTCAATGCCAAATCGATTCGCTGAGAGATCACCTCTAAATCACGTTCACCACGCATGGCCAATAACATGCCGTTGATGCCATTGATGGGAGTACGCAGTTCGTGGCTAATTTTGGCAAGGAATTCAGATCGTGCTTTAAGTAAGGCTTCTGCATGTTGGCGTTGCTTGGCCAATTCATTTTTGGCTTCTACCACATGACTGATGTCTTGGATTGCGCCACTTATTGATGTGCATTCGCCCCCAATAAATTCTGGCTTGCCCATAATCGCAACCCATTTTCGTTTATTGTTGCTGGCGATAAGTTGCGATTCACAATACCACTGATTGCCATCTGCCATCGCTTCTTGGATATAGTTCTCGATACGACTGCGCTCATGCTCAGGGTAGAAAGACAAAGCGGCCGATAAATTGGGAACATAACTTTGTTCGACTTCATGCAACGCCTTTGTTTGTTGTGACCAATACAAAGTGTTCTTTGTAAGATCCACCTCCCACGCACCAATTTTCGCCATCTCACTCATCGCATTGAGAGACTGATGTTGAAGTCGCAACTCTTTATTATCGTAGTAGCGCGCTATCTCTATGCCTATCCACTGTGCGAGTAAGGTCACATAATCTAATTCATCGGCTGTGAACGCGTGTTCACGTGCACCAGCAGAGGAGAAGTTAACAGTGCCGTACACAGCGCCTGAAACCACAATTGGCGCACCGATATAGCTTTCAAGTTTAAAATTTTGATAGCAAGGGTGGGTGGCAATGTGGCTTTGACCCGCATGCTCAAAAGCAAGTGCAGAATCTGCGACCAAGGTATGGGCACAATAGGTCTCCCCCAAAGCAAATTGAGCGCCGCGCGATACTGAATCATCAGGTGTTATTACGTGTTCGACTGTGTAAACATCCCCTACGACGCAACTAACAATACCTATATCTAACGCGAATTCTTCCAAACCAAATTGCAATAGTTGCGAGAGTTTTGATTCAAAGTCTAAGTTTTGATCAGAGGTGATGTGATGGAGTCTTGCTAGCGTCGTCATTCCCTGCATCCCTACGAAGTTTGCCAATTAGCGTTCACCCACCCGTTATTCTTCTGGCTAGGCGATATTGTCAGTGTTTATGTGATACTAGCAATAATAATATAAATATCTAGTTTTGATTAAGTTAATTAAATTCAAGTAGTTATATTGAGTACAAAAGGAAGAAGTGGATATTCCCCACTCACACCGCGCACAAAATTGCGACCAACCAAATATGTAAAAAAAATGGAGATTTGACTACACTTTTTAACGTCTTTGTAAGGGACTGTAAAGGCGAGTAATACTATGTAAAGGTGAGAATTTTATTGAATTTCTGTCGTCATATAGAGCAAGTTAACAAACATGGACTCAATAATGACACAACTCAATAACAACAAACTAACACCCATTTTTACTGCGCTTGGCAGTGCTGCACTACTCACGCTAGGAGCTTGCTCCAGTGATTCCGACGACAGCTCTGACACGGGTGCAATCCAGTTATACAACGGCACTATCAATGGGCCGACGATGACGCTCTCAATCGAGGATGTAGCGCGTACCTCTGCAGAGCTAGGCGATGTGACCACCACACACAGTTACACCAGCGATGACTACACTTACGCCATTCAATACACTAATGACCAAGGCAACTTGGTGGATCTCCTCACTGATGAGATTGAAATTAAAGGAGACACTAAATCACTTCTGGTGATGTACGGCGACATTGCAGACCAATTGATGATGAACATTGAACTGCCAATGGATGATTTCGATGACGAGTTTACCTTGCAGCTATTAAACATCACGCAAGAAGGCCGCAACTTTGATTTATACATGGCTGAAGATGATGGTGTATTCGACCAAGCACAACTTGTTACATCGGCTGCGTTCGAAGCACTTTCCGAGGCGGTCACGATCGACAACGACAGCTATACCTTCTTTTTTAACTGAAGCGGGTGATACAACCCCCATTTGGCAGTCTGACGTTGTCAGCATCAGTGCCGACGAAGCCTTGGTTTTTGTATTACGTCCAAGCTATGACAACAACAGCGACTACCTCACTATGGACATTATCTCTAACAGTAACTCAGCGTATGTATTAAAGAACCAAGATGCAGGCGCACAAGTCCAGTTCTACAACAGTATGGATGAGTACACTAACACGACATTTAGAGCGACTAAAAACAGTGAGGTCCACAGCACCGAACCTACGTTGGCCGACACCGTGACCCCCTATTTGGCGCTATCGGCAAATAGCTATTCCATTTCAATGGCGGATGAAAACGGTGAAACGCTAGTAGACAACTACTTGCTGACCTTGGAACAAGAGCAAAGTGCACTTGGGGTGTTTTACAACGATGAAGAATATGGCCCTCGCCTACTCAGTGTTGAACAAAACCTGGTACCAAGTAGCGTGAGCCACGCAATCACCGTCGTCAACTTGGTCGATCAATATGCGGGGTTGCCAGTGACCAAATTAGATTTCTACTTCACTTTAGATGGGCAGCCGATTTCACAAACGGAGCACCACCTAGACGGTGTCACACGATACAGTACGAAGTCACTCTACTTACTCGATAAAGCCTATGAGTTTTACGCCATTTTAGAGGACAACGGCCAAGAAATTGTGATTCACCAAGAAGGCGACGTCGACTTTACCGCCGATGGCAACTACATCCTCATTCTGGAGCAGGACTCGCAAAGTTCATCGGGTTACAAACTAACGCCAATCCACACTGTGATTGAAGAAAACGAAGAATAACCCCCACCTACCCCAACCAGCGCCAGCTGCTGTGTAGATTAAAGCAGCGGCGCTTTTCCCAACTTGTGTCATTTATCCCACAATGGGGCGCCTTAATCGCAAACACTGGCATTGTCTGGGTCGATTTGTAAAATGTGCTGCGCACACAACAAGTGAAGGACAGACATGAAATTATTAAAGACGACCTTGGCATTAGCAATGGGTTTAAGTGCAAGTACGCACGCCATCGCCAATGACACGATTACGGTAGAAGACATCCCTAAAATTAAAAGCGTAATTCAAACCGCTGTCAGCCCTGATGGTGAGCAAGTTGCGTTCACTCGCTCTTTACCACGCGAGTTATATGTTGACGAAAACGGCACAAACTTCAGTGAACTTTACGTGATTGATGACGAAGGCGTTGAGCGTCCATTCATAACAGGCAAAGTAAATATAAACAGCATTAGCTGGTCTGCAGATGCAAAACACATCTACTTCCTCGCTAAGATGGCAGACGACAAGTTCACATCACTTTACAGTATTCCTGTAGACGGCGGTCAAGCGCAAAAAGTGATGGCGCTAAAAGACCGTTCAATTTCTAGTTACGCCTTGAACCCAAATGGTGAGCAAGTTGCGCTTTTGGCCATGCCAGCGCCAGCAAAATCAGAAAAAGAACTTAAAAAACTGGGCTTTATGGCCGAAGTTTATGAACTTGGGCTCAAAAACAAACAACTTCATATCGTTGACCTTGTTAAAGCAGAAAAGCCGCTTACACCTGAGTCACTGGATATTGAAGGGTATGTGAGTGAAGTAAACTACTCAGCTGATGGTAAAAAGCTACTAGTAAAAACTCAGCCAACGGCACTTATTGACGACAAGTACATGAAGTCGCAGTGGCACCTGTTTGACCTTTCGAGCAAACAGGTAACCATGTCGTTTAAAACAGAAGGTAAGTTGGGCACAGCGGAGCTCTCTCACGATGGTCGTTACGTTGCCATTCTTGGTGCACAAGACAAGCACGACCCAGCCACTGGCCGTCTATATCTGGCAGATACTGACACGGGTGAAGTAAAAGAATGGTTGCCTAATTTCATGGGTCACATCAGTGACTTTGAATGGTCAAACAAAGCCAACACCTTAAACTTTGTTGCTCAAGTAAGCCCTGAAAGTTTTATTGGCCAAATTAAAGTTGGTTCAAACAAGTACAAGAAATTGGTTAAAGAAGGCAAGTTTATCGCTGGCTCTTTAAGTATTTCTGACTCTGATAAAACCATGGCGCTTCGCGCAAACACCGCAAAGCACCCTAATGAAGTGTTTATGGTTCGTGGTTCAAAGACGACGCGTTTGAGCGACTCAAACCCGTGGTTGAATGACAAACGTTTCGCGAAGCAAGAAGCACTCACTTTCAAAGCTCGCGATGGCGTAGAGATCGGTGGCGTACTGGTTTACCCACTGGATTACCAAGAAGGTAAGAAATACCCGTTGATCATGGTCGTTCACGGTGGCCCAGAAAGTCACGTGAAGAATGGCTGGATTACAACCTACTCAAACCCAGGTCAGATGGGTGCGGCGCGTGACTATGCGGTATTCTATCCAAATTACCGTGGTTCAACAGGTAAAGGCGTTGACTACTCAAAGCTGGGCCAAAACGATTATGCCGGTAAAGAGTTCGACGATCTTGTTGATATGAAACAGCACCTTGTAGATATGGGTTTGGTTGACACTAAGCGTGTGGGCATCACAGGTGGCTCATACGGTGGCTATGCATCGGCATGGGGCGCAACAAAACTAACAGAACACTTCGCAGCAAGCGTCATGTTCGTGGGTGTGACGAACCAACTATCTAAGTTTGGTACAACTGATATCTCAAACGAAATGCACCTCGTTCACGCACGTTCATACCCGTGGGATAAATGGCAATGGTACCTAGAGCGCAGCCCGATTTACTGGGCTGGTCAATCAAAGACGCCACTTCTTATCATGCATGGTAAAGACGACCCTCGCGTTCACCCAGCGCAGTCAATGGAGCTATATCGCTATATGAAGGTGCAAGGTAAAGACGTGCGCTTGGTGTACTACCCAGGCGAAGGTCATGGTAACCGCAAAGTAGCAGCCCAATACGACTACAGCTTGCGTCTAATGCGTTGGATGGACAACTACTTAATGGATGGCAACAAAGACATGCCAGAATTTGAGATTGACCACGCAGCTAAGTTAAAAGCGGTGAAAGGCGCTAAAAAAGAAGATTAATTCATAGTAGTAATCCGCTGAATTAATAGTAAAAAAGCCTGCTTATGCAGGCTTTTTTTTCGGTTATTTCAAACCACAGGTATTGTCTAACCAGTCAATCAGTTCTGAGTAGAACTTCTGCTTATGACCGTAGAACAAGGTGTTCATGAAGTGATCCGCATCTTCTAACACCACATATTTGTGTTGCTTGTTATGCTTTTTAAGCTCGCTAACAAATGCATTACTGTGCTCGATGGGCACTCGACCATCAATATCACCGTGAATAACAAGTATTGGTACGTTTACCTTTTCAACTTGCTCTACGGGCGAAATACCTTTGATAGTCGGGCGTTGAAGTCGACTTAATAATGGGTTGTCATTCAGAGTCGCATTGATCCGCGATAAGTCACTCACGCCCGCTCCAGCTACCGTACACTGGTACATGTTGTTTTCACGCATGGATGCAGCAAACGCCGCATAACCACCGTAACTCCAGCCAAACATCGCCACTTTATCTTTCGATGTAATGCCTTTATCAATCATGTACTGAGCAGCGTCATCCAAATCATCCTGCATCTTCAAGCCCCAGTTTTTATCACCGGCTTTCCAGTGCTCTAAACCGTACCCCGTAGAGCCACGATAGTTAGGCTGAATAACGGCATACCCGTGCGACACAAGCAGCTGCGTCCACTCATCAAAGGTGATGACATCACGCACCCAAGGACCACCGTGCGGTAGTACAATACTTGGGAATGGACCTTTACCTTCAGGAACTGTCAGATAAGCGCGAATTTTACGGCCATCACGGGCGTCATAAGAAATATATTTGGATTCGGCAAGTTTCGACTTATCAAGAAACGGCATGCGCTCGCCAATTTTGATAATGCTCTTTTTTATCTTTCAACAAATAGTAGGTGCCCGGATCGGTGCCCGATTGGGTCATCAGTACAACAGTATTGTAGTCATCTGAAGTGCTAGACAGGGATAAAAAGCTATCTGGGAATGCTTGTTTTACCCCTTCGTACACCGCCTGATATTCTGGTTCAGTGATGTAATACTCTGGGTGCTTGCTGTTATATGAGAACCCTCGGACATCACCTTGCTTGTCAAAAATGACGTTATTGGTATCCACTGTTTTCAAACCGAACAATCGGTCCGAGTATGTCTGTGTCTTCACATCGAATAAATAAACGCCTGTTTTGTCTTCGCCTTTGTTAGCAATGACATACAGTTTGTTTGGGTCTTCGTTTGATATACCTTGGATGTCAAAGGTTTCACGGTTTTCACCACTATTAGCGTAGATTTTTTTCCACTCTTCACTGCCCTTTTCCCTAACAAAGGTATCGATTGACTGGTCGGCTCTATTCCACCCCGTTGCGATGCGAACATCACCGTCTTTGTCCGCAACGAAGCCGCCCGTGATCTTGTCATTGCCTCGCATCACCAATGATTCGCGACCAGTGTTGATGTTGAGCTTAACCACATCAGGGATCCAATTATCATTAATGTCGACTTCTACTAGCACTTCGTCTTTTTGATCTGGCAATATATCGATAATGCTAAAGCCAATATTACCTTGTTTTTTAAACGGTACGAGCCAATTACCTTTACCATCTGCATCAGTAATGGCGAACTTACTCACCCAATATTTTTTGCCACTGTCTTCTAACAGTTGGCGAAATACAACGAGGATCTTGTCATCGTTTAACCAGCTTACGCCTGACACGCGCATTTTGTCAGCGCCTAAGCGAACGGGGTTTTGCCCAAGTTTAGCGGTGTCATGCACTTCGATGATGTAATCACCATCCTTGGAAGTCGCACGCTGCATCACCAACTTCTTACCATTCGGTGATACTTTAATCGATTGAATTGCAGGAAGAATTGAAAAGCTCTCGATTAAGCTAATATCTTTCCCTGATGTATCTTGTTGAGCATCATTTGCTCCAGCAACCTGAGTAAACAGCAATCCGGCTACTGCAAGTGATTGTATAAGACGTGTTGTTTTCATCACTTCTCCTGAATTGAAAATGGCTTCCCGAGAGAAGCCATATGGTTATCATCAACTGATTACGCTGTTATTAGAATGCAGCTTTGAAGTTGATGAACGGCGTACGACCAAAGATGTCATAGCCAACACCCAATGGGATGTTGTGGCTTGAGAATGAACCAGCTGGGTCAACTTTTGGTGGCTCGTCGTTGAATACGTTACGAACACCTGCGTTGATGCTGAATGAATCAAACTTGAAGTTGAAGCTGATGTTATGTACCCAGTAGTCTTCAGTGTATGCAAGAGGACGACACATAAGTGCTTCGCCAGATGCATTCAATAGACCCGTACAACCGTCAGTGTATTCTTCGAATTCACCTAGGTCATCTTCTTCACCTTTACCGATGTAACGTGCTTCCCAGTTTACTGAGTAGTCGTCATAAGCAAGCTTAATACGACCGTAACCACGCCATTCTGGGTAGTCTGGCTCACCGACGTTATCATCAATTGTACCTAATACATCGTACATTGATTCGCTCATCTTCGTGGCTTGAAGGTCAACGGTTAAACCAAGGTTTCTCTCATTCACTACGAAGTCTTGGTCGTAGAAAATGTTGAAGTCAGTACCTTTAGAGGAAATCAAACCAATGTTGATGAATGTACCGTCTACTAGGTTGATTTGACCGTTTTCGTCACGATTGATGCGCTCACAGAATGCACGGTTACCGTCTGCTGCATAACACTGATTAACGCTGTATGCTGCTGAAGGCTCCGCAATACTGTTCGTCACTTCAATATCGAAGCGAGTTGCAGAAAGGGTTAGTTCAAAATCATCACTGAACGGTTGTTCAAAGATGAAGCCGTATGTTTTAGCAACTGATGTTTCTGGGTTTAACAGCTCAGAACCACCCGAATTGACCTCGATGTTTGTCGATTGGTTGAACGACGGGCTACCATCTTGGCCAAGACCCAGTGATGTTGGATCGACGCCTGATGCACGACATGCGTCAAGTGTTGCTGCAGAACGCTCATCTAGAGAAGCATCATACACAAATGAATCTGGTACTAGAGGGTCACCTACACGCGCATCACCAGGAACAACACAGGTATCAGTTACGTCTGTAAAACCAGTTGTACCATTTAGGAAGCGCTCACGTAAGTTAGGTGCACGGTACGAAGTACCTTTCGTTGCACGTAATGTGAACCACTCAACTGGACGGTAAATTGCTTTTAAGCTGTATGTGCTTTCTGCGTCATAGAAGCTCTCTTCTGAGATACGACCTGATGCAGTTACTGTGATTTCTTCCGCGAATTTAGCACCACGCGCTAGCGGGAAGTCTATCTCAGTAAATACTTCTTTCAGGTTACGCGAACCATCTGCACCTTGGTCTGAGAAGTAGTGCATCAAACCACCGTTTGCAGCTACATCATTTGGATTTGATTCAATCTCATCACGACGGAACTCTGCACCCACGATGATGTTCACAGCCTCATTGTTCCAAGGGATATTGAACATTTCACCGCCAACAAAACCATTAACCACTAACTGATTAACTTTGGTTTCCATGTAGCGCTCAGTGAATAGGAATGCCGCTTCGGCATCCGTGAATGCACCACCACCGGTTTGGTAGATGTTGTCAGCAAATAGGTTTACTGGCACACAGCCATTTGACTCATCAGCACAGCTCACAGTGCCGTCATCAGCGACTACTGTGGCTAGAGATTGCGCAAGACGTGCGCGGTCAATACCGTTTAATGAGTTTGTACCTTTTGACGCACTGTACGACGCATAAACATCATAGTACCAACCGTGCAGATCAGCAGCTTCAAATACAGGTAGGTCACCGGTTAAACCAGCCACTACGCGGTATTGATCAACTTCTACATTGCTTTGGTCGCGGTCACCACGAATATTAACAACAGGTTGAACCCATTGTGGACCCGTTGTGCCAGCACCTAGCATTTCATAACAGTCAATACCGTATACGCCACATGGGTTGTAAGCGTTGTCTGCACCAACTGTAGGGAAGAACTGAGCACCCGGGCTGAATGAATCAGATTCACGCTTTGCGTATAAACCTTCGTAGTAGAAGGTTGTATTTGAATCACCACCGAGTGTGTGTTCACCGCTTAACATAATTGAATAACGCTTATTCTGGCTTAAGTAGTCACCGCTACGGTAGTAGTCAGAATTTTGGAACGCGTAGAATGGGTCAGAGAAATCAACATCACGAAGACCGTCGCCGTCACCGTCAATAAACACGCCATCGCCTTTATCAAAATCGATGATGCCGTCACCGTTGAAGTCACCGCCAACCCATCCAGGTAGGTAACCTTCAAGGCTAGAACTTACCGTAGTTTCACTGAAACCAGGAATACCCGTGTTAGAGAAACCCGGTGTTGCATATACATAACCCCAGAAAGCGTTGTTCACATACATACGGTTGGTGAGAGGGAAAATATCACAGGTGCTCTCTTGAGCGATTGGGCCGTTACCTGAGTTACGAGTAATGATATCCCCTTCTTCAGTTTCCCAAATACGCTCTTCACAACCTTGTAAGAATGGGTTACCTGCGCGTGATTGTGCTTTTTGGTCAGTGTACTCAGCACCAATAGTCACGAAACCATTGTCGTAGGTATTACCCCACATTGCAGAAAGTACGGATTCTTCACCACCGTCGCCTTTAGGTTGCTTGTATGAACCCTGTACTTCGAAGCCTTCAACGTCTTTACGTAGCATGATGTTAGCAACACCCGCTACCGCGTCAGAGCCGTATACCGTTGATGCACCATCAAAAAGGTTTTCAACGCGTGAAATCATTACACCTGGAATTAGGTTCAAGTCAGCAGCGGTTGGTGCGCCACCTACCCCCGCTGGTGCCATACGACGACCGTTGATAAGTACAAGCGTACGCTCAGCACCTAGACCACGGAAACCGATAGTTGCAGCACCTGGGCCGTTATCTAGAACATAACCACCGAAGGTGTTATCAATCTGTGTACCCGATGCTTGGTTCGTTGTTTGTAGCATCTCACCTGCGTCGAAAAGACCCATTTCACGTGAGAAGTCACCGCTGATTACTTGGATTGGAGAAGCGTTTGAGAATTCAGCACGACGGATTCGCGAACCCGTAACTTCAATGCGCTCTGGCGCTTCTTCTTCAATGGTAGTCCCTTCTTTGTTTTCTTCTTCTGCGGCATATGAAGAAAATGCAGTAACACTCGAACCAAGAAGCAAAGAGTATTGAATCGCCCTGCCGATTTTAGATTTGTTAAACATTTTTATTCCCTGAAAATTATAATAATTAAACCCCAGCCTTCCTAATAATTTAATTACACACAGAAGACCAGACCTATATTTATTAACATGAGGGACAACAACATGACAACAAAAAATAGATAAACAAACATTTATTTTAAAATTAAACGTACATATTTTCTTAGCAGACTGTTCAAAACCGACAAAAGAAAAGTCAGCACCAAATACAATTAAATCATTGATTTTATTAACCTTTAATGTAAAACCTTGTCGGATTGTGAATCATCCCAAAAATACAAACAATTAACAAACCAACGCATTAACAATTTATTTATATTGCTTAAAATCAAATAATACATTTACAATTAATTAATTTTAAAAGCACATTTATATTAATATAAAAATCAAATTATTTACTACAACAACCATAAACAACGCTTATATACCAAATACAAAACAACCGGTGAGTTTAATTATCCTAATATAGAAGCCAAAGTTTCGTGTAAGCCTTCCCGTTGAGCGCTGTGAATTTTCGTTCACTCTCATCTAAAGCGCGCATTCACATTGTCTCAAAGTTGATATAGAAACAGGTACCTTGCTGGTGGATGTGTAGCATTCGCGCAAAGAAGTCGACAGAATATTTAGATTTCAGCAATAGCCACATCAAGGCTCTGAAACTCTGATTGTGTCTGTGGCTACAACAATCTCATAAACAATTAGCAAGATAGGTTGGCAAGAAAGTTTGGGGAACAGGTGCAATGAGCACCGTTTATTAACTATTAGCTTAATCTCACTGCTCATCCGCACATCCACTATGAATTCATTAACGATACAGGTGTGCCGAAGGAATGACTTGAAAGTAGGAGCGAACCCCTAATTTGCAGTTAGCCATGCAACTGACTTGACAGCGATGAAAGGTGTTAAAAAAGAAGATTAATTCGGTGAATGAGTTCACGAACTAAAGGAAAAAGCCTGCATGACGCAGGCTTTTTTTCGGTTATTTCAAACCACAGGTATTGTCTAACCAGTCAATCAGTTCTGAGTAGAACTTCTGCTTATGACCGTAGAACAAGGTGTTCATGAAGTGATCCGCATCTTCTAACACCACATATTTGTGTTGCTTGTTATGCTTTTTAAGCTCACTGACAAAGGCATTACTGTGCTCGATGGGCACTCGACCATCAATATCACCGTGGATAACAAGTATTGGCACGTTTACCTTTTCAACTTGCTCTACGGGCGAAATACCCTTAATAGTCGGACGTTGCAATTTATTTAAAAGTGCGTTGTCATGAAGTCGTGCGTTGATACGCGATAAATCACTCACGCCCGCTCCTGCTACGGTACACTGGTACATGTTGTTTTCACGCATGGATGCAGCAAATGCCGCATAACCACCGTAACTCCAGCCGAACATCGCCACTTTGTCTTTCGATGTAATGCCTTTATCAATCATGTACTGGGCTGCATCATCCAAATCATCTTGCATCTTCAGGCCCCAGTTTTTATCACCAGCTTTCCAGTGCTCTAAACCGTACCCCGTAGAGCCACGATAGTTAGGCTGAATAACGGCATATCCGTGTGACACAAGCAGCTGCGTCCACTCATCAAAGGTGATGACATCACGCACCCAAGGACCACCGTGCGGTAGTACAATACTTGGGAATGGGCCTTTACCTTCAGGAACTGTCAGATAAGCACGAATCTTACGACCATCACGGGCGTTATAAGAGATGTACTTAGAGTCCGCTAGCTTCGTTTTATCGATGAACGGCATGCGTTCGCCAATTTTTATAATGCTCTTTTTATCTTTCAGTAAATAATAAGTGCCCGGATCGGTTCCAGACTGAGTCATAAATACGATAGTATTGTAATCGTCCGAGGTGCTTGAAAGAGACAAATAGCTATCTGGGAATGCCTGTTTTACCCCCTCGTACACAGCCAAATATTCAGGATCTGTAATATAGTATTCTGGGTATTTGCCACTGTAGGTATAGCCACGAATGTCGCCCTGCTTGTCGAAAATTATGTTGTCTGTATCAACCGTTTTTAAGCCGAAAAGTCTGTCTGAGAACTTTCCAGTTTTAATGTCATACAAGTAAGCGCCAGTTTTATCTTCACCATTATTCGCTATGACATAAAGTTTGTTAGGATCGTCATTTGAAACAGCTTTAATCACAAACGTTTCACGGTCTTCACCGGTATTAGAGTAAATAGTTTTCCACTCATCGCTACCTTTTTCTCGAGCAAATGCATCAACTGATTGATTATTTTGATTCCAACCAGAAGCAACACGAATTTCACCGTCTTTATCAGCTATAAAGCCGTTATTTACTTTAGTACTTCCACGCAAAATCATGCGCTCGCGACCGGTTTTGATGTTGAGCTTAACCACATCAGGGATCCAGTTATCATTCACATCAACTTCAACCAAAACTTCATCTTCATGATCTGGCAGAATATCAATAATGCTGAAACTTACATTACCTGATTTTTTGAACGGTTGAAGCCAATCACCTTTTCCATCGGCATCAGTAATGGCGAACTTATTCACCCAATATTTTTTGCCACTGTCTTCTAGCAGTTGGCGAAATACAACGAGGATCTTGTCATCGTTTAACCAGCTTACGCCTGACACGCGCATTTTGTCAGCGCCTAAGCGGACGGGGTTTTGCCCAAGTTTAGCGGTGTCATGCACTTCGATGATGTAATCACCATCTTTGGAAGTCGCACGCTGCATCACCAACTTCTTACCATTCGGTGATACTTTAATCGATTGAATTGCAGGAAGAATTGAAAAGCTCTCGATTAAGCTAATATCTTTCGCTGATGTATCTTGTTGAGCATCATTTGCTCCAGCAACCTGAGTAAACAGCAATCCGGCTACTGCAAGTGATTGTATGAGGTTTTTTGTTTTCATCACTTTCTCCTAAATTGAAAATGGCTTCCCGAGAGAAGCCATTTAATTTTCATTAACTTATCAAGCTGTTATTAGAATGCAGCTTTGAAGTTGATGAACGGTGTACGACCAAATGTGTCGTAGCCAACACCCAATGGGATGTTGTGGCTTGAGAATGAACCAGCTGGGTCAACTTTTGGTGGCTCGTCGTTGAATACGTTACGAACACCTGCGTTGATGCTGAATGAATCAAACTTGAAGTTGAAGCTGATGTTATGTACCCAGTAGTCTTCAGTGTATGCAAGAGGACGACACATAAGTGCTTCGCCAGATGCATTCAATAGACCCGTACAACCGTCAGTGTATTCTTCGAATTCACCTAGGTCATCTTCTTCACCTTTACCGATGTAACGTGATTCCCAGTTTACTGAGTAGTCGTCATAAGCAAGCTTAATACGACCGTAACCACGCCATTCTGGGTAGTCTGGCTCACCTACATTGTCATCCACTGTACCTAATACATCGTACATTGACTCGCTCATCTTCGTTGCTTGAAGATCAACGGTCAAACCAAGGTTCTTCTCATTTACTACGAAGTCTTGGTCGTAGAAGATGTTGAAGTCAGTACCTTTAGATGAAATCAAACCGATATTGATGAAGCTTGCATCAACGTCGCTGATACGGCCATCCGCACCACGGTCGATACGGCTACAGAACGCAGCGTTACCGTCTGCTGAATAACACTGGTCAACACTGTATGCAGCTGAAGGCTCAGCAATACTGTTGGTTACTTCAATGTCGAAACGAGTTGCAGAGAAGGTTAGCTCGAAATCATCGCTGAACGGTTGTTCAAGGATGAAACCGTATGTTTTAGCTACTGATGTTTCAGGGTTAAGCTCAGTAGTACCACCGGTAGTTACTTCAACGCTTGTGCCTTGAGTAAAGGTGTTAGTACCGTTTTGGCCAAGACCAAGTGAAGTTGGGTCTACGCCATCAGCCGAACACGCCGCTAGTACTGCTGCGCTACGTGAATCACCGTTTGCATCATACGTAGGTGGTGCAGTTGGATCTGTTGGATCAGATACACGCGCTTCATCAGGAACAACACACACGTCAGTTACGCTGTTGAAACCAGATGTACCGTTCAAGAAACGCTCACGTAAGTTAGGTGCACGGTACGAAGTACCTTTAGTAGCACGAAGTGTAACCCACTCAACTGGACGGTAGATTGCTTTTAAGCTGTATGTGCTTTCTGCGTCGTAGAAGCTCTCTTCTGAGATACGACCTGATGCAGTTACTGTGATTTCTTCCGCGAATTTCGCGCCACGTGCTAGTGGGAAATCAAACTCAGTAAACACTTCCTTCAGGTTACGCGAACCGTCTGCACCTTGGTCAGCAAAGTAACCCCAAGCAAGACCTTCTGCAGAAACGTCATTCGGGTTAGATTCAATCTCATCACGACGGTACTCAGCACCGATGATCATGTTCACTGCTTCGTTGTTCCAAGGAATGTTGAACAACTCACCACCTACGAAACCGTTAATCACTAGCTGGTTAACTTTGGTTTCCATATAACGGTTGCCGAATAAGAATGCCGCTTCAGCATCTGTTAGCGTACCGCCACCTTCTTGGTAGATGTTTTCAGCAAATAGGTTTACTGGTACACAGCCGTTTGACGTGTCAGCACAGCTTACCGTACCGTCTGCTGCAACTACTGTATCAAGCGCTTGAAGAAGGTTTGATTCAAGAATTGCTTGGCGATTATCTGTACCGTTTGACGCACTGTATGAAGCATAAATGTCATAGTACCAAGCTTTCTGCTCAGCAAACTCAAAGATAGGTAGGTCGCCAGTGAAACCAGCTACTACGCGATACTGTTCAACTTCTACGTCAACACGATCACGGTCACCACGGATGTTCACGATTGGACGAACCCACGTTGGGCCACCTTGCGCACCTAGGAATGACAAACAGTCGATGTCGCTGTAAGCACCACACGGGTTGTATGCGTTTGAAGGTGATACCCACTCAAATAACTGCGCGCCTGGGCTAAAGATTGGTGATTCACGCTTAGCGTACAAACCTTCGTAGTAGAACGTAGTGTTTGATTC
Source organism: Pseudoalteromonas sp. GB56 (assembly GCF_054923835.1). NCBI lineage: Bacteria > Pseudomonadati > Pseudomonadota > Gammaproteobacteria > Alteromonadales > Pseudoalteromonadaceae > Pseudoalteromonas > Pseudoalteromonas sp. GB56. The sequence goes on along the minus strand of NZ_JBPCHK010000003.1, from coordinate 232,947 downwards.
ACCACCCAGTGAATGCTCACCATTAAGCATTACAGAGTAGCGCTTGTTACGGCTTAGGTAGTCACCGCTGCGGTAATAATCAGAGTTTTGGTATGCATAGAATGGGTCAGAGAAGTCAACATCACGAAGACCATCTAGGTTGCCATCAACAAATACACCATCGCCTTTATCAAAGTCGATGATGCCGTCACCGTTGAAATCACCAGGAACCCAAGTTGGGAAGAAACCAGCGTACGCTGAGTTTACAGTTGTTTCACTTAGGTTAGGAATATCTGTGTTAGTAAAACCAGGCGTGTAGTACAAGCTGCCCCAGAAGTTGTTCAACTGAACACGGTTTGTAAGAGGGAAGATGTCACACACGCTTTCTTGTGCGATTGGGCCATTACCTGAGTTACGAGTGATGATATCACCTTCCTCAGTTTCCCAAATACGCTCTTCACAACCTTGTAAGAATGCGTTACCCGCACGTGATTGTGCTTGTTGGTCAGTGTACTCAGCACCAATAGTGATGAAACCATTGTCGTAAGTGTTACCCCACATTGCCGAAAGCACAGTTTCTTCACCGCCGTCGCCTTTAGGCTGCTTATAAGAACCTTGGATTTCGAAACCTTCTACGTCTTTACGTAGCATGATGTTAGCAACACCCGCTACCGCATCAGAACCGTAGACCGTTGATGCACCGTCGAAAAGGTTTTCAACGCGTGAAATCATTACACCTGGAATAAGGTTCAAGTCAGCAGACGTTGGCGCACCACCTACACCCGCAGGCGCCATACGACGACCGTTAATAAGTACAAGTGTACGCTCAGCACCTAGACCACGGAAACCGATAGTCGCAGAACCAGGACCGTTATCAAGTACATAACCACCGAAGGTGTTATCAATCTGTGTACCCGATGCTTGGTTCGTTGTTTGTAGCATCTCACCTGCGTCGAAAAGACCCATTTCACGTGAGAAGTCACCGCTGATAACTTGGATTGGAGAAGCGTTTGAGAATTCAGCACGACGGATACGAGAACCCGTGACTTCAATGCGCTCTGGTGCTTCTTCTTCGATTGTAGTGCCTTCCTTGTTCTCTTCTTCTGCAGCATACGCGCCAGTTACAAAAGAAGCAGAGCCAAGCAATAGCGAATAGGTTACAGCTTTGCTTAGTAATGTTTTCTTAAACATTGTTAATACCCCTGAGATGTTATTATTTTGATGTCGTATTTTGTTACATGTAAGACAATACGACTAGGCTAATACTTACATAAAAAACCCAAAAAACACAACAAAATGAGTCAATCGCAATAATAAATATTGCTTCACTGTAAATAAAACGTTACCCACACACCACAAGACAACCAATACCCCACTAAATACAAGCACTTAGTAATTATTTCGCTAATTAAAACAATAAATTACACCACTTCATTTACTCACCGACAGCACCCAAATATTGCAACAAAGGCGTTTATGGCCATATAAAAAACCGGTAAAAAGCCCACCTCTTGTTAAATTAAAATGATTAAACGGCGTTTTTACAGCTAATTTTTTGTTTAGAAAACACATCCATTCACTTTGTGCAATTTTGTAACAACTAAAGCAATTAAATCGATTCACAACTTCGTTTTGACGAAAAATTTCAGCAAAAAACTAGTGCGACTTTGCGTTATTTGTTAATCATTACAGTGTGAAAAAGGCGATGAAACCGTGTCATGCTGGGACGTTGACTGCGGCCGAAGATGGTTATTTCGTTCGGTTTATTCGATCTAGCGTGATAATGCGTCTTAAAACTCATGCCTAAATAATTAGCTGTTAATTTGAAAGGGGCGACAAAGGCATCGACACCCTCAATTGCATTACTGGTGGACAATACTGACATGTGCTTTTTCCTCAATTGCCGTAGTTGTGGTTGCAGCTGTTCGTCGTTCATGTAGTCAGTGATTCGGTCGAAGAAGTTTTTGATGTCGATAGTGGTGTTGTACCAATACACTGGAGAAGCAAAGACCCAATGTTCAAATTTCAACAATTGCTCCATCAATTCTGTGAAGTCATCATTGTGCTGCACCGCCTCGTAGTCATAGGCATTAATTTTATAGTCATCTAAGTACAGAGTTTGTGCACCTAAGCGGCTGGCTAGCGTTTTCGCTGCTGTGTAAGTGTTACCCTTTCGTCTTGCGCTGCTAAAAATAATTATGTATCCGCTCATGTCTCATTGCCTTGTTCGTTAAATAAGAATAGGCTCAGGCTAAAAGCTCAACTTAAGTTCAGGTCAATGAAAAATGACATTAGAAGCTAATTTATCTGTTGGAACAGTCGCAAAAAGGGCTGATGTGGCAGTATCCGCGCTCCATTTTTACGAGAAAAAAGGCCTGATTCGCAGTTGGCGAAATGAAGGCAATCAACGGCGATACAAACGTGATGTGCTCAGGCGTATTGCCGTTATTAAGGCAGCGCAAAAAATGGGGATCACGCTTGAGGAAATAAAAGAGACCTTGAGTTCCTTGCCTGATAATCGCACACCGACGAAAGCAGATTGGGAGACATTGTCGCGTCAATGGCAACAACAATTGGACGAAAAAATTGCGTATATGCAACGAGTGCGAGACTACGTAAATGGCTGTATAGGCTGCGGTTGCTTGAGCATGCAACGCTGTCCCATATATAACCCTGAGGATAAATTAGCCAGTGTCGACAATGGCGCTGTACTGTTAGATCATCCTGAAATTAATGACTAACGTGTATTACTCCTGTATCAATAACAAAACAATAAGAAAAATAAGGCTATTTCCGTGAAAAAATTTGGCCCCGGTTTACTCGTTGCTGCAGCCTTTATAGGCCCAGGCACTATCACCACAGCCTCCGTAGCAGGCGCTAATTTTGGCTTCACCCTATTGTGGGCGTTGGTTTTTTCAGTATTTGCAACCATATTATTGCAATCAATGGCAGCCCGACTCGCTGTTGTCAGCGGGCTGGATTTGGCCCATGCGCTGCGCGCGAACATCACTCACCCCATCGCCCAACTCATTGCAATCTTTTTGGTCATCGGCGCTATTGGCATAGGCAGCGCCGCCTATGAAGCGGGTAATTTGACTGGTGCGGGTATTGGCCTGCAAGCACTCTTTACCCACGTCCCTTCTTGGATTTGGGTGCCACTCATTGCTTTTGTCAGCGGCGCGTTACTGTACAGTGGCATATATAAGTTAATTGAAAAGGCGCTCATCGCTTTAGTCATAGTGATGAGCCTAGTGTTTATCAGCACATTGTTTATCGCCGCGCCAGATATCATGCAATTGATGGGGGGCTTTCGTCCTAGTATCCCCGACGGTTCCTTGGTCACAATACTCGCCTTGATTGGCACTACCATAGTGCCATACAACCTGTTTCTTCACTCTGGTGTCATCGCCAGAGAAAAGATTCATTCAGATGCAGTCGAAAAAGCCATTAACACGCACAATGTGGATACCACCATTTCCGTCAGTTTAGGTGGCCTGATTACGCTCGCCATCGTGGCAACAGCCAGCGTCGCCTTCTTTGGGCAAAGTTCAGGACCGCTAAACGCGGCGAATATGGCTAAGCAACTCGAACCACTCCTTGGTAGTTATGCCCATTACTTTTTTGCTTTGGGATTGTTTGCTGCAGGAATGACCAGCGCCGTAACGGCTCCACTGGCTGGCGCCTATGCGGTGTGCGGTATGTTAGGCTGGAAACTGAATGTGGAAGATAGGCGCTTTAAGTTTATTGCATTGGCCATACTCGCGTTTGGTACTGTGGTTGCAAGCTTAAGTTTAGACCCAGTGGCAGTTATCATCTTCGCACAAGCAACCAACGCCATTTTACTCCCGATTATTTGTGTGTATTTACTGTGGCTACTCAACAACACTCAGGTGATGGGGCAATATAGAAATACCCTGATATTGAACTGTTTAAGCGTCCCTGTAGTGCTTACAGTCGTGGGGCTAAGTGTTTACAAATTGTATTCACTCATTTAATCAACGGTTGTAATTAGGCTCGCAAACTCTTTGGTTTGCGGCCTCAATACACGTAACCTCTATCGGCTTTTGCCCACGAATTAATGCTCCCAGCACCGCTTTATCGATTTCAAATCCCAACTCAGTAATAGGCATCTGCTCATCGTCAGTATCAAACTCAGTGTCGAGCATGACACCGATAGCCGTGCAACCGTTTAGACAAGTTAACATTAACAGCAGCAATAATTTGTTCGCCATAGTTACCCTAAAAAGGCGGTTGTTCATTGCGATAAACTTTATCAAACACCTGGCTGCCTTGATGTAAGAAATTGTTAAATATGATTTTATCGTCAAACTTGTATACGCACAGAAATTAGTTCACTCTTAAGAACTGCAAATAATTAACATCAGGCACGCTATGAAATACATCCTCACGCTCAGCTTCTTAGTTGTTAGTTGCTTTAGTTATGCAACCTCTAGCTTGGACCCAAAACTCGCTGTTTTCGAACCTTATTTAGGCACATGGGAAGCCAGCTTTAGTATGGCAAAAGGGCAACCTCCCATGACCGATATAAGCATGTGGGAGCGTGCACTCAATGGTAAAGCAATTCGCACCAAGCACAGCATTAATAATGGCGTGTATGGCGGTGAATCTTTTATCTTTTGGGATAAAGAAAAAGAACAAATGGTGTTCTATTACTTCACCACTGCCGATTTTTTCACTCAAGGAACATTGGAGATAACCGAAGACGGTTCATTCATTGCTTATGAAGATGTGACCGGCAGCAGCGAGGGGATCACACAAGTTAAATCGACCAGCTCATTCAAAGACGGTCAATTTACGGTAACGACTCAGTATTTAAAAAAGGGCGAATGGACAAAGCCTGAGCAGCGCGTCTATTCTCGCTCAGATAAAGAAGTCATATTTAAGTAATCGACAATGTGAGGCAAAGGATGGCAGTTTCAGATAGTAGGGTCTCGTTACGCAAAGGGACAATGGCAGATACCCAATTTGTCATTGCATTACTTAATGACCCCAGTTTTATAAATCATATTGGCGATAAGCAGGTACGCACGCAAGAGCAGGCGCACGAATATATCAATAACACCTTTATCGCCCCCTTGGAGTTAGGATTGGGTTCGAGAATTATCACGTTAGCTAACGGCCACCCTATCGGCATGGTTGGTCTATTTCAACGCCCTATGCTCGAACACCCCGACCTTGGCTTCGCCATGTTAAGTGAGTATCAAGGTCAAGGTTTGATGTACGAAGCAGCGAGCGCCTTTTTAACTCAATTCACGCAAAACTTTTCAACCTTGTACGGCATCACTTCACCCATGAATGAAGCCAGTTACGCCCTACTTAGAAAGCTCGGATTTACCGATTTGTCACTCATTCAATTGGAAAATAAAACTGAACAAGACAGGTTGCTAATACGACAACACGGATAAGAAAAATAATATCAACGACCCATCATCAAGGAGCGAATAATGCTAACAAAACTAGCCCCACTGGCTGTAGCAATAATACTAAGCGGCGCTGCTAACGCTGCAGATGACGAATTTAGCACGGCCTACCAAGAGTACTTGGATGCCATTGAGTCAGGAACTAATGTTGAAGAATCCGCCAAACGCGCTTATCAATTAGGTAGCGAGAAGTTCGGAGCGAGCTCTCAAAGCACGGCAAACTTAGCGATCAATTATGCAAATGTGATGAAAACGGGTTCTGAAGAAGCCATGATCGCAAAAAAGGGGCTCTACAAACTTGCTATTACCAATTTGAAGCAGGCCCATGGTGAGGATGACATATCAATCATCGACCCCCTTTTGGGAGTGGCAGATTCCACATACAACTTTAGTGAAGCAAAAGACGCGACCGAGCGTGCGATTCAGATAGCCCAGAAACAAGGCGATGCAAATTTAACCGCTGAAATTACTTTAAGTGCGGCAGAAATTCTATTGGCACGTTTCAACAACAAAAAGCGCAACACCACCGAAGAATATTTGCTCAGCGCAGAAGACTACTACAGTAAAAATCAGGTGGAAAATAGCGTCAACAATGTAAAAGTAAATATGTACTTGGGTGTTTATGACAGCCGATTTGGCGACCGCTCACAGGCAATCGAGCGATTAAACAAAGTCGTTAAAGTGTTTGATGATAACCTAGAATTCGACCACCCAATCGAACTTCAAGCTCACACTTTGCTAGTTAACTTATATGAAGACCAAGGCTTACGCGATGAGGCCACGAAACACTGCGTGGCAATAGCAAAAATGAGACCTTGGACACAAGACATCGAACAACAACCCTTGTATCAAAAACATCCTGAAGTGTCAGTAGACATAGCAAAAAATGGCAGAGACAGTAAGGTCATTGTTGAGCTGACGATTGATAAATCTGGCTTTGTTTCCGACACCGAAGTAATAGCTGCTAAGGGCGATAGAGGATTTGAACGCGCAACGGTCGATGCGGTTAAGAAGTGGCGCTACGCGCCTAAATTCGAAAATGGTGAAGCCGTAGTAGCGAAAACTCAAGTGCAGATGGTGTTGAATCTTAAGTAGCACTTTGCGTATTTAATCGCTGAGTAAAGACATACTCAGCGATTATTCCAACAAAATAGGAACATGTAATATTTCTGTCATCTAGCTGCTGCATAATTGTCCGCAAATCATCAACAATCTATTGGATATGTCGCAGTTTCGTTCACCCTTGGCTGTATTTGCACTTCGAAATGAAGAACAATTAGCTGACTTTGAGAGTATGACTCAACACCCTTTTACACTGGGCGGTCCCTCTGCACCCGTGCAATTTTTATGTCGTTTACCAAGTAACGCGCAACAGGGTGATTATTTACATGCGAGTCTTACCTTTCCAGAACAACGACAATCCATGTTAGCGGCACAATACTCATTGACACAAAGAGATGTTGATAGCAATGTGGTTGCATTGACTATGCTGAGTACAGTGCCAGTAAACTTAGCTAAGCTATCTGAATTTGCGTTGTTACAATTAAACTTACATGGTCGCCATAACATTATCAAAGAAAGTGCGCAGTTTACGGTAAAAGTACACCCCGAAACTGAATTGGCGCACCACCCAGTGTTAACGCCATCTACCAGCGTAGGTAAGCGTTTAATGGGGTATTGCCAACGCTTGTTGAGCTAGTCAGGAAAACTAATTTTCCCCATGGTAATAGCGGGCATAGAACCGCTATTATCCGCTTTATTAGCCGCATTTCCCGCCAATGTTTCGTTAGCAAGTAACGCAAACAACACCGCTTCTTTGGCATCGGGGTCAATCCCTAACTCCGACAATGAAGTCAGGTTGACTCCATGTGCACTCAGTGAGCGTATTCTTTCAATCAGCAAAGGGTTATGTAGCCCACCTCCGCTCACATAAACACTCACTGCATGTAAGTTCTCCAGTAATAAATTCAATTGATGAGCAATACTGCGCGCTGAAAACTCGGTCAGCGTCGCTAACACATCCTCGTGACTCAAGTCAGTTACGCCACTGCTTTCAAGACACGCTTGTAAATACGCCAAATTAAACACTTCAGGCCCCGTGGTTTTCGGCATGCCAAGAGATAAAAAAGGATGGGTTAATAAAGCCGACAGCAAAGGTTCATTCACAATTCCCTGCTTCGCTTTATTGCTGTCTTTGTCGTATTGCAGGGGTGCAAAATGACGCTGGATATAGGCGTCAATCATGGTATTACCAGGGCCTAAATCAGCACACGTTGTTTGTTGCAACGAAGCACCTTTTGGTAGCACTGTAATGTTGGCAATACCACCGATATTGAGCAACACACGATGTTCATTTTTATCAGCAAAGTAGAGATAATCACCATACGCCGCTAAAGGTGCTCCTTCACCACCAGCAGCGATGTGCTTTTGGCGAAAGTCGCTGATTGTGGTAATACCCGTAGTAACAGCAACATGGCAGCCATCACCTATTTGCAGCGTTGCATTTGGAAATTCAACAAGCCCATGTTGCTTTTTTGGGCAGTGATAAACGGTTTGGCCATGGCTGGCAATCACATCAATTGTATTGGCTGGCACCTGCCATTTTGCAATACATTGGTTCACTAACTGCGCGTGTAACTTTCCTATCCATGCATTTAACAGCGTCAACTGTTGCAGATCGATATCTCGTTTAGCAAAGATTTCTCGCACATAGGGCTGATACTCATCTGGATAGCTACACGTTTCAAATTGCTTCACTTCAATCTGAGTTTCAGCGCCCGAACCTGTGATCACACACAGCGCAACATCTAGGCCATCCATAGACGTGCCACTCATCAATCCAATAATAGTGCGCTGTGGCTTTGACGAGAGATTAGCTAAATGTGCAATGTGTGGGTGCATGTCGATGACCTAAGAATAATTTATGCCAAATTTAAGTTATTACATATAATAACTCAATAGTTAGCGGGCTAATGACTTTTGTTAACATTAGGCGTAAGCTTGTCGCAACTCTTCCTCGAAAACAAGAGAATGGCCGACCCACTGGCCAAAAATACCCAAGTGTATTTAGCACTGTGGTACGTGCATTTGGGTATGCAATTTTTGAGGAATAACTATGAATGACGAATCAATACCCCGCATCGTAATTGTCGGTGGCGGCGCAGGAGGATTAGAACTCGCTACGGGCTTAGGCCACAAGTTAGGCAAAAAGCACAAAGCCGAAATTATACTCATAGATAGAAATCGCACCCACATCTGGAAACCTCTGCTGCATGAGGTTGCAACTGGCTCGCTCGATGCTAGCTTGGATGGTGTTGTCTATTCAGCACATGCTGCAAAACATCATTTTATCTTTCAACTAGGTACATTTTATAATGTCGACCGCCTTACCAAAACAATTTTACTCGCTCCCTTATTTGACGACCGTGGCCAAGTTGTGCTTCCTGAGCGCACCTTAAAGTATGACAAGCTGATACTGGCAATTGGCAGCGTAAGTAATGACTTCAATACCCCAGGCGCACAAGAGCATTGCTTCTTTTTAGATTCGGTCAGTGGTGCTGAACGTTTTCAACATACCTTATTAGACAGCTTTACTCGCTTGCAACAAGCGGATGAGAGCACATCAAAACTCAACGTGGCTATCATCGGCGCAGGCGCAACGGGTGTGGAACTATCCGCAGAGCTCTATCATGTCACAAGCCTATTGAAGATATATGGACTCGATAAGGTCAACAAAGATCGCCTCAACATTCACCTTATTGAAGCAAGCAACCGGATCCTCCCCGCACTGCCAGAACGTATTGCTACCAAAGCGACAATGGAGCTCAAGAAAATTGGCGTAACCTTACATTTAGGTAAACGGGTATTGCAAATTGATGAGCGTACTATTCATTTTGAAGACCAATCATTGGATTGCGACATAAAGGTGTGGGCTGCAGGTGTAAAAGCGCCTGACTTTTTGAAAGACTTGGGCGTATTCGAACTCAATCGCAACAACCAAATTGTGGTTAATGCTTACCTACAAGTGAGCGACGACGAACATATTTATGTGGTCGGTGATTGCTGTGCGTTCACGCAGGAAGATGGTTCATTGGTGCCACCACGCGCGCAATCCGCACATCAAATGGCCAGTACTGTGAAAAACAACCTCATTCGCGAGTATCAGGGTAAGCCTTTGCAACCTTTTGTGTATAAGGATCATGGTTCGTTAGTGAATTTGGCCCGTTTTAGTGCCGTTGGTAATTTGATGGGTAATCTCAACAGTGATGTATTTATTGAGGGAAAAATCGCTCGATGGATGTATATGAGCCTGTATAGAATGCATCAACAGGCAGTGCACGGCACACTAAAAATGATGGCGCTTTGGCTGAGTGAAAAGCTGATGCGTGTAGTGAGGCCGAAGATGAAATTACATTAGGAGCTAAGGGTGAACAACGTGTCCTTGCTCTAGAATATGCGCGATAGCGTCTTTATTTTCAGCTATCGCGCGATTTAATCGCACCATAAATTCTTCACTGCCTCTGCTATGGCCAATCAAAAAGTGTATTTTTTCCGTCGTCACTGCTGTCGGATGTAATTTTATATAATTGCCCGGGTAGGCTTGTTTTAAGTGCATAGCAACATATTTATCCTCAAGGGTCATATCGACTCTGTCGAGAAGCAGCATTTGGTAGCGCTGGATAGGCGTAGCCACATCAAATATTTGCCGAGAGAAACGCGCATCAGAACGCAGTTTTTCCACAAGAGGGCCGTAATACGCTCCAGCATTTATGACAAGGTATTTACCCTTTTTGAGTAGCTCTTCAAAGCTCAATTGAACATCAGGTACGTTGTGAGTATTGACCAACAAACGCACTTCTTCTTCACGATAAGCATCTGAGTAAACGCCATATTTGAGTCTTAAATTAGTGTAACTCGCGCCTGGAACTAGGTCTATTCTGTTAGCCTCTAACTCAGTAAGTAACCGAACAGAAGAAGGCAAGCGTACAAACTCCACACACTCATCCATGGATGCCAATAGCATTGATACGATTTCCATATCCGTCCCGCTAATCGCTTTATCCGTCAACACTATGTATGGCGGCCAATGACTGTTGACTCCTACGCGCACAGGATCAGAACACTCGGCTTGCGCGAGTATTGGAAAGCATAAATAGCAAAGCAGTAGCCAGCGAGCGTACATCACCCTAAGGTCCCAAACACAATGTTCATTATAGTATTGAGTCTAATGCCAATTTACGCAATTTTAGTTCGCTGTTACGTTTTGTTTTTTATCGGAAAATTAACTACTTCACCTGAATTAGCGCGCTAATCTAAACGCCTTACTGAGGCTAATTTCTTTTCGATGTCAGCCTGTTTATGGGTAATAGCGTTGTTGATTTTAGCGACAAAATCCTCACTCGCGATACCCTCGTTAATGAGAAAATGGACGGGTTCAGTAACAAGGGGCGCACTACTAAAACGCAGACCGGTGTGTTGACTGAGTTTCATTAAATGACTTGCCACGAGTTCATCAATCACGGTCATATCAACATGACCATTTGCCACCATAGCGAATCGCAGTGGCACTTTAGATACATAGACGATTTGCTTAGCAAAGGTCGCATCCGACATCACCTCAGCGACGGCTTTACCAAAATAGGTATTTTGAGTGAGCACTAAGGTTTTCTTCTGTTTTAACTGTTGCTGCAAAGGTAAATCTGGGTTCACGTCTGTTTGATTGTTGACCATTAGGCGCAACGTTTCGCTACGATAAGCAATTGAGAACTGCCCCAAGGTAGCACGCTCTTCGGTGAAACTGGTTGCCATAAGCATGTCTATACGACCGTTGACGAACTCAGTACGCATGCGGTTGGGAGAGGGTAAACGGATAAACTGCGCACAATGTCCAATGCTTTCGAGGATGAGGGAGGTAATATCTAAATCTATCCCTGACAGGTCACTATCTGAAACAACGAAATAAGGCGGCCAATGCGCACCAACTCCGACACGAATCGGCTTTTCACATTGTCCCCAAGCGCATTGCGCAATGAACATAGAAATGATGACTGCAATACATCTGTACATGAGTTGTTTCCAATAAGAAACATTACTTAAGCCTATTTTATGAATTTAAAAAAGGCAACTTAAGACGTTGCCTTTGCTGATGGGTACGAATTACTTAAAGTGATTTCCACACATCGGCAACACCCGGCTCTTCACCTTGCGTCCACCATTTCGCTTCATAGCGCGCACCATTGTGAGTGACCACAGAACCGCCGACATAGCTCGCTGATGACTGCCATACTAGGTCGCCACCGTCTGTCGGTACGCTTACCAACTCCCACGCACCGCCTAAATCAGGTTGGTCGCCTTGAGTCCACCATTTCGCTTTGTACTCTAAACCACCATAGATGACAGTGTCACCACCAACATAGATTGCGGAAGCATCCCATGTATCACCTGGCGTTGTTGTCGTGCTATCAAGCACCGTCACAGTAAACGTCTGCGTTGCTTGTGCCTGAGAATCACTCACCATCACAGTGACCTGATACGCTGTATCTTGGCTCACTTGCCCTGCAATCAATGACACATTAGCGCCACTGCCAGACAACGTAAGTCCAGCAGGTACATCCCAACTGTAAGTAAGTGAGTCGTTATCTACATCACTGGCTGAAACTGACACATTCACACTTTGTTCTTCACTCACGCTCACATCATCAATCGCTTGCACGACTGGCGCATTGTTTTCGCCAACAACAACGTCAGCTTGTACATTGACGGTCACAACCTTAGTCACACTGTCTTTACCATCGCTTACTACCACGCGAAGAGTATATTGTGTGTTTTGTGTCACGCTTGGTGCACTCACTGTGACCGTTGCACTGTTCGTATTGGCCAAAGCCAGCGCATTGTCACCTTGCCAGCTGAACGTCAATGGGTCGTTATCTGCATCCGTCGCAGTGGCTGTAATGGTAACAGACGTACCGCTTTGCACTGTGATACTACTGGCTACACTGACAACAGGCAGTTTATTGGCGTTCGCAATGTCACCTAAGCTTTCGTGCATCGCATTAAGGATATCGCCGTTATCCGCATCAATTTCCCACGCGAACAAACCGCCAAGGTTGTGCTGCTGAACGTATTGACCTTTCTCCATCACCGTTTTTGGCGTATCTAACGTAATGAGCTTGCCATTGCTGCGGTTCCACACCCACGCAGCTTTAGCTTGGGCGTCGTAACCCACTTCAAAGCCATTCACACCTTGGAAATTGGTGCCCAACATATTGGCTTTTACACCCTTATAGTCAATCACGCCATCTTCCCACACGCCTTCACTGGTTGAACCTTTGAGCTTGCCGTTACCCGGCGCCGTCATTGGATTATCGGCAACCGTTGCATTTTGAGGGTAAACACCTTCCCAACCTCGACCATACATTGCTGCACCAACAACAATTTTCTGCGACGGCACATTTTGCGCTAGCAATAGTTTAATCGCGTTGTCGATTGTGTAAGCAGGCCCTTTATAGGGTTGACCTTCTTCATCCACTCCCGTGCCATCACACTGACCAGGACGGAAATGCTCGCCGCAGTATATAGCCGTTTGGTGGCCTGTGATGTTATTCCATGCCCCGTAGAAGTCATAAGTCATGGCAAATATGTAGTCCATGTATTGATGCGCTTGACCATAGTCGACATCTTCAATTTTATCCGCACCCGCACCGATTGCCGAGGTAAGCTCATATTCCCTGCCCGTTTCAGCCTCAAGCTCATCAAGCATAGCGCGCAGTTCACGCATCAGAGCAACATATGCATCGCCGTCTGTCGCTGTGTTACCCAACGAAGGATTGGCACCATCACCACCTGGGTATTCCCAGTCGATGTCGACTCCGTCATAGAATTTCCATGTTTTTAAGAATTCTTTCATCGATGCGACGAAGGTGTCGCGGTTCGCTTTATCCGTAAATGAGTAGAAAGGATCCGTCAGTGTCCAGCCGCCCACAGACGGTACGATTTTCAAATCAGGATAACGTTGCTTAAGTGCCATCATCTGCGCATAGGTACCGCGGATTGGGTCATTCGTATCTACACCTGGAAGGGCTTTTTGAAATGCTGCCCATGGATCGTGCACCACTACTTCAAAATCTTGTGCACCTTGACAGGCTTTATCTAACGCCTGTTTAGGGCCACCCGTTAGTGAATCATTGGGCCCACAAATGGGAATGAATCCATAGAGGATGTGGCTTAAGTTATGCGCTGGAATATTGGTTACATCATAATCGCGACCATAAATGCCCCACTCCACAAAGTACGCACCTGTGACCATGCCGTCCTTGATGCCGTAATCACCATTGTTTGGATCATAGTCCATTGGCAATGGCGCCAAATGCGCACCATCGGTATCAGCGATAACAATCGGTTTTGCATCACTGCGGGCGCACACTTGCCCCTCACAGAGCTCGACATACAAGTTATGACGCCCAGCTTGCTCATGAGGGAAGCTGATTGTGCCGCCCATAACACCTGCGCCAATACTGCCTTCATTCACCAATTGGTCGTCGAAATATACCTTGTAGCTATCGCCACCATCACCGCTGTATGCGTTCCACTTAATTTCAATATTGACAACATCTTGGCGCTGAACAAGGGCGTGATAGCCACCCGTACCTTCAAGATCGACTTCAACAAATGAGTACTCTTGTGGCTCCCAACTGATACTGGGGGTAGAAGGAGCGCTCAATGCACTGCCTGACGCACATGCCAACGCAATCGCCAATGTAAGTTGTGTTAATTTCATAATTTTCTCTTCTTTTTGTGTCGTTATTTGGCTCAGCACAACGCATTCGCATAAGCCTGTTTATTGCTGAGTAAGGCGCGTCCTTGCGACCTGTAACAGCAAGGGAAATCGATGTGATTAAAGTGCTTCCCACACTTGGGTTGACCCCGGCTCATCACCTTGAGTCCACCATTTGGCGCGATACTGAACACCATCATGAACAACAACCGCGCCGCCTGAATACGGGGTATTGATGTGCCACGGCAGTGGCACATCAGTGTTACTGATGCGCTTCCAGGCATCAGAGATATCTGGCTGAGCCCCTTCGTTCCACCACTTTGCTTCATAGTCGTTGCCAGCAAAGCTCACCCGTTGGGAAGCGTGGTATTGCGCGGTGGCAGACCACTGTGGATATTCGCCGATAGTGGTTTGATCATTTACAACAGTTACTTGGAAACGAGTGGACGCGCTCAACGCACCATCATCTACTGTCACGGTGATAGTAAAAGTGCTGTCACTGTCCACTTGTGGTGCATTAATGGTGATATCGCCGCCGCTGCTTGAATAACTCAATGGCTGAGGTACATCCCACGTGAAGTTCAGCATCGATTGTTGGTCATCAAACGCGTGCACATGCACACTTTGCGTGGTGCCCTCAAGCAAGGACACATCCTCTGGTTTCATTACCGTTGGAGGAGTATTTTCGGGGGCAACTTGGACGCTGAGCTGGAAAATGTAATCGCCATCTTTGCTGTACACCTTGTTGACTAAGGGATCCTGTGATTGATAGCTGATATCGCCTTGAGCATCTTGCAAACCGACTTGAATAAGGTGGCCATAATCTTGATTGAGTGACACTGCGACATGCTCTTGCCAATTCGCGTGATACTCGCTGGTAACCGCATAAAGTTGATCGATCACCTCACTTCCTGAGGCATCAAACAAACGTACCCAAATGCTGTCTCCAACTTGCGCCTGCTGACCTTGTTTTACAAAATGACCCACGTCCTGCCACTGCGTCGGATCAACAGGTGTGCTATCTGTTTTAATGACGATATCCGAACAATTAAAGAATCCTTCACCTGCCGCATCTTCGCGCTGCCAATGAGTGTACAAAATGGCATCGCCACTGCGTCCGGCTGGGACAGCGACATTCATTTCGTAATAACGCTCACCTTCTGGCGATACCGTGGTGTCGATATTTTCGAAGGTATCGATGAGGGTTAAGTCGTTCCATGTCAGCGCTTGTGTACTCGCATCAAAGTCAGGTTTACTCAAATAAAAGCGCCAAAAGCTGGGGTTGTGGGGTACAACCGCTTTAAAACGTACTTTCATTTCACCAACGCCATTGACGTTCATTTCTGTACGCGGCCAATGAATCGATGGAATATCGATGCCTCGCTTGTTGTTATCGCCAGCGCTGCATAACTGACCATCGGGGACGCTTTGTTGGATTGCAGCTTGATTAAGGTAATCAGCGGTGTTTGCTGAAAACTCATGCTCTTGCACGAATTGATAATGCCCAGCTTCGACAAATGCAGCGCGACATGCCAAATTGGCGATGCCAGAACCATCTTCAGGCCACCAGTAGCCTCCCTGTTGCTGACAAAACGCCTGCCGCGCCTTGGGCACGTCCATGAATCCGTGAGCGTACGCTTGTGAGCTTACTGACATAGCCAGTACTGAAGCCCCAAGCCCGCCTAGGGAAAATAAAGACACAGATTTCAATGTCATAATGTATGTTCCTTGGTTTTAATTAAATGAGGCTGCGTGCGTATAGCGACGCAACCTCAGATCGAAGTTCTCGAATGAATGTTCTCGGAACGAATGTTCTCAGAACAAACGTTCTCGAAACGAAAAGTTAGATGCCACACACCTCTTGCCAATCCGCACTGGTGCCGGGCTCGGTTTGAGTCCACCACTTCGCTTCATAGACAGTGCTGTTGTTGATCATCAGATCGCCACCCACAGCATGACTTGGGTTGCCCGCCCAGTCGCTTTGCGGCCAATTGGGATAAACCGGAATATCGGTAACATTGACCCCCTCACACTCGCCAGCAGAGCCACTGTCACCGCCACCATTGTTGCCGCCGCTATCGCCTGGCGTGCCTTCAGCTAAGTGTGGATATTCCGATTTGAACGCATAGGTTTTGCCATTGTGTTCAACAGTGAAATTGGCAGGGCCCGTTATAGGCATGTAGTACATCACTTCAGCGTTCACGGTCTGACCTGGTGCAAACGGTTTGTCTTCGCCACCCCATTCATTGTTCAAGGTGATTGAGAAGCGGTGGAACTCGTTGTCGAAACCACCAATGTTATTGCCCGCCGCATTTGAACCATTGGTTTCAACCGCCATGCCCAACTTCTCTTGTGCATTCCAATTCGATTTGAATATAGCGGAGGTCGAAACTGGCACATCAAAAGCGATTTTCGCGCCACTGAGATCCAATTGAGAGTTGTTTGTGAAGGCGAAAATAGGGGCGATGGGGTAGTTATCATCACCCACAGGGAAGCCCTTCGCTTCAAAGGTAATATCAACCGCCTCTGTGGGCACAACAAATGACTTATCACCACGTTGAATATCGTAAGCAACACCGCTTTGATTGAATTTGTCGTAGGCTAAAGAAGTGAGGGTTGAGCCCATGAAATACTCACCGGATGCACTGTCGTAGTCGTAATCACCGGCCAACTCCCAGAACATGATGCCGCCGATGCCTTGATCAATCACGTATTGCACTTTGGCTGCCATGGATTGCTCGTCTTCCATCGACAAGAACACTTTTTTATCTTCATTCCACAACCAAGTTGCAATGGCAACGCTGTCATAATAGCGTGTGTAAGTGCCACTTAGTTGGTCATCTGCGTCAGTCTGTGGGGACAAGCCATAGCGCTCGCCGTAACTTGGGTAGATACCGTTTTCTAAATTCTTGGCATGCCACAATGGGTTCGAACCCGCAGGCATCTCCAAGCCTTTTAAGTCTTTGTCATGCCATAGGTTGTCGATGCCCACCGCGCCGTTACCGCAGTAATTCCCTTCGCCTGAGCCTGTGCCTGTTGGGCACTCGCTTTGGTTAGGTAGTCGTGCTTGGCCCCATAAACCATGGTCGCCACCTTGCACATCCTTAAAGCCACGGGTGTAGTAAGGAATGCCAATATTGATGCGCCCTGCCGATAACGCGCCGCGGAAGTATCGCACCGCCCAATCAGTGTTGAGATAGCCGATGCCTTCAAATTCCTTGGTTGAATACACATTCCATTGCGCTAACTCTGAGTCTAAGCCCGTATCAAAGAGCGCAGCATTGTGGCCTACATGTGAGTTCCAGGCTCCGTGTAAGTCATACGACATGATGTTGACATAATCGAGGTATTTCGTAACTTGGAACGTTTCCATGCCGCGTAGCAAGTAACCTGATGAAGGCGATGCTATGGTCAACATGTAGTGCTTGCCGTCTTGCTCACCCGCTTTATCTAAGGCTTCACGTAATGCTTTCATCAGTTCTTGGTAAGACGCATTAAGGCTAGCACGCAGCGGATTTGAAATAGCAAAATCGTCCGGGTGCCCAGAATCTTTCATTGATGATGGGTATTCATAGTCAATATCAACACCATCAAAGCCATAGGTACGAATGAACTGCACTGCACTTTGCGCAAAGGTTTGAATGCCCGCAGTGTTGATTGAACCATCTGGGTTGGTGGTCATCGAATAAAAGCCACCGCTGTTCACGCGCGCGCCATCCTCAGCAAAGAAACCACCGGTTTCCGCCCAACCACCAACGGAAATCAGGGTTTTCACATCTGGGTATTGTTTTTTGTATTTATTCAACAGGTTAAAGTGACCTGTGTAGTTGAAACTTGGGTCCATTTCAGCGCCAGCCACACCCGGCCATTGCATGTTAGTCGCAGGGTTGTTCGCGGCGTCTGGGTTGCCAATAGACAGAGTATTATCTGCTGCAACATGCGCGAACGCATAGTTAATGTGGGTGATCTTGTCCCAAGGAATGTCGTTGACAAGATAGCTGGGTTGCTCGTTTTGCCCATTTCGCCAACTGGTGAAATAGCCGATGATACGACGCGGATGATCTACGCCCATCAATTCGCGGCCATTGTCATCATACACACTGCAATACGGCGTATTCACACCTGGCGTTTGATACAAACCAGCTGGACGACATGCGTCCACTCCAGTGCCGGGCTGTGAAATATCAACAATATTAAGCTCAAGGCTCGCTGTGGCCGTGGCGCCTTCGTTGTCGGTCACCGTTAACGCAAAGTCAAACCGTCCAGCGCTGGGTGCTTGCCACGCGATTGTGTCAGATGCATTTGTTGAATTAACAAACGCTTGGCCATTCACGCTCAACGCCATGGCGACAACACTGCCATCGTCGTCCGTCCCCGCTAGATTAAATTGAAGCGTATCTCCAACCTGAATTTGACTTGGTTGATTGGCTAGTTGCAAGGCTGCCACTGGCGCTTGGTTTTGCTGGGCGTTGTCCACGCTAACGGAAATATTGCTAATCTTTGCGCTTGATGCTGCGCCTTTGTCATCAAAAGCGATAGCTTTGATAACCACATTGCCAGCTACAGCCTGCCAAGTGACAGAGTATGGTGCTACGACATCACTCACCAGTAACTCATCGTCTATATAAAAGTGAACAGCTGCAATCTGCCCATCTTCATCCTGGGCGAGCGCAGATATGACAACGCTGTCACTTTCAGCAAAAGTTTGACCTTCACTCGGGTTTAAAGAAGTGATGTTGGGCACCTTGTTGACAGCGCTGTCACAACTACCCAATAAAAACCACGCATCAAATTCTCCAGAAGCTTGGACAGGGTTAAGTTGGTTCCACCATTTTGACTCATACGCATTGCCTTGAGTTTGCACTTGCTCGCCAGTCGGATACGCATTGCCCTGTTGCCAATTTGGTAATTGTGAACAATCGACCGCCAATGCATTTGCACTTGCCAAGGAAGCGCCAAGCGCTGCTGCTACCACACTCAACCTGTAATTGGAGTTATGCGCTCCAAGACCACTACTCGTCGTTAATTTTTTCACGGTGTTCTCCACTATTTTAAAGTAACAATTAATTTACATTTATCTTATAAACTAACACATGAAATTAGATGTTCAAGTGAGAAGAGATGTTTTTTTATACAGACGGTGAATTTTTAAAATCCTTTTTGATCATCAAACTGCTTTACTGGTAATGAAAAAGTACCAACAAAATAATGAGTGAGCACAAGCTTGTGAGGCAACGTTACCTTACCAAAAGTGAACAAAGTGTTAACAAATTATAGGGGCTACAAAGAACGGGCGGGGGTTGTATGAGGTGACGATGAAGTATTTGTAGGTTAAAACCCCTGCCATAAATACAGGGGTCACTTAAAAAAATTATTTACGTGAAAATCGTTCAACAAGCTCACACAAATCATCTGAGATCTTGGTGAGGCGGATAATCGCTTCCTGAGCCTGCTCAGAACTTTTTTGGCTATCGTTTGCCAATTCTGAAATACCGACAACTTGCTGATTTATATCCTCAGAGACATGCGCTTGCTCTTCAACTGCTGCAGCCATTTGATTGGCCATGTCATTAATATTGGCAACTGCTTGCGCGATGCCTGACAGCATTTGTGTGCTACGTTCAACCTCTTGTAGGCCTATTTGAGATTCTTGTTGACCTTGCGCTGCGATCGCAACGGCCTGTTCACTTCGAGCATTAAGTTCATTAATAATCCCTTGGATCTCGCCTGTTGAAGTTTGTGTGCGCTGCGCTAGCTGACGTACTTCGTCTGCAACGACAGCAAAACCTCTGCCTTGCTCTCCGGCGCGAGCGGCTTCGATAGCAGCATTCAGTGCAAGTAAGTTAGTTTGCTCGGCAATTTGTTCAATCATTTGTGCGGCAGCAGCAATATACCCAGACTGTTCGGAAACACCTCGTACCGAATCACTGATTTGTTCAACAGTGTTGCCCAGAGTTTCTATGGTCGCGCGTGTCTTTTGCGCAACTTCAGCTCCCTCCATTGCTAGCTCATTTGCCGCTCTCGCTTGCTCAGACGTCACATTTACATTTTGCGATACCTCAGCAATAGTTGCGGTCATCTCGTTCATAGCAGTGGCCACTTGCTCGGTTTGCTGGTGTTGCGCATCAATTTGTTGACCCGCATTTTTTGATAACATGAAGCTTTGCTGAGCATCACTGGCGACGCGTGTTGCGGCATCATCAATTCGAGTAAGGATAGTATTTAAGTGCGCACGCTCAGCCTTCACTGCCACATGTAATCTGCCCAGCGCACCATTGTTATCGGTGTAACTTTTCACTGCCAGAGGGTCGTTGAAACTCCCTTGAATCAACGTGTCTAAACGCGCTTTTAAACGCACACGGGAGAAGGCGTTAAAAACAGAGAAAGAAATAACGCTCAATACCAAAATGAGTTCAGCTGCAAAAAGATGACCTGATAGCCACAAAACAAAAGCGACAATAAAAGCGAGGCCAAGGGCATAAAACTCGGTGTTTGCAGGAATAGAAAACGTACGTTTGTTTGCATTAACATTGGCATACAATTCACTCGCGCGATTTACATCATCCCGAGATGGACAGCTTCGGACTGACTCGTAGCCAACAACCTGGCCATTTTCAGTAATCGGAGTCACATACGCATCAACCCAATAAAAATCGCCATTTTTACATCGATTTTTCACCAACCCCATCCAAGGTTGACCGCTTTTTAGATAGCGCCACATTGTTGCGAATGCAGCAGCGGGCATATCCGGGTGACGGATAAGATTGTGGGGTTGCCCAATTAACTCTTCGCGGGTGTAGCCGCTAATATCTTCAAATGCTTGATTGCAGTCGGTAATTATCCCGCGCAAATCGGTAACTGAAATTAACTTTTGTCCCTGTTCAAAATGAACTTCTTTATTTGTTACCGGTAAATTAGTCCGCATTCACTGTCCCTCTTAAAAACACAACGCAAGATTTAAAATGCACTTCCCGATAATAGCAAAAAAATCACGAACATGCGGATTTATAAGCGATGAGTTGAGGGACAAGAACATTTATCAACCAACCGAGGAAAATTATAGATAAAATAGTTCAATGTACCTAAAAAGCTGGGGTTGACATCGTTGTCAAAAATTACCGCATTCACGTTGCAAATAGGTAAAAGTTATTATAAATTGCCAAAAATTTTACATTAACTGCAAATGAACAAGCGGTTAAAATAGCAAACCTGAATACTCAACTACCCTATTAAATTTCGGTCTATTTTTGAATTTGTTATACGTGCAACGAGTGCCCGTTGTCATAAAACTTATCAAAACCTCACATCTGTACTTATAATAGGTAAAGCATTCAATGGTTTCAGTGTGTATGTATCTGTCTTGACTGAATCTGCTCAGTGACACTGCAATGTGTGATTTGGCTCAAAGTCTAAGTGAAAATCACCGCATTGTAATGGACTCTAACCAACGCAAATTGTAATGTGCTGTAATAGCTTACTTTTAATTCGCGATGATATAAAAGTCATTGTTTAGTAGACATTTTGTTCTTCAATGTGACAAAATCACATAAAAATAAACTTAAAGTATTAGAAAAAAAGCTAAGATACTGAAAATAAAATAAATTATAAGGCTATAAATCTTGGTTAAATTTGCGCAAACTCTTTATTACATCGCTCTGTTGAGCTTTGTGCCTTTGCTGTGGGCACAAACTGAAGATGCGCACGCGCCAAAATCACCCTCTTCAATAGCCTTTTATTATGCCGATATAGATTCCACCCGAGAACTGCTCAGCTACGAGCGCGTTGTTGTAGACCCACAACACCTATCACAGATTCAACTGCAACAGTTAAAACAAGCGCAAACGAGTGTTCTTGCGTATCTGAGCGTTGGTGAAGCACCTGCAAAATTGGCGCAAAAGTTTGACGATGCCGCCATTGGTTTCAATGATGTTTGGCAAGCGACCATA
The DNA here is from genome assembly GCF_054923835.1 of Pseudoalteromonas sp. GB56. Taxonomy (NCBI): domain Bacteria; kingdom Pseudomonadati; phylum Pseudomonadota; class Gammaproteobacteria; order Alteromonadales; family Pseudoalteromonadaceae; genus Pseudoalteromonas; species Pseudoalteromonas sp. GB56. Next base: position 210,808 of record NZ_JBPCHK010000003.1, on the reverse strand, counting down.
ATGGATAACGCCAATCCTCAATGGCGAGCGTATTTAATTCAACAAGCGCAACATCTAAAAGCCCAAGGGTATGATGGTGTCTTCTTGGATACACTTGATAGTTATCAATTGGTTGCTGACATCACAGAGCAACAGGAGCAGCGTGCTCAACTAATTAGTTTGGTCGCACAAATTCAACGTGAACTACCCGTGATTCTTAACCGTGGCTTTGACTTATATACACACTTACCACAGCAACCCATTGCAATCGCCGCTGAGTCCTTGTTTCATACCTACGATTACGGCAATGACGTATATAAGGCCCAAAGCCCCCAAGATACACAGTGGCTAGAAACAAAGCTAAACGAAATAAAAGCTTCGGGAATAGAAGTGATTGTCATCGACTATCTCGAAGCAAACAGACAAGCTCGTATAGACGCAGCCAAACACATCTCTCAATTGGGATTCACGCCATACGTTGGCGATGCAATGCTCAGTAAGTTTGGTGTCTCAACCCATTATCCGTATCCCCGCCGCGTATTAACTTTTTATAATTCCAAGGTAAACCTTAAGAAAAATTCAGAGTGCCACAAGTTTCTTGCAACCCTAATTGAGTATGCTGGGTATGTGCCTCAATGTGTCGACATTCATGACCCTGATATAAATAACATTGATTTGACGCGATATGCGGGGGCTGTTTTTTGGCTTTCTCAGGCAAGTTATCACTACGCATATACGCAAGATATTCTGAGTCGTAGTATCGAAACGCTACCAACGACTGTCATGGGGGAGTTGCCCGAACAACCAAGTTTATTGCAAAAGATGGGTGTAAAAGCTGATGGTACCTACCTAGGTGAATTTACTGTTCAAGGTGCAGATACACTCTACCCTTTACCTCACGCTGCTCCGTCACAATATGTCAGATACACAGCTACTACCAATGAAGTTGAAGAACTTATCTCACTGGTAGATGAAAACGGAAACAAAGGAGTTGGCGCCGCAAAAACACCTTGGGGTGCCTTATGGTTAGAGCCGCTCATTGTTCAAGAGCTCATTGGTGATCGAAACCGTTGGCCCGTCGACCCTTTCACGCGTCTCATGCCTCTTTTTGGGTTACCAAAAATTCCAGCACCCGATGTGACCACCGAGTCTGGGCTGCGAATCGTCACAGCCCATATTGACGGCGATGGCTTTCCTTCGGTCGCTTGGATACCCAGTCGCCCATATGCTGGGGAGTCCATTCTAAACAGCGTATTGCGCAAATCAACATTACCTCACACTGTCTCCGTTATCGAAGCGGAGGTGGGCGCCAAGGGTCTGTATCCAGACATATCACCGCAATTAGAAGCTATCGCCCGTAAAATATTTGCTTTAGATAACGTTGAGGTTGCTTCACATACCTTCAGTCACCCGTTTTTCTGGGATCCGCGAGTCAGCGCCAAAGAAAAACTGTATGGCGATTCCTTGCCTGTGCCTAATTATGTCCTCGATTACGATACTGAAGTATTTGGCAGTGTGCGCTATATCAATGAACACCTTGCTCCAGATGACAAAAAAGTCAGTGTATTTTTGTGGTCGGGTATGGCGAATCCCACAGAGGAAGTCATTAGCAAAACGAATCAATTGGGCATTTATAACGTCAATGGCGGTAATACCTATGTGCTTAATGACAACTACTCTGTTGCGCAAGTATACCCGCATGTAAATTGGTATGAAGATGCCGTTCAGGTGTATGCACCTGTGATGAATGAAAACCTCTACACAGAGCTGTGGACTGAGAACTTTAATGGTTTCTCACGAGTGACAGAAACGTTTGAATTACTCGGTGCACCACACCGTTTGAAGCCTGCGAGTATTTACTATCATATGTACTCGGGTGTCTACCCTGCCTCATTAAATGCCTTAAAAGAAATTTATGAATGGGTCGATAACCATGAATTAACCCCTCTTTATCTTGGGGAGTTTGCGCAACGCGCGCACAGTCTTTACGAGACGGGTCTTGGAAAATCAATTTACGATGATGCTTGGTATATTAGCAGCACAGGCGTGCGCACTGCTCGACTGCCTAAAAATCAAACACCGTCGGGGCTTAGCTCTGGAATTGCAGGCATAAACAGTGGTCCCGATGGAAACTACGTGACATTAACGTCACCTCGCTCAAAGCTTGTTGTAGCAAACAATTCAACAGCTTTCTCTGGCAAACCGTACCTACAAAAAGCCAATGCGATTGTTGAGCACTTCTCTGCACAAGCCAACATTATTGAAATGACGGTCCTGAGTCATCAGGCGCTACAGGCAACCTTTGCTAATGCCCGTGACTGTGCTATCAAAGAAAATGGTCAAGCTACCATTGCGACTCAAGAACAAGGTGATTCGTTACAGGTATCAACTAAGCGCAAAGGACGCTTCGCCCTGACTCTTATCTGCAGCAATATTGTGGGGGGCGACGGATGAATCCGCCACAGTTCGTATTAGGCAGTCGCAACGATAAAGACAAACGCATCGTTCTAGCTAATCGCAGAACATTGTTTACGCTCACACTCGCAACCTTAGCATTGCTGTGGATTTTACAACCCAACAGAGCATTATTAATTGATATGCTTGACGAGGCACAAGACCCAACTGTGGCACTGGCGTTTTTGCGAGTACTGAAAGACGAGTCACCAGAAGTGCAAATGGCCCTCGCGAAACAATATGCGCGCCTCAACGACTACCCTAAGGTGCTAGAGCACTTAATGCCGTTAACGCAATTTGACAACACCCCATTTTTGGAACGTGCGCATAACCTCTATGCGATCAGCCTTCTACGATTGAGTGGTGATCCGAAGCAGCGAAGTCAGGCACGCGCACAGTTGGTCAACTACCTTGAAAACTTGCCAAAACAATTGAGCGCTGAGCAAGCACATGAATTTATCGATTTTGCCCTGCAAGTAGGTGAACCAAGTATTGCGTATTCACTGCTAAGCAGACAGCCTGACGCTGATGAGTCTCAGTTACTGTCTTTAGCACGTCAAGCGGGGTTAGGCCCTCAGGCCGCTGGACATGCGCTTAACCTGTATCGGCAATCACCGTCTAAAAAAACCTTCGCACAAGCGCTACGAATCCATCGCGAGCAAGGGTTGTATCAAGCCGGCCTAGAATTATTGATGGACCATGCACAAACATCTATGTGCGCACTGCCGTGTTTACAGCAAGGCATTGAATTTGCGCTCAGTGCTGACAGCGCTGCCTATGCAATGGCATTAGCACAAATTAAAGCACAGCGCAGTGAAAACCCGAAAGATTGGCTTCAGGCAAGTCGATTGCTTGCAGGAGCCGGCAATATCGATAAAGCGATTTACTGGCTATCTAAAGCCAATGATGTTGCACCGTCGGTTGAGCACATTCAACAACTTCATGAATACTACTTGTGGCAGTCAGATACCGAGAATGCGCTGGCTATGAGTAAAAGGCTCATCAAATTAAATCACACTGTAGCGCACTTAAATCAAGGTGTTAAAGAAGCGCTGGCGCAAAGCGATCTGTTAGCATTGAGTGACTTTTATTATCAGTTAGCGCTTGAACAAGAACTTGACCCCGCGGCCACGCTTGAATGGATTAACTACAACGACAAAGCTTACGGAGCACAACAGACCGTTGTAAGACTGGAAAAGCTACACAGCAAATTCCCAAACAATCAACTCTTTTGGTTTCAGTTAGCGCGGTTTTACAATTTTGTCGGTGAGCCAAACAAGTCCGTTGCTTTGTGGCAGAAAATAAACGTGCCAAAACCAAGCAATTACTCAGACCTAAATTTCTTTGCTCAGAGCTTCGTCGCTGTGGGGCAGCAACAACAAGCGTTAGCTATTTTACATGGTTACACACAACAATCCGCACTGGATTTAGAGCAACTAATCATCGTACAAGAGCTTGCCACTTACACCGCGTCTCGAGATCTTCAAAGGCAATATCAAAAATTACGCCTAGACAATAACGATGACACGCTTGATCCTTACTTGATGCTGGCAACATACAGTAACTGGGATAACGATGATATTGCCGTGCTTTGGCAATATTATGAGCAATCTCAATCGCCTGTTATTTTGATGCAGTTGCTCAATCGCGCACTTGATGCAAATAACAATCAGCAAATTAAACGAGCTAAAGACGCGCTGGTTCAAAACCACTCGCAAGACACCAGTTTAGCGATGCAACTGGTGCGCATTCGTTTAGCGATGTTTGAGCAAGATTTCTACTATGCTAAAACCCTTCTTCAAGAGCTACTCGCTCTGTACCCAGAAAATGACGATGTCCAACAAAATGCACTGTGGTTAGCAATCGGCAGTCAAGATAAAGTGTGGTTAGCTCAACTGTATTGGCAAGTTACTCAGGAAAATACCAATTCGCCGCATTTATACCAAGCATTTGCTATTGCAGCTCAACAACTCGGTTTGTTCCAACAAGCACAGTTTTGGTTCCAACGCCTGAACAATACCGAATTCATGAGCGCTGCGGATAAACTTAGCTGGGCTTCACTCAGTGAACAACAAGGTAATGAAGCGCTTGCTCAAACATTGCGCTGGCAAGTCTTTTCAGAACTAAGTAAAGAGTTAAAACAAAGTCCTGAGGGCGAAGTAAGTTATCGCTCATTAGTGAGTTTGTTTGTCTCACCTGCATTGGCGAATACAACACTCATCTATCAACTTATGTCGGCACCTCAAGCGCTCGATGCTGGTTCGCTCTTGGCTGATCCGCATCACGGTGCTTTGCAAAAGCTCGCAATATTGCAAGCTCATACTCAATTACAAAATGCCGATTTAAATGACAGCGTACAGCTCGCTATCGCCATTGCCAATAATAACAAGGACGCAATATACAACCTCGCACGCAACTCAATCACTCTCAGTCAGTTTGAGCGCGCATCAGCAATGGCGTTGATAGGTGAAAATGCAACGGGTTGGCATTGGGGAGAAGAGTCTTTGGGTGAACATACAGCGAAAAAAGATTTAGCTCCCTTGCAGCGATATCTGACTCAGTTGCACCCTCTGCGCAGCCACGGCCTTCGCTATGAACATGAAATAAAAGATTCTTGGAAGCTGCAATCTGAAAATCTGCGCTACTATCGCCCCTATGGCAATAATCAATGGTTAGTTGAGTCACGTTATGATCACGGACAACCTGTAAGCAATTTGATGAATGATTACAGTCATAGAGCTGCGCAAATTAGCTGGCGATTTAGAGGGCAAGACGTTATCTCACAAGGTGAACTTGGTGCGTTCTATGGCTCTCGCCATGGTCAGCAATACCTAGGTCAATTCGCCAAGGTAAGCCTAGCGACGAGAAGTCGTATTAGCCACAACGTTGAAATTCAGCACAATATGCCAACAGAGCAAAGTGAGAACCTCTATATGCTCGCCTTAGAAGACAAAGCGCAATGGCAAATGAATTGGCAGCCTACACGATATGAACAACTAAGCTTCACTGTGTCCCATTCTGCATTTAAATCTGATTTTGGTGATGACATCGCAACACAGTGGCAAAGTTCATTGCGACTCAGTGAACAATTTAGTTTCACGCCATTTTGGCAAGCCTATTTACAATATGACCACCAGCAAAATTCACTGGACAGAGGACCGCTTATTCATGTTTCTCAATACCTCAACAGACCAGAGCCTGTGATAGCTGAAGATTTTATTACCCCACAATATCGCCGTGTGGCCATAGGACAACAATTGATGCATGGCAACGTCGGCGAACCTGGCAGAGATGTACGCGGTATTCGATATTGGCTTGACACCGCATTTGGGTACAACTTTATTAGTGAAGAAAGTGATTTTTCGGCCAACGCTGGTTTAGGCGTTCGCTTATTTGGAAGTGACGAGTTATTTGTCAAAGGTGTATGGCAAAGCGCTGATCAAAATGGTCGTGAAAGCCTCACTTTAAACATTGGCTATTTTTATGATTTTTAACCCGAGGAATGCAACATGAGAACCGTAATAACCACCGCATTGCTATTTATTTTAGCTGGCTGTGCGTCGCAGTATAGCGCCGAAAGTCCGCAACTTAGCAAGGCCAACACCTTGTATATTATGCCTTTTGCTAACCAATCAAATATGCCAATGGCACAAGCTCAGGCAGAGCAACTTGTTGCCTCAGCGTTTGCTGAGCAAGGGATCAAGGTGCGAGTTTATCCAAAAGCGCAAATTGGTGACTTACAAGCGAGTTTAGAACCAAAACAGCGATTAAAAGAAGCGCAAGCATGGCTAGTTCAACAACCTGCAGGCTATGTGCTAAGTGGTTCTGTACAAGAATGGCAGTATAAGTATGGCCTCGATGGCGAGCCTGCGGTTGGCCTGACACTGACATTAGCAACCAATTCTGGCGATGAGCTATGGCGCGGATTCTGCTTCTACAAGTGGTTGGGGTCGAGAATCACTTTCGCATGTCGCTCTGGACGCTATTGACGATTTAATCGACCAATTAGATTGGGAATAATATCGCTATGCCGAATAGCAAACGCCGTGGAATAAACAAATTAATCAATAGGTTGTTACTGGGAAGTGATAACCAGCCTATCATGTGGTTTGAACTTGGGCTTATCACCTTAATTGCACTTGTTATTTGGGTTTACCAATCTTCGTTACCACATGAAGACGCAACAGATTATTTCTATTGGCCGATGTTTGGTCCATTGCTTATTGCTCTGCGATACGGGTTTGGTCGCGGGATCATGAGCTTTGTTTTACTGCTATTTGGCGCAAGTATTTGTGAACGAATTCTTGCCATTCATATCGACGTTAGTTTTTCAGTGTCAGTGGGGACTGCTGTTGCAACTATGCTGGTCGGTGAGTTTCGTGACCATTGGCACGAAATTAACCAGCGCTTTGATCTGAACCATCGTTATATGGAGCAAAAGCTTAAGAGCTTTACCCAAAACTACCACCTACTGAAAATCTCGCATGATCAATTGGAGCAACGTGCTGCTGGCAAGCAGATGAGCCTTCGCACGGGTATCCAATTACTGCAACAAGCAGCCTCTGAGCATGCCGAAAATCGTATTGCCAACTTGGCACAAAAAAGCTTGCAGGTTTTCGCCGACGTTATCACCTTGTACCAAGCAGGACTGTATGAAGTGCGAGACGGTAAATTGGTGCCGGGGGCATTAGCAACAGTCGGTAGCGAACATCAATTACACCCAGATGACCCAATGCTAGAAGACGTATTCTTCTCGAAAGCCGTATTGTCTCCTGCGGATTTCATCGAAAAAGAGGAATTCAACTTACACTATCAGTTGGTTGTGCCTTTGGTGGATGTGAGCGGCGAAATTCAAGGCTTACTGATTGCTGAGAAAGTAAAGTTTGTATCGCTGACCGACAGCAACATTGCACTCATGGCACTGCTTGCTAGTTATATAGCCAACTTTATGTCGCACCAACTCTTTGCCCCGATACTAAAGCCAGAACAAAGACAGTTGTTTAGCCAGTACATTGATAATCAGCTTTGGTACAAGCGCCATTATGGTGTGGACAGCGCGATTGTGGTGTTCTATGACCTCAGTGAAAGCCAATATTTAGACCTCGACCATGTTACTGACTACCGTCGAGGCGCTGATATTTACTGGGCGTGCGAGCACCGTGATGGACACGCTGCACTGTGCGTGCTACTGCCTATGACCACGATTTTGGAAGCGAAACAATTTATTGGCAGAATTGAATCAATTCTGGCCAGTAAAGGGCAAATCCAAGAAGGTGATTTGGATATTGTCGGGCCGTTATTGGTGTTCGATCAGCACAATCAGGTAAACCAGATTCTGGACGACTTAGGAGCATTTGATGAAGATTTGGTTGATTCTTCAAACAATCCTCTTTGAGTCTGCAAGCCTATATTTGCTTGGTGCTCAAGACCTCAGCCTGCTCGGATGGTTGAGCTACGCTGCAAGTCACGGTGCGGCGGCGGGCACTTTCACATTTTTATGTTGGTTAGCATTACCAAGTAAGTATAAACAACCTATTATCGCGTCAATGGCATTTATCTTTGTCATTGCTTTTAGTATGCCCATTGTTGGCATGTTAGGACTCGCCACTATTTTTATAGCGGCTTTGTATTTCCCCAAAGAAAAGGTTGTGGCCTTGTGGAAGCGTTCTGATGTATTAGAGCTTCCACTGCACCCAGACCAAATGGAACATGCCCATTATGGCGCCGCGGCACTAAAAGATATTTTATTATTTAACCCATCAAACGAACGCAGACAAATTGCTGTTAATGCGTGTCGCTTTTTACCAGAAAAAGTCGCGATTCCATTACTCAAGCTAGCACTAACAGACAAAGTGGATGATGTACGTTTGCTTGCCTATGCAGCCATTGAGAAAATAGAATTTTCTATTAACCGCCAAATTGAGGTGCTCAAAAGGGAAAAAACGCCCGAACGCGCCTCTTTGCATTTTCAAGTCGCAGAGCTGTACTGGGAGCTATGTTACTTAGGGATTGCTGATGGGCCGTTGCGCTTACACTATTTGGAGCAAGCCAAAACCTACCTACTTAAAGCGCAAGAACTTCAGCCTTCGCCACGTTCAGAACTTCAATTAGGCAAAGTGCTATTAGAACTACAAGATTATGATGGGGCAACCCAATACCTTGAACAAGCGCTGCACAGCGGGTTATTGATGAAGCAAGTAGCACCTTATCTTGCTGAGGCGGCGTTTGCACAAGGTGATTATGACCATGCGGCGTTACTCGTTAGCCACCTTCCGACGGAGCAAGGTGAAGCATTAAATGAATTAAGGGAGTTTTGGCGTCGTGAAGCCCATTGATATTTGTTTGTTGCTGGAAGGTACTTATCCTTACGTACGCGGTGGTGTATCAAGTTGGGTGCATCAGTTGATCAGCGGATTACCACAGTTTAACTTTTACTTGGTGTTTATTGGTGGCAGCAAAGAGACATACGGCGAACAGTACTACACCTTCCCTGACAACGTGGTGGGCATCGAAAAGCATTATTTGATGGACAATGATGGCTTATTTTCACCCCGACCACGTCGCGGAAAGCGAGCGGCATTTGATATGTGGCAGTCGGTGTTAGAACGATTTAAGCGTCCACAAGAGTCTCTGTCAGGGGAGCACCTTCAAGGTTTATTAGCCAACTTAGGTAAAAACAAAAGTCTTTCTTACGACGACTTCCTCTACAGTGAGCGTTCGTGGGAAGTCATTGTCGATTTATATTTTAAGCATGCCCAGTATCAATCTTTCGTCGACTATTTTTGGACCTTTAGACACATCTATAGCCCGCTGTTCACACTCGTTAAAATCGCAGAAAAGCTCCCACAAGCGCGGATGTATCACAGTATTTCGACGGGATATGCTGGGTTTCTTGGTGCTTTGGCGAAACAAAAACAGAATGTGCCTTACTTGCTCACTGAGCATGGGATCTACACCAAAGAGCGAAAAATCGACCTCACTCAAGCCAGTTGGATCAAGACAGACACAGCGCACTCGATACCAGTATCCACAAAAAAATGGAGCAAACTCGGCAAACTTGGATTGATTTCTTCGAGCAACTTGGGCGTACGGCATACGACCAAGCCGACAACATCATTGCGTTATATGAGGGTAATCGTCAAAGACAAATTCACGATGGTGCGCCAGAAGAAAAAACAGGTGTCATTGTAAACGGTATTAATATGGCACGCTTTGCTCAAGCCTATCAATCTCGGCCGGAGAAAGCCCCAAAAGTGGCTGGACTTGTGGGTCGTGTCGTCCCCATTAAAGATATTAAAACGTTTATCCGTTCCATCCGTGTTGCTGTTAACTCAGAGCCAGAATTACAAGGCTGGATAATTGGTCCAACAGAAGAAGATCCTAATTATTACCAAGAATGCCAGCTGCTCGTGAGTAGCTTAGGACTGGAAGACAACGTGTTATTTTTGGGCATGCAGAATGTCGCAGACATTTTACCCAAATTAGGCGCATGTGTTCTGACCTCAATTAGTGAAGCACAACCATTGGTGCTGTTAGAGGCTATGGCTGCGGGAATTCCTTGTATTGCTTCTGAAGTGGGATCATGTCGTGAAATACTCGAAGGAATGAACGAGCAAGACGCTGAACTAGGTCGCTGTGGTTATGTTACTAACATAGCAGACCCAAACCAAACCAGTGCGGCATTACTTAAGTTACTCAGCGATGACGAAAAATGGAAGCAGATGGGTGATAACGGTTTCGAGCGAGTGAAACACTTTTATCAAGAAAAAACTATGTATAACCACTACCAAAGCTTGTATGAGGACTTATTAGCATGGCAGGAATAGGATTTGAACTACGCCGAATTCTGCAAAAGAATACGCTACTGTCTTACCTAGAAGCATACGGCCTGGCAGCAGTTGTAGGTTCTGGCCCGTGGGTACTTTCTATCATCGCCCTGATGGTCATTGGTATGTTGAGTATTGGCCGTATTTTCCCAAGCGCGCTGATCATTCAATTTCTGGTATTAGTTACCTATATGATGGCCGCATCGCTCATACTCAGCGGTCTGTTTCAATTGTTACTCACACGCTATATCTCAGATAGGTTATTTGAGAATAAAGATCACAAAGTTACGCCAAACTTATTGGGGTGTATGCTTGTGGTTTCAGTGCTTGGTACCATTTTAGGCGTGGCTGTGCTTAGCCAAACCGGACTTAATTCAGCGATAAAAATGTCACTCCTTTGTGGCTTTGTTGTGTTGTGCAATTTGTGGCTGATTATTGTATTTCTCAGTGGCATGAAGCAGTACTACCGTATTGTGTTGACCTTGTGCGGGGGCTACACAGCCATGGTGTTGGGCTCTTGGTTACTGCCACCCTACGGATTGCTGGGCTTGCTTATTATCTTCGCGGCTTGCCAAGGCTTGATCACGTTTGTGCTCCTATTTTTTGTCTTGCGTAATTACAGTGCCAACGATCTTATTTCATTCGAGTTCTTAAACCGCAAGAAAGCATTTTATTCTCTCGCTTGGTGCGGCTTTTTGTACAATGTCGGGGTGTGGATAGACAAATTCGTATTCTGGTCGCACCCAGATGTGTCATTCGCTGTAATCGATGTATTCCGCGCATCTTATATTTATGATTTGCCGATATTTATCGCTTACCTTGCGATCATTCCAGGTATGGCAGTATTCATGCTGCACATGGAAACCGACTTCGCCGCTTCCAATGAAAAATTTTACAAGACCGTGCGCGAAGGCGGAACCCTTGAGTCCGTGTATTTGCTCAAAGACCAGATGGTTTTAGATTGTAAAAACAGTCTGTATCAGATCTTTAAAGTACAGGGCTTAACCCTCGCCCTACTTCTTCTATGGAGTAAGGAAATCCTTATCTTGTTGAAAATAGATATCGCTTATTTACATCTACTTTATGTGGATTTGGTTGGCGTATCTTTGCAAGTTATCGTGATGGCAATTTTAAATGTGATGTTTTATCTAGATTGCCGATATGAAGCGTTAGCCTTGGTAAGTATCATGGCTGTTGCTAACTTTGCCTTAACAGAACTGTCGATTGCCTTGGGCCCACAAATGTATGGCTACGGCTTTGCGCTGTCCATGCTCATTACCACCCTTGCGGGATTGATTTGGCTGAATCGCCAATTCGCCCGTTTGGAATACGAAACCTTTATGTTGCAACGTTAGGGTCTGATGACCCTCGTTGTTTGTTAGGACACCAGCTTGGCGTATTTGTATACCAGATAGAGGTTATCGTGCATGAGCATGCGATATCAAAGTATCAGCACCTTACACGCCCTGCCCGATGGCTGCATACCAAAAGCGCTATGTGAGGTAGCTTGCGCAAGACCACAAGGCACGTAGAGTAACCACAAAGAATCACTAGAGCCTAGTCATCGCAACTAAAGCGATACGCATCATCCAACGCGACTGGTAGTGCAATAGTAGAAAATCCTAGCGGTTGAGTTTGCGCACATACGTCATCTAATTTGCCGTCACCTACATCGGCTACACTCAAATATTCAACGTGGAAAATTGCTTTTTTGGCATTGTAAAATGGCGATAGCCTTGTGCATTCTGAAAAGCGATAGCAAGACTCGTTAACTGCAAAATCAAAATAAGGCTGTAACTGAGCGGCAAGACCCACGTTGTTCTTCATGCCAACATACAACCCCAAACTTTGTGCATATTGAGCGATGAAAATACTGTAATCGATACTGTCGCTCGCTGTTAGTTCAAAACCTGAGTCGTTAATATGCCCGTCCATATTATCCGGCTCTACGGCATCACAGCCTTTACTGGCGGCTAACTCCATGCGAACCTTCATGATCTCTCGAACTTGGTTGCTACGTGTATCTAACCAACGCTCTTGATCATAGTTCTCCAAAGTATTGCCTAAATCCACCTCTAAAAAGTGACCGGCATCTTCACGATAAGATTCATAACTTCCAGCCGAGAAATAACAGATAACAAAACGCCCCTGTTGTTTCAGCTCCGTGATCACTTCCGCACTATTGGTAAATAAGTCGATATCATAGGCGAAGGTATCATATTCGCTGTTGATATCACCGAGAAGCTGCCACTGCCAAGTACTACCTTGTGGAGGATAAGGCGGTGGGCCACTTATTTCGGTTTCAGTTTCTCCGTCACCGCCACAACCAAGCAAGCTGATGCTCAACACTACGGATAAAAGGAAATAACGGATAGCATGCATATATTTATCTCAATAACTCGCCAATATAAGCTCATTTGAGCACTGTCCCCATTATAAAATTATCAGTGAACATTGATACCTTTTTTCTCATAGACTTATTACGTATGATTGACCCGCGTAAAGTGGTCACAGAGTACAGCACATGCATATCCAAAAAGTTATTGATGAAATCACCCTCGACGTTCAGTCAAAACTGACAAACATTGAAGGTGCCGTTGCAAGCTATATTCCCGCTTTAGCAAATGTGAGCGCAGATCAATTTGCAATGGCTGTGCACACTGTTGACGGTCACACTTTTTATGCGGGTGATTTTGAGCAACTATTTACGATCCAATCAGTTTCTAAGGTGCTTACTTTAACGTTAGCATTGCAGCGCTACGGCGATGAACTTTGGCAAAGAGTGGGGAAGGAGCCTTCGGGAACAGCATTTAACTCACTGACTCAATTGGAGTTCGAGCAAGGAAAACCCCGCAACCCGTTTATTAATGCTGGGGCCATCGTGACCTGCGATGCGCTTTATTCAAGACTGAGCGCGCCCACTCATCACATGCTCGAGACCGTGCGTTGGCTCAGTGGTAATCAGCGCATCAACATCAATCAGCAAGTTTCCCGTTCTGAGTATCAGCACCGCCATCGCAATGCGGCAATGGCCCACTTGATGGCTTCGTTCAACAACTTTGAGAACGATGTTGAAGAAGTATTAAAAGTGTATTTTGGCTTTTGTGCCATAGAAATGAACTGTGTGGAATTAGCGAAAACCTTTAGTTATCTAGCAAATAGAGGGGTTGATGTTGCGTCGCAACAACGCATATTAAGTGCAAAACAAAATTCTCAACTTAACTCTTTGCTATTTACCAGTGGCCTATACGATGCTGCCGGTGATTTTGCCTATCGAGTGGGGATGCCCGGAAAGTCGGGTGTGGGTGGTGCGATTGTTGCTGTAGTACCCGGTCAGTTTACCGTGGCTGTGTGGTCGCCTAAACTCAATAACTTTGGCAACTCCAGTGCAGGCTTGTATGCACTGGAGCAATTTGCTAACAAACTGTCGTTACACCTGTTCTAATACAGGCTGCTCAGCGTTCACTTTTTTAGTGGTCGTTTGTTTATCAAAAATACCCAAACGAATACGGATAAAGTGGAAGATTTCCCGTGCAACATCAATCGATGTGGCTTGCTCTAGCCCTTCAAAGCCTGGGCTGGAGTTTGCTTCACAAATTTTAAAATGCTGCTCATCAAATAATAAGTCGATACCCGCCACATCCAAATCAAGTGCATTAGCGGTTTGTGTAGCCAACCACTCTATTTCCGGCGTGATTTCATATAAAGTGCCTTTGCCACCAATACTCACATTGGCTTTGAAGTTGTCACCCCCACTGTTTCTCTCCATACAAGCAACTGCACGTCCACCTATGGTAAGAACGCGTAAGTCACGACCATGACTGCTCTTCACGAACTGCTGCAGTATGATGTTTGCTTGAGGACTGGTTGCTTCTATAAGCTGCATTAAATCGTCAAACTCATTGCGTGTTTTACTCAAAAACACACCACTGCCCTGAGAGCCTGACAAAGTTTTTACCACTACTGGGAAACCGATTTGGCGCTCGACTAACTCGATGTTTACAGGAAACTTAACCAACATGGTTGTCGGTGTTGGCAGGTTTTGCTTAGCGAGGATTTGTTGCGCGTAGAGTTTGTCTTTGACGGTTTCAATGGCATGCGCACCGTTGACACAATACACACCCAAGCGTTCTAAGTGGCGAATAATGGCCAAGGCAAAATAGGTGGTTCCTGCGCCCATTCGTGGCATTACGAAATCCGGTAATGGTACAGGCTTACCATCAATAAGAATACTTTTGTCGTCTTCTCGAGTCACAAGGAGATCAAATTGATCAGGGGCATACACCTCTAGCTCGATGTTTTCCTCTTTGGCGACAGCCACTAGACGATCAATTTCGTATCGTTCTGGTTTGAGTAAGTTGGCGCCATCAGTGTAGATAATCCAGCCGCGCATAATGCCCTCTCGCTAAGCAAAAGGCGGCATTATGCGTTTTTGGCTCGACACGGTAAAACAAGATTATTTTATCGTGGCGATAAATTTTATACTTTAAACTGACTTACCAAGTCCTTCAAATGCTGGGCGCGAGAGAGCAAACTTTGTGTGCTTCTTTGCTGATGTTCAGCATTATCATGAATTTCAGTAGCACTGTTTGAGATATCATGAGCAGACTGGTTTATATGCTCAACAACGGTTCCCTGCTCCTCGGTCGCTGCAGCCACTTGGTGATTACCTTGGCTGATCAAATTCAAACTTTTGCTGAATTGCCTGCAAAGACGATACCGCAACATGGGTCAACTCCGTCACTTTCTGACTACTTTGAGTGCCCTGAGCTATTGCTTCTTGCGACTGTAATGACGAATTTTGCAGACGCGAGATTTGTTCGCGAATTTCTGATGTTGATTTTTGTGTCCGCTGCGCCAACGAACGCACTTCATCTGCGACCACAGCAAACCCGCGCCCTTGCTCACCCGCCCTAGCCGCTTCGATTGCCGCATTGAGCGCTAAAAGGTTGGTTTGTTCAGAAATCGCATTGATGACCTCGACAACTGAGTTGATTTCAGCCGCTTGATTGGCGAATTCACCAATACTTCTATCCACGTCAATCAGGATGTCATTGAGTTCGGTCATTGTTTGCGCAGTGGTCGCCATACTCTCATTCGTTGCTACTGTCTCGCGCACTGCTTCTTCCGTGTCACTGGCCGTCCGATGCGCAATGTCCGATACTTCAGTGATGGTTTGCCCCATTTCAGTTATGGCTGTCGCCACTTGGTCAGTTTGTGCGCGCTGATTTTGAGTGGCTACAAAGGTGCTATCCGAAAAAGCAGCGAGTTCATCTATGCCCTCACGCATAGCCTGCTCAGTAACACTAATTTCATCGACTAACTCTGCCACTTTACCAATAATTGCATTGAAGCCCTTAGCAAGATGTCCTAATTCATTGTCGACGCTGTCATCGAGGCGCTTGCGAGATCCCCACCTTGACCTGACATTTCTAATAAATCGTCTCCCACGCGACGAATTCGAGAGCTTAACCAATTGGCAAAATACAAAGTGAATACCAAGAAAATCACTGCGAGAACAACACTCACCAAAATTGATATCAACACGACTGTATTGATAGCACCTGAGATTTCTTCTTCAGGTTGCAGTGCAACCAAGGTAAGCCCCATACCAGAAATAGGCATCACACCTGCATACATGAGCTCGTCTTGAAGTTCCACTTGTGTAAGTGAAAACCCGCTACCACTGTTTTTAGTAATGCCTTGCAGTGCGCTCAACGCACCAACCTGCGCTAGGTTTTTGCCTATATAGCTACTGTTTTCATGGGCAATGATTCGGCCACCGTCATCCACTAAAAATAAGTAACCGCGCTCACCTATTTTTCTAGAGGTCACTATCTTAGCTACGTCTGAAATATCGTACCCTAATCCTGCTACGCCCACCGGTCGTCCATCAATATTGACCATGGTGTTAACGAAAAGAGTCAGTTGACCTCCTTTCTCGCTGGCATCAAGTGCTAAGGCTTGGCGCTGATTCGCATTTAAGAAATTGAAAAACCAACTGTCGCGCGGTTCTGATTGCGACACTTGTTTGAATAACCCTGACTCGGTGTAATAGTTCAATGAATTACGACTCACCCAAAATACCGCGGCTGCGCCACTTTTCTTTTGTAGATCAGCAAAGTATTCCATCACTCTTTGATGAATCTCGGAACTTTGTTCCCCTTCTTTCATCCATTGATGCAACATTAAATTATCGGCAAGAGATTGCGAAACAGAGATGGGGTATTTCATTTGCGCATCAATTTCTGCCGCCACACGGCCCACCGCATCGGGCAATAATTGCGTTTCTGTTTGTTGGTAATACAGTTTGGAGAATTGCGAAGTATTGATAAGTGCACTTACCACAGTGACAACAAACAGCGCGACGAACACAAAACCAATGAAAATAGTTCGAAGGGTTAAATTGCGCATTGAGCGGACCTCATAATTTTACGTTACATAAAACCAAGCCCATCCATGCGCTAGATATTTTTTACTTTATACAACAGTCAGTTGACTAATAGAAGCTGTTCAATCGTTGTACCTATGCAATAAGGTAATAGCCGTGTCTAATGGCACGGGCTGTGAGTAATAATAGCCTTGACTAAAGTGGCAACCATATTGCTTTAATTTAGCTTGTTCTTCTTGCGTTTCAACACCTTCAGCAATCACTTCCATCTCTAGTTCAGATGCAATTTTGATTAAACTGGCAATCACGACTTGATGCTTGTGCTCAAACAAAATTTGTTGCGTAAATGACTTATCTATTTTGATGTAATCTGCACGTACATCTATCAAGTGACTCAGCGAAGAATACCCTGTACAAAAATCATCCAGTGCGACTTTGACACCCTGCTCACGTAGTTTATTGAGTTGATTTTCAACTTGATTTTGAGCATTAATCGACACTGATTCAGTCACCTCAATGGTTAATTGATGAGTAGGAATATCATGGGTTTCCAGCGCAGCTAAAATATGCTCCACAGGATGCAGTAAATGATTAAATTCTGTGGCTGAGCGATTGACCGTCATCGCAATATATTCATAGCCTTGGCTATGGATCGTCGCCAAATCTTTGAGTGCTCTGTTGAGTACAAACTGCCCAAGCAACGAAATGAGACCAAACTCTTCAGCAATGGCGATAAATTCATCTGGATAAATGGTGCCAAGTTCAGCATCATGCCAGCGCGCTAAGGCTTCAAATTTAGTGATCCGTCCTGAACTGTTACTCACAATTGGCTGATAGGCAACGTCGAGTTCATCGCTACGCAGGGCTTTATGCAATTTATCCCGCAATTGAATTTTGCGTAGGTAGACGCCTTCTACTTTATCGCTGAAGACCACAATATTCTCTGTGGCCGAGCGTTTAGCACTGAGCATCGCATGGTTAGCGTTACGAACGAACACCGTGGCGCTGTCTGTGTCGTCGTCTATGTGAGTAATACCAATACTGCAGCTTAATTCGATATTTAATTCACCAAGGCGAATAGGCTGACACACCCGAGATAAGATGTTTTCAGCACCGAAAAGAACTTGTTCAGGCGTTGAATCGACAATTAATATCGTGAATTCATCACCACCGTAGCGGCTTAATACATCTGAGCTCAACACACTATTTTGCAAACGCAGTGCGACCGCAACGAGGACTTTATCACCCACTTCAGGGCCATATAAATCATTGATGTCTTTAAACCTATCGAGATTTAAAAAGAGGAGTGAACAGGGTAATCTCCCAGTTCTATACAAAGAAATATGTTGCTCTACTCGTTCCAAAAAGCTGCGGCGGTTGTGCAGTCCAGTAAGCGGCTCCTGACTGGCATAGAAGCGCAATTGCCGTTCACTTTCTTTCCAATCGCTAATATCTCTAAACAGACCGATATAGTGGCTGATTGTACCATCTTCATCCCTGTTTACTGTGATAGAAAGCTCCTCAGGATAGACCTCTCCGTTTTTACGACGGTTATAAATTTCGCCACGCCAATGCCCTTGTTGCTTTAACTGCAACCACATTCGCTCATAAAATTTACCGTCATGACGTCCCGAAGACAGAATGCCAGGGGGACGCCCCACTAATTCACTTTCTCTGTAGCCAGTGTATAACTCAAATGCAGGATTGACGCGCAAGATATTGTTATCGCTATCTGTGATCATGATAGCTTCTTTACTTTGCTCGAACACAATATTACGCAAAGAGAGCTCTGCCAACAGCATGTTTTTCTTATCAATATCAATGTCATACCGTGTTTGAGCTGCAACGATAAAAGCAAGATCTTGAAACCACTGCTGTTTTGCTTCTGTAAACTGCTGAGGCTCTTGGAATAACGCAACTAAGATACCGATAGGTTCTCGCTTCACATCCCGTAAGGTAACCCCTATGTATGCTTTTACACTCAGTTCTTCGAGCATGAGATCATCTGGGAATAAGGCGGCAACGTTGTCTTCGTAAAAACACACGTCTTGGCTATGCATCGCATCTGAACAGGGAGTACATGACAAACCATACTGCATGTTTGGCTGTGTGGTCCCATCAATATGAAAAGCTTTAGTATCAATGTGTGTGCCTTGGCTATTGAGACGACCGACAAAACAATATTTCGCCGCGAACACTTCATCAATCATAGTTAACGCCAACTCATACGCTTGCGATGAACAAGTTGTTTGGTACAGCGCGTTAAAAGACTGTGGCATGGGTTAAGTTTTTAATAAGACACACATGTTTAGTAGCTTAGCACAATCTAGCTCAAATATAGGGATATATTCTTTAGCATCAACATGATGCATATCAAAGATTGGCAAATAGATGAATCCAGCTCAACACTGTTAAAGAGACAGTAATTTGTTAAACTAGTGATAGGGTTGGCTCAATTGTCAGTGTATGCAAAAACAGGTTAAAAAAGTCGTAACACGCTCCTTCGCGTATGTTTGTTTTGCTGCTTTGTCATGAGCTTCAGCTGGTTGTTTATATCAGATGGCGCAGTGCTTTTGGTCATAACACTGCTTGTCATCCTCATTCTCGTGTGGGGCATCGCCCAGCGACTCATGCTGATATTAGATGTCCAGAAACGTCGTTAACTATTTGCCATTTGTGTTTGGTTCCGACCCTGCTCTTTCGCTCTATAAAGCGCTTTATCTGCTTCTTTGAGTACATCATCAACGTCATTGTTCACTTGCCAAAAGCTTACCCCTAAAGATACAGTGACACTGGGTACTGGCGCGAATTGATGTATTTCTATCTCTTTACGAAGGCGTTCAGCCAAGTCAAATGCACGATGACGCCCGATACCTGGAAGCAATAGCATAAACTCTTCACCGCCGCTTCTGAATACACCATCATATTCTCGACACCCCTCTTTAAGTAATGCGGCCAACGATTTTATTACCTTATCACCCACATCGTGGCCAAAGGTGTCGTTGATACGCTTAAAAAAGTCGATGTCTAAGGTGATCACAGCGAACGGCTGTGCTTGAGAACACATGTTGTCTATAAAGGTTTGCATATAACGCCGATTACCTATCCCCGTTAAAGGATCTGTATGAGTAGCTAGACTGAGTGCATCAATGCGTTTGACTTGTTCATTACGATAACCTTCAAAAGCGCGCTTTAACGTTTTAATTTCGCTGTACCACAACGGAATATCTGCAAATTCATTGCTATTGTTACTGACTCTATCAGCGAGCAACTGCAAAGGTGCGCTAATTTTATATGCAAGTACCCAGATACCCAGAAGAGTTAAGAGTGTGACAGGCAATGCGTGATAGATTAATTCGTATATCGTGTCACCAACTGTACTTACGACCTTTTGTGCGTCACTGTGGACTATCACAACCCACCCTAGTTCAGCCACCGTGGCAAACGCTGTAAGTTGCTCCTGAGATGAGTGTGACGCCAGCACCCCGCTGCTGCGTAGTTGAGATTGTTTAAACGCAGCCTGTAAGAAACTAGTTGCGTCCAATTGGTTACCGACATCGCGTTCATCTGTATCAAAAATCACAACGCCATTAGCACTGACTACGCTGATACTTACTTCCTCACCATGAAAATGGGTTCCCAGTACTCGCGCGAGGACATTATCACCGTGAAGATAAATAGTGCCAGCTACATAACCAAGATACTGAGCGCTCTGGGTGTCAAAAATTGGATGAGATGGGCTCAATATCAAATTACCAGAAGGAGAAACAAAAGGCTGAGGAACGATCGGCGTCTGTGCATGAAGAGATTGCTTTGCAGCTTCAGAGCGCAGCGAAACTCCAACAACACCCAACTTCTTTGGTAGCGCTTCTAAGATCAAAGCATCCTTATTAACGATGACCACTGAGTTAAAAAAATCGTTTTGTTGCAGTAATCGAGTTGCTTGGGAATTCCTCAGCTGTGGGTCATCAAAATTTTTGCTTAACTCCTCGGCGCTATATGCGAGTTGAGCGCGCAGTGCATTCATCGCCATACCACTGATATCAGCAATCTTACGCGCATACGCTTCATTATTGCTAAGCGTTTGCGCCACTTCTCGTTTGGACTGAACGTGATAATTAATCACAAACTGATTCGCTAAGGTTATTACCACACTTAACAAACCAAAGGCCAAAATTACTAGTCTCAAATTATATTGGAATATTTTAGCTCGCAGCATTCATGATCCACTGGGTACATCTACTTCGTATACAAAAATAACACAGTTCGAAAAGTAATAACTTGTTATTAGTCAAAATGTTCATTCGTTTTTTAAAGTGCGTATCAAAACAAACTCACTCTCAGCGCATGCAATTACGTTGGCCATTAAAAAAGTTGGAAAGTACATGAGCAGCATTCACCAATGTATAGATTTATCAACACTGTCGAAAACCGAGAATCTTCACTCTGTGGTTGTGCCTGCACACCAATGCCAATCAACATGAGATACAAAACCAACTCAAAGCTGTACTTTCCAGCGAGGAAAAGGCGCAAGCCACTTTCGACGGGTGGCGCGAGGACATCTTCCGACAACTGCAAAGCAAAGGTATGCCTGACTACAATGACAGTCAGAAAACTGGGGAGTTTGCTGATTTTCTATTTTGCTTACTTAGCAAAGTGCCACAAATTGAACAAAAGTTCGCCCAAGAAATCATGCTTGTTCATCATTTTGAGCAAAATCCACAAATAAATTATCAATCAGATAATACACTTTCATCCTGGTTTTCGGATGTTTTGCACTAAAAAGCGGACATTTCGCTCCTGTTTGCAACAACATAGGTTATTGAAATAAAAAGACTCTAGCTGAATGTAGCCTAAATTGTTGAATAACTGTTAGACTAAGCTTAGATAACAGATTGTTTACGTATGTTCAGGAAATGAAACCATCTTTTCTAGTTTTCGCTTTTCTACTTCTTTTAGTAGGCCATGATTCAGAGGCTCGTGAATACAACCGAGCTATGTGCATTTTATTAAAACAACAAATGGCACAATTTGATCACGCTCGCAACCACCCTAGTTATCGTAATGCCAGCCGTGAATATAATAATAATTGTTTAAATCTGAAAGAGCAGCAACCATCACAAAACGTGCCGGCCAAATCAACCTCTCAGGTTGACAATGGGGCTGCCAATGCCTTGGGCAACGCGGCTCAAGCAGCACCTGATCCAGTAGTCGAGGAAACTGTTCAGCCAGATTCAGCCGACCTCAATGTTGAAACATCCGACATAACCGAGCAACAATCTGTCCAACCAACAGAGATTGAACAACAAACTCCGTCTGTAGAGTCGCAACCACCTCCACCGCCTCGAAAGGCAACGACAGTGGTGCCAAACGTGGTAGATGACACAGCACAATTTAGTGACAACCCACTTATTGGATTAGCGTTCCCTGCGCTTGTATGCCTAGTAGTATTAGGTATCGGTATTGCCCTGTTACTCGCGGTGAGAGGGAGCAATGAAGACAAACCTCGCGTCGTGAAACCGAAAGGCTCCGGCAATGCCAAACCCGTTCCAGTTCAAAAACAGCAAGGCTTGAAAAAAGCGTGGAATAGGATGGCAAAAAAGGGTCCGGCTACCCTCGACCCGCAACTCTACAGTAAATTTTGTGCAGTCCCAGTTCAAAGTGGCAATAATCTAAAATCAATTTCAATTGAACAGTTGCTTGTCAGTCAATTCGGCATTTTCTTAGTCTCACAACCGAAAGTTCAAGGTGATATTTACGGCAGTGCCAAAGCGGAACAATGGACCGGTAAAACTTCGGATGACGAGGAAAAGTTCTCAAATCCTATCTCTGAGTTAGCAGTGCAGGCGCAAACAATTGCAGAAGCATTTGAGATTTCTTCTTCAGATATCCACCCTATTATCATTTTTGACAACGAAGCGAAATTTAAGTCAGATATGCCGGCGTATGTCATGCATAAGGAAGACTTTATCGAATACGTATTAAGTATTGGCGAGCCAATCTTCACGAACGATCAGATTTCCGAATTCAAAGATAAAGTGAAGCAAATGCTGTCTATGGGGAATAATGCAGCACTTGGGAAAACAACAACCAAGGGCCTGATAGACGAAGCTAAACAACAAGCTGAGCAACAAGCTGAGCAACAAGCTGAGCAACAAGCTGAGCAACAAGCTGAGCAACAAGCTGAGCAACAAGCTGAGCAACAGCACCCTAGTGAATCGACAGCACACTTGCAATCATCAACCTCAGCGACTCCTGCGGATGATTCTACGAACGATAATGAAGAGTCAGAGTCACAATCTCACAATGTTTCTCCATTTATGCGCCCCGTAAATACACCAACGCAAACGGTTGAGAATAATGACCCAGTGCATCAAACGGCGCAGATTCATCACTTTGTGAAAAAAGAGGACGATGCGCGTATTGTGCATACTGTGAAAGGTGAAGACAACTCGCCAATCCAGCCAGAACCTGAAACCACACCTAATATCACGGACAATGCCCAAGATTGGTCTAGCATGTCCGATGAAGAGTTTTTAGCATATTTGGACCAAGCAAATGGCAAGAAAACTGACAATGTCAGCGCTACTAAAGCGTCTCCTGCTCAAACCGAGGACGTTGTTCTTCCCACAGACACGCCTGTAGGCGAACCTAGCAGCACTGAGCGCCCTGCGACGCCAACACAAGACAGCACTCATGAATTGGAGATACCTTCGTCAGATGCAACAAAGGATTCCGATAATAGCCAAATGCCATCGCAGGCACTCGATGATTTTGATCCAAGCAAGCCTCTACTTACGGAAGAATTCGATTCCATCGATAAGTTTCAAGCTTCAGCTGCTCAAACGCAAAACGAACAACAAGCAAGTGCTGACGATGCCAATGACCTACGTGAATCCACGAACGCCATGACAGAATCTAAAACCACTACTGGCCACGAAGCTGTGATAGATGAACTTTTGGCAAACGAAAATGACAAGCCGATTACCGACGCAACCGATCATAATCAAAAGAAAAACACGCTAGACGATTTTGATCCGAGCAAACCACTCATTTCTGATGAACAATTTGATAATGACCTGTCGCTCGGTGCTATCACTGAGTCTATTGTGGGTTTGAATCCTACAGAAGATGACGAGTCTACAAATGCACAAAGGCATTCTGAGCCTGCTCCTCCTGTGGACTCTGCATTAGACGCCTTGCATCCACAGACAACCGGAGACCATTCGTTAGATGATGCACTTGCGGAGCTAGAATCAGCACTCGAACAAGAAGAACGTGAAAAGACTGAGAAAATACAAACCGACAAAGAGGATGACAAAAAAATGGATAAGCCGAACCCCTTTGCAAACTTGTCACTCGATCCCGACTTCAAACCACAAGAAGAGCGGATTGATATCGGCGCAGGTCCACTTGATGACCAAAAACCGAAGCGTTAATCATATTGCGCATTAAGCCGTTTAGATTGGGTTAATGCGCAGTGCGTTAAAATGCGACCTATACTTTATAACGTCGATAATTCTGGGTGATAACCGTGGCTGATCTTTTTGAGCTAAACCTTACTCTAACTAACCCAAAACTAAGATACGAATCTAAGTTAAACGCTATCGTGAAGACTGCAGCGAAAAGTATTCCTCAAGCAGATATTGCTAGCCTTTGGGTGTGCGATGAAGACACGTCCGCCATTATATGTATCGCCCGTTTTGACAAACAAAATGATGAATTTTCCAGTGGCGGAACCATTAGCAAAGAAGGTGCACAGGTATATTTTGAAGCCATTCAAAAACAAGATTTCCTCGCTATCGAGAAAGCCCGCGAGCACCCATTTACTCGGGACATGAATGACGAATATTTCATCCCTACAGGTATTCACTCGCTTCTTGACTACGTACTGCACGACAACTTCAAGCCAAAAGGTGTATTGTGCTGTGAAGCACGCACTGAAGTGCAGAAGTGGCAAGATGAGGAAAAGGCCGTGCTTAAGCGAATTGCAAACAGCAGTTCCATGTTCTTCGACTTGTCAGCATACGAAAGAGAATGCGGTTAAAAATGAATTAAAAAAACGCCCCTGATGAGGCGTTTTTTTGGGGTATGCTACCGGGCATATTAATGTCGGCGGCTAATAATTTCGACAATTTCCAAACTGTTCTCTAAAAGCCTGAATACATCGCCGTGCATATCCACGATAATGTGTCCATGGCGATCACGTCGTAAAATTCGACCATGACGGTATGTGTCGTAATCTAAACGATGTCCCACTCGCCAGTAACTATCGTGATGTCTGTGACTATGGTGGTCACAACGATAATGATGGCGGTCATTGCGATACCCATAATAATCATGGCGATATTTATCACGCTTGTGCTTTTTGTGACGCTTATGTTTTCCACCTCGATCATCATGATGATCGTGCATCTTTTTAGCATGTCCAGGAGGAGTAAAATGATCCGGTTTGGCCATTGCCTGTTCTAACGGTGCTAAACAAAATAGAGCTGCACCAATACAAAGTGTAGTGAGTCGCATATCGACCTCCTTTTTCGGTCTTATGACCTATTTGTAATATGCTTACTCTAGTGTGCCGACAATGAACGTTAGCTAAACCACCAAATTCTTTACACTTTTTTACATTCGTAATTATACATAAGAATAATTTAGGAGTTTTTCGCAAATCGCTGAATATTCACTATACTTTTTTACTATTTTAATGACGTCGAGTCCTGAATAATTACTATCAAATCGTTGCAATGCAGGACTTCAAATTTCTCGGGTGAATATGGAAACTACCGCCTCAAACATGCTGCTTTTATTCGACTGCGATGGAATTTGCAGTGCAGTGTTTCCGCAATGCTTTAAACACTATATTGGTCATCACTTTGATATCTTCGAGTTTTATGATCACAACAATGCGCTCGCCGTCAACCATCTAAAAGAAGATGAACTATATAGCGTCAAAGTCACCTGCGATGGTAAAACATTTAAGGGGGAGTTACGCACATGCAGTGGCGATAAAGTGCATATCATGGCCTCTTTGAAAGTATGCGAAACGCAATATCATAAACTCAGTAGCGCCGAAAGATTACGCACAATTATTGACAGCACAAATGCAGGGACGTGGGAGTGGAATTGTCAAACTGGCGAGTTATCCGTGAGTGAGCGCTGGGCTGAAATCATAGGTTATACACTCGATGAACTAGCCCCCGTATCTATTGATACCTGGTTGAAATTTGTCCACCCTGAAGATTTGATTCGTTCTGATGCAGCGATACAGCGTCATTTCACAGGACAGGATAAAATGTATCAGTGCGATGTGCGCATGAAACACAAGCTAGGCCATTGGGTCTGGATAGGCGACTACGGACGCATTGCAACCTTTACCAAAGATAACAAACCGGAATGGATAACTGGTACACATATAGATATTACTGAACGGATTCAAACAATTAACGAGTTAGAGAAAGTTCGCAATGAGCTAAACTCTATAATAGACAGCGTTCCTGCCGCCATTTTCAAAAGTAATTTACACGACCATGAAGGGTTCAATTACATATCCTCAGAAATAGAACGTATAACGGGTTATGGAGCACAGTGCGTGTCACATAACAGTGCCTGGTGGTTGGCACAAATACACGTTCAGGACAAAGAGGCACTACAAGCTGAATTCAAGCATTGGCAAAGGGAAGGTGCAATCGGGGTGTGTAAATATGATTACCGATTTCGCCATCAACAAGGCCACTATGTGTGGCTAAGCGAACACATACAACGTGTTAAAACACCCACCCTTACAAACGGCGAAACGGAATCAATTGTTGGCTCTATTTTCGATAAAACAGAGAGTATGAGCTTGAATGCGCGAATGGATGCTTTGGCACAAATTTTACCTGGAATGATTTATCAATTCGTTCTTACAGAGGCTAGATCATGGCACCTTGTGTATGCAAGCGAGGGAATAAAACGCGTGTTCGAACTCACACCTGAGCAAGCTATTCGCAACCCCACTATTATGCTTTCGAAGATAGCGCACGAGGATAGAGAAACGCTGTTGGATGCGATTATTAACTCAGCGAACGAGCTTGAAGACTTAATGTGTGAGTTTAAAGTCATGCTCAAAGAAGATGCAAAGTGGCTATTCGCGCACGCTATACCACAGCGCCAAAGCGATGGTGGTATTATGTGGACTGGTATGATGATTGACATCACGGAGCGTAAGCAACTCGAACTCAGGTTACGAGAAGAATCGACGACCGACCCACTCACAGGGCTTTATAATCGCCGCTATTTTTTTGAACAGTTGAATCTAAAGCTCAGCCAAAGCGAGCGTGAAGAACAACCGCTATCATTAATCATTCTAGATTTAGATTTTTTCAAACAGATCAACGATCAATATGGTCATGATTGTGGCGACACAGTTTTACAAACCGTTTCTCAAGCAATCCTTGGGGTCATGCGCAAATACGACGTTGTGGCGAGAATAGGTGGAGAAGAATTCAGCATTATTTTACCGAATACTCCCCTGCATTTTGGCATAAACGTCGCCGAAAAAGTCCGCGAACAAATTGAAACTACGGTCATCAATCACAATGATTTAATGATTCAGATAACAGCCACACTGGGTGTTGCAAGCACTGAACAAACAGGTCAACGCATCGATGCGTTATTCAAGTTAGCAGATGATTGTTTATACAGAGGAAAGGATAAAACAAGAAACTGTGTCATCAGCCCGCAAGAGCCTCTGACACAGCGTGCGAACTAGCTTAGAGTAAGTTTCCATCCTCATCATAAGCAACTAGACGCAATCCATCAGGGTCCACTTCATCGCTACTGGGAACCCACTTATTCATACAAGCTGGGTCAGCCGTACACGGATCGGTTAATGTAGCTAAAAATGCTAATAGGTCATCGAGTTGGTCCTGAGAGATAGAGGTCGTTGGCAACAATGATTTATCTTGTGCTTGAAGTCTCGCTAATTGTGCTAAAGCAAGTTCTGTATTTTCTCGCCAATGCGCATGCTGAATACCTGGCTGAACGTCATCAGGCACATAATCCGCGACACTTTCACTCGGATTGAAATGATGTAAGACCATGTCACTCAATTGCGTGAATGCGCCACTGTGACTCCAAGGTCCTGTTTGCATGACATTCAGTAGAGTCGGTGTTCTAAACGCATATTTGTCATCTTCATCTTGTGTCTCTCGGAATCGACCGAAATCATCATCACCGTAAACGCCGTTGCCTTTTCCTCGGCCAATTTGTGGCACAGCGAGTACATGGAATGACTCATCAGAGAAAAAGCTTCCAGAGTGGCAACTTGCACAATCAAAACCACCCTGCTCAGCTGATTTGTAGAACAACAAAGCACCACGTTTTGCCTGTTCGCTGATCGCATCTTTGTCCCCATCTAGGTAAGTTGACCAAGGGTTGTTAACCAAAATTTGTGAGTTTTCATAGGCAGCGATCGCCAATGTAATGTTGTCGAACGTCAATAAACTTGACGCGTCGCCTTGTGGCGCTTCTAAACCTACACGAAAAGCTTCAAGCCAATTATTAATGGCAAGCTCATTCGAAGTACCATTAAATCTTTGTGTCAACGCAAGTCTTAACTCATCGTTAGTACCTTGAGAGAAAGAAAAACCACGCATCTCTTCTCGTGATGTAACGGGGAAGCGGGCTTGGGCTTGAGCAAGGGAAGTCCCTGCATTTGGATCTGCCTCACCTTTTGGTACATCTGGCGTACGCATTGCGCCTGATTCATCAATAATTTCTATGCGGCCATCATGAAAAATACTTTGTGTGTAAAAAGCAATGTTGAAAATACTTGGCGAGTTTCTTGGTACTGTTGGACCCGCATCATGGTGAAAGCCATTAGCATCATGTAATCGACCTGGGCCAAGCAAATCTTGTTCTAGCGCTTCCACACCCACTGGCAATACCAATGCGTCTCCCCCACCTAGGTTTGGATGGTGACAACTCGCACAGGCCGTATCCATATTGCCGCTAAGGGCTTTAGTGAAGAACAAATGTTTCCCCAATTGCGCCAACGGGCTATCAATGGAGACACTATCTTCAGGCGCTGTTAACGCGCCGATCTGTCGAGCGGTAATAACGCTTTGTAGCTCAAGCTCTACCATAGAGGCCTTGACTTCAGGGGGTTGTTCTTTGGCAGTATCATCTGAGTTACAGGCACTCAGCACAGAGCATAAAGCGAAAGAGACGGCTATTTTTGTTTTCATTGTGCTTTCTCATAAAGAAATTGGTTACTTACCAAACAGCCACGCCCATGACTTATTCAGCAAATGTTCAGAAGCAGCAATGATAGTTCAATTAGCATCTCATTTACATATCTTTACATTACAATACACTTGTTATTTACTGTGGTTCGACCACATAGAAGCCAAGGCACAGCCCTGGCTTCTATGAAAATTTAAAATGAATTAAAGAGGTTCGTTTACTTTAACAACCATTTTCCCGAAGTTACGACCATTTAAAAGATCGTTTAAACCTGCTGGCGCATTTTCTAAACCTTCAATTAAATGCTCTTTATACTTAATCTTACCTTCGCTTAACCACTGAACCATGTCGTTTGCAAACTCTTCATAGCGATGACCATAATCATCGTAAATGATAAAGCCCTTCACAGTCATACGCTTAGAGAGAATATTACCCATCAATAATGGAATGCGATCTGGCCCCTCTGGTAACTCAGTTGCATTGTATTGGGCAATAAGGCCACATAGTGTAATACGCGCTTTGGTGTTTAATAGCGGCAATACTGCATCAAATACCTTGCCACCGACGTTTTCAAAATACACATCAATGCCCTGGTCACACGCACGCGCGAGTTGCTCAGAAAAATCATCCGCTTTATGATCGATGCACGCATCAAAGCCCAATTCTTCAACGACATAGCGGCACTTTTCTTCGCCACCAGCAATACCGACCACTCTAGCGCCTTTGATTTTGGCAATTTGACCAACAACTGAACCCACTGCACCGCTGGCTGCCGCAACAACCACTGTCTCACCTGGCTGAGGTTGACCGATATCAAGCAAGCCCATGTAAGCTGTAAAACCAGGCATCCCCATCACACCGAGCGCCCATGAAGGATTTGTTGGGTTTTTACCTAAGTTAATACACAACTCGCCTTTACTGATTGCGTAATCTTGCCATCCGTTAACACTCAGCACCCAATCACCTTCGCTGTAGCCATCTAACTTGGACTCAATAACTTGTCCAACTGTACCACCAAACATAACCTCGTCGATTGCCACAGGTTCAGCATAGGATTCCACATCATCCATACGACCACGCATGTAAGGGTCTAGGGACATGTAAACAGTACGCACTAACATTTCACCCTGCTGAGGTTTAGGAATTTCGACTTCCTGTAAACGATAGTTATCAGCTGTTGGCTCACCAACGGGGCGTGACTGCAAGACTATTTGACGATTCATTGTGCTCATGAAATTCTCCAGAAAATATATTTGAATGTATATTCAAATATAATAAGGTGCGGTCGCTGAGTTTCAATCTATAAATGAGTTATTTTTTGTAACCGTTGAACCTACATGCTCATTGTCAACTTCAGAAAGTCACCTAAGTGTCTTATTTTAGTCTTTTTTTGTTAATTAAAGCTTCAATCAAAATTAAGCGAAACGTAACACTGAACATCCATAATCGCCCCGAATTTAACTACAAACAGTCGTATTTCGGGGAACAAAATGAACAAACAACTCAAGCTAAGCGCGCTAACCGCATCCATCTTGTGCGCCATGGCGATGACTGCACAAGCACAAGACGCCAGCACTAAATCAGATGAAGATATGATTGAAGAAATCACTGTGGTGGGTAAGAGCGTCTCATACGCAAACAACGCGGTGAGCCAAGACATGGTTAACCAACAATCAGCCATGACCAGTGCGCTTGCTGTAATTGATAACTTGCCGGGTGTATTAGTCAATGAAGGCGACACTTTCGGCTCTGATGACTGGTCAACAACGGTGTCTATTCGTGGCTTTCAGCTTTCTCTAGATGAACAACAAATCGGTATCACAGTCGACGGTATCGCCAACGGTAACTCCAACTATGGTGGTGGTGCTAAAGCCAATCGTTATATCGACACCGAAAACTTGGGCACTGTTGAGGTTTCGCAAGGTACAGCGGATGTCGCATCACGCTCAAATGAAGCGCTGGGTGGCACACTCAATTTCACCACCATGAACCCTAGTGAACAAGAGCGCTTGACTATCAGCCTAACTGGTGGTGATTTTGAAGCGAAAAAGTATTTCGCACGCTATGAAACTGGTGAGCTGACTAAAGATACCTATGCGTGGGTGAGTGTGTCGAGCAGCAGCAACTCAGATTGGGTGCAGCAAGCTGCAAACAATGAGCGTGACCACCTTGCGGCAAAATTGATCAGTCGCATCGGTGAGGTTGATTTAACAGCCTATGCTTCGTACGACGATGTATCTGAAGCCAATTATCAACGCATCAGTGCAGACCAATTTAAAGCAGACCCAAGTTGGGATCGCTTAACAGACACCATCACAGGCATCCCTTATATTGACCAAGTCTATCGCAACGGTTGGCAAACACACCGTGAGAATACGTTTGCGTATGTTGATGCAGCCTACACCACCAATGAATTTGAAGTATCAGGTAACGTTTATTACCACAATAATTCTGGCCGTGGTGACTGGGTGCCACCTTACCTTGTAGACATCATTGATGACGGCGCGGGTAATGGCAACTCTGAATTAGCATCAAACACGGCATTTTTAGGCGGCGCCCCAATTGGCCGCATTTATTTTGTCAATAAAGACGGTGAAGCACTCTCACCAATCGCTGGTTGCGAATCAAGTATTTCATTCCCGTACGGTGGTGCAGGCGCTGAATATGACCCAGCCTGTTACGCAGCAGGCGCTATTCCTGTTGGCTCATATCGTCACACTCACTACGGCAAAGAGCGTTTGGGTATTAATGCTGATTTTGCATGGTACGGCCGCATCGGTGATATGGAAAACACCTTACGTGGAGGCTTCTGGTACGAAGATTACCAGCGCCAAGAATGGCGTGACTGGCACAAACGCATCGACGCACGTGTCTCTGCAAACTTTGATGAAACCCCCTATTGGATTCAATACAGCCGTGAATTCAACGTTGATACCACCATGTTTTATCTGGAAGACGAGCTTGACCTTGGCCTTGCGCGCGTGCGCTTGGGTGCAAAAAAATTCTTAGTTGAGCTCCAAGGTGAAGACTTATTTGGTCAAAGCACTGATGTGTCGGTGGACTCAGACTCCGATGTATTGCTCAGCGCTGGTGTCGTCGTGCCAATGCCAGTTGAAGGCCTAGAGGCCTTTGCAGGTTATGCAGAAAACTTTGCAGCAATTAAAGACAATGTCCTTGAGCGCGATGCCTCTGCACTTGAAAACATTGAGCCTGAAACGGCTGAAAACATCGACTTAGGCTTGCGCTATGCGTCTAACTTGTTCAACGCCAGCATCACGTATTACGACGTCAGCTTTGATAATCGTCTGAGCTTCATCGCCCCAGACTCACCCGATGGCATCGATTATTTGATTGGCACCAATGGTGGCTATGTTAATGTAGGTGGTATTGATTCAACCGGTATCGAAGCATCAGCAACCTGGTATATCACGAATGATTGGGGTTTGTACGGCTCATACACCTATAACAACTCTGAATACACAGGTGGACTAGACGACTATCCAGCAGGAAATACCGTGTATGGC
The DNA here is from genome assembly GCF_054923835.1 of Pseudoalteromonas sp. GB56. Taxonomy (NCBI): domain Bacteria; kingdom Pseudomonadati; phylum Pseudomonadota; class Gammaproteobacteria; order Alteromonadales; family Pseudoalteromonadaceae; genus Pseudoalteromonas; species Pseudoalteromonas sp. GB56. The sequence continues at coordinate 178,409 of NZ_JBPCHK010000003.1, read as the reverse complement.
TCGGCTGAAGACTTGGCTGTATTGAGCCTTGATTGGGCACGTGGTAACTACTTTGCAGGTTTGTCTGGAAAATGGGTTGGCGACCGTTGGATGGACGCAGCAAATACCACGCGTGTCGATGCCTACACCACGTTTGATTTCTACGCAGGGGTAAGCATTAGCTCAACCGTACAAGGTGTAGAAGACATGGAGTTACGACTTACCATTAATAACCTAACGGATGAAAGCTACCTTGGCGGTATCTCAGGTCAAGCGGCTTGGATTGGCGCTCCACGCACAGCAGCAATTAACTTCAAGTTAGCGTTTTAATTTATATCGTTTCAGGCGGCCCCGCGCCGCCTTTTATGCCAATTCGCTTAATTAAGTGATCTATTTTGCGGCAATAAAACTTCGTTGATAACAAAGAAAAATTTCGTTATTTAGTTGTTCTAAATGAGAAATTTATAACGCAGTTAGCGGCAAGTTTGATCCCTCAAAATGATTAAGTATTGTTGCGAATTGGTATTCTTATGAGGAAGAATTATGCGTAATGTATTCACCGCACTACTTATGCTTGGCAGCACGTGTGCCATCGCAGCAGATAACCTCGTGCTCGTCACTATTGATGGTGTACGCTGGCAAGAAGTGTACCGAGGTTTAGATAACAACTTAGTCACTGATGACACGACACAAAACCAATCACAATTATTAGCAGACTTTGATGCGCCGAGTGATGCACAAAAACGCGAGAAGTTGATGCCATTTCTGTGGCATACCCTCGCCAAACAAGGGACATTATTGGGTAATCGAGATCTCGGCAGCAACATGCAAGTCGCTAACCCATGGTACTTCTCTTATCCAGGCTATAACGAAATTATTACGGGCCAAGTGGATGAGGGCATCAACAGCAACGATAAAATTGCCAACCCTCATATCAGCTTTATTGAATGGTTGAATAACCAAGATAAGACTAAAGGCAACAATGCCGCCTTTGCAAGTTGGGATGTTTTTCCATATATATTTAACGAGCCGCGTTCAAAGTTGCATGTAAATGCTGGCTTCATGCCCGAAAAAACGCAAGACAGCGACACCCAACTACTTAATACCTTGCAAGCACAGATCCCAAGCCCGTGGCAAAGCGTGCGACTCGACGCATTCACGTACCATTTTGCCAAAAATTACATTCAAAGCCAGCAACCTAATGTGTTGTTTTTAGGTTTAGGTGAACCCGATGACTTCGCGCATGACGGCAATTATGAGCAGTATATTCGTGGTATTCATCGTAGCGACAAATTGATTGCTGACCTATGGAACACATTGCAAGCCATGCCAAAATACCGCAACAACACGGTAATGCTGATCACCACAGATCATGGTCGTGGTAGCCACCTTGCGGATTGGCAGCATCACTCCTCAAAACGCGCGATTGAGAAAAAATACCCCGCCATGCTTGAGCAATTCCCTCAGGGCATTGTTGGGTCTGAGCATACTTGGTTCGCTGCAATTGGGCCTGATATCGCCGCCCACGGCGAACACAAAGCAAGCGATAACACCAATGCACAAATTGCCGCAACCGCCCTCATGTTGTTGGGGAAAGCGCCAAGCCAGTACAGCGATAAAGTCGCACCAGCGATTAAGGAAGTGCTCAAATGAACAAATTGCTTATGAGCGCCTTGTTTTGCGCCTCCGTTGGGGCACAGCTTGGTCACAGCGCCTACGCGAGCGAAAGCAAACACATTGAGCGCATTCGCTTTGGCTCATGCAGCCATCAATCTAAACCCATGCCGATTTTAGATACCATTATCAAAGATAAGCCTGAACTCTTTATTTTCTTGGGGGATAACATCTATGGCGACACCGAAGACATGGAGCTACTTGAGCAAAAGTATCAACAGCTGGGTGAGCAACCGGGAATAAAGGCATTACGCGCACAAACACACACCATCGCTATCTGGGATGACCATGATTTCGGCGAAAATGATGCCGGCATGGAATACCCGCAAAAAGAAGCATCACGGCAAATCATGTTAGATTTTTGGCAAGAGCCTCAGGACTCGCCTCGCCGCACCCGTAAAGATGGCATTTACACTTCCTACGAATATGGAGAAGGCGATCAGCTAGTGCGGGTGATCATGCCTGATTTACGCTGGAATCGCCCTGCCATCAATCATGTGAGTCACAGCGACTATGCTTTAAAGCGTAAACCCAACAACCAAGGTCCATACTCACCCAGTGAAGAGGCCACGGCCAGTATGCTTGGTGAGGCACAATGGCAATGGCTAGAAACAGAACTGAAAAAGCCCGCAGCAATTCGCATTATAGCATCGAGCTTGCAGCTGTTACCTGAATTCACTGGCTGGGAGTCGTGGGCAAATTACCCGTATGACCGCACACGCTTGCTTGCGTTAATACGCCAAGAACACATAGGCGGCGTGATAATGATAAGTGGCGACACCCATTGGGGAGAGCTGTCCAAAGTAGAACAAGCAGATGCTTACCCACTTTGGGAAGTCACCAGTTCAGGCCTGACCGAAGAATGGAAGCACGTGAGCCCCAACAAGCACCGCGTCGGTAACTTCACCAATGACGTAAACTACGGGTTTATCGATATTGATTGGCAACAACAAGACCCCAGCGTGCACTTCGGCCTCAAAGATATTGATGGCAGCACGGTGACAAGCAAAACCCTGCGCTTGTCCCAACTGCAGCCAACCCTGCAATAAGGACAAAAGGCTGTGCCTGCACAGCCTTTATATTGCCAAAACTTGCACGGCGACGCATGGGTCGATAGGCTATACAAAACGAGCAGTTGTTTCTCACTATGGCGCGCAATCCACATTTACCCTTGGTCTACCACCCAAATTATTCGTTTAGCTTCGACCCAAACCATCGCTTTGTGATGAGCAAATTTGCGCGCCTTTACCATCACGTTAAAGACTTAGGGTTGATTGGCGACAATCTCCATCAACCTGACGTTGGCCTCCCTGATGACTTAGCTTTTATCCATTGTGATAACTACGTGCATGACCTTTGGCACAACCGCCTAGATGACAAAGCGATGCGCCGAATTGGCTTGCCGTGGTCTAAAAATCTCATGGCGCGCACCTTTACCGCGCCACTGGGTACACTCAAAACGGCCCGTCTTGCACTTGAGCATGGCATTGCTTGCCACCTAGCCGGTGGCACCCATCATGCCCATTATGATTTTGGCTCGGGTTACTGCATGGTCAATGACTTGGCCTTCACGGCGCAAACCTTGATTCAATCGGGTGACATCACCAATGTGCTCATTTTTGATTTAGATGTGCACCAAGGTGATGGCACTGCAGCTTTGTTGCAACATCAACCTTACGCGTTTACTTGCTCTATACATTGTGAGAAAAACTTTCCATTTAGAAAGTGCGCCAGTGACTTGGACATAGGTTTGGCGAATAACATGGGGGATGACGAGTATTTAGGGATTGTTGATGACACCTTGTGCCACCTACTAAACACACTTAATCCAGATTTGGTGCTCTACGATGCAGGTGTTGATATCTGGCAAGAAGATGGCTTAGGAAAATTAGACATTAGTTGGCAAGGTATACAGCGCCGTGACCACCTCGTGCTTAAGCGCTGCATGCAACATAACACACCAGTAGCAACAGTGATTGGTGGAGGATATGACAAAGACCATGCTCGCCTTGGCGCGCGTCACGCGATAGTGGTTGAGCAAGCAGCGCGCTTCTAAGTCGAGTTCAATACATAAATTGAGATGAAAGCAACGTATTAGAGTTGCATGCATCGTTGATTATCAATGCCCTAACTTGAACGAAAAAAGGCCCCGAAGGACCTTTGATTTTCATTTACTATTGGGAATATGCCGCTATGGCGCACAGACCTTTTATGAGGTCAGTGCTAGTAACTGTGGACTCGCAGCATGATAATCCACAGCCATGGAAATACTCAGCACCGTGATATTTAAGATAGAAAATGCAAACACCTGTTTAGCCCACCCGGTCATATCTATGTTTCTGCGATACCCTTTAAGCGCCATTAACAACCACCAAAAACTGGTAGTACAGGCTACTGCCATAAAGGCTAGCCCTGTGTATCCGGCTAGAGGTAACAGCATCACAACGAGTGCGTACAAGGCGATATAAAAAACGATTCTGTTGTTTCGCTTTCTCCACACCTTGGGCAACAGGTAACACGGGGATATTTGCCACTTGGTAATCTTGGTAGCGGAATATCGCAATGGCGTATGAGTGTGGCATTTGCCATACACAGAACATAAGTAGCAGTACCCCGGCACCACTATCAAATTGTCCCGTAACTGCACAATACCCGACCACAGGTGGCACGGCCCCTGACAAGCTGCCCACCAACGTGCCATACACCGAATTGCGTTTCATGTGTAAGCTATACACGCCCACATAGATTACAAAACCAAAGACCGCAAAGCTTAACGCCAAGGTATTGGTGAACCAGTACAATGCGCCAAAACCCAGCACAGCCAAGACCAAGGCGTGAAGCAATGCTGCCATTACCGACATTTCACCAGTTACTGTTACTCGGCCTTGGGTGCGCGCCATTTTGGCATCGATATCACGGTCGATAACGTTATTAATGGCACATCCAGAGGCCACGACTAGAGACAATCCAACCAAGGTTGCCAACATCAACACACCATCTACATCACCGCGGGAAGCGAGCAAGAAACCTCCCGCAACTGAAATGAGATTACCCATGATGATGCCGGGTTTAGTCACAGTTAAGTAACGACGAAACATAAGTACGACCCCTTACGCTAGTACATCATCATGGCGTTGGACTCATAGATGATCCACACCGACAGCCCAACCACCATAACAATGATTAACGCACTAAAAATAAATGAAATACTGTTAGCTTTACCTTCTTCGGTGATGAAATTAAGGTGCAAAAAATACTTCAAATGCACCCAAATTTGCAGCAAAGCGAATATCACCACTGTGGTAAGGGCGGTGCCTTTTGATAGCGCCCCGCTCATCACCGCCCAAAATGGGATAGCAGTGAGCACCACAGACAGCACAAAGCCGATAACATAGTCTTTAATTTGACTACCACTGTGTTGGTGGCTGATTTCTTCAATTTGGTCAATATGTTGAATCTCGCTATGGCTCATTACATGGCTCCCATCAAATACACAACGGTAAATACACAAATCCAGACGATATCTAGGAAGTGCCAAAACAGGCTTAAACAACTTAAACGCGTTACCGTTTGCTTGCCCAAACCACGGCGCAACACCTCAATCATCATGACTGTCATCCAAATTAATCCCGCGCTCACATGCAATCCGTGCAACCCTACAAGCGAAAAGAACGACGTCAAAAATGCACTGTGCTGTGGACCATTACCATGTTCAATCAGGTGATGAAATTCGTATACTTCCATCCCAATAAACACGGCACCCAGTGCAAACGTCGTTACAAGCCACCCCAGAGTGAGTGCCTTTTTCTGGGCATTCGCCGCAATCATAGCGAAACCAAAAGTAATACTACTGAGAAGTAGTGCAGCAGTTTCGACTGCCACAAAGTCAAGTTCAAAGATGTCTTTACCCGACACGCCGCCTGCGGTGTTCATGTAAAGCACCGCATAGGTTGCGAAGAATGACGCAAACAAGAGGCAATCGGTCATCAAGTACAACCAAAAACCAAATACCGTATTGCCGCCCGTGTCATGGTGTTCATGATGATCTTGCACACCCGCTAAGGCGCTGATAGATGCTGAAGATGTGGCGCTCATGAACGACCTCCCGCAGTAGCTTGTTGAATATGTGCAGCTTCAATTACCTCAATCTCATCAACTTGCACGTAGTAATCGACATCAGAGGTATAACAACGCTTGATAAACATCGCAATCGCCCCTGCTAGGCCTATAATTGCGAGCCACCAAATATGCCAAATCATGGCAAAACAAAATAGCGTGATACCCGCACTCATTAGCACGCCCGCTGACGTGTTTTTAGGCATATGGATTGGCGCGTATTTTTGCCCTGTTTGGTAGGCGAGCCCCTGCTCTTTAACCTCTGTCCACGCATCGATGTCAGAAACAACGGGGGTTTTGGCAAAGTTATAGTATTGCGGTGGTGACGCAGTAGACCATTCAAGCGTATGACCATTCCATGGATCGCCACTGGTGTCTTTGAGCTGCTCGCGGTTTTTGTAGCTTACATATAGCTGAATTACTTGGAACAAAATACCGAACATGATGATTACAGCCCCTATAAAGGCGATGTATAACCAGATGTTCCATTCAGGTGTATTAGTGTGATTCAAACGACGTGTCATACCCAGAAAACCGAGCATATACAAAGGCATAAAGGCCACGAAGAAACCAACAAGCCAGCACCAGAATGACGCTTTGCCCCAACGCTCATCGAGCTTGTAGCCCATCGCTTTGGGGAACCAATAAGCAAACCCAGCAAGATAACCAAATACTGCACCACCAATAATGGTGTTGTGGAAATGGGCAATTAAGAACAAGCTGTTGTGTAATACGTAATCCGCACCTGGAATTGCCAGCAACACGCCTGTCATGCCTCCCACAGTGAAGGTCAGCATAAAACCAATGGTCCATAAAACTGGAACAGTAATACGTAAACGACCGCGGTACATGGTAAACAACCAGTTGAACAGTTTGACACCGGTTGGCACCGCAATGACCATAGTCATCACCCCAAAGAACGCATTTACATTGGCACTTGAGCCCATGGTAAAGAAATGATGAAGCCATACAATAAAGCCCAATATTGAGATAGCTCCGCTTGCATAGACCATAGACTTATAACCAAACAAGCGCTTACCTGTGAAGGTTGAAATCACCTCAGAGAAGACCCCAAATGCTGGCAAAATAAGGATGTATACTTCAGGGTGACCCCATGCCCAAAAAAGGTTGATGTACATCATGGCATTACCACCTAGTTCATTAGTGAAAAAGTGGAAATCCAGATAACGGTCTAGGGTTAGCATGGCTAACACAGCCGTCAGAATTGGGAATGACGCAGCAATAAGAATGTTCGCCCAAGTACACGTCCAAGTGAAAATTGGCATTTTCATCAGTGACATACCAGGTGCACGCATTTTAAACACGGTTACTAAGAAGTTCACTGCGGTCAATAAGGTGCCCAAGCCAGATATTTGCAACGCCCAAATGTAATAATCGACGCCAACACCTGGACTGAAAGACAACTCAGACAACGGTGGATAAGCCACCCAACCTGTTTTTGCAAACTCCCCCAAACCCAGAGAGAGGTTAATTAGCACCGCGCCACCAGCAGTTAGCCAGAAACTTAAGTTATTTAAAAATGGGAAGGCAACGTCTCGCGCACCTATTTGCAAAGGCACGACGATATTCATCAAGCCAATCATAAAAGGCATGGCCATAAAGATGATCATAATCACACCGTGTGCGGTGAAAATTTGATCATAATGTTCTGGTGGTAAATACCCTGCCGCTCCGCTGGTGGCCATAGCCAACTGCGTACGCATCATGATAGCGTCAGCAAAACCACGAAAGAGCATGATAAGCGCCAAGGTAATGTACATTACACCGAGGCGTTTGTGGTCGATTGAGGTGATCCACTCATACCAAAGTACACCCCATTTTTTATACTTGGTAATTGCTGCAGCCAGCAATAAACCTAATACAGCGACCACTGCCAATGTCACCATAATAATCGGTTCATGGTATGGCACGGCCTCTAAAGAAAGCTTTCCAAATAGACTCATAATCACTCCTCAACACCTTTGTGTTGATGTGCCGAATGCTCAGGTTTGGCGTAATAGTTCATCTCGCCATGACCTTGCATATACTTCATAACAATACTGTGGAATAACCCTTGCTCTACACTGGCGTAGTAGCTCACAGGGTCGTATTCGCTAGGCTTGGCCAATTGCGCATAACTCGCTTGAGTCAATGTGTGCCCTTGCGCTTTAACCTTGCTGACCCAGGCATCAAACTCAGCCTCTGTGGGAGTAGCGATGGCATCAAACTGCATACCGGTAAAACCCGCGCCACTGTAGTTTGCTGAGAAACCTTTGAACGTGCCTGGTTCATTTGCAATCAGATGAAGCTGTGTTTCCATCCCCGCCATGGAATAGATTTGACTTCCTAATTGAGGAATGAAGAATGAGTTCATGGTGCTTTCAGAAGTAATTTTATATTCCACAGGCACATTCGCAGGAAACACCAACTCATTCACGGTGGCAATGCCTTGCTCTGGGTAGATAAACAACCATTTCCAGTTTAACGACACCACTTGCACGGTAAGGTGCTCACCTTGACCTTGCAGCGGTTTATATGGGTCTAAATCCTGCGTCGAACGCCATGTGATCACCCCAAGCACAATGATAATCACGATAGGGATTGTCCACACAGCTGCTTCAATCTTGGTGGAATGAGCCCATTTTGGTGCATAGATTTCCTGTTCACGGCCATCACGGTACTTCCACGCAAAGTAGAGGGTCATGACTATCACAGGGATCACCACCAGTAACATCAGAAGAGTGGCAATAATGATGAGGTTTTTCTCATCGATGCCAATTTGCCCTTTTGGATCCAACACCCCGCCGCTACAGCCGCTGAGCGCCAGCACTAAAAGAGCCAGAGCTATTGAAAAGAGTTTTCGAATTAACAAAACACTACCCTACAACCTAAAGGTTAAACCTCGCCACGTCGCCAATTTATTAAGCCTAGGCGCATGACGTAAGAAGATGTAAACGCTGAAAAAGTGCATTTACTAGGCGTATATTCACGGTAGTTTGGTAATCCGATCTGAGCTCACAGCGTGTGTTCAAGCGCACTTAGCTGGCGCGTGAAAAACAAAGAGTGACTTAGCGAATGATGCCCTACGCACCGCGAATAATACTGCGGTGGGTTGATTGTGTTCAGTGACAGATATTAAGCAGACGCACTGATGCCATTGCAAGGGAGACGCATTTTCCCAATCACCAATGAGGTATTAGCAACGACTTATATTCAATCAACCGGCAACAACGGGTGGAGCACGACAACCATGTGCATCTTGCACAGGTTGGAGGCGCGTTGGTGCGCTTAAAGAGAGGGTCTCTTTGCGCAGGATGATACCCGCACGTTTGGCAATAAAAACGTGAAACAGTAACCAGCAGAGGCCAATGAGTAATTGGCTTGCGACCACTGGGTGGACGATAAATTGCAGTAGAGAGACAAGGATTGGATCCTGTGTCAGGTTTTGACTGGCAAGGGCTTCAAGTTCGGCGGCATCGCCTAACAAGCCGCTCATAGCCAAGGTAAGATTACCCAACACCACCACACAGATGAACAACAATTGAGTAGTCAATGCACGGCTACGCACCATACCCAGTGTAACTGGTGACGGTAAAATTACGCCGTTGTGTGAGCTATATTGTTGCACTACATAAACCCAAAAGACTACTGAAAGACCGAAGTTTTGTTTGGAACTTTCACGAAATACTGAAAATTCGAACGCGAGTATAACAGAGCCATGATGTGTTTCAACCAAAGATTATTGTTCGCTGTGTTAATAACAAGTTTACTCACGCGACTAGTCATTGAATACAATTAAAAAACACCAGATTAGACACTAATAAGCGAAGTTTAAAACTCTTTTAAAAAAGGACAAATGAAAACTATTGTTATTTGATAATGAGATCCATTATCATTTAGTTAAATTTAACTACCTATTCACTGTAATGAATTTCAAAATAACAATTTTCCCAGCTCTGTGTTCACTAGCGCTTGTTGCGTGCGGTGGAGGTGAATCAAATCAGGCTCCCACATTTAGCTCAAGCTCCTTGGAGTTTTCGCTAGTCGAAGACACTGTGTTAACAGCTAAGGTGCAAGCATCAGATAGTGATCCGCTCACTTATTCACTCAGTAACGCCCCCTCAAATGGCATCATAGCACTTGAAGCAAACGGAACGTTCACCTATACACCTAATGCCAATTATTTCGGTAATGACACCGCGGAAATTAGCGCTTCTGACGGCGCTTTGTCTAGCAGTACAACACTCACATTTACGGTGCAAAATACAAATGATGCGCCACAACTACTGACATCGAGTATTAACGTCACAACCTCCGCGACAACCGGTGGAATACTTGAGTTTCTCGATGTCGACGGCGATGACATTACTTTCAATCTGATTGTCGGTCCTTCCTCTGGTGAATTAGAGCTAGATGGTCAAACGGGTGAATTTAGTTATCAAGCAAACAACCTGGAGGTTATCGACGATAGCTTTGAAATTAGCTATACGGACGGCATCATCACTGAGCCTTTGCGTGCTGTCATTAGTCTCCAACCTGCTTACGTGACAAACGAAGATAAACGCAACTATTACTACAGCTCAAACCAATCACATTTGAAGCAAGCCCAAGCACTAGCCGATACAGTTTATGACGATTTATCTCTCAATGAGGTCAACGAGAGCCTTGCTGTTGGCTATATTTTCGCTGGGTTTGAGCAACAAGCAACAGGGTCAATTAATCGAATCACCTTGCTTGATGATAAAGCCCGCGCATATCGCAGTGTTGGAAGAGCATTGGACAGTAACGGTGAACCTGAGCGCGCACTGGAATATCGTTTGGCGGCTCAAAGTGCATTCAATCAATACATTGCAGAGAAAGGGATCGACAATATTAGCTCCAGTGATCCCGCTTTTTTTATCGGCTTGGTTAATGATTACCGTGCAGCTGGCCAAGTTCAAGCTGCTGAGGACTTACTTGTTTCTTTAAAAGCGTATGCCAATCAAGTGCGTGAACAAGAGTATTCCTCTAAGTTTGGGCGTTTTCTTACTGCTTTCAACAAATCCGCTGGGGCAGCGGTTGATGCGTGGCTTGAAAACCCTAGCCAAGAGAACTTTGATACAGCACAAAGCATCATTAATGCCTACAGCGACTTAACACTGCAAACGGGTTACCAAATTCAAAAATCTGGAGAATTCGCAGGCCAACCTGTAGAGCGTCTCAAGGCTGCATATATAACATGGGCTGCTGAACTCGCCTTTCAAATTGGCGCGCAAGATTCCGCGCGTAAACTAGTCAATGAAGCCTTAGCCCTGTATGGCGTGGTCAATTTTGACGCCAGTTATGACATCGTTGCCTCTGCGTATGCTGAGGCAACCCTTGCGACCTACACCTACCCGCTGGAATCTCTATCGGGCTTGATCAGTGCGCTATACGACGGCACATCCAACCCTGCCTTTGCCTTACTCACAGACGAGCGCGATATCAGCGATGCTAAGGAGCACATGTTCGCCTTTGACATTAGCAAACGAATCCTTGCTGGCGAATCGGTGCAAAGCGCTCTCTCGCCAGCCTATCTATATTTCAGTGAAGACGAAAACTTACGTTCTTATTTGCGCACCCTCACGCAAAAAGATGCCAGCTCAGGTGTCGCACTATTGCTGTACGAAGCGGGTGAAGTGCAACTCGCACAAGAAGTGCTAGAGGTGGCACAAAACCTTTTACTGAGCCCTGAATATGTGGCACAGGAATCATTGATGAGCTACACCACGGGCTACCGCGGATGTGGACTGCTCGTAAAAACAGCACTGCGAATAGGTGCAGATGCTAAAAGTGCTGCACAGAGTTGCGCCGAACTCCAATACACCTATTTCAGATATGAAGCTGGCAACACCACCACAGTCAATACCATTGTCGGTTATGGAAATGTTATTAACGCAATGATATTCACAGAACAATTTGATGAAGTGCCTGCACTTGCGGTGTTAGCGCAGCAAGAAATTAAACGCTTGGAAGACCCAATCAGCCGTTTTGAATACACCGTGGAAATGCTTGGTTATCTCATTGATGCTCACCATGGCGACATTGCGCTAAATTGGCTCGTGTCTGCTACAGAGGATATCGATAACTCTATTGCCTCCCTTGATGCTGAAGGTATTGAAAAAATTAGCGAACTGCTGCTCATTAATGCACTGTCACAAGCAGAAGCTGAAACGGGATTTTATGCTCGTTCCTCGTTTGTAACCGCATTGTCTGAGCAAGCAGCTCACATACAAAACTACGCAGATGTTTACGCTCATGCACATAGCACAACCGTGGATTTAACTAACAAGCTGCACACGCAATTGGCAAGTATGGCCGACAAAACAGTTCAAGATAACATGGAGACCTTTGTCAGCTTATATACCCTGTTAGGCATGCACAGCTCAGCGAAGCAACTTATCCAATCAGACCTCAATGGCGACGCTGATAAACTAAGACTCACTGTAAAAATGGCGGAGCTCATTGCCAATAGAGACGACTTCGCTGGCACACACATCGCAAGCATCGACACGGATCATGACGGCCAACCTAACTTTTTCATCAACGATGCGAGTGAAGAAGAAATAGAACTCACGGGACTTATCGCTGACACGGACGCTGATAACGATGGCATCGATGATGCCAATGATGCCACACCCATTGGTGAACACACCAACAACTAATCCGCAAATCCAGAGAAGTACCATGCAGACACGTAGACTTAACACGTGTCTGCTCATTTGCTCCATAACAGCAGTTGCTAGTCATGCAAATGAGCAGACCCTATTGCCAGCCTCTCCAGAATCACCCTCGCACCAGTGCGATGCCAAAAGCTCTGAGAATCTCCCTCACTGTAAAAGCATCGAAGTCATTGAAGTGACTGGTCGTTACATCGGCATCGAAGTGCCTGAAGTTATTGGTAGGGCCTATCTTGACAGTAAATTCATTGAAGCAACCCCCAAAGGCAATGGCGACATTAATGAATTGGTTGCACTGCTACCTGGTGTGCAATTGAGTTCCGACGCCTTACTTATCGATAATTTACAGGAAATAAGTGCACCTGAGATTTCGATATCGGGCGCTCAACCGTGGCAAACGGCATTTTCTCTTGATGGCATGAATTACAATAACCGCATTGATCCCGGCGAGAGCAGCCGTATCAAAGCCAGTGCGAATGACGTATCGGGCGGCGTGCAAACAATGAACATCAATAGTGATATTGTTGATTCCATTACCGTCTACGACCATAACATTCCAGCCCAATACGGTGGGTTCTCAGGCGGCGTAGTTGACGCTCAAACAAAGAGCCCATTCTTAGACGACACATCGTTTAACTTTGGCGTGCGCGCTAATCAAAGCGATTGGGGGCGCTATCATGTCATTGCCCCAAGCGATGAAGGAACTGGTAATGAAACAATTCAGGACAATGAGCTCGCACCGCCCATTTTTGAAAAAGGCAGCTACTCGCTCAATGCGCAAACGAAGTTGAATGAACACCATGCACTTATGTTCAGCATGAACGCGTTGCGTAGCACGATTTCTGACATTTCTTTGGCTCAGGTGCAGACCCAGCGTCGAGATAATATAAATTCGCTTATAAAATACGGATATCGAGATGGCTGGGTCGACAAACTCGACCTTTCATTCCTTTACTCACCGTATAAAGACACCACATACTTAAAAAATGTGCGAAATAGTCACTATGTTATTGAAGGGGGTAACAGCGGAATCATTGCAAATTTGGTAGAGAATACCAACTTTGGGCAATGGCAAATGCAATTGAATATTAGCCACAGCGATAGCTCTCGCGAAGCACCCGAGCATTACTACATTTGGCGACAAGCAAAAGGAAAAGAGTGGGGACAATTTGCAGAACAAAGCGTAGATGATCTTCCTGTCTCCCTTGAAGGGGGTCATGGTAATATCGACAAGAATCAAACCTCCTATGCCTTAAACAACAACTTAGATTTTCATGCGTTTACTATTGGCGCTAGCGAACATGTCCTCAGTGTTGGTGCGCAAATCACCCGTCAAGAAGTAAAACGAACACGCCACCAAGACAGTTATAATTACAATGCTCCTGTACTTTGGGCAAGTGATACAGCACAGCTCAATTGCAGTGGTTACACATTGGATTGCATCGAACGAGCGCTTTATGTTGACCTAGAGACATTGGCGCAGCAGCTTGGTGGAAGTATCAACTTCAATAACCCAGACCATGTTTTGGCTTATTCCAACAACATTGCCACTACGGCACAGTACTTTTCAGGGCGTGCAGTAACCCCTCAAGAACACATCAGTGTGGCACTGCAACAAGCAGCCCTATTCGCAACAAATAAGATTGAGTGGGGCGACTGGCAATTCAATCTAGGTCTGCGTTACGAATACGATGACTTTTTAAAAAACCACAATCTTGCGCCTCGCTTTAGCGCCGGTTATCACTTGTTCAGTGATACAAACACACTACTCACCATCGGCCTAAATCGCTATTACGACGCATCAATTATAGGCTACAAGTTGAGAGAGCATCAGCGCTTCTCATACCAACAATATCGCCCTATTCGCAACGGTTATGTGCAAAATTGGTTAGATTCGAACTACACAGGTCAGTATCGCTATCGCTTCGACAATGTGCATACCCCTTATGACGATGAAGTGGCGGTGGGCTTAAAGCACGCAACTCAACACGTGGGGACCTTCTCTTTTAATTATGTGCACCGCAACAAGCGACAACAATTTTCCCGCAACAACGACGCACCGATTGCCGCGGATGGTTACCGCTATATCTACATGACTAACGAAGGGACAGGTCAATCCCAGCGATACTCCATTGCTTGGAGTGCACAATTTGGAGTACATTCTCTGTGGGCAAATGCCTCCTATTCAGACAATGAAATATCGAATGAAAGCTACACAGCAAGTGCGATTAACACCCCATTGGATGAACTTGTTTTCTACGATGATGGCAAATCAACTCAGCCTGTGTCACTCAGTGAATTAACCCGCATTCGAACAAATTTCGGTACTCCCGTCACTGCTGCATTAGGGTGGAATGTTGATTGGAGCCGTCATTTCAATACCAGCCTCAGCGCAACCTACAGTGGTAGTTATGATACTGCTGTAAAGGCTGACTATCAGCGCCCTCTCACATTGAACGTCGAGTGTGCAGACTGTGAGCTAGACAGCGTGTTTACCGACGTATACAAAAAGCGCACGATTAAAGAACGTGTCATGTTGAATCTAAGCGCTCGATGGCAAATTCCCTTGTCCCACATGCAACAACTTGAACTACGTGCAGATGTTTCCAACTTGCTCAATGCACGTTCATATTTGATTGATGAGGGTGAAAGTGGGATTGAACCAGGTCGCATGTTTTGGCTCGGAGTCACTTATTACTATGAGTAAGCTACAGCCCATTATTGTCACGTTATGTTTATTCAGCAGCTTTGCCACCTACAGCGAGACTGACGACCAATCAACTTTATTCTTGCGAAGCACCTACGCCCAGCCCCAAGCTCTGTGGCCGCCAATCACAACCGCAGATGGGAAGCCGGCGAAGAAGCTCGCGCCTCTTACACTTTTACAAGGAGCACCACAACGAAAACAAGTCTTACTAGGTAAACGCTTATTTCACGATCCACAATTATCTCGAGACAAAACGGTTAGCTGCGCCTCTTGCCACGAGCCTAGACTTAGCTTTGCCGACAAGCGAAAAGTTGCCATAGGTATCGACGCACAAGAAGGAACGCGAAATACACCGGCTATTTTTGGTCTCGATCATTGGCAGTCGTTTTTTTGGGATGGTCGTGCTGACAGTGCTCAGCAACAAGCAATCATGCCAATACAAAACCCTATTGAAATGGATTTTTCAGTGCCAAAAGCATTGCAGCGTATTAACTCAGACAGTACCTACGACAAGCTCATTCTTTCCGCTTTTGGCACACTGCAATTAAACGAATCGCAGTTTGCGCAAGCACTCGTTGCCTTTGAGCGTACTCTGCTACCACCTGATTCTACATTCAGTGCCTATATCAAACGTGTACAAAGCGATCCCAAAGATGCGCTGACATTACTCACAGACGCTCAACTTCGTGGCATGCATCTATACAGGACTAAAGCAAGATGTATGACCTGCCACGAAGGTGCATTGCTGAGTGACAATGAATTTCATGTAACCGGGCTGCACTTCTTTGGTCGCCGGTTTGAAGATTTTGGTCGCTTTGATGCAACTCATAAAATTGAACACATAGGACAATTTCGCACACCTTCGTTACTTGGTATAGAGAAAACGGGCCCTTGGATGCACAATGGACTTTTTCCCAGTTTGATTGGCGTCGTTAACTTTTACAATGCCGGAGGGGCAAGACCAAAGCCGCGAGAAGAATTTGCTGATGACCCACGATTTCCTGTTACCAGTGAGCTGCTACATAAACTCGAATTATCCCCCCAGGAACGTCAAGATCTTGTTGAGTTTCTCATGATTCTCTAGCTGTGTTTGTTATTGTTTTGATTGACATTTGCGCACTGTATTGCCAGATTTAAGGAATATATTCGTGGCATTGGAGTGCGCATGGCAAATTGGCTGGAAGCAGAAGTTACCCGAATTCATTGGTGGAGCGATAAGCTCTTTAGCTTAGTTGTGCAAGCTGACATTGCCCCATTCAAAGCAGGGCAATATACCAAGCTCGCGCTTGAAATCGACGATAAACGAGTGGCCCGTGCCTACTCTTTTGTAAACCCTCCGAGCAGTAAAGAGCTTGAGTTTTACTTAATCAAAGTCGATGACGGTGCATTATCCCAAGCGATGGCAAAGCTGCAACCTGGCGACAACATTGCAATTGCCGAGCAAGCCACTGGCTATTTTACCCTCGATGAAGTGCCCAACGCACAACAAATGTGGATGCTTAGCACTGGCACTGCAATTGGGCCATTTTTATCTATGCTCCAAGCGCAAGATGTATGGCAACAGTACCAAGATATCGTGCTGGTACACTGTGTGCGCACGCGCGAAGATCTCAGTTATCAAGCGCTGATAAAAGAAATACAGAACACACATCCGCAGTTAAGGTATGTGCCTATCGTGACGCGAGAAGCCAACAGCACCGAACTGACACAACGTGTTCCAGAGATAATAAAGAACGGAAAACTTTTTGAAAGTGTTCAGCTTGTGGCTAATCCCGAGGTGGCACAATTTATGATTTGCGGTAACCCCGATATGGTAAAAGACACCAGCCAGTGCTTAGCGGATCTGGGTTATAGCCGTAATCGTCGGCGTAGTCCGGGGCAAATCACCGTTGAACAGTATTGGTAAGTCGAGGAAGTATTATGAAGCGCCTGTGTTTATTGTTGTTGGCAGTGCTCAATAGCCAACTTGTTTTTGCCAACGATGATGAAGCTGTCCAAGGTGAAGGCTCACCTGAAATTGTCGAGAATCAACTTGATAAAAAAACCGCCAAGAAGCTTAACAAAGAGCAACACAATGCTGTGTCTATCGTCGATGCTGTTTCGCAAGCCTACAATGAACAAGACATCGACTTGTTCATTAGCTACTTCGCTGAAGACGTGGCATTTTATATGTATCCAAACCAATTGATGTTTTCAGGCAAAGAGCAGCTCATAGCTCGCTATGGCGTCATGTTTAAAAATCTGAAATGTGTGAAAAGCACACCGATTAAACGTATTGTCCATGGCAACTTTGTGATTGATCAAGAACTGTCTGAGTCGTGTTCTGCAGACCCTGATGTTATCGACAAACGTGGCGAAGTGGTTGCCAGTTATGAGGTTGTGAATGGCTTAGTGAAAAAAGTGTTATTTTTTAAATCCACTTCTAAGTAAAAATTTATGCCTAAAAAAAGCGGCTTGTGAGCCGCTTTTTTTTTACTTATCCGCTAACGATTTCATTAAAGCTATCGTTGTCATGCAAACTTGCAAACGCACTCTCGTGCATCAGCTCGTTACGTAAACTTGGTGAATACTCAAGTGCCATGCGGATATCAGCCATAGCGTCACTATGCTGGTGTTTCATCGCGTAGGCACACGCTCTTTGCCAATAGGCGTAGCCGTAATCTGAATCGATATCCAATGCTTGGTTACACAACACAACCGCTTGTTGAGTGTCTCCTAATTCAAGCAACGCATCCGCTTTGTATGCAATGGCTTCAACATCTTCTGGTTTACGAGTCAAAATTTCATCGTAAATTTCCACTTTATTGTTGTAGTCACTTTCCAAATTAGCGCGCATCCACAATGAATGAATTTCATTGGTGATGGTAATTTTCTTCTGGTTGTTGAGAATTTCTTCTGAGCGCGCACGCAGCTGACTTTCTAGCCCGGCTAAGCGTGCTTCGTACTCTTCTGTAATCGCTTTAACTCGGGTGTTAACAATGTCTTCTACTTTGTTTTTCACGTCACGCAGTGAATTCCACCCCACCAATACGAGAATCGACACGGTAGCGGTAATCAAAATGAACAAATTATTCATCGTATTCGCTGTGTAGCCAATTGCTCGGTCAGCTGTTTCTAGCTGCGCGTGCGCTATTTTTTCAGCGTATTCGGCACGTAACGCTTGCTGATCTTTGCGCACCGATTGCAGCTCGTCCAAAATATATCGTTCAATCAAGGGGCGATACATAGGTTCTTGAAGCTGTGACACAGTTTGTTGTACCTGAGATTGCTGCTCTTTTGTAAGCCCTTTGGCTTGCTGCTCTGGCAATGTAATTTCACGCTGCTCTTCTTGCGCCTGAACGTTTGATACAGATGCGAACAACAACGTAAAACCAACAAACAAATAACTTAGCCATTTCAGCATGCTTAGACCCTTAAAATATAAAATTGCGGCTTATATGATGCCAGCTTGCAAATCTCTTGCAATAAGATAGGCAAAAAAAAGCCAGCTACAAGGAATAGCTGGCTAACCTGCTTAACAACAATAAAGGTTCAAAGGAACTTTAACAGGAGTGAGATTAAAAGGTACAACTCTATGGCTGAACACATACTTAATTGATTTTGCTAAAAGTTAATTTTTAAACTAGTCTAAGATTGAGTTCTTTTTTGAGTGTAACCCGTGAAGTATTTGTTGTTGTTTTTGGCGTTAACCAGCTTTGCAAGTTGGCCGATTGATCGCGTAAAAATCGTCACCGAAGATCTCCCGCCGCTCAGCTATAAAAACAGTGACGGTGAAGTAATCGGTGCCGCAACAACAAGAGTCAAAGAGCTCATGGCTCAAGCAGAGATAGATTACGATATCGCGATATTGCCTTGGAAGCGGGCACTAAAACGAACGCTTGAGCAACCTAACACCCTCATCTATACGATTTTAAAAACACCGCAGCGCGAGCAGAACTTTGAATGGTTTTGTCCAATAGCGCCACCGTTAAAAATATTCTTGTACTCATTGCCCGATAACTCCAAAGTGGCGTTGCAGTCAATTGACGATGCAAAATCTGCGTTGGTTGGGGTGTCACGCGGCTCTGTGGCACACGGTATATTGCTGTCAAAAGGTTTCAAAGAAGACCATAACTTAATTGTGACAAACGGCATGGATGTATTGAAAAGGAACTTACAAAATGGGCGCTTAGATTACATATTAGTTATCGACACTGCCGTGGACGATATGACAAACATTACTAAAGCCCTGCCCAACAGCTTTTCAAAAAACTATATACCTTGTCTGGCACTGAATAAAAATAGTGATGAAGACATCAAACAACGCTTACGTGTTGCCTTTGCTAAACTCCCCGCCATCTCAAATTGAGCTATTAAAAACATAGAGTTATAAATTTATTTAATTTATTTGAAAGTATATTTTGACCACTCAGGTCTTTTTGTTGTGAGTGCTGAAAACGGCCGATTCACACTCAAATCATTCCAATATTCACACAGCTTATAGCGCTTTGTGAGTGCTGCAATATGCATAAAAAATGAAGAGGATTTGAGATGAAATCGTTGCCAAAATTAACAGTCGCAAGTGCAATTTTAGCCCTTGCTCACCATGCCAATGCCGCAGAGATAGAAATTCACGTGCAAAACCTGACGCAAGGCATTTATTTCACCCCTTTACTGGTCACCTCACACAGCAATGAAGTACAACTGTTCAACGTTGCTCAGCCAGCAAGCACCGAGTTACAAGCAATGGCTGAAGGCGGAGCTATTGATGGTTTGATGACCTTAGCAACAGGAGCAGGAGCAGATACTTTGGCCAACCCCGCGGGTGGCTTGTTGTCTCCAGGACAAGTAGCGCAAGGAACGCTGAGCACAAGTGATGGTAATACACAGCTTTCATTGGTGGGTATGATGCTGCCAACCAATGATGGATTTGTTGGCCTTAATAGTTGGACCTTACCCACTGAGCCTGGTACGTACCATGTTTACCTCAATGCCTATGACGCAGGGACTGAAGCAAACGATGAAATTCGTGGTGGCGGTGCTCCCGGCACACCAGGCATGCCAGTCCCACCTCCCCTTGAGCCCATGTTAGGCAACGGCGGAAGTGGTGTAACAAGCACTGTTGCAAATACCACTGTCCATATCCACCCAGGTAATATCGGTGACGACGATGCAATGGCTGGAAAAAGTGATGTGAGTAACACTGTGCATCGCTGGTTAAACCCAGTCGCTAAACTCACAGTAACAGTGCAGTAGGAGGGGACATTTATGGCTACCCTAAATAGACCCATACTACAAAATGCAGCACTAACTGGCCTCATATTGCTTGGCTTGAGCGCATGTGGTTCTGATAATGACGACATGAATGTAACCATGCCTGTCCCCCCACCGGCACCGGTGAATTACACCTATGAAGTCACAGTGACAAACCTCACCAATGCTCAACCTTTCAGCCCCATTGCAATTGCACTGCACCAAGAGGGTGACTTTTGGACGTTGGGTGAAAGTGCTTCAGGTGCACTGGAAGTGTTGGCCGAAGGTGGCGACAACTCAGCACTTCTCGCTGAGTCAACGGTGATGGCGAGCACTTCGGGCTCTGCCCCTTTAGGTGCAGGAAGCGATGAGACGTTAAGCGTAACTATCCAGGACATCAGCGATGCAAAACTCACCGTTGCCACTATGTTAGTGAATACAAATGATGCCTTTACCGGCGTGAATGCAGTAAGTCTTGCTTCGTTGAGTGTTGGCAGTTCAATGTCGCTGTATGGCAACACTTATGACGCGGGCACTGAAGTAAACAGCGAAGCTATGGGCACGATCCCTGGCCCTACTGACGGTGGTGAAGGGTTCAACGCTGACCGAGAAGACGGTGGCTTTGTGTCTATGCATCCGGGTGTTGTTAGCATGGATGACGGGCTAAGTAATTCAATACTCAATGCAGAGCATAAATTTGATAATCCAGCGGTCATGGTCAAGATCACTCGTGTACAGTAGCAACACCGTTATAAAAGTGAGGAGCTAGCGATTCATGCTTAGCTCCTCAAATAAGATAGAAGTGCACCTATGTTCTGTGCTGCAACTATCAGTTTGTCAACGCCACAGGCCATGGCCCCATAGCCTTCACATCATTGAGTACCCGCACCAAGGTATTGTGCGAACTACTGTTATGAGCCATAAGCTGCACCTGTTTAAATGGCATCAATGCCGCTTCCTTCGCTATATTTACAGCCAGTTGCTCTGTAGCGATGAGCCTTCCTTGCACCCAAATTCTGTCCTGTGAATCAATCCTAATCTGCAAATTCTTTGCCTCACTTGGGCTTGCCAAACTTGCCTTTGGGCGCTCAATATTTAAGCTATATGAACGCGAAAATGTGGTCGTGACCACAAAAAATATCAATAAGATAAACACCACGTCTAGCATGGGTGTCATATCCGCACTGGCATTGCCTTCAACCTGTATTTTTCTTTTCATATCCATTCCTTTTTTGTTGTTCCTATTTAAAGCTAGAACAGCAATGAAAAGATAAAGTTATAAAAACAAAGGAATATAATTTTATTTTTATGATTCTTTTTGTAACAAAATACGAATCCTCAGCTTTAGCCCACAGATGTATTCTCAACGGCTGAATATTTGCTAGGCTTAACACAACCAACAATTGTAAATGTGACCACTAATGCCCACCACCATCAGCAATGAAACCGAGTCAAACAGAGATGAATGGATTGTCGCAACCGTGCGTTTTATCAATCTCGAAGGTGGCTTTTTTGGCCTAATCTGCACTGATAGCACGCGTCTTTTACCGCTCAATCTCGACTCCACCTACGCCCTCGATGGTGCACAGCTAAAAATTCAAGGTCACAAATGCCCTGAAACGTTAACCATCCAACAATGGGGCACGCCCTTTACAATCACTCACATTGAACTGATCGAGCCAGGCCGCGAATCAGTAAATTCCATGATTTAACAACCCGCTGAAGCTACTTTGTAGTGCTTTGTAACAAAGCTGTCGTTTTCACCTTGGTGTAAATCGCATAAGGTAAAAGGCAACACATCTATAAGGAGCAAAGATGAAGGATTTACAAAAACTCGTTGGTAATCTCAATAAATCTGGCGCACTCAGTGGCTTTTTAGGCGGCGTTGCGGGCGGTGGGCTTACAAGTTTAGTAACGAGTAAAAAGGGCAAGAAAACAGGTAAGAAGGCGCTGAAGTACGGTGCGCTTGCTGCTGTTGGCGGCCTAGCGTGGAAAGCTTATCAACAATACTCACAAAAAAATGAATCCACTCAAGGCCAAGTAAACAGAGAGTTCACCAATACAAGTGCTCGCGACAATCACACTGGCCGAACATTTGATTATACGCCATCTCGCATGCCCGAGCAGAGCTTTGAGGAAGTGGTCGATGACAGCAACGAGTCAGGCCAATTACTTCTTATGCGCGCAATGATTGCAGCGGCGTATGCGGATGGCCACATTGATGAATCTGAGCGACAAAAGATATTTACCAGTGTTGAGCACATGGAGCTGACCGTGAATGAAAAAGCCATGTTATTTGACGAGTTACGCAAGCCTATGATGCTCACTGAACTTGTCGCTGCGGTGCCTAATGCCCAAACGGGCATTGAAGTATACGCCGCCAGTGCCAGCGCAATTGACCTCAAACAACCTATTTCAGGCCAGTATTTACAAGCGCTTGCTAATCAACTGTGCTTACCACAAGAGTTAGTGAGTAGTATTCATAAAGAGCTACAAGAGAATTCTTAAAGATCTATTGATTATGCTGGGTTTGTTTCAGTTCAAGCCCAGCTTCCAAACTACTTCATGATGATTCGGCTCGTGATTTCATTAATTTAAGTAAAGAATTATGAAAATCTCGAAAAATTAACTCACCCCAAACTCTAGAGTAGAGCCCAAAATTAGTGTTATCCCTTAGCGTAGTTTCTAGCGTTAAAACAGTATTGCCATTTGCATCAACAGTAATGATATAACCACCATTGATAGGCGAAAAATATTCACCTCCTAGTTTTACGTGTTTGTCCAGCGCGTTGTCAGGGATAGCATCGGGGTCAATATCAAACGCATACATCATTCGCTCATCGGGTTCCCAGACAGTGATAACCTCTTTAAAAGCCACACCTTTTTCCCAGGTACTAATACGCACAGCGCCTTGTTCACCTTTTTGCATGTTAGCTTCGACTGGCGCTGGGATACCGATAATTGAAGTCAATGAGCGTTCCCACTCATGGGGTTGAATTGTTTGTACTTCGCCTAGTTGTTCCCACACTTTTTCAGCAGGTGCGTTTATGACAATGCTGTTTTCAACCGTGTAAATGTTGCTTAGTTTTAGGAAATTGATTCTCAATAGGAGCGACCAAAAGGGGCAAGAAGGCAACGCTCATTAAGGCTGTCTTTTTTCGATTTACCAGATGGTAAAAATACCCTGCCGTCAGACCACCTAAACTAGAGAAAAACATAAAAGCAGGTAATGCCATTGCAATACATATACTGCCCTCTAACAGGCTCACCACAGTCGCTGCGAGGAAAGCAAAAATGGGCTGCCAAGCAAGCACAATCATTTTTCTTTTGGTCAATTCAGCGGTCACCTTGCACTCGAAATAGATACGAATAAAACCAATAACACACGGCACAAGGAACATAAACGAAGCCGTGACTAAACCGCCTATGTTGCTAAGCGCTTCGAGTTCCCACAAGAGCCTGATTGACAGGCCATAGATTACCCCTAGCGCAATGCCTAAGTATTTTGGAAAATACGTATTCATTTGTGTCGAAGTTGGACCATTATCAGACAAGCTTAAAACCTAAACTCTAGATTAAGGTTTGCAGCGGTTTCGCTATTTGTACGATCAAACCACTTGGCATGGTGATAAACCACCTCTGCAGCAACAACAAACCACGAAGTAAACTCATACTCTAACCCTAGGTTTGCGCCATATCCTTTGCCATCTCCACCAAAGTACTCAATCTGACAAATATCACTTTCTGTGCATCGTTGTGGACTAACCTCTGTGGACAATGCGCTGCGGATTTCTCCCTCAACATCGCCATCTTGATAGAATAAGCCGCCATACATCAATAAGCGTTCATTAAATCTATACCCTGAAATCAGCGCAACATCCAACGCCTGCTGTTCTAATTCCCACCATTGTGAAAAAGCGGGGTTCACTGAGAGTGAAGAACTTGGATTATAATCATCACGCTCAGAACGGATGTAACTTAAGCTTGTTGCGAGTGACACATTGCCTGCAGCTTTTTGTTCAAGAGGTGCCCCCAAAAGCTGATATTTTATGCCGATCTTGTCTTCGCCACTATTGCTGTACTTTATTTCGAAACCGTTACCTAATGTCATTGCTGCTGACAATCGAAGCGATGAGCCTTTGTCTGTTTTTTCTATTTCTGCAAGAGGAATTTGGTTGGAGCTATCACTGCCAACCGATAATTTAAAGTTGAATGCTTCGCTGTTGACTTCAGAACTATCGAAACGCGCCATGCGCGGTTTTACTTCCGGAGTAGAATAACAACCACTCAGTATCAAGCAATTAAAGAATAGTAAAAAAATTCCGGTTTTTTTCATTGCAACATCCTGTTTATATTAATTTTTCCGCTATATGCTAATCCAAACGTACCTGTAAATAAACGAATAAATTTCATTCAGCTTCTTTGAGAACACTATTTCAACGAGATGGGAATTGCTAGGAAGTGGATAAAAAAAGCCCCGCTTGTAGCGGGGACTTTTGAGGTTAACGTATTTTACGTATTACCAAGGAACTCTATTGTTTGTTAGATTGACTCGAGGGCAATCTTCACCATTTCATTAAAGGTGCTTTGACGCTCTTCAGCCGGTGTAGCTTCACCTGTAATTACGTGATCGCTCACCGTAAATAATGCCATTGCATTTGCGCCGTATTCTGCGGCAACACCGTATAAGCCTGCGGTTTCCATATCAACCGCCATTACGCCTAATTTGTCTAATTCTTGATAGAATGTTGGGTCGGCTTGATAGAAGGTATCGGTTGTGAAAACGTTACCTACTTTGGCATCAATACCTAATTCACGCGCGGCACGAACACCATTTTCTAGCAAACCAAAATTGGCCAACGCGGCGAAATCGTAACCACGAACACGTGCACGGTTCACATTCGAATCAGTACTCGCGCCTTGTGCGAAAATCACATCACGAATTTTAGTGTCTTGGGCAATACCGCCGCAGGTACCAATACGAATGATATTTTTCACACCAAAACTACAAATAAGTTCACGCGCGTAAATTGACATCGATGGAATGCCCATACCAGAACCCATGATGCTTACAGGTTTACCTTTGTAAGTACCGGTAAAGCCATACATGTTACGCACACCCGTCACCTGCTTGGCATCATCCAAAAAGTGTTCGGCGATGTACTGGGCGCGAAGTGGGTCGCCTGGCATTAAAACTGTTTCGGCAAAATCACCCATTTGTGCGCTAATGTGCGGCGTACTCATATGCAGTCCTCTTTTTATGCTGTTGCAGGCACGAGTGCCGACGCAAAGCCTTTACCATATTCTAGTGTTGTTAAATCAAACCATTGCGCCAACGTTTGGCCAATGTCTGCAAAACTATCTCGCTCACCTAAAGGAACGCTTTGCATCCCTTTTCGGTAGGCGATAACTGGCACATACTCGCGGGTATGATCTGTGCCTTTTGCCGTCGGATCACAACCATGATCCGCCGTGATGATAAGTAAATCGTCATCTTTTAGTTGCGTGATAATACGCGGCAGAAAATCATCAAATACTTTCAATGCTTCTGCGTAACCAATAGCGTTGCGTCGATGACCGTATAGCTCATCAAAATCAACTAAATTCGTGAAGATTAACGAGCGCTCGGGCGCAGCACTCATTACTTCTTGCGTTTTGACTAGTAAATTCTCTAGTCCGGGAGCTTTGTACTTTTGGGTGATACCTTGATGCGCGTAAATATCAGCAATCTTACCAATGCTGATGACTTCACCACCCGCTTCGGCTAATTTGTCCAAAACGGTAGGAGATGGTGGTAACACTGAGTAATCACGACGATTACTTGTGCGTTTAAAATCATCTACACTCTTGCCCTCAAATGGACGCGCTATCACTCGGCCTATGTTGTAATCGTCAAGCAGTGAGCGTGCAACTTCACACACTTCGTACAACTTATCTAAGCCAAAGCTTTGCTCGTGTGCGGCAATTTGGAAAACGCTGTCTGCCGAGGTATAGCAAATCGGCTTACCTGTTTTCACGTGCTCCTCACCAAGCTGAGCTATGATGGTCGTTCCTGACGCATGGCAATTGCCCAGAATACCCGGGATACCTGTGCGCGCTATCAACTCATCTATAAACTCTTGCGGGAAACACGGCACAGACTGAGGGAAATAGCCCCAATCAAACAGTACTGGCACACCCGCCATTTCCCAGTGTCCTGACGGCGTATCCTTGCCGCTAGACAGTTCTTTTGCAAAGCCCCAAGCACCGTGTGGTGATTGACGTTGTGCAACATTGATTGTTCGAGAAGACGCCGCCTCACAGGCATCAATCAAACCGAGGCGCGATAAATTGGCTAACGCCAATGGCTCACCTTTTTCTTGTTCGTAGGTATCAAGAATATGTGCCAAGGTGTTGGCACCTAAATCGCCAAATTTCTCAGCGTCAGGGGCAGCCCCTATGCCAAGACTGTCGGCCATCAAGATAATCGCTCGTGCCATAATTGCCTCGCTCAATGCTTTATTAACCTTACTTTAACCACTTGCCGTGCACGTAAACAGGACAAAAGTCCTACAGCAAGTATAGGTAACTTAAGGTTCGATGCGCTTATGCATTGATGTTTTTTCAAGCGGACATAAGTCCTTAATAGAAACACCCCAAAACCGATACATTTGTCGGAATAACGTGAGGATTTGCGTCACTTCGGCGCTCGATAGCGCTAAAGGATGGCATCAATTGAGATTATTTGTAGCTAATTTGCTAAAGTAATCCTTTGTCTTATATCAGTCTGGGTGCTTGTCAGTGACACAAACCATAATCGCGATTGCTGGTGCGTCTGCATCGGGCAAATCTTTGTTTAGCCAAACGATTTACAAAGAATTGGTGAACGAGTTAGAACCAGGCGCCATCGCCATTATTGAAGAAGATGCCTATTACAGGGATCAATCTCATTTACCTATGGCGCATCGCGTTACAACAAATTATGACCATCCTGATGCCTTTGAGCATGAGTTAATGGTCGAGCACCTGCGCCAACTACGTGCAGGTGAGGCAGTCGATGTGCCAGTTTATGACTACAGTGAACACACACGTAGTGATGAAACTCGCAGAGTGTTGCCTGCCAAAATTCTTATTGTTGAGGGTATCTTATTACTGAGTGACCCAGCACTAAGGGAAGAATTTAATATTAAGGTGTTTATTGATACGCCACTCGATATTTGCTTGATGCGCCGCATGCAGCGTGATATTGAAGAACGTGACCGCAGTTTACAATCTGTGGTTGATCAGTATAAACGCACGGTACGCCCGATGTTCTATCAATTTATTGAACCATCGAAGCATACAGCGGACTTAGTCGTGACTCGAGGTGGCAAAAACCGCGTAGCGATTGACATAATAAAAAGTAAAATCAAACACCTACTACAAGAATAACGGGAACAACGGGCATGACAACATTTATGAGCCTGGTCGGCATGGTAGTGCTACTCGCCATCGCCTTCGCTGCGTCAACAAACCGCAAAGCGATTAACCTTCGCACAGTCGGCGTAGCCTTTTTACTGCAAGTCATTATTGGTGGCTTCGTACTATTTTTTGAATTTGGTAAAAACATATTGGCGTCGATGTCGGCGGCGGTGTCTCAAGTTATTAGTTACGCTTCAAGCGGGATTGCTTTCTTGTTTGGGCCACTGGCATCAGAGAAAACACTGGGCTTTTTGTTTGCCTTTCAGGTGTTACCTGTCATCGTGTTTTTCTCATCACTTGTAGCCGTGTTGTATTACCTCGGCATCATGGACTGGGTGATTAAAATACTCGGTGGTGCGCTGCAAAAGTTATTAAAAACATCGCGACCTGAGTCATTGTCTGCAACGGCGAATATTTTCGTTGGGCAAACTGAAGCGCCGTTAATCGTTAAGCCGTTCATCGCGACGATGACCAAGTCTGAATTGTTTGCGGTCATGGTTGGTGGTTTAGCAACAGTAGCCGGCTCAGTGATGGCAGGTTATGTGAAAATCGGTGTTGATTTACAGTATTTAATCGCAGCCAGCTTTATGGCGGCACCAGGTGGTTTCTTGATGGCTAAAATGATTGTGCCAGAAACTGAGACCCCGAAAGAAGATTTAGCAGAGTTAGACGGCGACCACGAACAGCCAGTGAATGTCATTGATGCGGCTGCATCAGGTGCTTCAAGTGGTATGCAGTTAGCGTTAAACGTGGGTGCGATGTTACTCGCATTTGTAGCCTTAATTGCGCTATTAAATGGTGTGTTAGGCTGGGCCGGTAGCTTCTTCGAACACCCTGAGCTAACCCTGCAACAGATTTTAGGTTATGTCTTCGCTCCAGTAGCTTGGGTACTGGGTGTACCTTGGAACGAAGCTATAACAGCCGGTAGTTTTATCGGGCAAAAATTAGTCGTGAATGAGTTTGTCGCTTATTTAGACTTTGTAAATTATCGTGATGAGTTAAGCCCACACACACAAGCAATCGTAACCTTTGCATTGTGTGGTTTCGCAAACTTATCTTCGATAGCCATTTTACTAGGCGGGATTGGCGGTATGGCGCCGAGCCGGCGAAAGGATATCGCACGTCTAGGGCTCAGAGCAGTATTGGCGGGATCAATGGCCAATCTCATGAGCGCCGCAATTGCTGGGTTTTTCCTCTCTATTGCTTAGAAACAAAGAGAAACCACGGTTGCAAAACAGGGTCTCATAGACCTAGGTTGTTGCTTTAAGGGGTTAAGGTAACAGCTAACTTGAACGATACTTCACCAAAGGGCCGATAGGCCCTTTTATCGTTTCTGGCACACAGAAAATTTATTGGCGCATTTAAGTGCGTAAGTGCCATCGTTTATCTATCATTAGAATGTTGTTCGTCACAATCACAATTAAATGAAATTTAGGCTGTTTTCCACATTTCGAATGTTCACTGTATTTGTTTGTCTGGTCAGTTTTGGCTGCTGGGCTCACGAAGGCTTGCACGTGGTTACTGAACTCAGTCCGCCAAATCAAATTCTCATCAATGGTAAAGTTGCAGGGAGTAGCACAGACATCGTTCGCCATGTGCTACAAGAAGCAGATATAGACTCACATATCCGTGTTTACCCTTGGGCTAGAGCGTTTCACATCGCTAAACGCACACCAAATACATTACTTTACAGTGTCGCAAAAACGCCTGAGCGCGAATCACAGTTTCACTGGTTGGGCAAAGTAGCCTTCTTTCGCTTGGGCTTTGTTAGCCTTTCTGAGCGTTCTGAAATTAAAATCACTCAGTTAGAAGACGCAAAACCTTACCGTATAGCTGTCCAACGGGGTGATATCAGCGCTTTATATTTAGCTGAAAGAGAATTCGTTATCGTCGAAACAACTGACATCAAACAGTCTTATCAACTACTTTTATCCGGCAAAGTTGATTTGGTGATTGATGATCCGCAGTACATCAATTCCATGACTCAACACTTTAATCTCGCACCGACTCAGCTCACTTTTATAAAAGCAATTGATGATTTGAGCGTGTATGGCTATTTGGCTGCGAATAAAGACACGGATCCATCATTGATACAAAGGTTACAAAAAGCATTCGATAAAATAGAAAAAACAAGTTGGTATCAACAAAAATTACTCACCCCATATCTTAATGTCGACGCATTTAACGACTGAGGAAGATAATGAATTCATCACAACGTTACTCAACTCACTCGCCGATTTTTGTACGATGTGTGTTCATCAGCGTTGTATTGCTACTTTTTTCCCTCCCCACTTCAATCGCGTTCGGTTCGCAGAAACAACCCCCTTTACGCATCAGCTACATAGAGCATCCTAGCGTGCAACAAACAGCACTTCCTCTGGTTAAAATGGCCTATCAGAATGCAGGCATTGATGCCAAGTTTATTCGCCTTCCAGACTTTCGATTCGTCAACGAAATTCACCACGAAAATATAGACGGAGATGTGGTGCAAATTGACTTCATAATCGACAAACACGCCGAGCTAAAACGAGTCGGCCCGCCAATTTCAGAAGTCGAGTTTTTATTAATATGCACTAAAAGAGTTGAGTGTAGTAACAGAATATTAGGGGATAAAGACATAGCGATAGTGACAACAGACATTGGCAGAAGGGCAATAAAAACACTATTCCCTCAAGCTGCCAACAATCGTTATTTCATCGTCAATCACCTAGGAAGAATGCCAAAAATATTGGCGACAGGCCATGCCGACTATGCATTTTATATCGTTTCGAGTTCTTGGTCTCGCCCCGCAGATTTGATCACATTGCAGCACATAACATTATTTAAATCTGAGGCTTATCACATCCTTCACGAGCGTCATGCAGATATAGCCGAACGCATAGCCCCCCAAATAGAGGCGTTGCTTGCAAACCCACCCTCAGAACTCAAATTCTAGCGCCAGTCGAACGCTGTGATCTTTGCCACCATGCCCTACTTCACTGATAAAGCCAGCTTCCCATTTTAACTGGTGTTGCCCATCATACCTATGCAATCCAATAAAACCTGGACCAACGCCGAGAAACTCCTCGCCAGCGTAGAGCTCAATGGATGGCTGGAAGGCGCTACGCAAACGATAGCGATACTGAGCCCGAAACTCCGTTTCCCATTCATTATCGATGTCATTGCCCCATTCATACACTGCAAAGGCATTCATGGTGAGGCTAGTTGGCCCAAACTCCTTTTCGAACAACAATCCTGATGTAATTTCATAGCTGTCTCGACGATGTTGCTTTTCAATTTCGAACAACGCCCCCCAATCAGCCCAATAGCGGCCTTGTTCAACAAGTTGCCAGCGCAACTCAGCTTCATAAGCAGACAGACCAAAATCACCATTGTCATCACGTTCACCCACGCCGTAAACTTCCAAGCTCAAGGTTTCGCTAATCGCCCCACCCACACCGAAACGCTGAGCTAACACATTGCCTTTATCGGTTTGATGTGACACCAAACGCCATTCAACTTCTTTTTCGTAAGGCATGACGTATGGATGATAGACCTTGTCGACAACGATGCCGTCAGCCCAACTCAGGGAGCTAAACAGCAAACACACAAAGCTTATATAACGCATCATTGTAAACTCCTTTGCCACCTAGCGGCTGCAACTAAGCTGAGCAACGTAGAAATATACACAACGGAGGACAGTGAACTTGGGGTAGCCTCATAGCCCAGCACTACTTTCGCCAACCGCCCTAGTACAGAGTGTTCATCGAGCACATATCGCAAGTCAAAAAATGCGGTTGGCATGGTCAACACTCCCGCTCCCGCGGCAATATCAAGCATTGCAACCATGCTTCCAGCGATATGCATACTGAATAAAATCACAACCCCAAACACGCCGTAATGTGCTTCCAACCAATCTAGAAAGAAAAACAACAAAATGGAAAAACTGGTGACGATACCCACACCAAGAAATATTCCCAGACCTCGCGGGGCATCAAATTCACCTTGCATTAACCAAGGCAAATAATGGCTCGCATATAAACACAGTGCACTGGCGAGCAACGCTAAGAACGCCGCCCAGTGACGATAAGCCAGTCCTGCAATAGCACACAGAGCAATCAGCACCATGAGCACTATCTGGGAATATTCAAAACCGAGATAATCAAACCATTGACTCATCGTTTGCATCGACTGGATATAAACAAATGTCGGCACCAGTAACGCGCCGATGACCCAAGGCCAGTGACTCCGTGCAGGCGCAGCCTTGCACAAACAACGGGCAAAGACAACGAGCACAGCTAACGGTAATAGTTGGTTAATGGTGACAAGTAGACTGTTGATCATGGCTGCACCTCTTTTTGTGGCACTGCAATGACCGATCCTCGTGCCGTATCCGGCGCAAATTCACCAAAGAAGAAATATTCACCCGGTTCCAATGGCCCAATGTAAATCACATTCACACGACCAGGGAAAAGTACTTTCTCCCGATTCAGATCGAAACTATCAAACTCTTCCGGATCCGTATCTTCGTTCTTAATGAGTAAGCGTATCTTTTCATTACTCGGCACTTCTAGGCGAGCTGGATAAAAAAGGTGATCTTTCAACACCAACTCAAACTCTTTGAGCTGAGCTTGAGCAGACATGCTGAAAAAGAGCAAGATGCCGATTAATCGCTGCATAATGTCTCCCGATTTACACCGAGTTTCACGACCACTTCCAAACCACCCCATTGGCTTTCTTGCAAAGAGACTTCGCCACGATATAAACCAATAACGTGCTGAACTATTGCCATACCGAGTCCAGCACCGGGAATATGGGTAGGGTGAGAATCACCCCCCACACGGAAAAATCGGTCGAATATACGCTCACGCAATTGCGCCGCGATGCCCGGCCCAGAATCCGACACTTTTAAAACAATGTGATCATTTTCATCGGCGAGACTCACCCTAATCATACCGCCCTGTGGGGTATATTTTACAGCGTTGCTAATTAAATTTTTAATCATCACATTCAATGTGAAGGGCTCACCCAAAATATCTTGGCATTCGCCATCTAGGCTGATTTCAAGCTCCTTTTCTTCTATTTGTGGGTATAGCTGTACAATGATTTGCTGGCTAATCACAGCCAAGGATTGTGCTTCGAGTTTATCTTGCCATTGCTGTGATGACGTGCGACCCAACGCGAGCATTTGTTCGACCAAGTGATTAAGCCTATCGACACTCATATTGATTGCTTTAGCGTCATCATCGTCATAGCGTTTGAGCAAATTGTGAAGGTTGATTTTCATCGCGCTTAAGGGCGTTCTGAGCTCATGAGCCGCATCACTCGCAAAATAGCGCTCACGTAAATAAGCCTGCTCAGTACGACGTAACAGGGCATTTAAGGTATGCACAACCGGTTTGATTTCCTGTGCTTTGGGCTGTGTTTTAATCATTGAAAAGTCATTCGCCGCACGAGTGCGTAACTCTCGAGACAACAAGGTCAGTGGTTGCAAGGCACGTTTAACCACTATGCTGATAAACACCGTTAATATACCGATGCCAACCAACATTGGCGCCATTAGCGCTAAAATAAGTTGCTCCGATAAAGCAAAACGTTCAGCTATGGGCTCTGCCAACACAGTGCATTGCTCGTCGGTGCAAAACTGTGCGACCCGTAAGCGCTGCCCGCGACTATTCACTGTTTGCAAAGTGTCTTTTGGTGGGGATGCTAACAGTTTAACATCCCCACTAACAAAGGTTTGCCCCTGCCATTTCTGCCACAAAAGTTCAGCTGCAATTTCATTATGTTGATTGGGGATTTCACTGAGCAGTTGAGCGCGTTCTAACAGGTGACGGTCAAACAAACTGTCTGCACGCTCCAAAGAGCGCTGATAACCCTGCACTAATGCAATAAATAGGATCAATACCAGCATGGAGATAAGCAACATGACTAGTTTAGCCCTAATACTCACGCAGCGCCGCCCGCGCTTTTATTCATCACATAGCCAATACCACGCAAGGTTTTAATGGCATTGGAAGGTAATTTTTTACGCAAGTGGTGGATATGCACTTCTATCGCATTGGAGCCAAGCTCTTCGCCCCATTGATAGAGTTTTTGTTCCAACTGCTCTTTAGATTGGACACGCCCTTGATTCTCTAGGAGAGCCTTAAGCAACATGTATTCTTTGCGTGGTAAACTTAATTCTTCACCATCAATGGTTACTTGGTGAGAGGCCATGTCCATAACTACAGTGCCGCATTGCAAAGTGCTTGATGTCACCCCGCTCACTCTTCGCCCTAGTACTCGCAAACGCGCTAAAAGTTCATCTACTTCGAAGGGCTTCGCCAAATAGTCGTCTGCTCCAAGATCTAAGCCTTTGATTTTATCATCTAAGGCATCGCGCGCGGTCAGGATCAAACAGGTAAAGGTTTCTTTCTTCGTTTGATGTCGGTAAGCAGGCTTAGCCCATCACCGTCAGGCAACCCCAAGTCAAGGATGACCAAGTCCACCTCGTCATCAGACACAAGCGGGCGCGCATCTGCCAAACACATTACGGACTCAACCGCGTACCCTTCACTTGAGAGCGTACGTGTGAGTCCAGCATTTACAACCTGGTCATCTTCAACCAATAACAATCGCACCCAGCACTCCTATTTGCGACTTAGCTTACGCTCCACTTTAGTCAATAACTCTGAGACTTCTTGTTGACGATATTTATCAGCAAGAGGCCTATCGGCTCTTGGCTCGGCAGTTTGAGCTTTAAGCAAATGCGCTTTTGCTTTTTCATACTTCCTTTCATCATAGAGGAACTGTGCATAAAAGTAATTAATATCAATGCCATCTGGATTAATTGCTAGAGATTTATCGAACAACTCTTGCGCTTTCTTATCGCTACCAAAGCCAACCGGCCACCCTGGCACTTGTGCATACAAAGTACCTAGACTGGTGTATGCAGAGCCTTGCAAGGCGTTGCCATCAATGGAGATTGCTTTCTCAAAGTCTTTTTTCGCTTCTTTGGCCAGACCAAGCGCACCGAGTCCGCCTTTGGCACCGGCAAAACTAGAGTGGACGATACCCGCCCAGATATACCCTTCGGCTTGCCCAGGATGTGACTCGCTATACAGCGCAACCTCTTTGGCTAAATTTTCAAATGCTTTTTCCTGATCATCGCCGTCAATTTCATAATTCACGTGTGCCCATTGGCGCATGATGTTTGCTAAATCGGCGTCCACTGCGGCTGAAGCATTCGTCGATAGCACAGCTGCAAGAAACGCACTTGCGATAAATAGTCTCATAAATCACCTCATGATTTGTTTGATTGTTGCGAGTTGTTTCGCCAATGCGTTATCGACCAAGTTAGGCCACAACGCATTTATCTTTGCAAAGAATGACTCTTTCGCACCGACACTATGACGACGCTTAGTTGAGTCCAAAAGTTGGATAAATTGTTGGGCGACGTACTCAGGTGAGTCCATGGTATTACCCAGCTTTTTATTCAATTCGTTCACTTTGTCTGTGTTGATCGCTGTTTGCGTAGCGCGCGGAGCAAAATACTTAACCTGAACACCTGAATCACTCAATTCCCGCGCTAAAGCTTCACTGAATCCACGTAACGCAAACTTACTAGCACAGTACTGGGCTTGCAGCGGATAACCGATAGCCCCAAACGAAGAGCCAACATTAACAATGACCCCCTTGTTTCGCTCAAGCAAAGGTAGCAACCCCTGACACAACAACATGGGCGCGCGAATATTAATATTTAACGTGGCATCAAGCTGCGCTGTGCTCAGTGACGAAAACGGCACCATGGCATTCACGCCGGCGTTATTGACCAGCAGATCAATACGACCAATATCGTTCACCAATTCAACAACTCGCGCTATGTCCTTGTCATTGGCTAAATCCACTTGCAAAGCTATGTGGAATGACTGCTCTTGACTCGGCAACTCTTTTTGCAAGGCTTCAAGTGCACTTAAGTCCCTGCCGAGTAACAACAACCGATAATTTCGCGCAGCTAATTGCTTCGCAATATGGCGGCCTATGCCACCACTGGCACCCGTCAGTAGTGCTATTGGCGCACTCATGATGCTGCCTTTTCAAGTTCCTGAGCTCGAATTCCATGATTCTCACTCAAGGTGTGAAATATATCGCCATATAAACGGTAAAAGCATTTTGCTGCATGAATAATGATTTGTTGTTCTTTCTCATCAGTAATGCGGTTCATTAAACC
This sequence comes from Pseudoalteromonas sp. GB56, assembly GCF_054923835.1. Classification (NCBI taxonomy): domain Bacteria; kingdom Pseudomonadati; phylum Pseudomonadota; class Gammaproteobacteria; order Alteromonadales; family Pseudoalteromonadaceae; genus Pseudoalteromonas; species Pseudoalteromonas sp. GB56. The sequence goes on along the minus strand of NZ_JBPCHK010000003.1, from coordinate 142,372 downwards.
TTCAAAGAATTTCACATGTTCTTGGTCTAATGCGCCGTGAGAAGTAAGATAAGTAAACGCCTTTTTGGGCAATCCTAGCTGCTCGCGAACTTGTGCCGCGGCGTTATCAGCCAACGCAATCGACGTACCTTCTAGCACATGCACCATACCGAAAAAGCTCAAAGGTGAAATGCGAGCAATACTGTCATAGGCGTAACTCACCATCATTTCAGTTGCGAAGCTAGGCGCACTGGCGCGTGCTTGTTCTTTATCAAAGCCGCATGCTGCAATATCATTTAACACCCACTCTTGGTGCCCTAACTCTTCTTCAATGTATTCAGCAATGGCGTTTCGTAACCATTCTTGTCTCTCATCAACGCGCGCGCCGCAGGCCATTAATAACGGAATAGTATGTTTTACATGGTGATAAGCCTGCTGCAAGAATGCGACGTATAAATCCAAACTTACCTGTCCCGCTAGCGCCTTTTGAATCACCTCTGCACTCAACAGATAATGGCGTTCTTGCTGTGTTTCCTCTACGAGCTTTTGAAAAAATAGCATATTGGACTACTCCTGAAATAACTGAGAAATCTGTGTTGCAAAGCCGCGATTAATCGCTTCGCGCTTCGGTCTTTGATTAGCACTTAAATAGCCGTCTTCAATCGATAACGGCGTCGATAAACGCAAGAAATTATTGATGTTGGCATAATTGGGTAATTGCTCATTTGCACTGTCAACCAATGCAGATAACTGCATGTTGTCTACCCGCGGATCACAATAAATTAGCGCACACAAACAGGCCTCTCCCTCCCCAACAACAACAACTTGGGAGATTGCACTGTTGCTCAATAGCAGAGACTCCGGCCACTCCGGTGAAACATTACGTCCGTTGCTTAAAATGATTTGGTTTTTCTTGCGCCCCAGTATATGAATTTCGCCTCCCTCTAGCGCCACGAGATCGCCGGTGGCGTACCCGACTTTCTGTTGTGGCGGTTCACCTAGATATCCAAGAAAAACAGGTTTTTGAAGGATTAGCTCGCCATCAACAATGTTGTATTCAACGTGGTCAAGCGGCTGCCCCACACTGGCGCTATCAACATCAATACGGCTAGCTAAACTGACCACTGACCCCGCTTCCGACAATCCATAACCTTGATAAACAGGTAAGCCTAACTGGCGCGCGCGTTCAATTAATGCAGGGGCGACTTTTGCGCCTCCTACAGCAATGAATACAAGGGATTGGGGCGCGTTCCAGCCCATTTCACAGGCGAGGACTAACCCCTTGAGTAGCTCTGGAACAAGAATTAACGTGTTTGGCTGTACTTGTGAGATTATCGCCAATAATTTTTGTGGCTCCCTAAGCGCTGTGCCGTCGAACCCTAAGCTCGCTAAAGCCGGTACATGAATAGAGCCACCGGCAAGCATAGGTGCATACACGCCAGCCACATTTTCTAACAACACTGCTAGCGGCAATAGACACAAATGGGTTGGCTTGCTTACACCGCAACGAGAAACCAAACTGGCACCCACTTGCAAAAGCTGTTGTGCACTTAAACATACGCCTTTTGGTTGCCCAGTAGAGCCCGAAGTAAATGTGATTTTCTGTGTGCCCTGTGGAAATTCAACTGAGGTAACACTTTGATGCACAAGCGGCTCGAGCGTGATGTGTTGCTCACCGACTGACCACGATTGGGGTTCTTTTAAGTCAGGTCCAGCGGCGCGAATAAGTAATTGCGGCTGCGCTTTGTGCAGCGCGTACTCGCGCTGTGAGGCTGAGAAAAAGTGTGGTAAAGGCAATGACACTATACCAGCTTGCATTAGCGCAAAATCAACAACGAGCCACGCAAGACCATTATCCAGCTCAACGGCGACGCATTGTAAATTCATCGTACGTAAATGACTGCTTAGCGCTTCAACATGTTGCCAAAATTCATCAGCACTCACACGCCGCTCGTTCGCAATGATGTCACCTTGCCAGTTCGTTGCTAAATCAGCCATCATAACTGCGCCACCTCTGCAGCTAGGTTGTCAATGTCGACCGTATAAGACTTCGCGAAAAATGATAAGGTATCTACGGCATCAACATGATTTGCAACTTGCGCCACATCAACAACGCATACCTTAGGAGCATTAGCGTAATAACTACCCCAGTTTTTGCCGTAGTCATCTAAGCGCTCTGGGAGCGCATCTTCAAGTTCGTCGAATTGTGCTCCTACACGGGTCAATAAATTACGAATGTGCGCTGTGGCACAAAATACCAGTCTCTTTTTACCTGCTTGTTGCAGGGCTTTGGCCAGCACAACAAAATGAGCCAAGGTTGCTTGCGAATGCGTGGACACTAAGTTTCCTAACTCCACGCACTCATGCGCTGCACATTGCCATTGTTGCAAATATTCATGCAGAGGCTGACATAGGTACTGACTCAGAAACAATGTATTACTGGCACTGCGCAAGCCAAAACAGCAGTAACGTTGTGGTGAATAGGCAAGGCATGCCAGCAAAGGCATAAACTCGTGCACTTTCGCTTCGTAGTGTTTTGCGAACCCTGCTTGGATACGCTCAGCCAAACGTGAATAGACATGTAGGCCAATAAAGTTTGGCTGAGTATGCTGCGCTTGTTTGTTTGCAACATAGTATCCTTGTGAGATATCCGACAGTTCCTCATTTAAGTATTGAGGCTGGATTGCTGCAACATTCACTGACATCGTTTCCATAGCAATAACTCATTATTTAAGTCTGTAGGATTACAATAAAATCCGAACCTTAAGAAATTCTTAAGTAACTTAATAAAGTGAAATTAATTTTCAAAAGTCATGAAAATGGCTGCGCTGGAATACAAAAAATTAAGGTAAAGCAATTGTAAAACAAACACTTAAAACGCGCTCAACAATCCTTTTTACACAGAGAGACTAAAAGAAATAAAGCCACTTTTTATCGTGGCTTTAGCTACAGGGTTACACAGGATACAACTCACAGAGATTGACTAAGTAGGTCATCAATCCATGCATTATTCATCGTTGATTAGCAATGACACCTCACGGGCAGAAAAGATGTCATTAAGATTCTTGATTAGGGTTGTCGCCGACAGCGCGCTTAAACTCTTTTATAGACGTGCCTACATCAGAGCCTAATCGCGATAATTTTTTTGTGCCGAACAGCAAAATCACAATTGCAGCAATAATGACTAATTGCCAAACACTGATCCCAGCCATAAAAACCTCGTTAGCAGAGAAAGTAAACGCTCGGCTTTCGAGCGTTTACACTGATTACATTAGAAGCTGGCGCGAACACCTAGCGCCACTTGTGTACCGAAGCGCTCAAGATAGCTCACCTGATCTGTGTGCTTGGTGTAGCCCCAATAACGCTCGTTGGTTAAGTTGGTTGCTTCAGCAAACACTGTGAATTGGTCAGTGATGTCGTAGCTCATGCTGGCATCAAGTTGACCGTAATCTGAGATCCAGTAAGGTCCACCCCATGCATCTGGGTCCGACAAAAATTTGCTGCGCCAGTTGTATGCTAAACGTGCCTGGAAGCCATATTGTTCGTAGTAAACAACCGCGTTATACGAGTTCTTAGACATGCCTCTAAACGGTAAACCCGACTCTTTAAGTTCAGGCTCATCATAGCTGCTGTCTACATAGGTGTAGTTAAACTGAAAACCTAAACCGTTGAATGGCTCAGGAAGTAAATTCTCCAACGACTGTTGGTAGGCAACTTCAACACCTTGAATCGTCGCACCGTACTCACTCTTACCTGGGTAAGAAGCAAAGTAGCGCACGCCTTCCACTTCCACAGGGCCTTCTACATAATCAATAAATGACTGAAGGTCTTTTATAAACACACCACCACTTAACGAGCTACTGTCTTCAAAATACCATTCAAGGGTCATGTCAGCTTGATTAGCTTCTTCAGGAGTGAGTGACGGATCTGCCATCGATAATTGTGGTAGGCCTTCGCGATACGTATCAAAGTTTGGCGCTAACCATGGGCGTAAGTAACCCAATGATGGACGGCTAATAACCTGTGCAGCCGAGAAACGATAGATTAAGTCATCTTGCAGGCTCAGTTTAAAGTTCATGCTTGGCAGGATATTGTTGTAGTCACCTTTAAAAGATGTTTCTACCGTTTCACGCCAGCCATTTTCAAGTGGCTTGCCATCTTCTTGCAGTTCGATCAGGGTCAGGTCATACACAGAACCTTTTGAACTTACGTCCGTTTGTGAGCCTCGAATGCCCACATTCAACGAGTAAGGCATGTTAGCAATGGTGCTTTCAAGCGTTACTTGGGCATACGCTGTCAACACTTCTTCGGTAACTTCATATGTGCCAGAGGTGTTAAGCGATGCAACAATACTCGCATCCGTCGCCTGTGCATTGATTGAACGATAGTAAGCAAGCAACTTATCATAATCAAAACTAGGCCAAGGATCAGGCGTTACACTGCTCTCGCCATCAAGGAAATTATCAAAGTTTGCAGCAACAAAAACATCACTAGGGATTTCAAATAAGTTAAAGTCACCGGCGTTGATTACTGTGCTGTCATCGAACTCATAGCCATCACGAATTAAGTACTGGCCACCATTACTGAACTGGCTAGGGTTTTTCGACGCGTACTGAAGTTGACTCTTGGTTTGCTCAAGGTAAGTCATACCAAAATCAACACGGGTGATAATGTCGCTATCTGGGATATAGTTACCGACAATCTTAAAATCATTCACCGTGTCTTCAACACCCGTACCTGTGTTACGACTGTAGTGCGCACCGTAAGACTGATCTTGCGTTAAACCCGGTGACAAAAACACGTCAGGGAGCTTATTGCCGGTGTTGTAATCGATACCGATTGAATCAATAAAGCCACGGGCAACGATGAAACGGTTATCACCCGCATTTTTGTTTTCAGCTTTTGAGTGAGCCAAGTCGACAGCCACAGTTAGGCCATCCATCGGATACCACTTGGCATTAAGTGCAATTTGGTAGGTATCTGTTTTTCTTGGGTTTGTTAGGTTAAGCAACTCAACCATCGTGTTACCAGTTTGTGTCATTGACACTACACGACCGGAGTCATCAAACTCGGCATCGGTGAATACAGGTGTGCCTGGCGTCCAACTTTCATCGTAGTTTACAAAACCAATCTGGTAGCGGTGACCTTCGGTGTTATAGCGTGAATAGAGCGCGTCGAAGTTCACGTCAAGGGCGTCGCTTGGGCGCCATTGCATCGCCAATGTAGCACCTAAGCGCTCACGGACGTCTTGCGCATTGGCAAAGTACATGTAACTGGGGATTTTCGATGCAAAGATTTCACTTTGACCGTCGATTTCGCCGTTGCCATTAATATCCACTGGCACGCCCGCGCTGTCTGCGCCCCATCCCTCTTCTTCATCGAAGAAACCTGCTGCTGAGTAGGTATCAGCGCGCAATGTTTTCTTAGAATAAGCGCCAGAGAACAACACGCCAAAAGTGTCGTCATTAAAATTGTCACCAATGATGAAAGAAGCGTGTGGATGAATGTCTTCGGTACGTGATTCATAAATACCTTTGGCCGATGCACTCAAAGTGAAGCCATCTTGGTCAAGAGGCTTACGGGTTTCAATATCAACCACCGCACCGATGCCTCCTTCGATAAGGCGTGCTTCTGGCGACTTATTCACCTGTAATGCGCCCACAAGTTCAGATGCAATCGTATCGAAGTTAAAGTCACGTCCTGAATTTTCAGATGCCAACTTGCGGCCATTCAAGGTGGTGATGTTGTATCCGCCGCCAAGGCCGCGAACGAGAATGTTCTGACCTTCACCACCGTTACGTGTGATAGTAATTCCCGGAACACGCTGTAACGCTTCTGCTAAGTTCTCATCAGGGAATTTACCTATGTCATCAGCAACAACCACGTCAACGACGGTTGCAGCTTCCCTTTTACGAAAGTTCGATTCTTTGATGCTGCTGCGTATACCGGTTACTTCAATGACTTCCACTTCTTCTTCTGGATTTGCTTTGTCATTCTCGGGGTCTTGCTGAGCGCTTGCTGCGAAGCTGACCGATGAAGCCAGAATCGAGCTAATCAACAAACTGAGGTATTTTGGTTTATTAGTTGCCACATTGATTTCCTCTATTGCATTGTCGAAATACGTCACCATCTACGGTGGTTATGTAAGGTTTCGTTTGTAATCTATAACATTTCGAAACAATAAATCAACAAACAAATAGACACTGAAACTTTCGAATGTTTCGAAATATTTTTCATTTTGTCCCAAAAATCGAAGAAAAAGCGGCAATAACAGCTAATTACCATTCGAAAGTTACAACTTTCGGATGAAATAAAAAATGAAAATTCGGCAAAATTAATTTCAAAAGGCATAAAAAAAGCAGCCCTAAGGCTGCTTTTTTTATTTGTGCATCGGATTAAACAGTGATCACTTCGATGCCTAAACCGATTAACGACTCGACGAATTCGTTCGGCATTTTCTTGTCAGTGACCAGCACGTCGATCGATTTTAGCGGTAACACATTATACAAAGCACGTTTGCCAAACTTGGTCGAATCAGTGACCACAATAACTTGATCTGCACGTGTACACATAGAGCGATTAAGCATAGCTTCTGGCTCGTAATGAGTTGTGATACCTGCATCTGTGTCAATTCCATCAACGCCTAGAATCACTTTTTTAAAATTGTACTTACTGAGCGTTTGTTCAGCTTCCGAGGAATAAAAGGATTGGGACTTTTTACGCAATTTACCACCGAGCATAAACACGTCTGCATCTTCTATATCGGCCAGCACGTGACCAATATTTAAGCCGTTGGTCATTACTGTCAGCTCTTTTTTACCTGTTAGCGCTTTTGCGACTTCTTCAGTCGTGGTACCTGAATCGATAATAAGCGAGTCACCATCTTCGATAAGATTAGCCACCGCTTTCGCCAACTGCACTTTGATTTCATAATTTTCGTTATGTTTATCTTTTACAGAGAGCTCTTTCGCTATCTTGTCGCACGCAACAGCACCTCCGCGAGAACGAATAACCAAGCCACGCTTTCCTAATTCATTCAAATCATGACGAATACTTACTTCCGAAATATCAAAGGTTTTAGCGAGATCTTTTACACTCACCTTGCCCTTTTCTTCGGTCATAAGGACAATCTTCTGCCTTCTTTCAATCGTGGTTAGCATGGCTGCTCCATTCCTTTTATAGATACTTTGACATTATACACTTTACACCGTTAAAGTCCCACAATACACACTTCGAAAGAAAATAAAACTTTCAAAAGTTACATTTATTGTTTTATGATGAATAAAAATAAAACACTTCGGTAATAAAATGACAACACAAAATTCAACCGCAGCAAACGTGCAATCAGCTGACAACAGTCAGTTGCTGTCGATGCTCATCATCGGCGGCTTATTCTTCTTATTCGGGTTCGTCACCTGGTTAAATGGCTCACTGATCCCGTTTTTACAAATGGTATGCGATCTCAATCACATAGAAGCTTACATGGTAACCTTAGTTTTCTATATTGCCTATACCGTTATGGCATTACCCAGTGCCAAAGTGCTAAAGCGATTTAGTTACAAGTACGGCATGTCGTTTGGCTTAGCAACGATGGCCATCGGGTCTTTGCTGTTTATTCCTGCTGCGAAAACACAAGCTTACTGGTTGTTTTTGATGGCATTATTCACACTGGGGAGCGGGCTGACCTTGCTGCAAACCGCATCGAACCCTTACATCGTCTTGCTTGGTTCGAAAGACACCGCAGCAGTGCGTATTAGTATCATGGGGATTCTTAACAAAAGCGCAGGGGTTGTCGCACCGTTACTATTCACTGCCCTAGTATTTAGTGATATCGCTAATTTCAGTGCCGAAGCACTCGCCTCGTTGGATGAAGCGCAAAAACAATTACAACTGCAAGAGCTCGCGAGTCGCCTAGTCACGCCTTATCTTGTGATGGCGGTCGCTCTGGCGATATTGGCTGCGCTTATCATGCTTGCACCATTACCGGACATCGAAGAGCCGACATTACCTGAGGGGCAAGATGAAAAGTCTATTTTACAATTCCCTCATTTAATCCTCGGCGTTGTCGCCCTATTCTTTTACATTGGCGCGGAAGTGATTGCCGGTGACACCATCGGTCTCTATGGTAAAGAGCAAGGAGTGCTGCAATTTGCCGAACTCACGTCATACACTATGGGGTTTATGGTGCTTGGCTATATTCTTGGCATCGCGCTGATCCCACGTGTTTTTAGCCAACAGCATGCACTGATTTTCTCAGCAATCAGTGGCTTTGCGTTTTCATTACTGATTATTTGGGTGCCGACCGACCAAACCGCGATTGCAGATATACTCCTGTTTTGGCTTGATGACGGCAGCTTCCCTGATACCGTACTATTTGTCGCTTTGCTGGGCTTATCAAACGCTTTAGTGTGGCCAACGATTTGGCCGATGGCCCTATCTAACCTCGGCAATAAAACCCAAACGGGCGCCGCGCTATTAATTATGGGTATCTCTGGAGGCGCGCTGCTACCTTTGGTTTACGGTGTGTTTGCTGAATACACGGGCGATTCACAGCAAGCGTATTATCTACTTGTACCCTGCTATGGTTTTATTTTGTATTACGCTTTGGTAGGACATAAATTGACGAGCTGGCGTAAATAGAGGTTGATGGCACCGAGGTGGGGGTAACAACCTCGGTGCTAATTTTTTTGCGCAGTAAAGTACCCAAGTAGAAGGAATTCACGCACAGTAAAAATAAATTTGTATATCAAATATTCTTGCTGCCGTGCTTCAACCACTTCATTAAACATCAGTGCTTGGTCGGCCAAAATACATTCAAGACGTTCTGGGGTTACATCAAATAAAGAACGTAAAAAGACATTTATTTCAGCTTCTTGGCTCATACGACTAGCAATTACCTCAGCCCCCTTCAAACACTCAGCACGCTCTCCCAGCGCCACGGTATGAGCGAGCATCAAATCAACAAAGGCAACCAAGTTATAAATAGGTTTTTGCGGCTCATCCAACGCCAATATCAGGTCATTCAAGTGTTCAACAAGCGAAATATGTGCGCTGTTAAGTACCTCAAAACCATCAGCCGTTTCCTGTGTTCTAGCGAACAACCGCGCCTGTGCTGACGGAGCGACGGCACCACCGATGAGCACAGAAATTGCTTTAAGCGCCTCACGTCTGTTCATCATTATCATCCCGTAAATATACCGTTTTTATAATGACGCACCGCGTGATCCGCCGCCCGCGCTGTAAATGCCATATACGTCAGCGAAGGATTTTGATACGCCGAGGAGCACATAAATGAGCCATCCGTCACATAGACGTTGCGAACAGTGTGTATTTGGTTGTATTGGTTAAGCACAGAGGTACGTGGATCGCGCCCCATTCTCGCGGTGCCCATTTCGTGAATCGCCTGGCCGGGCGCGGAGCCTTTATCATACGGCTGAACGTTGTTATACCCAGCCTCTTCTAACATAGCAACGGCCTCGCGTTTCATATCTTCACGCATACGCTTTTCGTTATCACCAAACTGACAGTTAAAATTCACCACTGGCAGGCCCCATTCGTCTCGCTGACTTGGGTGCAAGGTGATTTTATTATGGTGATACGGTAAACATTCGCCAAAGCCAATGAGTGCAATGGTCCAGGGGCCGACTGTCGATAGCGACTCACGCATTTGCTTGCCATAAGTCAGTTCTTTAAAACCACGGCGCCAATCGCTGCGCGTGGCGTAGCCTTGGTAGCCATAACCACGCACAAAATCCTGTGGCGGCTTTTGCTCTGGATTCAAATTACGAAAGCGCGGAATATGAAAGCCTACAGGGCGGTCGCCATCACGCAATTCACTTTCAAAACCAACGGGCTCTGCGGTTGCACCCACACGAAAGTGGTGATCCATCAAGTTGTGCCCCAACTCGCCACTGTCGTTACCCAAGCCATTAGGGAAGCGCACTGATTTTGAATTGAGCAATAAAGCCGTTGAGGCAACCGTTGATGCACAGCAAAAGATGATATTAGCCTTAAACTGCACGTGCATTTTCGATTGCGTATCAACCACTTTTACCCCTGTAGCGAGTTCGCTTTTGGGATCGTAAATAATCTCACAAGCAATACTGTTAGGGCGAATAGTCAGCCTGCCTGTGCGCTTTGCAGCAGGAATTGTTGATGCAAGACTGCTGAAGTAGCTGCCCGTTGGACAACCACGCATACAGCGATTACGCTTGCTACAGACGGCACGCCCCTGCTCTGGCTTTGCTTGGGTAAGGTGCGCCACTCGGCCAATGGTGAGGTGACGTTGGCTGTAATTCTTACGCAGTGTCTTTTTAAAATGTTGTTCAACCGCATTGAGCTCAAAAGGGGGAAGAAAGTGGCCATCGGGTAACTGCGCTAAGCCTAGCGATTCACCCATCACGCCGATATAGCGCTCGACTTTATCATACCAAGGGGCAATATCTTGATAGCGCACAGGCCAATCGATGCCATGTCCATCTCTTTGATTTGCCTCAAAATCCAAGTCACTCAGGCGCAGGCATTGTCGCCCCCAAGTGAGCGAGCGTCCGCCAAGATGATAGCCGCGTATCCAATCGAATCGCTGTGTTTCAAGATAGGGATGCTGCACATCGTTCACAAACCAGTGCTTAATAGATTGCTTGGTTGCGTAGCCAGTTCGCGCTTGTTTAGGTTGCAGACGTTCTTCAACTAAACTGGGCGGTCGCGAAAGGGAAGTTGCCAATCGTCTTTAAATGCAGTCGTGTAGTCACTCCCGTGTTCAACCATGCGCCCACGCTCGAGCATCAAGACGTTAAGCCCTTGCTCGGTAAGCTCTTTGGCCGCCCACCCTCCAGTAATTCCACTGCCTATGACGATAGCGTCATACACTGTTTCCTGCATCTGATGTAATTCTATTATGCTAAATAAATAGGTCGCCCTGCGCACAATGTCGCTTGCACGTTGAAGTGCTCGTCCAACACGGCAAAATTTGCGTCTTTACCCACCGCAATACTGCCAAGCTTACTCGCCTTATCCAAAAATTGAGCGGGTACTAAGCTGGCCATCTTGGTCGCTTCAACCAAGCTTGCGTCGGTCAAATTGTAAAAGCGCTTCACCCCTAATTCCATAGTCAGGGTACTGCCCGCTAGCGAGCCTGATTCAGTGCGTGCAACGCCCTGTTCAACCACAATTGGCATTTCACCCAGTTGATATCTGCCATCTTGCAAACCGCCTGCGCTCACACAATCTGTGATTAACGCGATTTTGTCTGCACCTTTAAGACGATAGACCATGTTCATTATGGTAGGGTGCAAATGAATGCCGTCAGGGATCACCTCAACCATGGCGCTGTCATCCATGAGTAATGCGCCAGCACAACCTGGGTCGCGGTGATGAATACCGCGCATACCATTGAAAATATGCACACCGCCACAGGCACCATGTGCTAAAGCGTCTTGAGTGGCGTCAAAACTGGCGTCGGTATGGCCTAACATCACCCGCACGCCTTTGCTGGTGATGTAGCTGATCATATCGGCACTGTTGAGTAATTCCGGCGCCAATGCGAACGATGTTAAACAGCCATCACAGGCGTCATAAATTTCGTCAAACCGTTGCTTGGTGAGCGCTAAAAAGAAAGACTCATTGTGCGCGCCCTTGTGCGCTTCAGCAAAAAATAAACCTTCGTTGTACGCACCTAATAGCTGCGCCCCTGATAAGCCATTTTTATAAGCGTTCGCCATGGCTTTGTAAGCCGTGATAGACACCGCCCAATCGGCCGTCACTGTGGTACCGACAAAGCCGGTGACGCCATGCTGCGCTAAGGACTTGGATATGATATTTAGCGACTCTTGAGTGCCATCCATGATGTCACACCCTTCGCGGCCATGAATGTGCAAGTCAATAAAGCCTGGGAATAGGGTGTTGTCCCCCAAGTCGACCACTTCTATGCCTGTATCGCACTCGCTGGCGATCGCCGCAATTTTGCCGTCATCGACAAGCACTGCATGATCAACCAACACCTCAGTTTCAGTGACTATTTTCGCCGCTTTAAGATAATAGCGAGTTAAATCGTTACTCAGATTGCGCATGCACACTCCCTATAATCGCAGCCCCACGGACACCGCTTGAATCACCGAACTTAGCCAATTTCACTTCTGGGACCGCAAATCCGGAAAACAGGTGTTCACCGATAGCACGTGGCAGTTGTTCAACAATCTCATCCACTAAGGATAAGCCACCGCCAAGAATAATGACTTCTGGATGCAAACTTTTGGTAATAGCCGCAAAGGTTTCACCAAGAATATCTAGATGGCAAGCAAGCACGTCAAGTGCGCCTTTGTCGTTGCTTTTAATTGCTTGCGCCCACTCAATAGCCGTCTTGCTTTGCCCCGTAAAATGCGCATTAAGCGCCTTAATGCCAGGGCCTGCAATGTAGCTTTCAACGCACCCGGTTAGGCCGCAACCGCACTTCAAAATTGGCAGCTGGTATTTTTGCTGCAAATAGGCCGACAATGGCAAATGACCATACTCACCAGATAAACCTAGGCCTTGGTTAAGCAGTTGGCCTTGAATACACATGCCTCCCGCGGCACCTGTGCCGAGAATAGCACCGAATACGCGTTCAAAACCTTGTCCTGCACCACCATTTGCCTCAGACAAGGCAAAGCAGCGAGTATCATTAAGAATCGCGACAGGTCGTTGCAACAATGCTTGTAAATCTTTACCAATCACCTTTCCTGAGGCGCAAGGCACATTGGCAGAAAGTACTTTGCCATCGTCATTGACAATACCGGGCATGCCGATGCCAACAGCACCTCTGCAACCACTGATTTCGTCAGCCTTTTGCACTTGTTGGCAAATGGCGTCTAACAGCGCTTGATAGTCCTGCGTTGGCGTGGAAATTCGCCAACTCTGCTGCTGCTCTAAATCTTTGCTAAAAATGGCGGTCTCTATCTTTGTACCACCGATATCGAGTCCAAAAACAGCCATACTGCGTCCTACCGATCCAAACTAGACATTTAATGGGTAAATCGTTACCCCTTTCACAACTCGATTTACCTCGCCTGTCGGGCAAGGATTATCAGGCGTTAGACCGAGTGACATTGATTTATAAAAGGCGAAAACCTGACAATAAACGATATAATATAGACCTTGCCACACATCTTCCAATGTTGTCGATTGGTGACCACTTTGCAGTTGGGTTACTGACATGCATTGTTGGTCATTCACCAACTCCTTATACAAATCAGCGTCGTATTTACTACTGTAAAGATTATTCGAAGCCATTAAAATAATTGCTGTTTTATCATCAATGATGGTTTTAGGTCCGTGACGAAAGCCCAGTGGCGATTCAAAATAACTGATCACATCACCATTTGTAAGCTCCAAACATTTCAGTGCTGCTTCTTTTGCATAGCCAATCAATGAGCCCGCACCTAAGAAGACAATGCGCTGCATAGAGGTTTCGGCAAGAGTTCTAATGTCATCAAGCTGCGTATCAAGTAGATGCTCAACTTGCTGTGCTAAGCTTTCCAACTGCTGCTCATCAGGCGTAAAAATACACAATGTGGCCAGTAGCATAGACGTGAAGCTACTGGTCATGGCAAAGCTTTCATCTAGCGTTTCTGCTGGCATTAACAAACAAAAGCTATTGCTGCGCCCTTGCGCCTGCTGAGCCAATTGACCTTGTTCGTTACACGTGATCACCAAGTGAAAACAATTGTCGAGCACTTGGTCAGCCAACTCAACCGCGGCAACACTCTCCGGACTATTGCCTGAACGAGCGTAAGAAACCAAAAGTGTTGGTGTGTGTTGTTGTAAATAGCCCAGTGGGTTAGAGACTATGTCTGTGGTGCTAATAGCACGCACATCTAACGACGTTTTCTCTGTGATATGCGGTGCGAGTGCTTCACCCACATACGCCGACGTACCAGCGCCTGTTAACACGATTTGTAAGCTGGGCAACGCCAGTATCGGGCTTAAAAAATCATTTAAGGCCGCATGGCATTGTTCAACAATGGCTGCGGTGTTAAGCCAAGAGCGAGGTTGTTGAGCAATTTCTCTTGCCGTCCAGTATGCATTCTGTTGCTTAAGAGTAGTTTCATCCAGTGATAAAAAGTGCGTCATGGTCAATGTCTCCAAAACAACGCTTATTGATTGCAAGCAAGCGAATAGGCATTCGTTACTTCCATAATTTTATTGATTACTAATTCTCGTGGCGCAAGGGTAATTTCACCATTACGGTATGCCTGATATTGATTGGGCATAAACTGGCTCAATAATGTTTCACGAATTGTCTGTGCTTCTAAATTCCCAAATAGCGTAGCAACCGCCTGCTGTAATGCCGGCTCTGGCCAGTAATAGCGAATACGATCGCTGTAACTGTATGCGCGGTATAACTGCGCGTTGTCGCCACTTGTTGGATAAAACTTGTTCCAGTAACCTGGTTTATCCAACATCACTTGTTCGCAAACCGCTCGCAAATTTGAACGTTTACTTGGCTCAGTAATCATTTGTTCTTCGATATAAGACAGAGAAAAGAGTGCTTCACGCAATGCGTAGGTTAATTGCGGGCCTACTTTTAAAATCGCAAAATGGTCCTGAACCAATTCGTGGTAACGTTCGCTACTTTGGTAATCTGTCGAATGCGCTTCATACACAAGGTTATCAACCGATGTAATAAAGTCTTTTAGCTGCTTGGCTTCATTGCGCTGATAATCAACAACCTGATGGTTATCAAATTCCACTCCCGGTTGCACCACAACCGCGATGACGCGCGACCAAACATCTGCAACATCGAAGTGCCTAAACGCACTTTGGTGCAACTCAATGGTTTGTTGCACGCCTGCTACGTCTGATACCTCAATAACATCCAGTTCTTCGGTCGCCCCACCTGGAGGAGGTACTTCTGTGCCGACAACGTAAAGAATGTCGCCTGCTTCACTGGCTTTTTCAGCAGCCTGACACATCATCGCTGCGCGGCGAGCTATTTCTGCATCTGCCAATCGTTCACCATCGTCAATACACGGCATACTGGCATCAAGATGTATCTTCTTAAAACCCGCTTTTGCATACGCACTCACCAAGTCTAATGCCTTTGCCATCGCTTGCTCAGCCGGTTCATTAACCCAACATACCGGACCAAGATGGTCGCCGCCAAGAATAATTCGCTCCCTCGCCAACCCTACTTTGCCAGCAATGCCATGTACAAAAGCCACAAAGCCATCAGGCGTCATACCTGTGTAGCCTCCGAACTGATTTACTTGGTTTGCTGTTGCTTCGATTAACAGCACACTGTCATGCTTTAACGCTTGGCGCATGGCTGCTTCAATCACCAACGGATGGGCACAGCACACGGAATAGATCCCCTGTTGTTGCCCAGTACGGTTGTTATTAATGATGGTCTTTAATGCTTCCATGGTTCTCTCCAAGCAGCAATTTTTAACAGTTAAACTAACGATTTGAAACTACACTAACACAAACCGAAAGAACAAACAACAAAACAAAAGAAAACGAAAGTAAACAAATAAAACCATTAAAAACAACAATATACAAACAAATAAAGCAAATCACATAAATAAAAATGGATTTTACGAAAGATTTTGAAAGAACACGCATTGTATTCCCATTAGACATGAGTTATAAAGTAAGAAACTGAAACAATTCTCTAAAATAAATCTCAGTGACTTAGGTATCGTTATGACATTAGATAGACGTAAATTTTTGAAATCTGCCGCGGCTATGACAGCCGCGACAGTTGTTGCCGGATGTGCAAAAGGGCAACAAGGCGAAACACAGCAGCCTGTTTTAGCCGCTCAAGGTAAGAGTGTGATGGGTCTTGCTGTACCAGCGATGGATGTAGTACGTGTAGGCTTTATCGGCGTAGGTCAACGTGGTAGCGGCCATGTTAAGCACCTGTGCCATATCGAAGGTGTTGAAATCAAAGCGATTTGTGATACCGATTCGGTGATGTTAGAGAAGTCTGTAAACTATGTCACTGAGAAAGGTTTACCTAAACCAACTGCATATACAGGCTCAGATAAAGCCTATTTAGATATGCTAGCACGCCAAGATATCGACATTGTGATCATCTCTACACCATGGAAATGGCACACGCCAATGAGTGTCGATACCATGGAAAGTGGTAAGCACGCCTTTGTTGAAGTGCCGGCAGCCACCACGATTGAAGAGTGTTGGCAACTCGTTAACACCGCTGAGCGTACTCAGAAAAACTGTATGATGATGGAAAACGTCAACTACGGTCGAGATGAGTTGATGGTTCTGAACATGGTTCGCAAAGGGATATTTGGTGAGCTACTTCATGGTGAAGCCGCATATATTCATGACCTTCGTTGGCAAATGAAAGAAATTGACCGCAGTACAGGTTCTTGGCGTACATACTGGCACACCAAAGCAAATGGTAACCTTTACCCGACTCACGGCTTAGGCCCTGTTTCTCAATACATGAACATTAACCGCGGTGACCGTTTTGATTTCGTGACCTCTGTATCTTCACCCGCTCTAGGTCGTGCAGCGTACGCACAACGCGAGTTTCCAGCAGGACATGAACGTCGCTCATTGAAGTTTGTTGCCGGCGATATGAACACCAGCATGATCAAAACGGTGAAAGGTCGTAGCATCATGGTGCAACACGACACCACCAGCCCACGCCCGTATAGCCGTCACAACCTCATTCAAGGTACTAACGGTACATTTGCTGGCTTCCCGAACCGTATTGCACTTGAAAACGTGCCTTCAGGCATCGCAAAGATCTATGAAAAGCAATATGAACAAGAGTTGCAGCAATGGGAAGCAGCGGGTTCACAAGGTTACAAACCTCATATGCAAAACTTCCATAGCTGGGACCAAGATATGGAGAAATGGCGAGCAGAATTCGACCACCCTCTTTGGAAACGTATGGGTGAAGAAGCGGTGCGCAATGGCGGCCATGGTGGCATGGACTTCATTATGCTGTGGCGCATGATTTACTGCTTACGTAACAATGAAGCGCTGGATCAAGATGTATACGATGCCGCCGCTTGGTCTTTATCTTCCCACAAAGCATGGCTTCTGTGGCAGATAGAAGTAACAGTAAAACCATCCCAGACTTTACACGTGGTGCATGGCAAACTGGTAAACCTCTGGGTATCGTTTCTTAATTCCTCTCCCCGGGAAATGAAAAAGGCACGCCCGTGAAGGTATGCCTTAACTGCAAAAATCCCTCACTTTGATGAGGGATTTTTTTATCTTACGGATAATCGTGCACTAAAATCCACGCATCTGCATGCGACGTAAAAATTCAGTAACGATGCGGTCATATAATAAGTCGCCGAGTAAAGCATCTTCGATATGATGATCTAAGCTGGGGTTGTCGTTGACTTCAATCACGTATGCGCGGTCATCAATTTCTTTGACATCCACGCCGTAGATGCCTGCGCCTATTAGATTCGCTGCCTTGGTTGCCGCATCCAGCACACATTTTGGTACCATTTTAACATCAAGGGTTTCAAAACCACCCGAGCTCACCCGACCGCTGTCATGATGCTGATAAATCTGCCAATGGCCGCGGCTCATCATGTATTTGCAGGCATAAATTGGTTGGCGGTTAAGTACCCCGATACGCCAATCAAAATCTGTCGGCAAATACTCCTGCGCCAACACCAACGCGCTTTTTTCAAACACTTTTGCGCTTTGTATTTCCAGCTCTTGGTGATCTTTGACTTTCACAACGCCGATTGAGAATGCGCCATCTGGCACTTTCAAAACCATGGGGAACCCGATTCTGCTGGCTGCTTCTTCGAGCATTTCAGTGGCCCCAGCGCGCATAATGGCGCTTTTTGGCATAGGCACCTTGTTAACCGCAAGCAACTCAGTGAGGAACACCTTGTTAGTGCATTTAACAATTGAATCAGGGTCGTCCATCACCACAAGGCCTAAGTTTTCCGCGGTTTTTGCGAACTTATAGGTGAAATTCGCAATATTGGTGGTGGCGCGAATAAACAGACCATCGAACTCACCTAAGCGCGCTAAATCGTTCGGGCCAATGATTTCCATATTGATGCCAATACGATTGGCGGCCCGTTGAAACCGGCGCAACGCTTTGGGGTCTGACGGTGGCATTTTTTCATTGGGATCCACCAACATCGCGATATCGTAACGAAACTTTTTACTTTTGCGCTTGCTACGCCACACCTTCTGTGAGAACAACTCCAATGATTCACCAAAGAAGTCTTGTTCTTCGTCAGCCAATGATTGAAATGCACACGCCTCCAAAGACGCTAATTGCCAATTACCGTTAACTCTAACAAAGCAGGCTTTGAGCACTGGGATCATAAAATGCTCGAATACTTGCTGCGCGACCCTCTGTAGCCCTTGCACCTTTGTGCGGCCAAAATAGATCATCGCCTGCACTTCATCTTGGTCGTTAAAATGACGTTCGAAGTGGCTTTGTTTTAAACGCAACATAAACTGTTGGTCTAAGTCATTAATGGTCATCACCTTAGGAATAACACGATGGCCTCGCGCTTCTGCCATGAGCGAGCAATAGTAGCCACTACTTAGGTATTTGTATGATTTACATAGATTAATGACCTGCATGCTTTTGCTTTCAGTAAATGCGCCGCTGGTGAGGTACTCATTGACGGTGACAACTTTTTCAGATGGGAAGTAGTCTTTCCAGTCTGTCGATTCGTCAGTAACAATGAGAATGTTTGCCATGACTATAATTCCTATTGAGAGATATCAATTTTTGCTTTTAAATGACAACTTCGATGCGCGTCTTTGAGGTCTTATGGAATACCGTTGCGCCCTACTTTCTGATCTGGATGAATTACTGCACCTTGAAAACAAGGTCTTCAGTACTGATACGATCAATCGCCGTCAAATGAAGCGGTTTATTCAATCCGAACACAGTATGCTACTTATAGCATGTGCTGACGATAAACTCTCAGGATACGCCCTGTTACTTTTCAATCAGGCCACACAACTTGCACGGCTCTATTCCATCGCTGTATCACCGGATTTCCGAGGTCAAGGCGTTGGCGAACAGTTACTTTCGCTCTGTGAAAAAAGCGCGGTTGAACGTGGATACATTACGCTAAGACTGGAAGTTAGGGAAGATAATTTTTCAGCCATAAAACTGTATGAAAAACATGGGTTTAAACCTCTAAAAACACTCATACATTACTATGATGATCTCGCCGATGGCCTGCGTATGCAAAAGCGTGTGGGTACCTCCGGACCACACACTGCGCTCCCCATGCCCTTATATGTACAAACCTTGCCATTTACCTGTGGTGCAGCATGTTTATTAATGAGTTTTTCTGCACTTAAACACCCTTTAGCGTTAACGCGTAAAAATGAGGTGCAACTGTGGCGTGAAGCCACTACCATTTTTATGGCTGGCGGTCATGGAGGGTGCAGTGGGCAAGGCTTAGCACTGGCAGCACATCGACGCGGTTTTGCCGTGGAGTTATGGTCACACTCACAAGGCACGCCGTTTATTCACTCAGTGCGTGACCCTGTTAAGAAGTCAGTCATTGAACTAGTGCATGAAGATTTTGAAGAGCAAATTCAACAAACCGATATTCAAGTAAATACGGCACCGCCGACAATTGAACAGATAGAGATTTGGATTGAACAAGGCGCTGCTGTGCTACTGTTAATTAGTACTTTTCGTTTTAATGGCTGTAAAGAACCCCATTGGATTGTGCTGTGTGGTATGAATGAGCAGTTCTTCTATTTTCACGATCCGCTTGTTGAGGAGCCTGGCGATGCAGTGTCGGCAGCCAATGTCCCTATAGGCAAAAAGGCGCTCAATCAAATCGTGGGGTTCGGCAAACAAAAACACACAGCGTGTGTGGTGATTTACCCAAATAGATAACCCCCTCAACAAGGTTGAAGGGGTTATGTCTCAGATAAGCACAGGACCACTGTGGACCTGTGCCAATACTGTCGATGCTTTGATAGCTTGGTTATCGTCTGCGCAGCAAACGCACCGCTACCAGTGCCATCAATGCAAACCAGCCCATTGAACCCGAACCGCCTGAATCTGGTTGAGGCTCTGGATCCGGATCAGGCGTAATAACAGGTGGAACGACATTGTTAACCGTCACCTGCGCTGTTTGTTCAACACTTTCACTGCCATCATTTACTGTGACTTTAAACGCCAACACTTCAGTTGCTGTTACCTCTGGCGCAGTAAAACTCACTGTCGCACTGGTGTCATTATTCAAGGTTACTGAGGTGCCCTGTGTTTGCAGCCACTGATACGTTAAGGTGTCGCCGTCTTCATCCGATGCTTGCACAGCAATGGATACCTGATCACCCTCATTGACCGTTTGTGCAGCAATATTACTCACCATGGGTGGGCGATTATCACACGCTGAGGTATCGGGAGTGACAACAGTGTAAAACGCAGAGGTGTCGATGCCTAACAGCATCAGGTTATCAATCCACCAGCCTGCATCTGCGGTGTTGCCGTCGCTGCTGATCCGAAAACGCAGTTGCACTTGCTTTCCTGCCAACGACTGCGCAAAATCGATTTGTTCTTGGTTTCCCTTAATACCGCCTGTTTCATTGCGGCCCGTAAAGGTTTCTCGTTGCTGCAAAGACTGGCTTGGGTTATCGAAAAGCACCGCATCATAACCAACAGAGAATGTACCACCAGCAGCGGTCACATCTTGCCAGCCAGTATCATCAACATTGATTTCGACCACCGCACCATCCCAATCTTGCTCCAGCGCATAGTAGTGCCAGAACGACACTGAGAAGTCCGTGTCTGTGGCTATGGTGAAGGCGCGGGTAGTAATCGCCACATCCGACTCAAACGCATTGTTGTTTAAGAACAAACTTTGCGTTCCTAGGTCCACTCCACCAAGCTCAAACTCATCAATTTGTGCTGAACTATCAAAGCTTAGCGTCGAGACAGCTTGCGTGGACTCTTTGAGTAATGTCAGTGGCAAGTTTTGCTTACTGAGGACCGCACTTTCCATGTTGTCCTGCTGAGCACCGGCATTCAGTGCCGCATCTTCAAAAGCCAGTTGCACTACAAAGCGACCAATCGCACTGGCCGGTTCAACGATGCTATCACCCACTGTCTTTTCTGGAAAACTCACCTGTACTTGCAACTCACTGGCAATATCCGCACTGTTCAACGCAAGCGTAATAGGTGTACTCGATGCCGAAGCAAAAGGCTCAACTTGGGCAACACTGGACATACCGCCATCACTCCATGTCACACCTTGATTTGATAAAATCTCAAATTGTACTGGCACGTTGGTCAGAGTTTCACTACCGGTGTTGATAATTTGCACTGACAACGTCCCCACTTCACCCACATCTAAGAAACCGTCGGCGCTGCAAAAACTACCTCCTTCGGCATTCAGGACAACGTCTTCCACCGCAAAAGCAGCCAGTTCAGTTTCGAAAGACTCCACGACGCCTTCTAACGTATCGCTGTAACGCTCGGGCGACACGGCGCCTAGACCCATACCACGCTTGGCGAAAGCGGCAAGTACTAAACGATAGTCACTGAGACTTTCTGCTGCGATAGCCGCCAACAAGGCATCTCTCGCTTCAGTATACAGCGGCGCATTCGGGGTCATCTTATAACCACCCACTAAATAACGCATCATTCTATCCTGCGCTTCGCTGAAGCCATGTTCGTTAATCAATGCCACATAGCTGTCCCACAACACAGTAGCCCAAAACTCACCTGGCGCATGTGGCGAGCCAACGAACGTCGGAGGCAAGCCCACATCCGCGCCCGCTCCCTCTGTGATATGTCTAAAGTTCAACGGGTTGATATCTTGATTCGGTGTATACGGAACGCGACGAATACCAAAGTAGAAGTCTTCTACGTAAGTGCCGGTTGCGTATGGTTTAGAGAAATCACTGTTACCAACAATCTGTGCATCACTGGCTTTAGCAATAAAGAGTAAGGAGTGGAAATCGCCCCAACCTTCGCCCATCGCGCGACCTTGGAAGTTCGATAAGCCTGAAGCGTTGCCCACCAGACGGTTACTAATATAATGGCCCCATTCGTGGGCGATGATACCGTTATCGAACGTGCCATCTTTGAGTGCACGGGTACTGAATAGACGCACATTGACATCTGCACCGCCCAGCGCATTGTACAAAGATTCTCCATCAGCGAAATTTAAGCCCATGTTAGCAATGGTGATTGTGGCATCAGAGCCGCCCATTGGTGCGGGTGTCCCATCATTCACATTGTTCGTGATGAGGGCGGCAATTGCGCCTGCATCTTGGGCATTTTTCACTTTCACGGTGAAGTTACAGCTGCCGCGCTCAATGATCGCTACTTTGCCAGCAAGAGTGCTGGCATCAACTGGCGCTTCACAGCCATCATAGATACTCGCTGAGTCAGTGCTGTTACCGTCGTTGAATCGCGCCAACACACCACTGACATCAAATTCAGATGGACCAAATTGCGATCGCTGCGACGATGACAAGGTTCCGTTTGGCCCCACCACACCGAAATCTGCGCCGACAGCGATATCTTTGGAGTCATACAAATACATTTGCATTCGTGGACGACCACCATCTGCCGGCGTTGACATATTGGCGTTATTCAAACCACTGTAATCTTGAGCCTGAGCTTCAAGGGGGTCGCCATCGACCCCACCTCTGCCAAAGTTGTCGAACTGCGCTACGCCAGCACTTTCATTGAAACCATAGTCATAAAACACGTCATGCAGAAAGTTGTTCATGTAGAACAAGTTAACAATCGCCGCTTTAACATTGCCTTCAGTACCAGGGTCAGCGTCAGGGTCCAGTGGGTAATCGAACGTAAATGCTGAGGTCGTTTCTGCAGCCAAATCGCCTTCATTGAATCCTTGCGGCGCGGCTATATCTGCGTATGCATAGACATTGTTGCCATATGCTTGAGTTGCGGTATCACTTAGCCAAGGGTCTTGGGTCGATAGGCTTGAATAATGGCTGAGGCTAACAAGGGGTGCCGTCAGCACCGCCGTTTCATCAACTTGGTTTGGTCCATCCGCGGGGATCACATCACCGTGCGGCCCCTCTAGTGGATACCCTGTTTGCGCATCTGCATAGACTCGATAATTGTATGGCGTAGCGTGTGATTGCAGGTTCTTTTTAAACAGCGTTTTACCTGATGCGCTATCAATGACGTACGCGAAGAAATCACTTTCTAATGACGCTGCTGGCCTGCGCTCAACTTCCACATAATGCGCTGCAAGCAATTGCCCATTCAACGGATAAAACACAGGTTTTACTCGGATATTAGCAAAATGCTCTTGTGCCGTTGCGTTGGCCTCAAAATGACGGTATTGACCTTGCTTTTGTGTTGCGTTTAGTTGTAATTCTGCGTTTGAAAAGTGACTTAACGCGCTGCGCAACGCCTGTTCTGGCGTTGAAAATTCATCAAGTGCAGTGAAGTATTGTGCTTGTTGCGGCACATCTGCAAAGTAACCCGAACTCGCAACCAAATCTCCTTTCCTATTGAGCATCACATTATATTGGCGATTGAATACTTCAATACCCTGTACATATTGCTGATAACGGGCGATCACTGCCCCTTTACCTGTGTCATGCCAATCACTCAATTGCGTGGCAACGTTGCTCATTTTACTCGCATTAAGACCAGACAATTGCTGCATATACATCTGCGCTGTTTCTGGTAATGACTTGTTGGCAAATGCACTCAAAGCAGGCTCTTTTGGTGCCCATAAAAACGTTGTGCGGTTAAGTCGTGTATCGAAGTGTGACGCTAAACCAATTTGAGTTTGCTTGGCTGCTAATTGTAATTGTGCTTGGGATTGTGTCAGCGGCTTATTGGAAATCGCCTGAAACGAGTCAGAGTGGTTTTCACCTGATTGAGCTTGGGTTTGAACGCCTGTTAACGCAAAGACTACAGCTAAACTCAGTGCCGTCCGTGTGCATTTGAAACGCTTTGTACGTCGTGTGTTGTTTTCCATGATTCACCTTGCTTTTGTGTTCTTCGTCGGTCTAACTTAAATGTAGACATCATTCTTGTTATACCCAACTGGAGTCGTAATGCGATCATCATTGTTTTTGTTAATGTGTTTGGCGTTGGCCGCATGTACTGGCGAGTCCAGCACTGCAGATGATCACGCTTCCATTAAGTCAGGTACAAACATACACACTCTGGATAACAATGGCGATAAAATCCGTTGGGAAAAGAGTGAATTACGCAAAGGCGTGAAAATATTTAACTTAACAATGCAAGAGTTTGGTGTCGTTACAGGAGAGATTGTCGTGGTGAGTAAACAGCTGCCTATAGAAGAGCTTAAGCAGCAGTATATTGTTCGACAACAGCAAGGTGCGAGTTACACGTTAGTTTTAAAAAGCGAATCCGATCTCGCCTTGGCACTAAAGCGCCTTAGGGCCATGCCCCAAATTCAAGTAGTCGAACTGCAAATTGACTACTCACCCATAGAGACAGTGCAAACCATGTAACAACTGCAAATGTCTCGCTTGACGACGTTAGCAAAAATAGAGTATTCAATAAATGTGGACGAGAATTCGAAATCAAGGAGTATAGATTTCACTCAAAACGGTTCTTTTTCGCTCAAAAAGAATACTCAAGAATATGTTAGCTTGGTATACTTATTTGCTTAAAATACAGACAAAGAGATTCTCATGCGCACGGATAAGCTAAACACCCTCTCTCTTCTTTTTTTACTAGTCAGTGCAGTAACAGCTGCGGGTACAACCACGTTTGCGTTTGCAGACGAATCCGACACAACAACCACACCAGAAACTGCGGCCGAAGAGCCAATCACCATGTTGCCAGTACCAACAATCATCACAGAGCCTGCGGTAGGTGCAGGTTTAGGTGGCGCTATGTTGTTTTTCCATGATTCGGATGAAAACAAAAACGTGGCGAAGTCAGACACCCCAATGATGCCAAGCGGAATTACCTTAGTCGGTGGTGCATACACTCGCAATAAGAGTATGGTATTCGGCTTTGGACATATAGGTTATTGGCAACACGACACCGTTCGTTACAAAGGGTTCGTTGGCTATGGCGACATCAACCTCGATTTTTATAGCCTTGCTGGTATCGAATTATCAGACCCAATAAAATTAAACTTAACCGGTCCGGCAATGTTACAGACATTAAGTTGGCGTATTAACGACAGTGACTGGTTTGTTGGAGCGAAACAGACCTATCGTCATGTCGAAATTGGGCTCGCTGAATCGCCTTTTAAATCATATGAAGGACGTGTATTCGACGAGTTAAACTCCATCCTAGAGCAGTTGGAACTTAAAAATAATACCTCAGGTCTTGGCCTAATTGCGGAATATGACTCAACTGACAGTCCTTTTGACCCAGAGAAGGGCTATAATTATCACTTTGAATACTTAGTGTTTGACGACGCGATTGGCAGTGACACTGACTACCACAGTTACATTCTATCGGGATTAAACTACTGGCATCTCGGTAAACAAACACGAATGGGGTTGCGCGTTGATTATGAAGGTGTGCGCAACAAAGGGGATTCTGCACTGCCTGTGTATGTGTTGCCGTTTATTGATTTACGCGGCATTCCTAAGTCTCGTTACCAAGGCGAAGATGTGTTAGTCGCCGAAGCTGAATTCAGCTACCACTTAACGCCAGATTGGAAAGTGTTAGGCTTTAGCGGCATAGGTAAGGCCGCTAACAGTTGGGGCGATTTAGGCTCTGCAAGTTCTCGTGTAACTTTTGGGGCAGGTTTTCGCTATCTAGTTTCACAACGCTATGGTGTACGTATGGGTATTGATGTAGCCCATGGCCCCGAAGAAAATGCATTTTACATACAAGCAGGCAGTAGTTGGTAAACGTCTCTCACAAATAATTTATTGAATAAGAACCGGAATGTTATAAGGAAGTCACATGTTCAAACCTTTTCTTTCATTGTGTTGTGTAGCACTTTGCAGCAATGCATTTGCACAGCAAGACGAAGTCCAAGATATGTCCGACCCACTTGCCATTTATACCCAAGCAGGCGTGGGGGCCACGGACAAAGGCCTTAACTTTAAGGTCGGTAAAGCCTACGATACTGGCGATGATACGACCTCAGCTCAATTTGTTGTAGAGGCCAAAGGTATTTTAGGGGACACATTAGGTTGGCGTTCAGACAATCGTACCACGCAATCCCTCGACTCGGTGCGTTTCAGAAATTTTGGCGTTAAGCTCACAAACATGCGCGCTAGCCAGCTAGATGTAAATTACAACTTCAAAAGTAATCTAGTCGCCGATGAAAGTGCAGATATTTCCTACTCAATGATTCAAGCCCTCAAGCCAATGGGGCCTCTCACGCTCTTTCCATTAGCGGGTGTGGGCACGTCGGTCGGAAAGGATGAGCGCCAAAAAGATGGTTCAATCGATGATGGATACTCATTTATGGGCACCTATGGTTTGATTGGTATGTACTCAAAAATCACGATCACCGATAAAATTTGGCTCAACTACAACCCATTTTGGCTAACCACGCTTACTGGTTCAAGTACTTATCGCGATAACTACTATGGACGAGATGAAAGTAACATCCTTACTCATGAGTTTTCTGCAAGCTACCAAATAAACCCACGCATGAACGTTCGCTACTTTGCCAACTGGAATGAAAATGTGGATGTATTCGATGGCGATCATCGCATCGAATTTAACTACCAGTTATAAAGCAGGAAATGCACTAACCGAGGGAGCTGAACACTCCCTTTTTATTTGTTCTGAGTATTTCCACTACACCTACACACTCATCTCTAAAACCATGTTATTTCTTTGAAAAACGTTGCACTAAAGAGTATCAAACGATAATTTAGAGATTCACGTTCTAACATCTCAGTTTGAGCGCACGCTATCGAATTCAAGGGACATCAACTTCATGCACGAAGGCGCGGCTAGATTTTTTCTCACATTAATATTGATACTTGTCGCAACACAGGTTGTGGCTGAAGAAACATGTCAATCATGCCATAGCGAACAAGTTAAAGATTGGCAAAGTTCGCACCATTATCATGCTATGAACCCCGCAACATCCGAATTCGTCCTAGGTGCATTCGATGGACAACAGGTTGCGTACCAAGATTCGTCATTAACTCTGTCTCAAAATAATGGTTCGTTCTTCATCACCACTGAGCGGCCAAACATCCCTGCAGTAAAGCAAGCAATCAAATACACCTTTGGCTATGAACCGCTGCAGCAGTACATGGTTGAGGATGAACGCGGAGGATATGCATTCATCCCATTGGCTTGGGACAGCAGGACTAAAGCACAGGGCGGACAAAGATGGTTTGTGCTACATCCTGAGCAAATGCCAACTGATGAGTTTCACCACACTCAAATGGGGCAAAGTTGGAATCACATGTGTGCAGATTGCCACAGCACGGATTTTGAAAAGAAATTTGACCTCAATACCAAAAAATTCGCTTCGCGCTATTCACAAGTCAACGTAAGTTGCGGCGCTTGCCATGGTGATAGCAATCGACATTTGGCATGGGCAAAAGGTGATAAAGAGATAAAAAACAGAGGGTTTTCCAAAAATATAGGCACACAAGTCGCCTTATTTACGCAACAAAGCGACGGCACCATGCAAGCCGTAGGTGAACAAACTGACTCAGAGCAGTTACACATGTGTGCCACTTGTCATTCACGCCGAGCTCAATTAGCCCCAAGGGATAACAGCAAAGATTTTCTCGATTTATTTCGCCCATCTTTGGTGACTCCTGAGCTCTATCATGTTGATGGGCAAATTTTTGATGAGGACTATGTGTGGGGCTCATTTTTGCAAAGCAAGATGTTCGCAGCAGGGGTAACGTGCAGCAATTGCCACAATCCTCACTCAGGTAAATTAAAGCTCGAAGGTAACCAAACCTGTACACAGTGTCACAACGCAGCGCAATTCGATAGCAAACAACATCATGGGCACCCGAGCGATGTCGCTGGCAGCCAATGCGTTGATTGCCATATGCCAGAAACTACTTACATGCAGGTTGATCCGCGTCGAGATCACAGTTTACGCGTGCCACGCCCGGACTTAACAATAAAAACCCAAGCACCCAATGCCTGTAATACCTGTCATGAAGATAAAACGCCACAGTGGGCAGTGAATGCTATCAAGTCATGGCACCCTGATAGCTCACGAATGGGCAGCGAACATTTTTCACTGGCATTTCATGCCGCCGACCAAGGGTTACCTAATGCGTCGCAGTTACTGACTCGTATCGCACAAAACAGCCAGTACAATGACATTATTCGCGCCTCAGCTTTAGCCCGCATGCGCAATTTCCCTGACCAAAACACGGTTGTTGCGATTAGCCGAGCGGTCCGAGATGAAGAACCTCTCAAACGATTGGGTGCTATCAATGCCGCACAAGGATTCCCTCCTGCGCAGCGCTATCGTTTATTACAACCATTGCTCACTGACTCGCGCTTGGCTATTCGCGCCGAAGCGGCCCGCAGTCTTGCTGGTTTACTCAGCGTCCCTTTTCCAGACAACCTCAAAGGTAAGGAACGTGAGCAGCTAGAAAAAGCGCTAGAGGAATACCGACAAACAGAACGTTTTAATGCTGAGCGCAGTAGCAGCCACACTAATTTGGGTAACTTAGCGCTGGAATTAGGTAAACCGGATGAAGCAAAAGCACACTATAAGCGAGGTATTGAAATTGAGCCCATTTATATTCCTGCGTACGTGAATTTAGCTGATCTACATCGTCGTCTAGGCAATGAACAACAAGCACAAAAGGTATTGAAGCAAGCGCTTGAGATTGATGCTAATAATGCCGATGTGCACTATGCCTTAGCGATGAGCTGGGTTCGTCAAAAGGACAGAGAAAAAGCCAAAGACCATTTGAAAATTGCCGCTGAGCATGGCTCTGTTAATCACATTTATACGTATGGTTTGCTTCTCAATGAAATGGGGGAAAGCCAACACGCCATGACACAATTGGAGAAGGCGTTTACGCTCAATCCAAACAACCCTGACTTATGTTACACCCTAGTGCAATTACATATCACAGGGCAAAATTACGCTGAGGCGGTACGCTTTGCCAGTAAGTTGCAACAACTGGTTCCAAATGATCCGCAAATACACGCGCTCGTACAAAAATTAACAATGATGCAAAGTGTGTCAGGTAACTAAATGCTGGCATTCGAACGATGTTGAAATTACGAATACCGCCATTAATATTGGTTTTAATCGTGCTGTGGTTAATGTTTCTTACCGCTGTTAAAGCACCACAGGCACGATGGCACTTACCTTTTCGTGAGTTGATATCTCTAGCGATTGTGATGCTTGGCGGTGTGTGTACTGCATTGGGTGTTATGCAATTTCGCCAAGCGCAAACCACCTTTGACCCACGTATTCCTGAGCAATCTTCAAAACTAGTCACTTCTGGGATATACCAATATAGCCGCAACCCAATGTACGTAGGGTTTGTGCTCATTTTAGTCGGCTGGGGAGTATTCCTTGGTAACTATGCAGCATTTGTGTGGGTACCCGTTTTTGTGCTTTATCTCAACCAGCACCAAATCAAGCCAGAAGAACAGGCGTTACTAAGAAGCTTCAAGAGTGAATACGTGCGGTACTGCAAAAAAGTACGGCGTTGGATTTAATCACCCACTAGGCGAAGAACCCAGTGGATGATCTGATGTAATTAGCGATTGTTAGCCGCTGATTTTGCTTTACTGATCGCTTCATTAATATTGAGTGAAGCTGCCTCTTGACGAGGTGGGAACTTCTCAAAAGTCTTGATGTGTTCCGTCAGCAAGGCAATTGCAGGTTGCATTACCCAGCTCTTCTTCATGATCTGATGGAAACCAGTGACGCCATCATAGTGTTCCATTGGATCTTTTCTTAAATTGAACAGCTTAGGCATGGTATGCGTTACCAAATCCTCGTAGTAACGACCGCCAGGCTTAGATGCGAAGTGCATTTTCCATGGGCCAACACGAACTGCAGTCAACTGCGATTCATAGTAATAGAAGAAGTGATTACGCGCTGACTTATCCGTTTTACCGCGCCAGTAATCAAGATTGTTTTCACCGTCGATGTAGACGTTGAACTCTTTTTCCATTGCTTTACGCAGGTTTTTCTCACCCACGGCGGCCGCAATGGTCGGGAACACGTCTTCGTGTGATGAAATACCGTTGAGTTTCAAACCGGCAGGGATTTTGCCTGGCCAACGCACCATAAACGGAACGCGAACGCCCCCTTCCCAGGTGGTCATTTTCTCACCACGGAATTTAGTGGTGCCCGCATCCGGCCATGAGCTCTGCTCTGGGCCGTTATCTGTGGTGTAAAGTACGATTGTGTTGTCAGCGATTTTGAGCTCGTCAAGTTTATCGAGTAATTGTCCCACATGACCATCATGCTCAAGTAAACCACTACCGAACACGTCTTCTTCAGAGCTGATATTCGTTGCCAAATGGCGGCTTTCTGGTTTTAAATGCGTGTATACGTGCATACGACTTGGTGCGTGCCAGATGAAGAACGGCTTGTCTGCTTTAACCGCACGTTCCATAAAATCTAAACTGCGAGCTAGCACTTCTTCGTCAAACGTTTCCATACGCTTACGTGTGAGTGGTCCTGTGTCTTTAATACGACCGTCAGCGTAAGATTCGATGACGCCGCGCGGACCGAACTTTTTCTTAAACTCTGCCGTTTTAGGATAGTCTTCCTGCTCTGGTTCTTCTGACACATTGAGATGATATAAATTACCAAAGAACTCATCAAAACCGTGGCGGGTGGGCAAATGCTCATCCAAATCACCCAAATGGTTTTTACCGAATTGCGCCGTCATGTAACCTTTGCTTTTTAAAAACTCTGCGATGGTTGGGTCTTCTTCCTTGATACCCAATGGGTTGCCGGGTTGACCGACTGTTGTTAAGCCCGTTCGCACTGGCAGTTGTCCCATCAAGAAGGCAGCACGACCAGCCGTACAACTTGGTTGCGCATAGTGATCAGTGAAAAGTGCGCCTTCGTTAGCAATACGGTCAATATTGGGAGTATTATAGGTCATACCGTGGGAATATGCGCTCAGCGACACCTGCGCAACATCATCCACCATGATTGCCAAGACATTAGGGTCCTTGGCTTGAACAGACAGGGACAGCACCCCTGCAATTACACTTACTAATGGTAATTTCATCATTTCTCCTTGTGTATTAGTAAGATACAAATTGAATTCGATAAGAAACACTGCAATCTTAAATCCAAGCTTTTACTATAGCCCTTTCACATAAATTTGCATGTAAAAAAGGAACAAAATAGTGACTAAAATCAATACTTCGTCACTACAACTTAGACAATACGATGCTATAGATTAATTGGATTTATTTTAATCAAGGAGAGAACCGTGCTACGTCTTGTAGTGTTTATAGCTAGTCTACTTACCGGTATTCCCTCTTCGCCCCAGAAAAAACCAACGTATTAGTCATTTGGGGTGATGATCTGGGGGATGTGGAATATCAGTAGCTACCACCGCGGCATGATGGGTGGAACCACACCCAATATCGACCGTATTGCCAATGAAGGCATGATGTTTATGGATCATTATGCGCAAGCGTCTTGTACTGCGGGCCGCGCTGCGTTCATCCTCGGCCAATACCCAATTCGTGCCAGCCTGAGCACTGTAGGCCTACCCGACGCTAAAGAAGGTATTCAAACTTCCGATCCAAGTTTAGCAACAATGCTTAAAGCACAAGGCTACACAACAGGTCAGTTTGGTAAGAACCACTTGGGTGACCGAGATGAGCATTTGCCTACGAACCAAGGTATTGATGAGTTTTCCGCCAATTTGTATCACCTTACAGCCGGTGATTTCACTGAACAGATAGAAAATGACGGCAGGGCAAACGCCCTGCTTATTTACTTACGCACCAGATGCCAGGTTGCGTTAAACGCAGGATGGCAACCTTTAATTCCTTCGCTTACTTCCTTATTAGCTAGCATAGATACGCTGTAATCATGCGCGTACAGCTCGCGCAAATGGCTATGGGATATTGATTGCGGCGTGCTGTCGGCTTCTGGTTGCGGGTACTCTACAGTCACCACTAGCTGATTTGCTGTTGGGCACAATACACTGAGCGCGTTAGCATACTTCACACGCAGGTTATAAGGCAGAGCAACTAATGCTGCGCGGTCATAAATGGCGTTGGTTTCGCCCAGTTGTTGTGTAGTTAAATCAAAGATATCACCAACAAAAATACGTAATCGGCCATGTCGATAACATAAGTGATCACCACTTTTATCTACCTTAGGCTGAATACCCAGTGCCGCAAACAGAGACTTCACGGCATCTTCACTGAGTTCAACCCCCGTGATCTGGAAGCCTTGCTCTAATAGCCAAATAACATCTATACTCTTGCCGCACAAAGGCACAAAAATATGTGCCCCCTCATGCAATTCCAAGGTATTAAGATAAGTCACTAAGTTGGTGTTAGGCTGGGTTTGATCAAAACCAATATCCCCTGCCTGCCAACGAGATAACCAATATTGCGGTTCCATAGTATCCTCTTGCATGCTTCGCACAGCGTTTAGCGCTCTTTTGAACCGTGCCATTATATGTTAACTCGTGCATAATAAGCAGGAGAATTGGCACATACTCAAAGAGAGTTAATTGTGAATTTCCACTCGTTCACACTGGCTGGAGTTTAATGAATTACCTAGCTCATCTTTATTTAGCGCAGCCTACTGCAGATTCCCATATTGGCAATCTGTTAGGTGATTTTCGCCGAGGTGTTAATACAGATGAACTCAGCAAACCGGTCAAGTTAGGGTTAGACAACCACATATTGGTAGACAAATTCACCGACAATCACCCTTTCGTAAAGCGCACAAGGGCACTGTTCAGCCCCCACAGACGTAGGTTCGCAAGTGTCGCAACTGATGTGTTGTTTGATCATCTCTTGATTCAACATTGGTCAACATTCAACTCGTTGCCATTTAGCGATTTTTGTGCGCGCAGCTACCGTTTATTGCAAACTAAATCACAATCTATGCCAGCGAGGATGCAGCATGTGGTCGGGCGTATGTGTAACGATGATTGGTTTGCAACGTATGCCTCACTCGATGGTGTGGACTTAGCGTTAAACAACATCGCCAAGCGCATCCGTTTCACTAATTCATTTGCAGGTGCCGTGCACGACATCGAAGCTCACTATGATGAGTTCAATGCCGTGTTTTTAACATTTTTCCCAGAGCTCGTGGCTCATGTAACTAGTTACAATATTGAGCAAGCCACAGAATTTCGACGCTAGTCCTGCAAACGGTACAACTGCTGCTGATAGGCCATTGAACTAAATAGAACATGGGCCAGCGCTTTGTGACTAATCACTTTCATACTCGCATCTTCTGGCACTTCTGTTTGCTCTTTGGCGTGTTTGTCATAGTGCCAATAGCTCACTTTTTTCCCCGGCATAAGTATGCTGGCGGTGTTATTTTCAATGTAAGCAAAATTGTCGTAGTACTGCATCATTGCCCGCTCTACAGGATACTCTTTGGTAAGATCCAAGCCTGTCATCGGAGTCGGTGCATCAACACCAACAAGGGATAGCAATGTGACGGGTAAATCAATTTGGCTCACTAAGCGCTGATCTCGCTTTTGCACCCCGGCATTGAGAATAACTGCTGGGATGTGGAAAGATTTAATGGGCACTGGCTCTTTGCCGTAAACCCGCACATCATGATCAGCAACGACTAAGAACACCGTATTTTGCCAATATTCTTGGCGTTGCGCTGTGGTAATAAATTCACCTAACGCTTTGTCTGCATACATAATGGCCTTGTCTCGCGCAGGGTTGTCACTACTAAATCCCTGAGGTAGCTCAACACTGTCTTGTGGTATCTCAAATGGGTCATGGTTGCTAGAAGTAAAAATAAGACTGAAAAACGGTTTGTCCTGAGCATTCAACTTAACAAGCTCCTTATCAGCTTGGCGGAACAAATCTGCGTCACTGGCTCCCCAAGATGACACAAATTGTGGGTCTTCAATGTCATCGAAATCAACAATTTGCTGCACGCCGTTGCCTAAAAAGAAGCTTTTCATATTGTCAAAGTGGCTTTCTCCACCATACACAAATTGAGTTGTATAGCCTTGATTTGCAAGCACTTGGGCAATTGTCGAAAAATGTTGCTGAGATTTAGAAAGCTTTACCACAGAACGTGACGGGGAGGGTAAAAAGCCTGTCATGACTGCTTCAATTCCACGTACAGAGCGCGTACCTGTGGCGTATAAACTATCGAAGCCCCAGCCTTGCTCGTAAAGCTTGTCAATGTAGGGCGTGAGGCCCACACCACCCAGCGTGCCGACAAAACGTGCCCCCAAACTTTCTTCTAGGATTATCACAAGGTTCTTTTTAGGTCCCTGATTGAAAGGTGTATTGGTTGCAAGCGTCGGTATTTGCTCAGACACAAACGACCCTTTAAAACTCTCGTGTTTAACAATATCGATAATCTCATCTTGACTGAGTCGTCCATACAATTCCTGAGCACCTTGTTCACTGCTCATATTTTTATATGCGAAGGCAACGCTATAAAGTGAATTCAGTGTCAGGGAATTAACTAACGCATCTTGTGAGAAATAGACAAGAGCTGGATTTATCGGGCGATGACCTAGTGTGCCTCTTGCCCCCAATGCCACAAGCGGTAAAACCAACAAACACAACAAGCTAGCGCTCAGCAAAGAGCGTGAGTCCTGCTTGTTTTGTCCTATTCGAGTGAAAAATTGTTTAGCGATGACAAAAGCACCTGCAGCCAATACCACACTGACTAAAAGCGCCGCCAAGTGACCATGTACCAGCATCGAAAACACTTCTTGTGGGTACGCCAAGTATTCGATGAATAGTCGGTTAGGGCGAACATCATATTGGTTTATAAACGCTGGCGTAGCTAATTCAGTGAGCACCACAAGGGTGACTACAAATGCGCTATACACAGAGGTAACACGATTTAGACTATTGGCACCTTTGCCAACAAATGAGGTAAGAATGGTTATCAGTAGCAACGGCGCACTTAGATAAGCACTGGTGCTGATGTCTATGCGTAAGCCGCCTATGAATAATTGTGCTGCATTGATGTCACCAATACGTTGTTGCAACCACAAAAACAGCGCAAGTCGACTGATTGAAAGAATCGCTAAAAGTACAACTACCAACGCGAGATAAGGTTTTAGAACAGTGTAAAGATGGTTTATTGCTTTCATAACATACTACAACAATGACGCTGTTAGCAGGTTATAAAATGAAACTTAAGAAAAACTTAAGAAAGTCTTAAGTATGGGTAAAGTGGGTAAAACTGAAAATAGAAAGGGGTTTATGAGCGAAGCGAACGCTTCGCTCATTCGTATCAGCTAATTAGATAGCTTTAACGTCAGAAGCTTGAGGGCCTTTTTGACCTTGCTCTACTGTAAACTCAACGTTTTGACCTTCAGTTAGAGTGCGGAAACCGCCTTCTGAAACGATCGCACGGAAGTGTACGAATACGTCTTTGCTGCCGTCAGCAGGAGTAATAAAACCAAAGCCTTTTGCTTCGTCGAACCATTTAACTGTACCAGTTGCTTTAGACATAATGTGTCTCCAAAAAATAATGTATATCATAGTGTTGCAAATGCAACGGAATTGCCGAGTTAAGTACTAGCTAACACGATTGGCTTACGCTGCTTTAATTCGGGGTGGAACATTACTTAGATAGAACACACGAAGAACTGAAGTACAAAAGCAAATTTCGAATCTGGGTAGAACTCATCAGACGCGTGCATATTAACACAGCACTTTCACTTTACCTAGGCATTCAGCGCACTTTTTGTGCAAAAAACAGTCAACTCAATCAAACTTGGTAGTTAATTGATTGAGTTGACTGAAATACTAGCCGATTGGTGGCAATAAGCCGCTGTATTGGATACCGCTGAGTAACGCCATATCGCGATTCCAAGTGGCGATATCATCTGGGTTGAACTGATTTAATGAATCGTGCCCGCAGGCTCTTGCCATTACTTGCATGAGCTCTGTACTGGCTGCTAGGAAATTACCTAGTCGTTGCGCCGAAGCATCTATATTTAGACGCGCTCTTAATTCTGGCTTTTGCGTTGCTATGCCTGCAGGGCAATTATTGGTATTGCACATGCGCGCCCCCACACAACCAATTGCTTGCATTGCAGAATTAGCGATTGCGACGCCATCCGCTCCGAGCGCAAGCGCTTTGACGAAATCAATCGGTACTCGCAAGCCCCCGGTGATGATTAGGGTGACTTCACCACTCTTCCCTTGAGCATTGAGATAATGGCGAGCACGTGCTAACGCAGGGATAGTAGGGACACTTATGTGATCACGAAACATCTCTGGTGCAGCACCTGTGCCACCCCCTCGACCATCGAGTATGATGTAATCTGCA
Organism: Pseudoalteromonas sp. GB56; assembly: GCF_054923835.1. NCBI lineage: Bacteria > Pseudomonadati > Pseudomonadota > Gammaproteobacteria > Alteromonadales > Pseudoalteromonadaceae > Pseudoalteromonas > Pseudoalteromonas sp. GB56. The sequence continues at coordinate 106,034 of NZ_JBPCHK010000003.1, read as the reverse complement.
CTGGCATCGAGTGCAAATTGGATATCTCGTTCAATGTGATTCGCACTGAGCTTAAAGCCTATCGGAATGCCGCCGGTAATTTCTCTGACTCGGTCAGCAAATCGTTTGAAATCCTCTACGGTATGCAAGTCTTTAAAGGTTGGCGGAGAAATAGCAGGTTCCCCTTCAGGGATACCACGTACTTGGGAAATTTTGCCAATATTTTTGGTGCCAGGTAAATGCCCACCAGTGCCTGTCTTTGCCCCCTGCCCCCCTTTAAAATGGAACGCTTGCACGTTTTTGAGCTTCTCTTCATCAAAGCCAAATTGTGCGCTCGCCAATTCATAAAAATAACGAGAGTTGGCCTGCTGCTCTTCTGGCAACATCCCCCCTTCACCAGAACATATACCGGTGCCCGCAAGTTCAGCCCCCTTCGCTAGCGCCGTTTTTGCTTCTTCTGACAAGGCACCAAAACTCATATCCGAAACAAATAGAGGGATATTCAATATCAGTGGTTTTTTTGCCTTTGGCCCGATCACTAACTCAGTGGATACAGACACATCTTCCATCAATGGCTGCGTTGCCATTTGTGCCGTCATGATTTGAATATCGTCCCAATGTGGCAACTTATAGCGAGGAACCCCCATGGAAGTCATTGGTCCATGATGACCAAAGGTGACAAGACCGTCTTTCGCCAACTGATGAATGAACTCAACCGTTGGCTCTTCTTTTGTTGCCTTCGCTTGAGGCGCACCACCTTGCTTGTCTTGTTGTTGAGGCCCTTCACTTCCGACGTCCTCGGCTTCAAATTGCTTATGCGTGCCATCGCAAAATGGCGTATTCGCGCTGTATTTACATTGGCACAAATAAGCATCGCCCGTTTCTTGCGCTACAAACGACTTGGGTTTGAATTCAGTACCCGCATGAGAACCATCACAAAACGGCTGGTTATTAGATCGACCGCAGGCGCAAAAATAGTATTCCTCTCCTTTCGTTAGGTTGACTTTGGCAGGTTTGTTATCGGCTATGACAGGTTTCATATTTCCCTCGATGACTGATAAGTTGCTTCAATCTAGAATTACTGTGAACAAAGCTAACTATAGACGCTGACCGTGATTTAATTTGTACCCCAAAAGCAACCAATTAGAAACTAGAAAGTTAATTCAATAAATGTAACTATCTGCTTTGGGGCGTTATCGCGATTTTTAGCCGTGCCGTAATGACACTAAAAATGGCCAACGCGCATTACAACTTCCTAAGAATAAAGATAGAAAGGACATCTTATGAATCGATTGCTCTGCTCTTGCATTGCGGCCAGTGCGCTTTTTTTGAGTGCTCAATCACATGCAGAACCTACTGTTTTTGAATACCAAAAAGTTTCTGGTGGTGTTTCAGCTAAGAAAATGAAAGCCATTTACGATTTGATTCCCAACCCAACTGGCAATTCAAAAAAAGCACGATTGGCGATTCTCAAAGGCATGCAACAAACGAAAGGAGTAGCCTGGTTGGTCGAAGGTGAAGGAGAGGGTTATGTGTTAGCTCGATGGGATTATAAAGGTCATGCAATAATCCATCGAATCGAATACAACGATGATGCGGTGCAGATAAAATTTGCAGGGGGCGTGAATGACTATCAATGTGCCATCCAAAAAGGTGATTTTTGCTATAAAACGCACCGCAATTATTACAAATACAATCGCTCGTTGGTAAAAGAGCTCAAACGTGCTTTGGGGAATGTGTAACATGAAATCATTACAACGATCAGTACGCTTGTGTATCGCGGGCATCAGCCTAGGTTTAGTTACAAACGCAATTGCCCAGACTTCTGTAGAGTATACCTTTTATAATGATCCCTTTTATCTGTCAGACTATGTGACCGACCCCGCAGCGGTTATCAATAAAGGCTTGAAGCAGTATGAATGGAACGTTGTGGAGCAATCTCCCGGTCTTGTTAAAGCCTTGCTGGATCACAAAGGCTACACGCTGCGCCTTGATATCCATTATTCCGAAGACAAGATTTGGTTTGAGCAAATATCAGCAGAAAATAACAATTGCTCCAGAAAACCCTGTGAAGTTGAGCAGCGCCATATCGATCGCTGGCGTATGGGATTGCGCCGCGGAATTGCCAAGGCTATTACTGACGAAGCTGTAAAAGATGCCTACAACGCGGTTTACAGCAACAAATAAAACTAAAAACGGCGCTTGAATTAGCGCCAATTTTTTATTTCACCACGAAATCAAAATAAGTATCCGCATAGGGTTGCGGTTTAAGTGAGAAATGCCACCATTCCATTGCGTATGGTGCAAACCCATAGGCAACCATGATGTCGCGCAGTAAATAACGATTCGCTCTTTGCGCATCCGTAACGCGTGGATCGTCGGTGTTCGATAGCGTATCGAACATATCAAACGGCGACCCCATATCCAGTTCCTCACCCGTTTTGTTATCAACGAGGGTCAAGTCCATCGTCGCCCCGCGACTGTGACCAGACTTTGCCGCGATGTAGCCACCGAGTAATTTGTCCTTTCCTAGATTAGGGTAATATTCTGCTTTCGTTTTAAGATCTGTTTCATCATTCACCCAGCGCACAAAGTGGTCCACTGCGCGTTGTGGGCGATAACAGTCGAATACCTTAAACGTGTAACCTTGCTTGCTGGCTTGTTTTTGCGCAGCCGCCAATGCCTTTGCTGCATCACGATGCAAAATACATTTGGCCGCTTCATAACCATCCACAGGCGCACCAACAAAGTTATTATCTGTGAAATAGCGAATGTCTTGTATAACATCAGGCGCGATTGACGCTATCGCCACAAACTCCCCTTTATCTTGATTAGCAGGGACCTCCGTCGCCGCTGCGTTGAGCGACAGTAACAAGGTGGTTGCAGCATATAGATACGCTCTCATCGACTTTCCTTTTTATGTTTTTAGACGCGACACGAAAAATACATTATTCTAAATTAAAATTATAAATAGAATAATGATTTCCTTATGTTTAAAACTACACTAGTTTGCGGTGCTTTGTTAACCCCCTTTACAGTTATGAGTGCAAATAATCCTGAACATGCAAGCATTGCCAACACCTATATAGAGAGTTTCAACGAACTCGCTATCGCGCCAGATGACATTTACCCTGTTATCGAGTCCTTGGCTAAGCGGGATGATATAAAGGTCGAACTGCTCGGCAATTCTTACGAGCAGCGACCAATATATGCTATCACCCTAGGTAACGGACCAACCAAAGTGTTGATGTGGAGCCAAATGCATGGCGATGAAAACACCGCAACCAAAGCCCTGTTCGATTTCCTCTCTTTTAGCCTTGATGATAACCAAGAGCAATGGCGAGCGACGTGGCAAAACAAGATCACGCTAAAAATGATCCCCATGCTCAATCCAGACGGTGCAGCCAAGCAAACACGACGCAATGCTCAAGGAATAGATATAAACCGAGATGCTAAAGCACTCAATACACCCGAAGGCAATATCCTCATGGGTGTTGCGCAAGAGTTTGGCGCCGATTTCGCATTTAATCTTCACGACCAAAATGCCTATTATGGTGTGGGTCAAACCGCCAAACCAGCCACTATTTCTGTGCTGGCACCTGCTTATAATCATGCACGCGATATCAATACGAGTCGTGGTGATGCCATGCGCTTAATCGCGCATTTAAGCACCAGCATTAACCAACACGTTCCAGGGCACCTTGCAAAATACGATGATAGTTATTCCTATCGCAGTTTCGGCGACACCTTCTCAGAAATGGGCATGCGCACCATTTTGATTGAGTCGGGCGCTTACTTTAATGACCCCGCTCGCAGCGTAGCTCGCAAGCTTAATCGCGTGATGTACAAAGAAATAATCGACAGCATCGTCGCTCAGTCATGGCAAGGCACCGATATTGCTGTGTATGACGCTATTCCTTTTAACGCCAAAGATGCCTTCGTTGACGTATTAATTAAAAACGTCACCGTCCGAGGTCCGTTCGGTAATTATCAAACTGACTTGGCCATAAAGAACGAAGGCAACGGTGCAAGAGTGAGTGAACTAGGCGATATCGACAGCGTTCGCGCAGGATTTCAGGAGTTAGACGCACAAGGACTGTTTTATCAATTACCGCTTCCTATTAGTCGTGATATGGGAAATGAGCTAACCCAGATGCAATTTACTGATGCAATGAGACGAGGACAAGGTTGCACTGAACCATCTGTCGTCACCCTTGTTAATAAAACACCGCTCCTTGTGTGCCCAAAACAAGCGTTCCCTTATCGTCATCAAAGCGCGGCTTTTTTATTGAGCGATGATAAAGGGCAAGTCCACTATGGCGTTGTTGGCACTGACATAATTAAGGTGAGTATCAAATAACAGGCATAAAAAAGGGCTCTTAATGAGCCCTTTGGGTTTCTATGAAGTCTGTAGCTAATTAGCTACGCTTACGTCTCAATAGCGCAAGAGGGCTCAGTAGTAACAACCAAGCGAGTGAACCTGAGCTTGATTTTTTAGGCTCAACTTCTGGCTCTGGCGTTACCACAACTGGTGCATCTTCACCATCCGATACAACCGTTAGGTTGAAGGTACTTGATACTGCATCAGCTGGGTTCTCAATATCTTGAACCGTCACTGTTACTTCGATATCACCGTAGAAGTACTGCTCTGGCGTGATAGTTACAGTGTCACCGTCAACTTCTGCGCTCATGTGGTCACCCGTTACGATGATTTCATTTGCAGAGTTGTGCTCGTCTACATAGGTAACGTCGAATGAGATTGCTTCATTCTCGTCAGTTTCCATGTCATCAAGCTCTACCATTACGATGTTGCTTGGTACAGAAAGCGTGTGTGACTTAACCATAGTGTCCATGCCATCAACTTCGATTGTCGCAGTGAACTCCATGTCACGGCCTGCTGAAGCAGTCGTGATATCAGCCCATGCTGTTACTTCGAATTGTGAAGACTCAGGACCTACATAGTCCATACAAACAACCATTCCATCTTTAACCACTTCATCAACTTCATTTAAGCTGATTTGCTTACCAAGGTATGCACCTAGTGGACCACGTGAGTAAGATTGACCTTTAAAGCCTTGAATACCAATACTGCCGCGTGTATTTGTCGAACCGAAATCAATGTTGTCATAAGCCAAATAGATCTCATGCTGGTTCTCGCCAAAGCGAGTAAACGGTGTGAAAATCACCTCGAAGTCGAACGAGTTGTCACGTTTCGTCCACTCATATGAACGCGTAGCACGGTCATAAATTGGGTCGCCATAGTCAGCTGCGTTATCCCACTCGATGATGGCCCATGTGCCTGTAGTTGCAACAGTGATACCTTCTTGTGAACTCAAGCCTACACTCATCACGTCATTTGGATAACCTGGGAACCAACCACGCCATAGTGCACCAATACTCTCATACGGGAATGACTCGTATGGGAATGGCAAAGCAAATGGAGAGAAATGACGAGTTGGGCCAAATGACACTTTACCATTGCCGTGTACAGACATGGTGCCGTAGCTTACGTTAGACGCATCAGCATTGTTATATAGGTTCACATCATCAACACCACTAAATAATGTATTTACCGGTAATGTGTAACCACGGTCGAAAGTGATCAGGTTGTTTTCGTCAAAACCAGATAGAATCGGTGTCAAACCAAATTTTGACAAGTCAACGTAACCACCTGGGTTCGTGTTACCAAAATCAGGTGTGCGACAAGATTCATCAGTGATGTTATTAGTCACGATGTAATCTGGTGCTAGGTCACGCGTGTCTTCTTGTGTACCAGAAACAATCAATTTGCCATCAGCGACTTCGATGTTCACATCTTTACGTGAGCTCAACACATTTTGGGCATTGATGTTAAGGCCTTCAGGGATTTCTGCAGTGAACGTGAAGTTACGATCGCTACCTGTGTTGTTAGCTAATACTTCAAACGTAAACGGTACTTTTTCACCGATTTTGGCTTTTGCTTGCGGTACATCTAGGTGTACACGGTCCACGCCACGCTCTAGTTTGAATGGAATTGAGCCAATGTTATTTGGATTAACATCAGATGTACCCACATCAATCAGGCTGTAGAAAACGTCATCTTGTTCCATTTCCATGTCCCAAGATACGTTCATATCGACCGTATTGATACCGTCACTTGAAGGAAGTGACGCTGAGATAGCACTGTCTACTTCATCGTTTACAACCGCAACAGCATAGTCGAATGTTTCTTCTAAACCTTCATAGCCGTTGTCACGGTGGTTATATAACATATACCAATATTCACCCTCTTCTGGGTTATTGATGTTACAGAAGTTGTCGTAAATAACGTGACTTGATACACATAAGATTTCATCTTGAGGCTGAATCTTGCCATCGCCATTGTAATCTTTACCTACATAAACACCTGGGTTACCAACAGCGAGTGTATTCTCAAGTTCAGATTCAACACCTAGCACTTCAACAACAAGACGTTTCGCATTAGGGCCAACTGTTACTGTACCCGTGTGTACCGCTTCATCAAGAATATCGGCTTCATTAGCCTCAGTTGTTCGATTAAGCGCCCACGGGAATGTACCGTCGTCATCTTTTGGAATAGTCGCCGTTTTTACATCTGCTTTTACTGGCTTATAGGCACGTGCAACTGGGTTATCTACCAACGGCATTACAATGCCTTTAGCCACGTAACTTTCGTTATCAGCATGCGCTACGGCGTTCAAACGTGAAGGTAAGTCACCACGGTCATATTTGAATGCCATTGGCCAGTGTGCGTCTGGAATGTTCTCTTCTTGCGCTTGGAAAACAAGATTAGTGTGCAACTCTACTTCTGAGTTAGAGAACCAATCTTGCGTGTCCATGACCGATGCTTTAACAACGATTGTTTGCGTTTCACCCGCTTTAAGTGAGAACGTTTTCGGAGTAACTTCGATGTTCACACCGTTTTGCGCAGACTGTGAACGCATATCAAATGCCCAGTTCACTACGTCCTCGTGACTTACCGTCCAAGTACCATCTTTGGTGGCTTTAACAGTACGTACCCACTGACACTCAGGTGCACATGAGAAGTCAACAAGGTTAGGCATGTTTAACTGGTGAGGAGTACCACCATTGAATGGGTCAGCAGCTAGGAAGTTCGCTGCAGTTTCATCCATTACAAGACCTGATTTAACCGCGTTTTCAACGTTGATACGGCCTGTACCTGCACGGTAGATACCCGCTTGGTCAGACTCTGAACCAACTTGGTTTAAACGCCAGTACTGAACTTCATTGTCAGTCGTCATCATCAACGCCGATTGCACTTCAGATGCAGTCCACTCTGGGTTCGCTTGACGAATAAGCGCTAATGCACCAGCAACATGAGGAGAGGCCATTGATGTACCACTTAGTGCCGCATAGTCAGCGCCAAATGGCATAGATACGAATGGGTGCTCGTCTGAGAACGCTGCATAAATATCAACACCCGGTGCTGCTACAGTCGGCGCTAGAATTTCAACGTTTGAGTATGAAGGGCCACGTGAAGAGAAGTTTGCTAACCAATCCGCGTTTTCTTCATTGATACGACGCTCAATTGCAGTCGGTTTGATAGTGATCATGTGACCTTTTTCACTAAAACTATCAACCCAATCTTCTAGACCATCATCAGGGTAAACACCATTCCACTGATTGTATGTGAAGTGGACACCTGGTAGAGAGTATGACTGTGGAACCGTACCTTGGTCTTTATTTTGGTTGTACATGATGAAACCATCTGCACCGCCCGCCTTAACATTGTCTACTTTTGCAGTACGCGCGTTACCATTAGGATCTTGTGGATCATGACGCTGACAGATAACAATGACGTTCGTATCGCCAGAAGCTGCGCCTGGGATTTCAGAACCATCTTTGAAGAAATCGAACGTACCTGCAGGGTATTCAGTTACGCAATAACCTTGGCTGTCTTTTGCACCATTGATGTCTTCATAGTCTTTTGCCCAAACCACGACACCCGTGATTTCTGTGTCGTTCAATGCACCACCCACTAGGCCCATATCAGCCCATTTAGGTACTTCTGAACCCATTGCAGGGTCGATAAAGCCTGCATATTCAACAACAGTATCAATCGCCACTTCACGGCCATGCGTTGTTGCAGCAACTTGCGCTAACCAAGGTGACGAGTTATCAAGGTAACCCATACACTCAGAGCCACCGCAAACGCCCGTACCTGAGTTACCCGCCGCTGCTGCAACGTTGATACCTGCTTCACGTGCTGACAAGAATGCTAACTGAACTGGGTCAGCCCACACATTTGAGTCTGCACCACCGATTGAGAAGTTAATAACATCAACGCCATCAGAAATGGCATCTTCGATACCCGCTACAAGTGCTTCACCAGGACAGCCACGGTAACCTGATTCGTTGTCGGCGTGACACACTTGATAAGCAATGATGTTAGCGTGTGGAGCAACACCTGAAATCTCAGGGAACAATGCTTCTTTTAGTACAACACCGTCTTGGTTTTCACCCACACCGGCCATCATATAGGGCACGTCTTTTACAACGTTACCGGCTGCGGTAGAAGCTACGTGTGAACCGTGACCTTGGTAATCTTCACCGATTGCTGGCCAGCCTGGAATCATCGCAGAGAAAGTATCTGTGATAATGTCGTAAGAACGTACACCGATTAGTTTGTCGTTACACTGGATGTGCTCTGCATCTTCAACACAGTCACCTACGTATTGATCTGGCCCCCACGGGTTAGTGTGATCGTAACCGTCACCGCCCACATCTGCGAAAGATGGGTGATCCGAGTTGATACCGGTATCGATAATACCGATGATTTGACCTTCACCTTTATGCTTTACACCTGTTGGTGAAGCTGCACCTGACCATACTTTGTCAGCGTGAATTGTTTTTGGACCTTCATCACTGAGTAAGTCGTAATGCTTAGAGCGCATTACAGATGCTACGCTGCCAAGATTTGCAATGTTTGCGGCTTCTTGCTCAGTCATTTTCACTGAGAAACCGTTAATCGCTTTAGTGAACTGATGGCGCATTTCAGTGCGGCCAGTCACAGCGGTTACTTCTTGCATTACGCTTTCTTGCTTGTTACGTAGTTCACGCTCGTACATAACAACGGCTTTTGAAGTAGGCTGTCCACGTTCAAAAAGCTTACCTGTATTAGGACCCATTGAACGAGTTAGTGCAGAGTTGGGATCCTGAGCAGCGACAGCTACCGACGCGTCGCGAAGACGAACGATATAAATATGTTCACCTTCGATGTTTTCCTTAACAAATTTACCTGCTTGCGCATTCAGCTGAACATTAACACCGTCAATATTTCCAGCTTCAAGACCTTGAGTACTTAATTGTTGTTGTAGTGCTTGAACACCTTCAAGGCTGATTTGAGGCGCTTTTAGTTTGTTTTCTACATTGACCGATTGGCCACTTGCGTTCACTGCAGCATACAATGATGTCGCACTAAACAGTGCAACACCAACAGCAGTTGCGATAGTTGTCTTCTTCATAATTAACCCTAACTATGTGTATAAAAGAGGATGTAATTTCGAATACATCGAAAATATTTAACATCTCGATTCAATCACATTAACTCAGAGCACAACTAACAACTCCGTGTACACTTTTGTACATTGCTGATACAAAAATATTAATTAGTGTTAACACTCTAAATACTGTTGCAACCTTCCATCAGTTATGTAGCTTTTTGTACACCTAAGCAGAATTCTTGAAATAAAAATACCATTTAAATCATAAGGTTAATTATTGGTGAAAATTTTATACTGGTTATAGATGCTACAAAGGTGAGAGACTATCGAAACCTGTGTTGCACAACGGCGCCAATTAATTAAGATTCAGTTAACACTGAAAAGGAACACACTTGAGTTATGAATAAATACATACTCTTAGTATGCACACTATTTCCCTTATCAGGGCTTGCTCAAAGCAAGGCTCCTGAGGCTGCGCAATACATAGAGGTTGGCACGTTTGAGGCGTCTATCACTGTGGGATACGGTGGTATCGAAAATCCGATACGTGGCGCAGAACACGTACGTTCTGTTGTCTTGCCTCACTTCGCTTATTATGGCGAAAACTGGTACTTCGATGATTTTTCCCTAGGCTATAGTCTTTATCAAACTGATTCTTTCTACGTTGATGTGGTAGGTACATTCAACGAAGATGGGTTTTTCTTCGAATTAGACGGAATTGACAAGTTATTCGCAGTGAATGCAGTGCGAGACTTAGAGCGTCCGGGCAGACCACAAGCAACGCCAATCTATTTAACGCCAATAGAACGAAGCATCTCCTATGAAGCTGGACTAACATTTGGTTATGCTGGCAAAAACTGGGGCGTGGAATTAACAACATTGCATGACATCACCAGTGTTCACAACGGTTCTGAAAACAAGTTTGCTGCGTATTATGCAAAAACGATTTTCGGTGGCCAGTTCGTCAGTGAAGTGGGTGCCACCCAAAAAAGTAGCGAGTTAATTGAATACTATTATCGCGTACAGCCAACTGAGTCCATATCACGTATCCTAAGATATGACTTAGGTGGTGCTGCTGTGAACTACCATGCAAAGTTAGAATACACGTACCCACTTAGTGAACATTTTAGTGCTATGCTAAGTGTCTCAAATACGTGGATTGATAAGGATTTAAGTGATACTCCTATGTTCAATCGAGACCAGTATATGACTGGCTTTACGGGAATTACATTTGAGTTTTAATCTAATAAGAATCACATGCTGATTGATTACTTTGTTGCTTTAGCGTTAGTACCGTCTGCGTTGCAGGGTAACGTTGCGCCTACTTTAGACGTGACGCCGCACACCTGTATTCAAGATAACGAGGCAACAAAGTGTAAAATGGAGGTGCAAGTAAGTGCCTCATCATCGGTTCACCAAGGGTTATGTATTGTTATTGATTTACCCAAGGTGCAACGCGAATGTTTCGCCGGCAACAGGGTGAAAACCACATACAGTTTAACTCTTGCGACAACGACAAATATCACATTAATCAGTGAATCAGGCGAAATACTTGCTCAAAAAAAGCTCACCGTGGGAAAACTGACATCTAAGAATTATCGCGTTCGAAGACGCTTTGGTTGGGGTATATAACAGTGAATCATCAAGTTTTATTAATTGAAGACGACAAGGAATTAGCCAACTTAATTAGTCGTTTTTTGAGTCAAAACGGACTTGATGTTACGACCGTGAACACAATTGCTCAGTTCAAGGCTGAATTCGCACAATTTCATCCTGACATTATTTTATGTGATGTAATGCTGCCAGACGGCAACGGTTTTGAACTTTTCCCCATGCTGAAAAAGAACTTCAGTTGTCCGGTGTTATTTCTTACAGCATTAGATTCTGATCGCTCACAAATTAAAGGGCTAAATTTGGGAGCCAATGACTATCTAATTAAACCAATTCGACCCGAAGTCTTGCTTGCCCGAGTGAATAACAGCTTACGCCTCAGTGGCAAAGGGGAAGCAAGTAAAGTAATCGGCCCCTTAAAACTTGATACAGCCCATCGCTGCCTCGTTTGCCACAAACAACAGAATCACCTTAAATGATGATGAAATTCGTTTGTTGACGCTGTTCATTCAAAACTACCCAACCCCATTGTCCCGAGAGTCTTTGTTTAAAGAGATTATCGGCCGAGAATATGATGGGTTAGACAGAGCCGCAGATCTCAAGATCAGCCGACTAAGACGTAAAATTAGAGAACATGACATCGAGGGGCTCGATATCATTTCCATTCGCGGCGAAGGCTACCTATTGCAGATACCCAGCGAGCCACATGCGTAAGCAATTTTTCCGACTCTATGCATTCATCATTTTTAGCGTCATAGCCGCGTTAATTGCCTTTGGACAGATATATCAAAACTATGTATTTGAGCAATCTCCAAACATCGCGCTACCTATTTCGCAGTGGCCATCCCTGATAGAAAATAAAACTGAGTCCATGGCAATGTTAGCTCGACAAGAGCTCGCTTTGCCTCCTTCATTACAGCAGCAACTCAATGAGCATAAAATGCTTACTGTCAGCCAAGAAGAAGGCAACTATGTGTATTTGCTCGGTGATGATATCAATAAAGTCTATCGTATCGGTCCCATCACTGTTGCGCCCCCACCCGAAGAGCACAGCATATACTTTTTGCTCGCTTACAGTGCAATTGCATTACTTGTGATGTCATTTATTTGGCCTGTTTTTCGCGATCTAGCGCGCCTAAAGCGTGCTGCACGGCGCTTTGCAAAAGAAAAGAAAGCATTCAAAACCAAAGTAAAGCCCAGCTCAACGGTCTATCCTTTAGCGCAAAGTCTCAGCGACATGTCCGAACGAATTAGCAAATTCATTCAACTTCATGAAGACTTATCCCGTATTATTTCCCATGAAATTCGTACGCCGTTATCGCGCATGCGCTTTATGTTGTCATTGAAAAGTGGTGTTGATGACGAACTCGAGCAAACGATGCAACGAAATATAGACGAGATAGAAAACCGTTTATGCCAGTATTTAGACTTTGCACGCGTTGAATACTTAACTAAACCGCTTGAACTCGATGGCATTGATGCAAACCACTTTATCTCTCAAGAGGCCAGCAAAAATCAAGTGTTCACTGATGTGAGCATTGAAACAATTGTCGACGTTGAACAATTGTTTTGCGAACCTGCGAGCTTTTCTGTATTGGTGCAAAACTTGCTCTTCAACGGCGTCAAATATGCGCAGAAAAAAGTGGTATTAACTTTGAAAACTGACGGCGATAAGCAAGTTCTTGAAGTTTACGATGATGGTCCTGGGCTGCCTAACGATGCCGACTCCCTGCTCGATCCATTCTCATCATCTAAAGAAAGCGCGGTGGCCAGTGGCTATGGTTTAGGCTTATACATCGTTGATCGCATATGTCTGTGGCATGGAGGTCAATTAACACTGAATAATCACCCGCACACAGGCGGCGCGTACATCACTGTCGTGTGGCCAAAAACAAACTAGTGCCACCATCTTTTCCTCTGTAGCACTGCTCGCGCTTAATTCATTCATGACTTAGCACTTTGTTACATTACACAGCCACTCATCAAAACCAATACTTTAATCTCATTTTTTAAATATTAGTTATTAATAACTAGTTAAATAGCATGGTTAGGCATACACTTTCGCCAATCTAAACTAACACTTTAGGATTGGCCATGTACCGATTAATCAGTATTTTAGTACCAATTTTGGTTACACTAGTATTTTCCTTCAACGTGGACGCCAGAGGAGCAAAGGACGTCACAACTCAGGGAAAGAAAACACAAGACCCTGATTCAGGGCAGACCTGTCGTCCGCGTAAGCGATGCCAACCTGAAGAGCCGCCAACAGATCCAGAAGATCCGCCAACTGAACCACCTACAGAGCCACCAGCAGATACATTTTTAACCGCAGGCGCGAGTTATCAAATGCAATTACAAGGCGCATTGAACCTCGAGTATACAGTGGATGCCTATGTATTCGACTTGTTTGACGTGAGCGAACAGACAATTGCCGATATTAAGAACTCTGGCGCCAAAGCGATATGCTATTTTTCCGCTGGTACATTCGAAGAATGGCGAGAAGATGCCACTGATTTTGCACCAGAAGCCTTAGGTGAGCCATTGGGTGATTGGCCCGGAGAATATTGGTTAGATACGAGGCACGAATCTGTGCGAGCAGTGATGTTAAACCGCATTGCGCTCGCTAAAGCAAAAGGCTGTGATGCAGTAGACCCTGACAATGTAGACCTGCATACACAACAGAGTGGTTTCCCTATAAGCTACGCCCAACAACTTGAATACAATCAGTTTATCGCCACCTCCGCGCATGACGCCCAGTTGTTTGTTGGCTTGAAAAACAATCTCAGTCAACTTGACGACTTACACACATTCTACGACTTCGCTATTAATGAATCCTGTATTCGCTGGAATGAGTGCGAGATGCTCACTCCCTTCATCGAAAATAACAAACCGGTATTTCATATCGAATATTTGGGTGTGATCGGTGCAGGCAGCAGTGAGTTCGAGCAAATGTGTACACAGACAGGTGATATTGGCTTGTATTCGCTGGTTTTACCTCGGGCACTGGATGACGGTTTCCGTTTTAGTTGCCAGTAACCCTGTATGAAGAGCAGCCCAAGTACACTGCTTGGGCTGATTTAGTTCCTATTTTTTTTAAAGTCGTAATGTCGTGTAATAACCCTTGAAAGAAACCTCCACTAGAGTGTACTGATACCAGTCTATCGCAAGGGAGTGCTCTTTCGGAGTTACGACTATGAATAACAAAGCCAAAGCGCAATACCACACGCACAAACACGTGTTAGCTGTGGCTCGTTCAGTACTCGTGGATGCAATCACTCTATTTATCCGCACCGTTATAATGCTATACCACGCGTTCACCAGTAAAAACTGTTCCAATGCACACCGTTTGGCCATTTATGGTGTCTTCGTGTACCTATTTATTCCTGCTGATTTGCTGCACGACCTCACACCCACACTGGGTTACGTTGATGATGGCCTGTTGATCATCGCCGCTATTGCATCGCTGTTGTCCTGTGTAGATTTAAACATTCGCATCGCAGCCAAAAATAAAACCTATAAGCTAATGGCGAAATGGTTTCATCGTTCAGCGCCCTGAGATTGTTCATCAAGCAAGTGCAATAACGACTTAAAAGGCACGCCACTGTGCTCTTTTAAACCAATTTCACAGGTGCGGCTGTTTGAGTAACCTTGCTCGCAGGTAGACGGTTTATTTGCTTTGAGGCCACGTAGTGCATGAGCATTTAATTGTGGCTGGGTGAAGCCTTTGTCGCCAGCAAAGCCACAACAACTCACCGACGTTGTTTGCACGTCTTTACTCAGTGCATTGGCCAGTTGCAACATGGTTTTGCCGCCATCCATATGCTGAGAACTACAGGTAATATGCACCCACACGGTGTCATTGCGCTGCTCAACATCAAGGCGTGGTAGTAAGTGTTCTGTAGCAAACGTCATACTATCAATGACTTCAATTTTATCGCCAAGTTGGCTTGTCATCGCACACGGACTTGCGTCCATGACCACTGGCCACTTGCCATCTTCGCTCAACGAAGCAATTGTTTGGTGCAACTGTGTTTGCTTGTCCTTTGCTTGCTCGTTCAGCCCTTTACTTTTCCATGGCATGCCACAGCATAGCTCTTCAAGCTTAGTAGGGGACACTATGCTGATACCGGCTTTTTGGCACAGGCTTGCAAATACAGATTGCACACTGCGCTTATCATCATTCGCGAAGATACGATTGGCGCAGCTGGGGACATACACCACTTTACGAGGTGATGTGCTTTTATCCGTTACAGTAATTTGCTGCTGTTGCGCGTGCGGCCAAGCACTGTAATAAAGGGGCGCACCAAAATTCTTGTGCAGCCAACGGCTCATGTTCTGCATTCGTTGCTGCCCCAAGGTGTTAGCAACAACGTGCGCGCTACGAATTCCCACCCGGGCAAATGTTGATGTAGTCGAAAAGTGCGATGCCGCAATCTTGCCCACTGCACGGATAACGCGACTACTTTGCGATTTTTGCGCCCGTAGAGACTTAATGTACTCGCCGGTATTGATGCCCACAGGACAGCGCGTTGCACATAATCCAGTCGCAGCACAGCTGTCGATAGCTAAATGCTGATAGCGCTGCTGCACTGCGCCCAGTTTCTGACGCAAACGTTGGGTTTGGCTTGCATCTTGTTGCAGGCGCAACTGCTCGCGTATTTGTTGTTCGTGACGTTTGAGGCTGATACGCTGACGCGGCGTTAAAGTGTATTCTTTTGACGGGCAAACAGGTTCACAAAACCCACATTCGATACAGGGGTCAATTTGCGCATCACTTGCGGGCATTGCTTTGAGGTTTTTCACATGCGCTTTTTCGTCAGGGTTGAGGATCACCCCAGGGTTTAAAATACCCTTCTCATCGAACAAGGCTTTGATGCGCTGCATAACCTGATAGCCATCACTGCCCCACTCCAATTCAACATAGGGTGCCATGTTTCGACCCGTTCCATGCTCAGCTTTAAGCGAGCCATTTAAGTCAACAGCGACTAACTGTGCCACGTCAGCCATAAAGCGCTCATAGCGGGTTATTTCCTCTTCACTATCAAACCCTTGCGTGAAAACGAAATGTAAATTTCCCGCCAAGGCATGGCCAAAAATGATCGCTTCATCGTAGCCGTGTTTATCAAACAATTGATGTAGGCGGTGAATGCCTGTGCTCAAGTCTTCAAGCGCAAAAGCAACATCTTCAATAATCACTGTGGTGCCCGTTTTGCGCACAGCCCCTACCGCTGGAAAAGTGCCTTTGCGTACATTCCAAAGTGCTTGCGCGCGTACTTTGTCATCACTCAATGGGTAGTGATGTACTAGGTGGTCGGCGTATGTATCTAGCAGCTCAGTCACTGTCGAGTTGATTGCATCGAGCTGCGCTTGGCTTCCACCTGCAATTTCGATTAGCAGCGCCGCAGCATCATCAGGAAATTCGTTAACATTTTGCGGCATTACACTGTGGTCTCGCACCGACATGAGTGCCCGCTTATCAAGCATCTCCACCGCTTCAATTTCCAGTGTACTTAATTGCTGAATGAGCGCACACGCGCTTTCAACGTCAGCAAAGGTGTATAGGCCTGTTTGTTTGAAGCGCGGGTCAACAACCGTGTTATAGGTGATATCGGCGATAAAGCCTAAGGTGCCCTCAGAACCGATAAGCAGATGCTTAATGATGTCGATGCCATCGTTGTAATCCACAAGCGCGTTAAGGCCGTACCCCGTGGTGTTTTTCAAACGGTATTTATGGCTGATACGATGTGCCAAATCCGTGTTTTCTTTGACCTCTTGGGCAAGCGTTTCTAGCGCTTCTATAAAGGTTTCATGAGATTGCTTAAACTGCTCGATGCTGGCCACACTACTGGTATCCAGTCGCGTGCCATCGGCGAAGATAAGGGTCATGTCTTTAAGCGTGTGGTAACTGTTATTCTTTACCCCACAACACATACCCGAGGCATTGTTAGCAGCAATACCGCCTATCTTACAGGTGTTGATTGACGCCGGATCAGGGCCAATTTTTCGCCCGAATGGAGCAAGTAAGGCATTCACCTTCGCCCCTATCATTGAAGGGCATACTTTGACCCACTCACCACTTGGTGCAATATCGATATCCTGCCAATCATCGCTGAGTACCACTAACACACTGTCGCTGATTGCCTGCCCTGACAAACTGGTTCCAGCAGCCCTAAAGGTCAGTGGGATAGCATAACGGTTTGCTTGTTTAATGATATGTTGTACTTGGTGGGCGTTTTTTACCATCACCACATAATGCGGTATCAATCGATAAAAACTGGCGTCAGTCGCCAACGCATATCGCAGGGCATAATCATCCACAACTTGCTCTTTTGGCAATGTGGGTTGGAGGGCCTGAATGAAGGCTTCCATGGCGCTAGGAGACTCTGACATAATGAGATGAACGGTTATTACAACTAGCCCTAGCATAACTTGGAATAAAATATTATTAAACTGCTATTCATTAAAAGTGAATTATGAACAGACCTAACAAAGGATTGAGCGTTATTTATATTCATCGACAAAGCTTGTTTTTTTACCAGTAACCGCTATAGAATCATGAATACTTTATTCCAAACGCGTAATTAGAATCCTGCTAGGGAAGTGATGTGAACTACCGCACAATAACAAAAGCGTTTGCCGCAGGCATGCGCAATAAACTGAATCTCGTATCGATTGTAGGATGTGTTTTTATGAGTGCTACCGCTCACGCGAAGGCGCCAACGTTAGCAGAGCAACTTGGCCAAAAATTGATGTTGGACTTTCGCTATTATTGCCAAGATAGCACTGACGAAAGTGAAAAGTGCCGTGTGCCTATGACTTTTTTGCCCCCGGCATTGGCAGATTTAGTGGCCAAACACAACATTGGTGGGGTGATCTTATTTGCTGAAAACATCCAAAGCGCACCGCAGGTTGTGACCCTAAACCAACAATTGCAAGATGCCGCTAGACGCAGCTCACTCGGCGCCCCTTTATTTATCAGTGTTGACCAAGAAGGTGGCCGCGTAGCCCGTATTCCACGCGATATCGGCACTGCGATGACAGGTAATATGTCTATCGGTGCCACTTACCAGCAGCATGGTACCCACTACGCCACTGCTGCGGCACAAGTATTAGCAAAAGAGCTCAATGTACTCGGATTTAATGTTAACTACGCGCCCACTGTGGACGTAAACATGAACCCAGAAAACCCAGTGATCAATGTTCGCTCCTTCGGTGAAGACCCATCACTCGTTGCTGAACTCGGGGGTGCACAAGTTGCAGCTATGCAAAAAAATCAAATCATTGCAGCACTCAAGCATTTTCCAGGACACGGCGATACCAGTGTTGATAGCCACACAGGTTTGCCTAAAGTGGAACATGATAAGTCACAGGTGATGAGCCAAGATATCGCGCCATTCAAAGCCATTATCGATGCTGGCCATGCGCCAGGTATGATCATGACCGCACATATTCAATACCCAGCACTGGATAACTCGACCTTCGTCAGTAAAGACGGTAAAACGATGGTCAAACCCGCAACCATGTCACGGGCGATCATGACCGACCTGTTACGTGATGAAGTTGGGTATGACGGTGTAACGATTACCGATGCACTCGACATGGCCGGTATAAGCCATTTCTTCACGCCAAAAGACGCGGTGATCAACACCTTCAAAGCAGGTGTGGATATCGCTCTTATGCCAATTCCTATTCGCAATGAGGAAGAAATAGCGCAATTCGACGCACTCATGAGTGACATCATCACTGCAGCAGAGCGCGGCGAACTAAACAAACAAGAAATTCAGCAATCCAGCGCGCGCATTAAGGCATTGAAAACCCGTTACGTCCTAGGTGCACAATCTCTGAGTGTGGAAAAACAGGTTAGCCAAGCGCAAGTCGTGCTCGGCAGCAAAGCGCACCGCGTGATTGAAGCACAACTCGCCGAAGCCGCAATGACAGATATTAAAAATGCGCAAGAGGCACCAGCGCTCTTGGCCCAAGCCAAACGCATTACACTTATCATGCCCGACACGCGTAAATGCGTCGCCCTACAACAAGCATTAGCAGCGAATGGTGTTAAGGACAAAACGTTTCATTGTGTGAGTCTGCAAGGGTTTGATCCTGAGCTAACACAACAAACACTTAAGAACACAGATTTGGTCATTGCGGCTAATGCAAGTCCTGCGCAAAGTGCAGTGGAAATTGGCGGCATGGATGACGTTGAAGCGCTTGAAGCCTTTTCATTGTCGCGTTCAGAGCAGCCAAAAGCACTCGAAACTCTGATGGCACAAGCACAAGAAAATAACGCTAAAACCATTTTCATAAGCTTGCGTGCGCCCTACGACGTCGCTCAATTTGGTAAATATGCGCAAGTAGCACTTGCGACCTATGCCTACAATATAGATAGAGACGACGGGCAAACAGTCAAAGGTCCTGCATTTAGTGCTTTGGCTAAGGTGTTAGTCGGCAAAATCAGCGCACAAGGCACCTTGCCTGTGACGATTAACCAAGCAGCAACCGAGTAGCAACACGATGAACGCCAATGCCTCTTTAAAAACGCCACACGCCATTCGCGAACTTATTCGCAATGGTGATTACAGTGGTAACACTTCGGGTTTTGCACCCGGTTTTGTGCAAGCCAACCTAGTCATTCTACCTAAGGCCTATGCCTATGACTTTTTGCGTTTTTGCCAACTCAATCCACAATCATGCCCCTTGCTAGGGCAAACGGATGAGGGTGCCATCGGCTTAGATGCACTGGCTGAAGAGTTAGATTTACGCAGTGATTTACCGCGTTATCGCGTCTTTAAACATGGCCAACTCGTTTCTGAGCCTACCGATGTCGCTGATATTTGGCGCGACGATTTAGTCAGCTTTTTAATTGGCTGCTCTTTTTCCTTTGAAGAAGCGCTTATTGCCGATGACATTGAGATCCGCAATATCACCGAACAAAGAAATGTGCCTATGTACATCACCAACATGCCTTGCCAAAGTGCCGGTCCGTTCCAAGGCAATATGGTTGTGAGTATGCGACCGATGAAACCCAAAGATGCCATTCGCGCAATTCAAATTTGTAGTCGGTATCCGAAAGTTCATGGCGCCCCTGTTCATTTTGGCGACCCAGAGGCCATTGGCATCAAGGATATCAACACGCCTGAGTTTGGCGAGGCAGTCACAATCAAAGACGGCGAAGTACCGGTATTTTGGGCTTGTGGTGTCACGCCGCAAGTTGCCATCAGCAATGCCCGCCCTGATTTTTGCATTACCCACAGCCCGGGTCATATGCTGGTGTTAGACATTAAAAATACGTCACTGGCGACGTTTTAGGAGCGCGTATGTTACTCAATTGCGACTTAGGTGAAAGTTACGGCAGCTGGAAAATGGGCGAAGATGCATTGGCCATGCCCCATATTGACCTTGCCAATATCGCCTGTGGCTTTCACGGTGGCGACTCCCAAGTGATGACGCGCACCCTAGCGTTAGCAAAAGAGCACAACGTGAAGGTCGGCGCACACCCAAGTTATCCTGACAGACAGGGCTTTGGTCGTCGCTCTATGGTGTTGAGTAAACATGAACTCACTTGCGATATACACTATCAAATAGCCGCGCTCAGCGGTATGGCTGCGGTACAAGGTGTCGATGTTCACTATGTGAAACCACACGGCGCACTTTATAACGACATGATGGCCAATGAAGACATTCTTATCACCGTGCTTGAAGCCGTCAGTCGCTATCCGAGCGATCTCAAACTCATGATGTTGGCAACCAATCAGGCTGCGCATCACATTGAGCTTGCCAAAAACAAGGGTGTCGCTGTGCTTTTCGAGGCCTTTGCCGATAGGCGCTACACCGATGTGGGCACCTTAACACCACGCAGCCAAGCTGACAGCGTGTTGAATAAGGAACAAATGCTGGCGCAAGTTTCGCAACTTGTGAATGAAGGGTCAGTGACAACAGACACAGGTAAGGTGATTGCGCTGCAAGCGGATACCTTGTGCGTACACGGCGATAATGTAGAAGGTGTTGCCGCCATTAAAGAGATACGAGCGCTATGCGCCCGCTAACGCCTGAGTTGCAACTGAGCCGAGCAATCGAGGATTTGCTGGTTGCGCGCAATTTACGTGGTATGGCAACCATTAAAAAAGTGCTAAGCGCAGGCTATGTGCATCGCGCTGCAAAAACCTTGTTCGAGGCACAAGGTGAAGTTCTAATTAGCACAGGATTTCCGGTCATTGGCACCTTTGAAACCGATGGTCCGGTAGGTGCCATTGCCCTATATAATGCACTTGCTGCAATGGGGAAAAGCCCAATTTTGGTCTGTGGTGACCCGCTTTACAGCAAGTTAGTGACGGACTTTGAATGCCTCCAACTGGCTATCAATGACCTTGAGGGTGCGAAACAGCAGGCGTTAAGCTTTTACGAAAGCCGCGACGTCGGCTGTGTTGTCGCAATCGAAAGGCCCGGCCTCAATGCCCAAGGGAAATATTGCAATATGCGCGGCGAGGATATAAGCCAAGGCTGCGCGAACTTCGACCCCTTTATGACCTTTGCCCCTTGCCCTACCATTGCGATTGGCGATGGCGGTAATGAAATCGGCATGGGCAATGTGATCAATGCGCTAAGCGAATTAGACATCACTCCGAGCGTGACCAAATGCGACGAGTTAATCGTTGCCGACGTATCAAATTGGGGTGCTTACGCCCTCATTGCGTATTTTTCACTATGGCAAAAGCAGGATTTGCTTGCCCACATTGATTGCCAACAACTGCTCGCCTATTTGAGCAAACACGGCAGTGTGGATGGCGTAACACGACGAAACGAGCCAACGGAAGATGGGCTTGATGCAACACAAGGTGAAGCTTTGATCACCGAATTGAGAAGGCTAACGGGCTATTTGCCCAATGAATGAGGAAAAACGATGAGCCTAGTGTATTTGAATGGCCAGTATATGCCGCCAGAAGAAGCGAAAATTTCGCCTATGGATCGCGGCTTTTTGTTCGGCGATGGAATTTATGAAGTGGTTCCGGCATATCATGGCAAAATGCTGGGGTTTGACGCGCACGTTGCGCGCATGCGCGATGGCCTTGCAGCCATTGAAATCGACCTCGACTACTCCAGCGATACATGGCGTGACATCTGCGACACCTTAATCAGCAAAAATCCAGGGCCAAACCAAGGGATTTACCTGCATGTAAGTCGCGGTACAGACAGTAAACGCAACCACGCCTACCCGCAGGGTGTTCAGCCAACTGTTTTTGCGTTCTGTTTTGAACTGCCGGGTGAACCAACAAATGATGAGAGCACAGCCACTTCTTATCAGGTGTCGCTGGAGCAAGACCGTCGCTGGCAACGTTGTAATATTAAATCAACGGCACTGCTTGGTAATGTGATGCACTACCAAACAGGTGCACGCGCAGGCAATAAAGAAACCATCTTGTTCAACGCCAAAGATGAAATCACCGAAGCGAGTTCGAGCAATGTATTTATCGTCAAAGATGGGGTTATCTCTACGCCGCCATTAGACAACCAAATTTTGCCCGGGATCACCCGTTGGTTAATCTTGCAAATCGTCCACTCTCACAGCGATCTTTAAAATCCAAGAGCGAGTGATTAGCAAAGAGGAACTACTCAATGCCGATGAAGTATGGATCACCTCGGCAACCAAGGAAGTAGGTCCTGTGGTTAAAGTGAATGAAACCGTAATTGGCGAAGGTAAACCAGGCCCAATGTGGCAGCACGTACAAACGCTATTTACCGCCCACAAGTTCGACTATTGATCGGTGTGGCTCTAAAGAAAAACCGTTCATTTTGAGCGGTTTTTTTATGGCTCACTGTGCTTTCTGGCGCTGTTTTTACTTCTTGGCGCTCCTAACAATATGGCTAAGTGGCAAACGCATACAGACAAAAACGCACTCACGCCAATGGCGCCACCATATCCTTGTAAGCGCGGCACGAGATACTGAAATAATAGAGCGAACATGACGGCAGCACTTACTTGTGTGTACCAGCCAAAGCGATGAGGGGCACTCATCCCGACAAAGGTACCGCCAAAAAACACGGCCGCGTATAGGTTTGGCTCTTCAGTGCAAAAATATAAACCGACATAGGCAATAATAGCCAACAACGATGACGCGCGAATAGCATCGAATTCTCTGAGCTTAGCCAAAAAGAAGGTACTGAGCGCACCTGTAATTGCGAGTGAGATGAAAATGACGGTTAACATAACCCACCCTGCGTCAACATAAATAGCGCAACACTCACAAACGCAACGCTTCCGAGCTTACCACCGAACCCATGAAAGATATTCATGGTGAGCGCATACAGACTTGTGCCAATTAACGACAGCAAAGTCAGCTGCCAATAATCACTGATTAATTCCGCTGAACACATCCCAGCAAAGCAACCAGCATAGACTGCAGCCCGAGGATGGGCCCCATATTTTTCCCAAACGGGAATAAACGAACCAACAAATGCAGGTAAGGCCGCCGCCAATACCAGCGGAACATGCCATTGTGAATGCAATACAAAGCACGTGGCGCACCCTAATAAAAAGGCGATGTATTTAAGGAGAAAGAATTTAATCATAACGCGTCAATGGTAAAGCAAGTGCACGAAAACACATTAAGAATTTTTACGCTAGGACAAATTCACGTGTAGTGGTGTAGAGCTTACTCATAAATAAAATCAGACTTTAATAAACCAAAGCATTTCAAATCGTGAAAAGCCCCTTTCCAATACCCACTGCCACGTCGAACTCCCTCTTCCACAAAACCCAGTTTTCTGAGCACCGCTTCCGAGGCATGATTGCCCAACATAGTATCGGCCTGAATTCGATGTAATTCTGTGAAAGGAAGTTTACCAGCAAATGCAGCAGATATAATTTTATGCAGTGCTTCGGATGTATAACCTTGTCCCCAATAATCCGAAGCTAGCTCATAGCCGATACCGGCGTTTTTCATTTTTGCGTTCCAAGAGTTAAAACCACAAGTGCCTATCAGTTGGCCAGACTCTCTCAAGCGGATTGCCCAGCGTATCCCAGCTAACTCAGCGAAGCGCTGATTAAAAAAATTGATGAGGTTTAACGCTTGTTCGTTCGATTCGTAAGCCTCGATATCATAAAAGCGTACTACTTTTTGATCTGAAAAAATGGTCAGTAAGTCGTTACTGTCTGCACTGGTTAATTGAGAAAGAATTAAGCGTTGCGTTGCTAGTTTGGGAAAAATCACTGTGTCCTCCATGACCGAATGGCTTATTTTCACTGTATCCAATCGCAGTACTAGGTGCAATATAAAAGCTGAGTGCAGACATACATTTAGATGAAGTCGTTTCCACAGAGCAGGTTACGAATGATGCGCATCCTTGCGCATTTAGTGGCTGTTTACACATCCACAATCATGTCAAAACCGCCATAAATAAGGCGCTTACCATCAAGCGGCATGGGGTTGGTTTGTGGGTCCATTCTCGGGTCTTCCATCATTTTCTGCCAACCGGCATCGCGCACTTCCTTTGACGGCCAAATAACCCAAGAAAACACCACGGTTTCATCATCTTGGGCCTTCACCGCCATGGGAAAAGACGTGACTTCGCCGTCGGGAACATCATTCCCCCACGTTTCCACGACCCTTAATGCACCATACTCTTTAAAAATGTCTGCAGTCATTGTTGCAAACTCAATGTATTTTTCTTTATTTGCTGTGGGTACAGCAACAACGAATCCATCTACAAAAGACATAACCGTGTTCCTTTTCTTATTGCTGGTGAGCCATAACTATAGTGCAGCTAAAGAGATTTGCAGTGTAAGGAGGAGATTAGTCATTCAGAGCCTTAGTCTTAAACATGTCACGGAACAGATCTCCCAGAGACTCAAAGCTGAGCCTAATTACTTTTGCGTACAAACCATGCATTCGAATTCACTGGGCTACTCGTCTCGTTCCTCTTGTAAAGACGTAATCAAGTAATTTATCATACAATTAAGCTATTCCAATTCATGCTTGGTGGCAATCTACTTATCGCCAACATGAGTCTTTTATTATCATCAACTAAGTAGGCTCTTCCATGCACGAATCTCGCCCAGCGAGTTGGGTTATATTACTCATATTGGCATTAGGCACATTTATTCTAGGGCTCACCGAATTTTCGATGATGCCGATGCTGCCTTTAATTACAGAAACTTTTGCCATCACCCCAAGCCAAAGTAGTTATGCCGTGAGTGCTTATGCGCTCGGCGTGGTTATCGGCGCTCCGACTTTGATGCTGCTGTGCGCGAATATGCGCAAGCGCAACGCGCTCGCAATATTTGTCGCGATGATGTGTATATTCAACGGGCTAAGTGCGTATGCACAGTCTTTGGAACAACTCATTTTGTTCAGGCTTCTTAGTGGTTTGCCACATGGCGCTTACTTCGGCACGGCCATATTGTTGGGTGCACAAATAGCACCTGCAAATCGTCGCGCTTCGTTTATGTCCAAAGTTTTTATGGGCTTGACCATTGCCACCATTGTCGGCGTACCCGTAGCAACCTTACTGGGTCAACAGCTTAGTTGGCGATATTGTTTAGCGTTGGTCGCCCTTATCGCATTCATTACTTTTTTCCTGATCCTTTGGCTCGTGCCTAATCAGGAAAATAAAGAAAAATCGACCTTCCTTGATGAAGTTGCGGTACTAAAATTACCCCTTGTATGGTCAGTGTTAGGCATCGTTATTATTGGCTTTGGCGGTGTGTTTTGTATCTACACCTATATTGCCGACACCATATTACAAGTGACGCACACGCCCCCTATTACGATTTCCATCGCCATGGTGATGTTTGGTATTGGCTGTACACTTGGCAACTATGTGTTGGGAAAAGCAGCTGACCGCTCAACACTCATCACAACAGGCGCTGCATTGGCTGGCGCTACACTCTTTGCGTTGATGTATGTCCCGGCAAGCAGCAACATTTATGCCCTCTATGCGGTAATCTTTTGCATTGGTTTTAGCGTGGGTTTGGGCACCGTAATTCAATCTTTGCTAATGGATATCTCACCCCAAGGACACGCCATGATTGGTGCTCTGGTGCAGTGTGCATTCAATACAGCTAATGCCATCGGTCCCTGGGTTGGCGGCTATGCGTTGGCAAACGGTGCTCAAATGAATGAGACAGGCTATGTTGCCGCGGGTCTCTTTTTCGGTGGATTGATGATGTGGGTGCTCAGTGCTGTCATGCTGCAACGCCAAAAGCGTCAAGAATTAGCGCCGTGCCTGAACTAAATTGAAACCCTACCTCACAAGGCCTGATGCAGATGTGGGCCTTGGCTGTCCACATCGAGTAAAAAGGTATCGCCATTATGCGGGTATTGCTGATGATGAGACTGCTCAAGCCCCACCCGCGCGCTCGTTACCAGTAATATTTCCCGCTGTACCCCCACAAAAGCGACACTGGTTACTTGCCACGCTGGTAAAGCAATAAAATTGATTTGCTCAGCATTGTTATCAAAGCAATACACGCCACCACCTTGAAATGCTGCGACCCACAGGTTGTTTTCACTGTCTACACACATGCCGTCCGGGTAACCCATGTCTTCGCTAAATTGCACAAATACTTGCTTGTTACTCAGCGCACCGTCGGCGTCGACATCAAAGCAGTAAATAGTCCGCTTGGCAGAATCAGTACTGAATAGCTTTTTGCCATTTAGGCTCAAAGCTGGGCCATTACTGACCGTATAACCTGAGTCCAATTCATCAACAACATTCCCAGCGCAGTACTGCAATAGGTGACCACACGGTGCAATTTCGTTGTCATCCATCGTGCCAAACAAAATTGCACCATTGGCTCCAACTGCAGCGTCATTGAGGCGGATATTGGCAGCTAAGCCGAGTTCTTGAATAAGAGTGCGCTCACCACTGATTGGGTCAAGCTGATACAGTGATTGCCGAAAACCAGCGATAAAACCAAAGCGCTCACTCGGAAGTACCCAACACAGTGGCTCAGGCATGGCGAGTTGTTGCCACAGTTCAGAACATAAATCGTAGGTATGCAGTGCTGGCTTTTTTATATCAACCCACAACAGTGACGTGCCATCACCGTAGCAGATGGGCCCTTCTCCTAAGAGGCACTGGCTGGGAATAATCGCTTTAATCACAGGCTATTAGCTCGGTAGGATACGAGATGCTAATGAACAATCGAGTCGTTTTTCAACTGCATCCATGCAACGAAGGGCTCAGATTTAATAAAGATATCGTACATAGCATCCTCTGCAAAATCGGCTTCTCGGAAATCAAAATCCCAATTTTGTTCCATCGTTTGCAGCAGTGACACCATTTGTTGATGCTCGTTCGCTTCATTAAGTAAAGTCAGTTCAGTCCAATATGCACCGATGAAAAATGGCTCAAGCTGACGCGATTTTTTTGCAAATATACGCGCCTTTTCTTTGTCGTTAAGCATGTAATACACATTTGCTAGCAAATTGTTCAGCGCTGCTTCTTCGCCGTATAAATCCTGCATCGCACGAATGCCTGCTATGGCCTTATCGTACTCGCCCACGGTGAAGTAATAATCGAGGAGCATAAACTGAGTTGTGGGATCATCACCGTGATGTTTTGCAAGCAATTGCAGTTGCTGGGTATAAAGCTCTTCGGATAACAGTTGGGCAATTCCTATTGAGATATCTAGCAGGCCCCGACTGGCCTTTGCTTTGTCCGGCAACTGTTCATAGGTATCCCATGCCTTTTGCATCTCCCCCTGACGCACGTGTTGAGTTAATTCACGATACGCAGCAATTAACTCTTCATCCAATTGCTTTACGCCAATCAAACGTTTCAGCAAGTTCGATTTTGAGTTGAGCATAAACGTGAGATTTTCTGCCATCTTTTGAGTCACGCGTTTGCCAGCTGTAGCAACATACATATCGTAGGCTTGCCATTTTCCCTGCTCATTTTTATGAGCAAACAAATGCACAAAGTCATGCCCACCTGTCTCTAAATCAACTCGGACAACAGGTGTTTTTTCACCATCAGTTTCAATTACTTTGAGGAAAGTAGCATCGGAGCTAGAAGCTTGCTGGAAAGCGAATAGATTCGTTACGAAACTCTCTTTGGAGTTACTCATGAAACCATTGAGGAAATGAGTACGCTCTTTTTCGCCATCGTAAAGTTGTTCTGCAACTAATTCGCCTGTTCGCTTCATATCGTACATCGTGATAATCGCATTAATGTTGCCATGTCGAATCGCGGCAGCAAACTCAGTGCCTAGTTGTTCCAACTCATCATTCAAATCATTACTTTTTGAGGCAATAGCCTGAGCTGAAAGGAAAAAAGATAAAATCAGTGGCAGAAGGAGAGTGTGTTTAATGGCTATTTTCACTGAGAATCTACGTCTTTGGTTCTAAATGCTGATGGTTCTAGACTACCGAACATTGGTTAAAATTGATATGTGTATTCAATAATTGTCTAAGCGCAGTTTTAGACGGGATCTCAACTAATGCAAAACAACCAGTGCTACACCAGAGAGCGCTGCAACCAAGAGTATGAGATACCGAACATAGCGATTGTCTAAGCTTCGGTTGATGAAATGCGAGAGCCCCCACCCTATAAGGATGGCCGGAATACACTGTACAAATAAAATGAAGTCGCGCTCATTAACGCGTCCTGTGGCCCACAATACAGTGATCCCAAACAAGTTAATATACACAAAAAACGCGCTGAGATTGGCTTTAATTTTTTGCTGTTCTTGACGTTGATAGAGCAGACCCATAGGTGCACCACCTGCCGCTGTTGTTGTGCCCATAAACCCTGACAATGCTGAAGCCACTAGGTTGTTGGGGATACTTACACGTGGCGCGTAACCTATAACGGATAGCAACACAGCGAGAATAATCGTCACCCCAAGCAACAGCTGATATTGCTCAGGCTTTACAATACTTAATACACTTCCCGCAATCAGCACACCGACAGTACCACCGATGATCGATATCCCAGTAGAACGCTTATCGATGGCACCGCGATGGCGAATCGACAATAATCCTGTGATGAGTAACGCGTTGAGGATCATAGGTCCAGGCACGAGCTCAGGCATTAACCAGAACAAAACAGGTGCGCACAATAAGCCAAGGCCAAAGCCTATTACGCTTTGTAAACAGGCACCTATGATTAAAATGATGTATACCCAGAAAAAGTCGGCCAAGCTTTCCTCACTGTTCGCCGTGCCACACAGGACAAATTAAAACACTACTGTTGATATTATAATACTTTTAATTTCAGTCAAATGAATTGCAGTGATAATTTCACTCAATGTGGGGAAATTAGGTCCAGCCGCCGTCCACGACCATACTTTGCGCGGTCATCATCTCGCTGTCATCTGCGGCGAGAAATAAAGCAGCTTTAAGAATGTGCTCTGGCTCAAGCGTTTGTGGGATACATTGGCTTTGGCGCACACGCTCAAGGAGTTCAGGAGTGAGCCAGTGCGACAGCTGCTTTTCAGTCATGACCCAGCCTGGAACTAGTGTATTCACACGAATACCATCTTGGCCATGGGTCGCAGCTAAAGAGCGGGTTAAGCCTTCTATTGCTGCTTTGGCTGTAGTGTACGCAGGCATGCCGGTTTGCTTTATGCGCCAACTCACCGAGCCCATATTGATAATACTGCCCTTGCCCAGACGTTTCATCTGCGGGATTGCGGCTTGCGCGGCAAAAAAGCAAGGTCTTAGATTGACGGCAAAACGCTCGTCCCAATAGGCTTGATCCATTTCATCAAACGTATGACGCGTATCATCGGCAGCATTATTTATCAGCACTGCTATATCACCATGAAGTTCAGCGGCTTTGTCTATGCAGGCTTTAAGCGAATCGATATCGCGTATGTCACAATACATAAAGTGGGCATCGTGTGGGTAACGCCCTTTGAGGTCCTCGGCAAGTTGCTCACCCATTTGCTGAGCAATATCTATGAAGGTTACTTTTGCACCTTGGGCACAAAATCCGCGCACCATGCACTCACCAATGCCTGAGGCACCACCTGTAATGAAAACGTGCCTCTCTGATAAGCTCGAATAGTGTGTCATTTGCATGGTTGCGTTACTCATGATTGCTCTGGGTTGCCAAGCGACCAATGGGCGAAGCGCGTGGTGCGCTTATCCCGCCTTTGCTTTATTAATTTCTGCGTCAATAAACGCCATCGCTTCTTCGATCATGTAAGTCATCATGGTCTTAGCACGCTCAGGTTCACCATTCATGATGGCTTTGTAAACCTTCATATGCTCTTCAGCGATGGCTTTTTTACTGCCCTTTGCTGGCGTTGTATGTTGAATACTGACATTGAGCGCTGTGCGAATAAAATCACGCAGTTGGAAGAAGAAACGGTTACCACTAGCAAGTAACACAGCCGTGTGAAACGCTAAATCAGGGGTATGAATGTCGCCATCATCTTGCGCAGCTTCTTCCATGCTGTTACACGCTTGCGCTATTTGATCGATTGCTTCTGAAGAACCATGTTTTGCCGCTAACGCCGCAGCTTGTGGCTCGATAGCCAAACGCATTTGCAAGAACTCTTTAAGCACATACAGCGAAGGGCTGCTCTCTAGCATCCACTTAAGCACACTGGTGTCATACAAGTTCCAGTTGTTCTCAGGCTCGACGCGAATACCTTGGCGTGGGCGAGATGAAATTAAGCCCTTGGCTGCGAGCATTTTTACCGCTTCACGTACGGCGGTTCGGCTAATACCATACTGCTCACACAACTGTGCTTCAGTGGGTAACCCAGAACTACCGTCAAACTCACCGGCAATAATTGCGCGCCCAAGTTCGTTGGTAACCTGTTGAGACAAATTTAAATTTTCAATTTGCGCCATTCTTTAAATCCTATGCTGTTGCCAGAGTATCATACCGAGTTCAACCCCAAGGGTCACCCAATGTACATGGGTCTCTCATCAATTATGATGTAATTCAACTTCCTCATTTAGGCCATATTAAATGATTTTTATGTTGCTGTGCAGCTATTTAACGCAACTTTGTAAATAATCGCGAAAGCCCGCTAAATTGATGAAAAATTCCACCTGAATGGCGCTAATTAACAGCGAATAACTCGCTATTGGTAACTACTGGTTAACACAAACCCTTTGACTTAATCATTTTATAATATAATACTTCAAAATTCATATTGGGATTGTACTATTGATGCAGTCCACGTTTGTTACAACACATTGTGAGTAAATTATGGTTGAATTAAGCACGTTGGACTGGGCGGTCCTAGCGGGGTTTTTTATCCTGCTAGCAGGTGTCGTCGTGATGTCCATTCGTCAAAAAGAAGAAGACACTACCGACTACTTCCTCGCGGGTCGAAATGCGAGTTGGCTCGTGATTGGCGCCTCTATTTTTGCCTCAAACATCGGCTCTGAGCACCTTGTTGGTCTGAGTGGTTCAGGCGCACAATCGGGGATGGCACTTGCACATTGGGAATTGCAATCTTGGATCATCTTACTGCTAGGTTGGCTTTTTGTGCCTTTTTACTGGAGCAGTAAAGTCTATACCATGCCCGAATTCCTCGAACGTCGTTTCAACTCGTCATCTCGTACCTTCTTGTCGGTTATTTCATTAGTCAGTTATGTATTAACCAAGGTGGCGGTGACTGTTTATGCCGGTGGTGTGGCCTTTAAAGCAATACTCGGTATAGACAGTATTTGGGGCATCGACTTTTTCTGGATTTCCGCACTGGGCCTAGTGATTATCACCGGTATTTACACCGTGCTTGGCGGTATGAAAGCCATCATGTGGACGTCAGTATTACAAACCCCGATCCTCATAATCGGGTCCGTCGTGATCTTGGTGGTCGGTTTAGACAAAGTGGGTGGCTGGTCTGAGGTTGAACGCTTAAATGAAGCCAACATGCACCTAATTCGCTCGGCTAGCGACGCTGAGTTCCCATGGCCTGGCATTATCTTCGGTTCATTCATTATTGGCTTCTGGTACTGGTGTACCGACCAATATATCGTGCAACGTGTACTCTCAGCAAAAGGCATAAAAGAAGCTCGTCGTGGTACTATGTTCGCGGGTTATTTGAAGCTGCTACCTGTATTTATCTTCTTGGTGCCGGGCATGATTGCCTATGCGCTCAATGCCAAAGGTATTATCAGCTACGAAAGCGCCGACCAAGCTTTCCCAACACTGGTTGCTGAACTACTTCCATCAGGCATAAAAGGGGTGGTTATTGGTGGCCTAGTTGCGGCACTGATGAGTTCGTTGGCCTCTTTGTTCAATTCATCAGCAACTCTATTCACCATTGATTTCTATAAGAAATTCAAGCCAGAATCGAGCGAGAAACACCTGCTTAAAGTGGGCCGCATCGCCACTGTGGTTATCGTGGCTCTGGGTATTCTATGGATACCGGTTATGAGTCTCATCGCCGACGTATTATATGAATACCTTCAGAGTGTGCAGTCGCTCATCGCCCCTGGCATTGCTGCGGTATTTTTACTTGGCCTGCTTAGTCGCCGTGTAACCCCTGCAGCAGGTTTTGCAGGCCTCGTAATTGGCTTCATTCTTGGTATGTTCCGCCTGGTGTTACTGCCAATGAAAGAAACAGTTGCTGGCACGCCAATCGGCTGGGTGGTGACGATGAACTGGCTGTATTACTGTATTTTACTGTTCGTGATCGTAACCGTCGCTATCGTAGTTATCAGTGCATTTACACAGCGCAAGAGCGACGAAGAGTTGGCCGGGCTTACCTTTAAAACGCTGGGTAAAGGCACAATGCGTGAAGTCATTGCGGGCCTAGATAAATGGGACTACATTCATACCTTTGGTATTTTGGCTATCACCGCGTTTATCTACATTCGCTTTTGGTAAGTGATTGTGTAAACAATTTATGGTTCTGCACAAAGGGGCTCTTCGCCCCTTTTTTATGGCATTTAAGTGCACTCTCCCCTAGCGGACAAGCCGCTGACTTCGCTACAATGCAACTGACCATTATTCGCCACTACTGTAACGAAATATGAGATAAGCCATCTTAAAACAGGTACTAATCTATTTTTAAGTTGCACAATGCTCATTCGAGACAACACAAGGAACCACTTTGAAAGCTTCAATTATTGCCTGTGCCATCGCGCTTTTTAGTGCATCGAGCTTTGCGGCAACACTCAGCGTAGACAAAGATGCCATTGCCAATTATGCCGTTGAACAATATCAAGATGCGCAAATACACACACTTGAGAACATGGTGTCATTTGCCACGGTTAATACTGGCGAAATTGAAACAACCAAAAACCCTGAGTTCATTGGTTTCAAAAACCTGCTCAAAATGAAAGCCGCACAGCTAGGGTTTGATTACCAAGATCACGGCGAAACAGTACTCATTGGTATGGGCCAACAGCCACAAAAAGTGACGATTGTGACCCACGGTGATGTACAACCGGCCGATGCCAGCAAGTGGGCACAAAGCCCATTCAAATTGGATAAAACATCCGAGCCGGGCAAATTAATTGGCCGCGGAACCGAAGATGATAAAGGCGCAATCGCTACTGCACTGTACGCAATGAAAGCGATTAAGGACAAAGGCATCGAGCTTGATAACCGCATCGAACTCATGATTTACCTTGCTGAAGAATCCGATTGGGCGCCGCTTCGCGCGTTCATGCAAACATATGAACAACCTAAATACGCGGTTACCATTGATGCCAGCTACCCCGTTGTGGTGGCGGAGAAAGGCTGGAGCTTAATTGCACCTACATTCAGCGGAACTGATGTCACAAGCGGTGTGTATGCGAGCGACCTTAAAGGCGGTGCCTTCGTAAGCCAAATCCCTGAAGATGCCAGTGTAGTCATTCATAATGCCGACGACGCCACGAAAGAAATCTTACAAGGTAACATTGGTAAATTAGAAAGCGTAAAAGTGTCTATGGTCGAGCAACAAGACGCTTTGCATATCCAAGTTAAAGGCACCTCAGCACACTCATCTGAGCCAGAAGCAGGTGTAAATGCCATTGCTCATCTTGCAGCAATTTTTGACGGCGTGAAGCTAGCAAACAACGCAGATGGACAAGCGTTATCGTTTATTAATGAATTGATTGGCTTAGGTTTATACGGCAAACAGTTCGGTGAAATAGCTTATGAACATGATTTTATGGGCCCGATGACAGTGGCACCAACGCTACTGAAACGTGCGGGCAATGAGATTACGCTTTCAGTCAATTTACGTCGTCCTGTAGGCAAAGACGCCGAAGTGCTATCGCAGCAAATCGAGCAAGCACTTGGGGCGTGGCAGCAATCTCATCAAGTCACGTTGAAGAATGTAGAAGTAGAGATTGGCACACCGATGTTGCTTGACGGCGCTCCACACGCCCAAGCACTGCTGGATATCTTCAAGCACTATACCGGTGATGAAGACGCATCGTTCGTTTCAATCGGTGGCGGCACCAATGCTAAATTGTTTAATAATGCCGTGTCGTTTGGCCCTTCGATGCCAGGAAAACCTTATACAGGTCATTCAGAGCATGAATTTCTAACCGTTGAGCAAATTGAGCTTAACTTGAAAATGTACACAGCCATGATGCTGACACTTGGCTCAATGTAACTATTTTATGTAACTCAAAAAGCCTGCTTCATCGCAGGCTTTTTATTATTTTTCGTCAACACGCATCTAATCTGACTTCTGTGGGTAAACCGTCAACATGCCATTTTCATCGAATCCAACAACACGTGCGCGCGCGTGACGATTCGGATCGGACAGTGGCGAGCCTTGCAACTCTTTGTAATCCCTGCTGTGGTAAATCATTAACGGTGTCTTGCCGTCTTCAGCCAATGTGAAGCCATTATGACCCGGGCCAAAACGTCCTAAGCCTGCATTCGTTTCGAATAAAGGCTGTGCTTGTTTGTGCCAACTCGCAGCGTCAGCCAAATCAGCATCAATATCAGCCCACAACAGTCCCATAGCATAGCGGTGATCCGTTGCACTGGCCGAATAAGTAATGAAAATACGCTTACCATGTTTTATCACCGCTGCCCCTTCGTTTACTTTGTAACCTTGCACTTCCCATTCAAGGGTTGGTTCACTCAGTAACGTGACTGGCATTTTGATAGTGGTTGGTGAGTCCATCTGGGCAAGCCACAATGCTGAATTGTAAGTGCGTTCTTTATCCTGTTGTGCCCACACCAAGTAACGTTTACCACGGTGCTCAAAGGTGGTTGCATCCAGCGAAAACGTATCCAGATGAGTCTTGATTTGTCCTGCTTCTTGCCACTGTCCTTGCATCGGATCCGCATGGGTATTTTTAAGCGCATACATACGAATATTAAACGGCTTATCTTTTGGCGCCGCGGCGTAATAGATGTACCAGCTACCCTCAATTTGATGCAGCTCTGGTGCCCAGATGTTCGTGCTCATAGGCCCTGTTTCATGCTTACGCCAAACCACCTTGGGCTCGGCGAGTTTTAAATCATTAAGGCGACACGCTTGGCGAAGCTCAATTTCATTAAATTTTGGCGAGGTGCCAATAAAGGTATAGCAGCCCGTCTGTTCATGACGGACTAACCATGGATCGGCACGTTGAAGTACTATAGGGTTATCTATGTTTGCTGCAGCGCCAGTTGATTGTGCTTGCGCCAGTTGCAACCACAGAGTACTTATCGCAAATACAAAGATGCAACTTATCCGAGAGAGCAACGCATCCATCGTGTTTTCCTTGCTAATTATTAATATTGTATTACATATATACAAAGTATTGTTACACTGTGCAAATGAATAGGGTGAAAGAGACTCACTATGAACAACAATAAAGCGCTGCTTAAAGGGTTAGCGATAGCAAGCTCACTTCTAGCTACCGTCGCTTGTGCCAAGCAGGTTGAAGTACATGATCCGGTTATGGCCAAAGAAGGTGATACATACTATGTGTTCAGTACAGGCCCAGGCATCACGTATTACGAATCCAAAAATATTACAAATTGGCAATTAACTGGCCGCGTTTTTAAAGACGAACCAAGTTGGGCTCAACGCGTAGCTCCGGGCTTTGGTGGCCATTTATGGGCACCCGACGTATACCAAAAGGATGGCAAATTTTATCTTTATTATTCAGTGTCAGCATTTGGTAAAAATACCTCCGGTATCGGTGTAACCGTCAACACCACGCTTGACCCTGATTCTCCCGATTACAAATGGGTCGATCATGGAATTGTGGTGCAGTCAGTGCCCGAACGCGATAACTGGAACGCCATCGACCCCGCCATTATTGAGGATGACAATGGCGAACATTGGATGAGCTTCGGTTCATTCTGGGGTGGTTTGAAACTAGTGAAGCTCGATGATGATTTAGTGCGTCTGGCCGAGCCACAACAGTGGCACACCATTTCAGCACGTCCGAAT
Organism: Pseudoalteromonas sp. GB56; assembly: GCF_054923835.1. Classification (NCBI taxonomy): domain Bacteria; kingdom Pseudomonadati; phylum Pseudomonadota; class Gammaproteobacteria; order Alteromonadales; family Pseudoalteromonadaceae; genus Pseudoalteromonas; species Pseudoalteromonas sp. GB56. The sequence goes on along the minus strand of NZ_JBPCHK010000003.1, from coordinate 69,680 downwards.
ACCGAGCATGGGCCAGTGGAAGCGCCTTTTATTTTCAAAAAGAATGGTTACTACTACTTGTTCGTCTCATTCGACAAATGTTGTCAGGGTCTCGATAGCACCTACAACGTGCGTGTAGGGCGCAGTAAATCTGTAACAGGTCCATATCTAGATAAAGATGGGAAATCACTCAATGACGGTGGTGGTTCGTTAGTTATTGAAGGTAACAAAGACTGGGTCGCGCTTGGGCACAATTCAGCCTACACCTTCGATGGTCAGGACTACCTTGTTTTGCATGCTTATGAGCGCGCAGACAAAGGTATTCAAAAATTACGTATTCTGCCTATGAATTGGGAGAATGACTGGCCAGTCGTTGACGAAAAGGATCTCAATAAACTACGCACCAAGTTGATTGAGAACTAACGCCACTCCATTCAAAAAAAGCCGCATTCGCGGCTTTTTTTATGCCGCTTCTGCGACAGAGTCTAACGGCTTCTGTGCGGATTGTTTGAGCATATTGAATAACAGCAAACACAGCAACGCAGCACTCGCCGCAACCACAGAGCCTAACGTGGCAAATCTAAAACTATAAAACTGTGCGATTAACCCCGTACCCGCAGTTCCGAGCATCACTCCTAATTTTATTGCATTACCATATACCGCAGAGGTGAAACCGATGCGCCGTGGCATCTGGTCTTGCAATACAGTTAAACCAATCCCCGCAAATATGCCGTAATACAGCGCGTTTACAAGTTGTAACGCAGCAAACTGCCACACGTCCTGCGCAAAAAACACGCCTGTATAAAAAGTTATGGCACACACAAACGCAAAACCCAGCAGTTTCATTTTACTGACGCTCTTTGACAACTTGGCGGCATAGAGCATAACGGGAATTTCACCAAGGGCAACAAGGCCCATAAAAACGCCAGGTACATGACTGGCAAAGTTGAGCTCCTTGATTACGTAAAGCGGCAAAGCTGAAAAATACATAATATTGGCGATAGAGCCGAACATAACCGCCCCAGTCAACAGCCAAAATGATAACGACGCCGACTGTGAGTTGGGATGTGCATGTGAATAGGAGCATCGGCTCTGCTTTGGAATGAACAACACAGCAAATGTCAGCGCCAGCAGTGCCAACCCCGCAGCAATATAAAACGAGCGCTCAAACGCCACACCTGCAGCAAAAAAATAGCCCACTGGCGGCCCAGCCACCCACGCAAAAGAAATTGCAGCTCTGAGTTGAGAGTTAAATTGGGTGATATCGACGTCTGACTGCTTATCGGCCCAAAATCGAGCGATGGTCATGACTTGGGGGATTGCAGCGTTACCCAAAGAGAGAAACAGCACGCCTGCAGCAAAAACTTGCCAAAATGAGGTGGCGTTAGCAAACATGAGCAAAGCGATTGCCATACCGCTGACAGCTATCATAAACAAGTTGCGCGCGTTGACGCCCTTGTCTGCTAGAGAGCCGAGCCATTGGCTGGACACAATGCCCATTAGCGTGACACCTGCGGTATACACACCGAGATACATAGGCGGGCTTTGTAGCCCTTCAACGATAAATAAGCTCATCAGTGGGTTCACAAACGCACCGATTAAACCCGTAAGTAAGCTCAGAAAAATAAATAGCCACGCATTGCGATTCATGGATAAAACAGCCCCAAGAAAAAGAGCCGCATATTGTACGACAATTAAAATCTTTACGCTAAGCCACTAGGTGTTTTTCTAAGAAACTCTAGCCGTGTTCCTGTGCATCCTGCAGGAGACTGACCGTTGGAGATAAAAGTGGGGAAATAGTATTGGCTTTGCACAAAGCAAAACGCCACGATAACAAAGAGCGAGTACGTTTATTTTTAGATTTATTTCCAATGCCCTTTGTTAATTACTTATCACACTAGATTATATCTGTTTGATTTTCACTCTATGAAAATTATATGAAATACTGCTAATATGAATTTTAAGTTATATTTTTTAACAGGTTTAACAATCTAATCATTGTGAGTCTGGAGATGACAGGCAGTTTAGTCACAGGACCATGGGCTGATAAAAAATAATAACTATCAAAGGTAAAACCTCTATGGATAAGGAAATATTATGAGAAATTTACTTGTAACCCTTCTAGCTACAAGCGCTGTATTATCTTTTAGTGCTGCTGCAGGTGGTATGTCATTAGCAGAAAAAGACAAAGCCTATGAGCAATACATTGCTAGTGAAAAACTTGAAAGCGTTGAAAAGATTAACGCTAAAAAAATTACGAGCTCAACGTCTCTCAGTGAAAGCTACGTGATTATTAACGCCCAACATAATGGTAATTACCTCGTAAAAACCGCTCAAAAATGTGACGACATGGACCAACAAGCCGTTACATTGTCTCGTGTTTCTGATTTATCGCTCGATAAAAAAACAGATCACATTGTAAAGCCAGGTTCTAAAGTGGGCGAATGTGATATTGAATCAATGTATCCGATCACTTGGGAACAGCGTAAATACTTGACGAACGTTGGTCGCGGCTAATAACCCATATTGCTGCTTATTAATCGTTCTTAAAGGGCCCTGACTAGGGCTCTTTTTCTATCTACCTTCACCTAACGCTCTTCGTGCTATCTCTTTGTAAATCAAATAATATACAGAAATAGGCTACTAAGCTGGCAACTCTAAGCACATAATAATGGAGCGTTAATAAGCATGAATTTTATATTACTGATAGCTGCGACAGCTTTTGGTGGTCTTGGCCTATTTATTATCATCGACTACGTTCGCTTCAATCGCGTCGCGATTAAAACCAAAGGTACAGTTGTGCGCTACGATGAATATCAATCTAAAGGCAGCAATGGTCATAAGAAAACCATGTATCGTCCGTATTTTGAATTTATCCATTTAGGCACGGCCTTTGAAGTGAAATCCACTACATCATTCAGCCACAAAGTGATACCTGTGGGCAGCGCAGCAGATGTTCTTTTTGTTCCAGGGCAAGAAGATAAAGCTCGCCTAGCAGAGGGACATAGTTATACATTAGGCGTGTTGTTTCTGTTTTTATCCCTGCCCGCATTTTATTTGGGGTTTAAAGGGTAAATTAAACACCGGTAACAGCAACTATCGTCAACCAATTAACCGAGTAAGGCTGGCAAGTAATAGAAAAATTAGTTAATCTGCTCAATCATTCTGGCTTGAGTAATTCGCTAGAGTGCAATCCTGTTATTGACGAAACTTTTCTATTCTGAAGTAGGGACGACCCTACCGCTCAATCTTTACCAGAGGACGACCTCTACTTAGAGGTATCTATGAACTGGTTTATCCTTATCCTTGCTGGCCTTTTGGAAATTTCATGGGCTATAGGTCTTAAATACACCGATGGCTTTACCAAGTTGTGGCCGACCCTAGCCACACTCACGTCCTTGATTCTCAGCTTCCTGTTATTAGGTATTGCCTTAAAATCACTACCTGTAGGCACAGCCTACGCAGTGTGGGTAGGTATTGGCGCAATCGGCACCGCTATTTGCGGAATCGTATTGTTTGGAGAGTCAGCAAACATCTTAAAGTTGGTAAGCTTAGCGCTGATCTGCGCCGGCATAGTCGGCTTGAAGTTAGCTCACACATAATAAAGCCATACAGAAATGAAGGAGGCTCCAGCCTCCTTTTTTTAGCAATTGAACTACTCTATGCCCACAACCGCACACCGATAAGTCCATTGACCAGCAATACACAGGCAACACCCACCGTTAACACATTACAAATCAAGCAAAAGTAAACAAGTACCGGCTTAATGTCCGATTTCACAGCGCGCCACCAAATAAAAATAGCGTACAAGGAAGCTATAAAAAATCCGATGCTTAACATGAAGATAGATACTGAGAGCCAAGTCGGCTGGCCCACCAACTCAAATAAATGCGCACTGGATTTAGCTTTGAAGACCAAAATCATCGTGGCTATAAACACAACCACAGGTGTTATTGACCATGCGCGGATCCGAATACTTTCACGGTTTGATATTTTGCCAAGGCACATCCGTGGAACCCAAATTAAGGCGAAAAGAAGTGCACACACTGAAGTGATGAGCCATATAATCATCAATAGCAATGGCATATAAGCGCTATAAGCAGGCACACGTTGCAAGGTCATTGGGCCATAATAAATCACCTCCCCTGCCAGTGTGTCATTGCCAATTACCAGCACCGTTTTTCCGGTTTCTGCCTGCGCCAATTGTTTTTCTGTGAGCGCGCTTAATTGCCTTGATTTCATACCAAATAGTGGCCCTATTGTCGCTTGATTTTCACCAACCTGCAGTCGCCATGGCATGAGCTGCGAAAACAGTGTAGTCAATTTGGAAGTGGGGTTTATGACACGATACACACCAGAAAGAGTTTGTGTGTGTTCGCTAAAGGGCTGACTTAAATCGGTGTTGTCCTGTGCAGATGATCGCGTTATTGCATCCGCCAGTAACGTATGTAACTTCATGATAGCTGGGCTTTCACTGTTCATGGCGATGACAAAGCCCTTTCTTAATTGCGGCTGATACATAAGTTGCACCATTGCACCACGCACTGACCCTTCATGCCCAAAAAGCACCCAACCATTTTTATGATATAAATTCAAACCTTGAGAATTAGTAAATTCCAACCCAGCGTCAGTAAAGCTTGAGCCACTAGGCTTTTGCATCAATGCTATTGATTTTTCGTTCAATAATGCATGCTCATCTCGCCCCTGGGAAAGCAAAAACGCAATTAACTTTGCCATGTCAGCAATAGAGCTGTTTAACCCACCTGCAGCGCGATTATTGATGTGCTCATAGGCTATAGGGCGTTGCCTAACATAGAGAGTCGCCGCATGCTCACGGTAACTGTCTGTATAGAAATAATCACTACTGTTCATACCTAAAGGCGCAAAAAACTGCTGCTTTACAAAAGCTTCGTAAGGGGTGCCACTCAACTTTTCGACTATGTATGCAGCGACCAGTGGACCGTTATTGTTGTAAGCGAAGCGACTACCTGGCGGCCAACGCGATTCACGACTGTGTGGATGTAGTTCCAAGACTTGCCGCACAGAAAGCGGCGTATGCTTTTGTGCCACATTTTCAGCGAAATGCATCCCATCCCAGCCAGTAGTGTGATTCAACAAGTGCTGCACGGTTAAAGGATGCTCTGCCGCCCAAGGATTAGCGAAGGCGATCTCTGGCGCGAGATCTCGCACCTTGCTATCCAGAGACAATTGCCCCTGTTCAACCAGTTTCATTACCGACATCGCCACCAAGATTTTCGCTACCGAGCCAAAACGAAATTGAGTGTGTTCAGTGATTGTTTTATTACTTTGGATGTTAGTCACTCCTGATGTAAATATCTGGGTAGGCTTGCCCATTTCGACCATTGCAACGGCAATACCCGGGACTCGGTACTGGGTCCTAATATTGTCGATGTATGCTTGAATCTGTCCATTTGACAATTCCTCATCATTAGATTGGGAGTAACTTGTTGAGCAGAATATAAATAAACAGAGAATTATCAGAATGCGGTAATTCATTGATTTCACCTTTTGAGTTATTGTGGTTCAAACAATGACTTAGCCTTTGCTACTTGCCTAAGGACTTAATGTGACTTCAGCAACAATGCATTAGTCACAAATAGTCACATGCAGTAAGATTATGAAAAGGTTATAAAAATAATAAACAAGTGGGATGTCGTGTATCGTATTGGTGAATATGTTTTCGATTATCAACATGCGCTGTTGAGCAAAGGCACAGAGTCAAAAAAAATAGAGCCGCAGCTCAATGAGTTGCTCAAGCTATTTGTCGATAACAGAGGTGAATTAGTGCCCCGACAGGCGCTAATAGATACGCTTTGGCCCAACCGCGTTATTACCGATGATGCGTATCGAGCAGTGATCAAAAAGCTACGTAAATGCTTAGCTGATGATGCAAAATCACCTCGCTACATTCGCACTGTGCCCACAAAGGGTTTTGTGCTAATTGCTATCGTGGAAGACCTTGATAGCCAACCTCCTGAACCTAGAGTCAATGCCCAACACATTGCCCTAATTGCCACAGCCCTGTTCGTGGCCGCCATTGCTTTATTTGTGCAATGGCAAGTCCCTAGTACGACCGAGCAACGCATCGAAAAATTAACCACTATGCTTGGCTCCGAAGTCAGTCCCGCATACGATGCAACAAACCAAGTGCTCATATTTTCGCAGCGCGCGAACAAAGATGACTTCCTGCAACTTTTCAGCAAGCAGCTCACCACCAACACCACAACTCGCTTAACCTTTGATGATGCGAATTATGCGAATGCACACTTTTCTCCCGACGGTTTGCTCGTGGCCTATACACGCAGCACGCCAGAGCACAATGATATTTTTATAGCCGACTACTCATTAGAAACTGGGATAACGAATGCGATAGCATTACCTAAAGAAGTAGCAGATAAGCGGTATTTACAGTCTTGGTCTGCAGATGGTGAAGGCCTGTACTTGAGTGACACAAAACAACCCAATGCCTCTCAAAAAGTGTGGTACTTCCATTTAAGCTCATCCACATTGACCAACATCACCGCCCCCGCCACGCTAGGGCAAGGAGATTATGTCGCCCGAGAATCCCAAAACGGTCAACGTATCGCTTTACTGCGCAGTACTTCTGACAAGGGTACTGAGTTACTGATACAACATAAACAAAGCGGTGAATTAACCCATATTCAAGCACTTCCGCAGCCATTTCACACACTAATTTGGGATGAGGAAGATACTTCTATCACGCTTTCAAGCTTCACCGGAGAGTTCGCTCAATTTAATTTAGACACTCAGGAGCTTTCGGAACTGCCCATTCCCACAAAGCATATCAATAACGTATTTTATCGTTGTGCCAAACGTTGCGTGTTCGCCAGACAACACAATGGTAATTACCTTGATTTGACCACGTCTCCTAACCCATTTAATGAAAATCAACAAGTAAGTCACGAGTATCACGAATTCGTTGGTAATGAAGACCTGGTCCAACTCAGCGCGAATACACAGACTGTGTATTTCATTACTCAGCTTGGTGAGCAGACTCAACTGGTTTCACTTAAAGGCAGCCAAAAAGAAATCCTCAAAACATTTCCGAAATTAAGCCAATTCAGTGTATTACAGCTTAATCATGCGCAAACCCAGCTAGCAGGTATCCTCGATGGGCGATTATTTACCTATGATCTTAAAAGCGGGGCGTTCACATACCTAAGCAGCGAACTTGAACAAATCGCCACGGCTTACTGGCAGCAAGAAACCGATGCGTTGATGTTTAGCAGAATCGAATACGCACAACCCGTTTTGTATCGCTACGACCCAAAAGCGCAAACTAAAATTAGAATTAGCCAAGGGCTATATGCGCAAGTGCATTTGGGTGATAAAGCAAAGCTACTCATTGATAATAAGCTCAAAGTTTGGATAAACGTCCAAGGGCAAGAGCCGCAGTTTGTCACGCAACTGGACGACGCGAACCCAAATCGCTGGCGGCTAAATAACGAATGGTTTTACTACGCTGCGCACGAAGAAAATTTAGCATTCTTATACCGACAAAATGTAAAAACGGGTAAACACGAAAACACCTTGCTCGCGAAGAATCGTTACCGCTTAAGTTTCGATTTATCTAGCGATGGGGACACCTTTATCGGGATCCGCTCAGTGTTAGCGCAAAGTGATTTGGTTAAGGTAAGTTACTAAACAAAAAGGAGCCTAACGGCTCCTTTTTTACTTAAGCGATATCAATCAAATCAGAAAGATAGATTGTTTAGAATGTCGTCATCAACACGGTTTGCTAAGGTTACTTTTAGCTTAGGCGTGCGCGCCATTTCACGTTTAATCGCAAAATCAGCTTCTTCGTTGCGAGCCCAACTACGACGTGCAATACCGTTGTTCACATCAAACAGTAGCATAGACTTAAGGCGACGCTCTGCATCTGCTGTTCCATCCAGTACCATACCGAAGCCACCGTTGATCACTTCACCCCAACCAACACCGCCACCATTGTGGATAGACACCCACGTAGCACCGCGGAAGCTATCACCGATTACGTTGTGAATCGCCATGTCAGCCGTGAAACGACTGCCGTCATAGATGTTCGATGTTTCACGGAATGGTGAATCAGTGCCGCTCACATCGTGGTGGTCACGACCAAGTACCACCGGGCCAATTTCGCCGGCGTTAATTGCATCGTTGAAGGCTTTGGCGATTTCAGCACGACCTTGCGCATCTGCGTACAAAATACGTGCTTGTGAACCTACAACAAGTTTGTTCTGCTTCGCGTCTTTAATCCAAGTAATGTTGTCTTGCATCTGTTGCTGAATTTCTTCAGGTGACTCGGCCATGATCTTGTTAAGAACGTCTGCGGCAATCGCATCTGTCTTGTCTAAATCTTCTGGCTTGCCTGATGCACACACCCAACGGAATGGACCAAAACCATAGTCAAAACACATAGGGCCAAGAATGTCTTGCACGTATGACGGGTATTTAAAATCGATGCCATTGTCAGCCATCACATCGCCACCAGCGCGAGATGCTTCAAGCAAAAACGCATTGCCGTAATCAAAGAAATAAGTGCCTTTTGCCGTGTGCTTATTCACTGCATCAGCATGGCGCTTCAGTGTTTCTTTTACTTTTGTTTTGAATACTTCAGGCTCTTCACGAATCAAACGGTTTGATTCTTCAAAGCTGATATCCACTGGGTAGTAACCACCTGACCACGGGTTGTGCAATGATGTTTGATCCGATCCTAGGTGCACAAAAATATCGTGCTTGTCGAAGCTTTCCCATACATCAACGATGTTACCAACGTATGCGATAGACACGACTTCTTCGTTTGCTTGTGCTTCACGTACACGTGCAATGAGCGCGTCCATGTTGTCGATTAACTCATCTACCCAACCTTGCTGGTGACGCTTAGCCGCCGCTTTTTCGTTCACTTCAGCACACACGGTAATACAGTTCGCGATATTACCCGCTTTTGGCTGCGCGCCACTCATGCCGCCAAGGCCCGCTGTTAGGAAAATCTTGCCTTTCGGGCTTTGACCTTTTTCTAATACTTTACGGAATGCATTCATCACCGTAATGGTGGTGCCGTGAACGATGCCCTGTGGGCCGATGTACATGAATGAACCCGCAGTCATTTGACCATACTGAGTCACACCCAATGCATTGAACTTTTCCCAGTCATCTTGGCTTGAGTAATTCGGGATCATCATACCGTTAGTTACAACAACGCGCGGTGCTTCAATGGATGAAGGGAATAACCCCATAGGATGACCGGAATAAATATGAAGCGTTTGGTCGTGCTCCATCTCGCTCAGGTATTTCATCGCTAACAAGTACTGCGCCCAGTTTTGGAATACCGCACCGTTACCACCGTAAGTGATAAGCTCCTCTGGGTGCTGTGCCACAGCAGGGTCGAGGTTGTTATCGATCATCAGCATGATCGCCGCTGCTTGCTCACATTTTGCAGGGTAGTCAGATACCGCGCGCGCCTTCATCTCATAGTTAGGCTTAAAGCGATACATGTAAATACGGCCAAAGTCTTTTAGCTCTTGTGCAAATTCAGCGGCAAGTTCTTGATGCCACTCTTTCGGGAAATAACGCAATGCGTTGCGAACCGCGAGTTGCTTTTCATCGGCACTGAGAATGTCCTTACGCTTTGGTGCGCGGTTCACGCCAGCAGGGTATGGCTTTGGCTCAGGTAATACGCTTGGAATACCTTGTTTAATTTGTTCTTGGAAAGTCATGGTCACTTGCCCCTTAGTTCACGCTAAACGCTTGTGATTTAACTAATGCAATCATGGCATCAATATCAGGTTTTAGTAGTCTGTCTTCTTCTAGCTTGGCTACTTTCTCACGGATAATCGCAAAGTTCTCTTCGATGATTTCTGAGCACTTGTTTGGACGACGGAAATCAATCGCCTGCGCCGCATACATCAGCTCGATAGCGAAAATCTTTTCGAGGTTGCCCAAAATTTGATTCAATTTACGGCCAGAAATACTGCCCATCGACACGTGATCTTCTTGACCCATTGACGTTGGTACGCTGTCAGCTGACGGCGGGAAACAAAGTGATTTGTTTTCAGTCACCAAGGCTGCTGTCGCATATTGCGGGATCATCATGCCAGAATTAAGACCGCCCGATGTAGTCAACAAGCGCGGTAAGCCGTGCAGACCTTCAAGCAGAAGATAACAACGACGGTCTGAAATGTTACCTAGCTCAGCGGCCGCAATTGATGCGTAGTCTAAAACCATCGCCAAAGGTTGACCGTGGAAGCTACCGCCAGAAATCGCTTCTTCAGAACTGATCACGATTGGGTTGTCAGTCACTGAGTTCATTTCAATCTCAACCATGTCTTTTAAGTGATTGAAAGCGTTACGAGATGCACCGTGTACTTGCGGAATACAACGCAGTGAATATGGGTCTTGAACACGGTCACAATCAGTGTGCGACGCCATGTTTTGCGAATCTTTAAAGAAGTGACGCATGCGCTTAGCTACTTCGATGTTACCCTCAAATGGACGCGTTGCGTGTAGCTCTTCTCTAAACGGCGATGCACTGCCCTGCATGCCTTCAATGCTCATCGCGCCTGCAAGATCCGCTAAATCAAGTAGGTAGCGCATCTTGGTTAATGCTGTAATACCGTGAGACAAGATAAATTGCGTACCATTGATAAGCGCTAGGCCTTCTTTTGCGTGCAACTCAAGCGGCTCTAAATTATGTTGTTTTAATAGTTCGATTGCCGCAACGGGTTTACCCTCGTACCAAAACTCACCTTCACCGATAAGTGGTAAAAATAAATGTGATAGTGGCGCTAAGTCACCCGACGCACCTACAGAACCTTGTTCTGGAACAACCGGAATTAAATCAAGATCTAAGAACGCAAGCATACGCTCAATAACTTCAAGACGGATACCCGAGAAGCCTTGGCTTAGCGCGTGCACCTTAGTGATCAACATCAATTTAGAGATTGGTTTCGCAATTGGCTCACCCACACCTACCGCGTGCGTGATCAACAAGTTCTTTTGCAGAAGGTGGGTTTCTTCTGGCGAGATTTGCGTATCGCACAATGGGCCAAAACCGGTGTTAATACCGTACACCGCTTCGTTTGATGCCGCCATCACCTCAACGTTATGTCTGCTTTTATTAATTTTATCTAACGCTTCTTGGCAAAGCTCAGCGTTAATGTCGCCGCTTGCAATACCATTCACAATATCAAGATTTAGCTGGTCTACGCCGTATCTAAACATCATTATCTCTCCAAAAAATTAAGCACAAACTGCTTTGATTGCGCCCATACTATCTTGCTGGAGATGTTTCATAAATGCATAATGTTCGTAGTTCATTCCGATTTTATCGAACTAATAATATTATCTAGAAGGTATTAACTCTATGCAGGTTCATGACGTTGATTTAAAGCTCTTGCGTATATTTGTAGCGATCGTTGAGTGCGGTGGTTTGTCCGCAGCGGAGTCACGTTTGAACATAGGTCGCTCTACAATCAGTTCGCATTTATCGGACTTAGAAGTACGCCTTGGATTAAAACTCTGCAAACGTGGTCGCAGTGGCTTTGAATTGACCGAGCCTGGACGCGTTACCTACCAAGCGTCATTAGAGTTACTACAGCAGTGTGAGGCCTTCGCCAGTACTGTCGCGAGTTCCAAAACTGAGCTCTCTGGGCGGCTGAGTATCGCCATCATAGATACCATGGTGAGCGACCCACACTGCCCGGTTGCAAAAGCGATTGCTGCACTGCGTGAGCAAAGCAATCACATTCAATTTGATATCAATGTATGTGAAGCCAAAGAGGTAGAAACCTCCGTGGTTAATGGTCGCGCTTTGGTAGGAATTGGCGTAAGCCGCCATCATCTGCGGGGCCTAGAATACCAGGCGCTGCATAATGAAGAAAATTACCTGTACTGCGCCAGTGGCCACCCGCTCTTTGATTGTGAGCCTGCACGTGTTAAAGCACTGCTAGGAGAAGCTGAAGTGATCACCAGCAACTATATGCGTGATAAAGACGCGCGACAAGATGACCTGAATTACCAAAACAGTGCCACCGCTTACCACGATGAAGGCATCGCTCAGCTCATTCTTAGTGGCAAGTTCATCGGTTACCTGCCCAAACACTATGCCCAATCTTGGGTCGACAAAGGCGTATTTAAAGCCGTTATGCCTGAGAAATACTCGTATCAAATCCCCGTTGTCCTGATAAATACCAAAAACAGCAGCGGCTCAAAATTAGCGCAAGCGTTTATTGATGAAGTAAAGCGGTTTCACTCTCCAGATTTACCAGCCAATGAATAAACACAATGCAGCTATTACCCTCAATACGAAAACTATGGTAGAAGTATATTTAAAAAAATCGATTAAGGAATGAACATGGCAAACGGATGGCAATGCCCAAAATGCAACTGTACGCATTATGAAACCGATACTATTGCGACTACGGGCAGTGGCTGGTCAAAAATCTTCGACATGCAAAACCGCAAATACACCGCGGTCACCTGCAGTAAATGCACCTACACGGAGTTTTATAAAGGCTCTACGAGTACACTGGGCAACATTTTCGACCTCTTTACCAACTAAATAACACAACAGAACAACAGGGATAAATTATGACAGGGATCAAGCGATTCACATTGCTCGCAACGGTTCTTGCTGCGACAGCAGGTTGCTCAAGTACTCAAAGTGAAATAATCGAAGAAACAAGTGACGTAGTCAGGTATGCATCACGTTGTGATTTTGATGCACAACGTGACAATCAAGCAGAAGCACCGTCTATCAACAATGCAATAAAACGCGTGGCGCCTCTTTACCCAATTGAAGCTGCGCGCGAGCGTATCGAAGGTTGGGCAGAATTAGAGTACGATATCTCTGAAGACGGTGCGCCGATTAATATTAATGTCATCGCCTCCGATTCAACAAAGCTATTCAATAAAGCCGCAAGCAAATCATTAAGCCAATGGCGTTATGAAAATGGCCCCCAAAAATGCAGGAAAATGACATTAGAGTTTGCTCTTGCAAAATAGTAAAAAGCCGCATAGTGCGGCTTTTTTAATCGTGTTCAGCTGAAAGAGAGCAGCTTCACATCCACTATCATCACAGAGTTAGGTCCGACTTTGCCGCCATTACCGTTAATACCCCATGCCAGTTCTGGCGGAATAATGAACTCATAACGCGCGCCAGTTGGCATAAGTTGTAGTGCTTCTTGTAAGCCATCAATGGCTTCGGCAATCTCATATTCTTCTGGTAGGCCATGGCGGTAGGTATCATCCACCAAAGTACCATCAGCGAGCGTGATACGTTGATGCACGCACACAGTGTCATCCCAGGTAGGTGCCTGACCATCACTCCCTTTAACCACACGATACATAAGTCCAGATGGAAGTACGATGACATCCTCTTTATTCGCATACTTGCGAATAAATTCACTGCTGAGGTTTTTGTTAAAACCGGCACTACCCTTTGCTGATTTACGTCGCTCTTGCTTATTCATAACTGATTTCCACATTCACTATTTTGCCAACAAGCGCACACCATAAATGCCGCCTGCAATTGACTGAGATTTTGCCGCAAAACGCACGGTAAGCTCTTTGCTACTAGCCATACCTTGCGTCAATGGATAATCCACCATGTAAAATCCTGAGCTTGACGCGGCATTAGCATGTGGCAAAGACTCTTTTACCAGCAGCTCACCATTTACAAGGATTGCAAAATGGCGGTCGACATCGCCTTTAAAATAGCGGATGCGTAAGGTGTTTGCGGTCAGAGATTCATTACTCAGTTGATACGAAAACCAACCGTGTGCGTCGCGCCAATGCTGGCCATTATTGACTCCCGCACGGGTGTTTTCACCCGCGAAATTATGTTCAACTTCAGGTTGTTGTTCGCCAGGGTTTACGGCATCGACCGTAATAGCAGCAAGTTGTGCTTCGCGCTTTGCTTGCTCATTAGCGCTTCGTACAAAGTCTGCCAAGTTTGCAGAATCAATTTGTGGCCAATACACCTGATAGCGCGCATCATGGATACGAAAAAACGGTACTAAACGTGTTGGCTTGCCTGCTAATGCCTTATCAACAATAGCTAGATTATCGGTCGCAACAAATGCCAACGAGTCACTAGGCTCTCGTACTAAAGCAGCGATGAAGTCTGCAGGTTTATCAAGCATCATTGGCAAGGCCTCAGGCGGACAAGTTGGGCCTGCAGCGATATGCCCCATACGGCTGTCATCAGCGATGAAATCAAGTTGCTCGTTTTTAAAGGCCGTCACGGGCGTTGCTAATACAACGGGACCATAGAGCACTGAATAATAGTCTTGACCATCCGGTAATTGCTCAGAGTAGAGTGTTGTATCGAGCGTAAAACTCAACTCATCCCCTTGGTGCCAAACACGGTTCACACTCAAGTAGCCATTTTCATCTGCCTCAGCGTTAATGCGGCTCCCGTTGACTTGCAAGGTCACTGGCGTATTTAACCACTTGGGCTGGCGTACTTTTACAGTGAACGATTGTGTATTTTCAAGGTGTTTAATGCGCAGCGTGACATGTGTGTCATCGGGGAATTCAGTGACTTGCTCAATAACTGCCCCTTTTTGCTCCCATGTGACTTCGCTTGGCATAAATAGGTTAACAGCGAGCTCTGTATTTGTGTGAGTAAAGACTAACTCACCATATTTACTATGATTTTCGATGCCTGAACCGACGCAGCACCACATTGAATCATGCACCGATGAATACATGCGATAATGCCCAGGGCGCATCGATGTAAAATACACCAATCCGCCATGCTCGGGATGCTGCGAGGACAAAATATGGTTGTAAGTGGCACGCTCGTAATAATCTATGTAGCGAGTATCGCCAGTTTGCAAAAACAGCAACTTAGATAACTTCATCATGTTGTAGGTATTGCAGGTTTCAGGCCCTTCGATGTCTTCAATCATCGGTGAAAAATCGTCACTGCCATGGAAGTGCTCACGCACACTGTTACCACCGATAGACACGCTGCGCTTTTGTGTGACCGTTTGCCAAAAAAACTCTGCGGCTTGTTGCCATGCTTTATTATCGGTTTGTTGCGCTACTTTGAGCGCACCGATGATTTTGGGGATTTGGGTGTTGGCATGTAGGCCTGTTAATTCATCTTTTCGCTGAGTCAACGGTTTAACAATGCGCTTGTGGGTGAAACGCTCGGCTAAACGTAAATAGCGTTGGTCGCCACTGATACGTGCCATATCAGCAAATACGTCGTTCAGTCCACCATGCTCTGAATACAACATGGTTTGCACTTGCTCATCAGTCAGGTTTTCTGTGATGCCTAACATCCACTCACCTAGCGCGAGCAGCATGCCTCTAGCCTGTTCTTTCCCGGCGATTTCGTATGCATCGCGCAAACCGTGAAAAGTTTTATCTATGTTATATAACGGCACCCAACGCTCGTTGAGACTAAATAAGTCTGAGCGCACATCACCCTTTGCGATTTCTTGCCACATGGCCAAACCATTGGGAATACCACTGAGGTAGCCATTATTTATTTCCTGCGCAAGCTGTAGCTGCGCCAACATATAATCTAGGCGCTGCGCAAGCGCTTCATCACCGGTGGTGGCAAAGGCCAAACTAAGTGCTGTTAGATAATGACCACCAATATGACCATCAAGGCCCGTATTTTCCCAATTACCATAAGACCCAGATTGAGTTTGCAAGCCCGCTTCTCGCAAGTAAGGAGCAAGCAATTTATCTGGCTCAAGCGCGAGTAAATATTGCACGTTAACCTGTTGTGCATGCGCAAACGGCCCCGCGGTCAAACGCACGTCCGCATAAGCAAATGCCTGCATCGATTGTGGTTGCGCCACATTGATAGATGGCGCCTTTGGGTTTTCTGCGTGTTGGCACCCAACCATGATTGCCGAGATTGTGAGCGCAGCAAGGCTGAACGCCCATTTTTTAAAATGTCGCACTGTAAAAGCCTCTAGTTGTTTTGTAGCTGGCCGGAATGAGGGTTCTGGCCAGCTAAATTGCGGGTACCCTTAGCTCGGTAGGCGCTGAGCGCTTACCATATCGGTGTAATAATCGTCTGAAATTTTGTATTTGAAGAGAATAAAACCCAACATGGCGTGGAACACACCTGGGATTACCGTGAGCATCAGCGCTAAACCATTTAGGGTATAGGCTGTTTGCTCAATGTTTGGCTGGTATTGGTAGTACTCGAGTAATAAACCACCCACTAAACCCGCCAAACCAGCACCGGCCTTTTGGCAAAATGAAATACCACCGAATGACAAACCTGATGCTCTCACTCCGTCTTTTATTTCACCATAATCAACGGCTTCAGCAATCGCTGACCAAAATACAGGCGCATGCAAATCGACCACAAATGACAACAAGATATATAAAATAAATGCCAACATGATGTCGCCAGGTTGCACCGCGAAATACATTGCGACAGAGATGAAAAGCACTGCGATTTGCGACCAACGGAATAACTTAATTTTACAAAAACGCTTGGTGATCCATGTGCTGGCGACCATGGCGACAATAGACGCAGCAATCCCTGCGCTGGTAAAGGTGCCCGCTAAGTCTTCTGCGCCAAGATAATACTTGGCGTAATACATCGCCACACTGCCGCGGATTGCGTAACCTAAGGTACCGAGTACGCAAGCCGTACACAGCAGCAACCACTGGTCGTTTTTAAGTAACACTTTCAATTGTGCGCCAATGCTTTGTTGTTCTACCTTGTGCTCTAAACGCTCTTTGGTGGTGGCAAAACAGAACAGGAATAACGCCATGCCACAGACAGAAACAAAGGCCATAGCAAGCTGATAACCATAGGCAGTATCACCATTGCCCCAATATTTAGCGAGAAGCGGCACAGAAAACACAATAGCGACATTGGCGATTTTGGCGAAGAACATACGGTAACCATTCGCTGACAGCCGCTCTTTGGGGTCTGCCGTTAAGACGCCTATGTAGGATATATAAGGAATAGCCACCCCTGTAAACATGAGGGTTGCTAGAAGGTAAGTCGCGTAAGCCCACGCCAATTTCATGTTGTAATCAAAATCAGGAGTGGTAAACAACAGCATGACTGATAAACCATACGGCACACTTAAAAACAGGAACCAATGGCGGAACTGCCCCCAACGCGTTTTTACCTTATCGGTTATTACGCCCATAAGTGGGTCGGTAAAGGCGTCTACAAAGCGAGCGACGAGAAATAAGATCCCCATGTCAACCGGCTTTAACCCAAAAACATCGGTGTAAAAAAAGGACATAAAGTAGAACAAGGCAGCAACCATGACGTTTACCGCCATATCACCAGCACCAAATCCTACTTTCTCTATTGTTGAAAGCTTCTGTGTGTTGTTCATAATTCACTGCCCAAGACCTAATGCGCATGCCTTTGGTCTAAAGTAATTATAGTTATGTGAGTGCAACCGCAGCGCGGGAAAGTAAACACTCTTATTTTTAGGTAATGCTATTTATTACTCATGAATAATATTATCATACAAATAAATTAGCAACTGCTGCGAGCAAATTATCATGCCGCGAATGTCGACCTAGTTACAGCAAAAACGTCATACGCCCGTTGTAGTATGCGCGAGTACTAAACGTGTTGAAATTGAACAAACACAGACCAATAAAGGTACAAGGTCTAGTTATTCAAATTCAAATAAGCACACACTCGTTTTGCACTGCAATAGTTAATCAGGAGATAAATCTGCACTATTGCTGTGCATAGGCTTTGTTTTCTCTGATGTAAATGCTGGATTTACCTGCATTTTTGGCTTAGAACATACTATAATATGACTGGCTTAATTATTGCTACATTCATTTATTTAGACACAAAATCGACTCATGCAAACACCGATTAGAGGGCTACGCGCATTTTGTTTCGCAGCCCGATGCTTAAGTTTTAAACAGGCTGCTGAACAGCTTTATCTTACGCCTTCAGCTGTCAGCCACCAAATCAAGCAACTCGAAGAACAGCTAGGCTTTGCCCTGTTCCAGCGCCGCACTCGTGCGATTATCTTAACCAATGAAGGTAAAAACTTCTTTGATGCCATTGAGCCCATCATTACTGATTTAGAACAGACCATTCGAACTTTCAGTCACAAAGACAATAACGTGACAATTAGCATCACCTTACCTGAATTTTTCGCCAGTGAATTATTAATGCCGAAGCTGGGCGATTGGACCAGCGCCAACCCAGATGTGAATTTAGAAGTGGATACGTTGCGCACAAGGACGCAAAAGGTCAGAAGCACCGATTTGTCGATTGTGTTATCACACGATAAACCGGTGAGTGGCATCGCGACCGAGCTATTTTCTCTCGAATACGTGCCTGCTTGTAATAAAGAGCTGTACGAGCAATGGCACGATAAAAGCGCCGAAGCGCTGAGTGAACTGCCGCTAATCGTGCATCAATCTCGTCCGTGGTCATGGCACCAATGGGCTGAATACCATTACGATGGTGATTTCGCTCCTAAGCAAATCATTCAGCTCGACAGTATGTTTGGTGTGGCCCGTGCTGCACAGCAAGGAATGGGCATCGCCCTTATTCCTATGCCTATCAGTCGTAGCTGGTTAAATGAGGGGTTATTATGGCCTTTGGTAAACAAGCCACTGTGGACCAAGGACAAATACTACCTTGTTGAACATGAAGTCGCAGAACAAAATTCTCCCCTTGCAGACTTCACAAGCTGGGTGGTGAATACTTTTAGAAGTTAACTTTTATTAATAAGTTCAAAAAGTTAACTCTTAGCTAATTTATAGACAAATTTTTTTCACGTAACGCTGAGATTTATATCGTTTGTAGAGTAAAAGCTTTAATCCTAAAGTTAATACCGAAGCAAACACACAACCCAAGAGGATAGCAACGTGAAAACGCTCAAATTAGCATTAGCTTTATATTCAGCCACTTATTTTACAAGTAGTTTTGCCGGCGACTACAAACTAGCCGTTATCAACGATGAACTTACATCTGACGCTGTTGTGTCAGGTCAATACGCTCAAGCACTGCAGCTTGGCCAAAACGCGTCACAAAATGTAGCGAGCGCGTTTGAAACATCGGTAAACCAGTGTGCAGCGAATATCCAGCTTGGTAAAGCGGATGAAGCGATTTCACTGTGCAATACCGCACTGCAACTAATTAAAGAAGTAAGAGTAGACAGCACAAAACGCCGTGAAATGACCGCATATGCTTACAGCAACCGTGGTATCGCCTACTCACTTAAAAACGAATTTGACGCTGCGTTATCTGATTTCAGCACGGCTTATGGTACCAACAAAAACACCATCACTCGTGCTAACTATAAACTCGCTAAAACGAGTGCAAAGTAATAACAATAACGTAGCACCATAACCTTCTCATAGTGTGTTGTTCCTGCTAAGGAACCCTAAAGCGCCTTTTATAGGCGCTTTTTATTTTAGCTTCCTCTTAAAATATGCACGCGACCATGGTTCAACAATCCTTAGCCATAAACAAATAAAACGCGGCCAACTTCTCTATAGGTCAATTTTTTTCATCTAACGATGCGATTTATATCGTTTGTAGAGTAAAAGCTTTAAATCTAAAGTTAATACCGAAGTCAACGCACAACTAATACCAATCCACTTAAGGTTGTGATCCTATATAGCGACATTGAACTCGCTGGATTGAGCAGATATTTATGCGGGTTGGTATAACAAGGGGAAACACGGTGAAAACGCTCAAATTAGCTCTGGTATTATTCTCTGCCACAACTTGTACACACGCATTCGCAGGCGACTACAAACTTGCGGTGATCAACGATGAACTTACATCGAACGCTGTTGTTTCTGGCCAATATGCGCAAGCGCTTAACCTTGCTCATGACCAAGTTCAAAGCGTAGAAAGCGCGTTTGAAACCTCAGTAAACCAATGTGCGGCCAATATTCAACTCGGTAATGCAGACGAAGCAATCTCACTTTGTAGCACTGCTTTGAAATTAATTAAAGATGTAAAACTAGACGGTACTAAACGCCGTGAAATGAGTGCCTATGCATACAGTAATCGCGGTATTGCTCACTCACTTAAAAACGAATTTGATGCTGCGTTTTCTGACTTTAGCACTGCATTTGGTAAGAATAGAAACACCATTACCCGTGCAAATTACAAGCTAGCTAAAAACAGCCTACAACAGGCCAATGCGAACGTAGCGCCATAACTTTTCTCATAGTGTGTTGTTCCTGCTAAAAGGAACCCCAAAGCGTCCTATTAGGGCGCTTTTTTTATGCCTGAATAGTTTGAAGCATGAATTTTTACGCTAGGTACAATTTAGTACAAAAAACAATTCAGTGAATTAAGTCTTTATACACAACAAGTTATATTAAACTGTATTATTTTTAGTGACGAAAAAGCCCTTTAAATACACTGACCACCATTATTTATACTTCTCACTGTGCATATTACGCGCTAAATTACCCTACAACTAATATGGATATATTTTTTAAATCGAGTATTCATGCGATTTTATATCACCTTTTTTGCGGTGTTCTCTTTTCTGTTTGTGAGCGTTGGAAATGCGCAGATACTTATCGGTGTATCTAGCGAGAATGGTGAATCACTAAAATATTCGCAGCATGCTTTTGTGGGCCACCTTCAGTCAGCTTACAATTGCGTTGTAGATCAATTGAGTAATGATTATTCAGTCACCACTGTGCCACAAGCTCGATTAATCAAGATGTTAGAAAACAACGAAATCGACATCGCTATGCCTCTGCTTTTGTTACCCGAGAGAGATTCATTCGCGCAGCGTTCAGAAACAATATATGAA
Source organism: Pseudoalteromonas sp. GB56 (assembly GCF_054923835.1). Lineage (NCBI taxonomy): Bacteria > Pseudomonadati > Pseudomonadota > Gammaproteobacteria > Alteromonadales > Pseudoalteromonadaceae > Pseudoalteromonas > Pseudoalteromonas sp. GB56. The sequence goes on along the minus strand of NZ_JBPCHK010000003.1, from coordinate 48,921 downwards.
GTGGATTACGAATTGATCACTCAACCTCACCGGTTGCAACTCGATGTCGACACATTACGGACTAGGGTGATTCAGCAAGGTATAGTGTACAAAAGAGGCACAGGCGCACGCACGCTGCTATTTCGTTATTTAGGTCTCAACACCGACACCAACCACTTCAGTGAACATCAAGTCAATACTTGGGAGCAAGCTGTCAGTTTAGTGAAGCTCAATAGAGCGGCAATTACCGCTATTCCCTCAGTTATTGCTAAAGACATTCCCATCGAGCATTTTTATGGCCTAGAACGCATAAAAATGCCCACACCAGAATTAGGCTTTTACATGTCTAAGCGTTTTTCACAAACCGCATTGGCAAACAATATTAACGCTCTCGCCAAACAGTGCGCTCAGCAAAGCTAATTCGTGCGAGATTGTGCTGCGTTCCCTAATTTATCGCCCCTTTGTTAGACGCAACAAGCTAAAGCAGGAAACGAGCGTCAATGGAGCGCCAAGTGTTTCGATAGATCAGATGCGCTTATGCTGTGTTGGTACACGAAAATTACAGCGTCGCAATGCGAATACTTTTTACATAAATCAACTCACATGCACCACTGCCTGTGTCTTGACGAGACTGTGAACTTCTCCAATACCAATTATCACGCGTGGAATTTACATTAACCAAGCTCCCTGATATTTCGACGATATCTCCCTTTCGAATTTCGTCGATGAGACCTTCGACATACTCGTTTGCAGGGATAAGGTGCATGTTTGCACTGTGAGTTTCAATTTCTCTCCTAGGTATTGGAAATAACTCTACCCGCCACCTATAAAATCGCCCTGATTGGGAAATGCTTATGTCTTCGAGAATCGTCTCATCAGACATTCGGCCCCAACCCAACGCCAAATCTGTGGGAGAAAGATCTGCTTCGCGACCCGAAGAATAATTTTTCTTAGCTAATACCTTAGCTTTGATATCAAACTGCGCAACTTCCGTAATATCGTACTCGCCAAAGCTAAAACGAGTGGGCGAGTCCATTTTTTCCTGTTGCGGTGTTGCTGGAGCCATTACACTAGGCCCAAGCGATACCTCTGATGAGCGATTGTAAAAAGTCCAGATCACACCCATTATCACAAGTAATAGCGCTACCTTTTTCATATCTATTACCTACAGGTTAAATCATATATTTGCTATAGAGCGATTCGTTGTTGGTTAAACGTTGCCATGTTGCCAAACTAAAACGCAACTCTCCCAACAAGCGAAGGCAAAGCACATACATAACGTGACGTATGTTCTTTACTTAAGCGCCTCACCACACTTATTACAAAACTTAGCAGGTGAGAATAAGCCCTGACTGACGTTGGTTTTGCCACAGGCATCACAAAATTTTGTAGAGCGAATGTTTACAAAGGAAGTAAATACGACCATTGGCACAATAAGGTATAAGTGCTGGCCACCAAAACCCATTAGATAAGCAAACCCAATAAACGATGCGCCTGTAACAATGATAAAAGGTATCCAAAGCTTTTTCTTACGTCCCGCATTGTTACTGACGAAAAAGATAAAATAACTTATTAGTCCTAAAACGACCCAAACACCTATAAACATAGGGAACAATTCTTCAGAATTCACAACGACTCCTTGTATGTAAAGTCCCCTAATGGGGAGAATAATGCCCAGCTAAAATTGGGTAGCTCAGCTGATTTTAGTAATGCCCACCTAGTAGGCTTGTTATATTTTTTAAGGCTCTTCACAAAGCTTAATTCGCGGCTCCGTCACAAGAATATGCTCAAGTTCTTTATCTATTTTATCTAATGGCTTTGTGGTGTCGAGCTGACCAAGAAATTGACGAATGAATGATTTAAAATAGAAAAAAGGAACCTCAACAACTGGGAATACGTGCCATGTGACATCTTTACCTAGAGGAAGGTTTTCCGTTTCATACTCCTCTGCTTGCTCACACATTGAAGCGCAGCCAACCCATAGCAAATAGTCGTCACGTTTACACATGACACACCAACCCCAATCTTCAGGGATGACTTCTTCTACTTCGTACCCAAGCGCACTGAATTTAGCTCGAAGCCACTCACTTAATTCTTTACCAAAACAGTGAGGGTTAGTGTCACTATCTTCGCCTTTGTGGATAGTGAATAAATCCGATGTAAACCAATACCCTCGCTCCATGCGGTCTCACTCCTAAATGAATAACAGCTAATCAGCTCACATTTCTAACAAAGCGATGAACGCGAAATTGAAAAGTAGCGAACTCATCGTTTTTAATTCAATTATAGTGATAAATTATCAAGGGGTTTACTCTCTTGCAACCAATATAGGGTCACGTAAAACGTAACACAGAAAACTGTGACTACGTATTGGCTTATGTTAATCCAGCGTCTTAGCAAATCGCCTAGAGGCAAAATACACGCCAAATACCGTAAATGCACCAAGCCATAAGGAGTCTTTCCATAACGTGGTGAGTTCAGCGCTACGCAGTACTAAGCCACGGATCAAACGCATAAAGTGCGTTGCAGGCAGCACTTCTGAGATCCATTGCGCCGCGACAGGCATGCCTTCGTAGGGAAACATAAAGCCAGACAACAAAATAGAGGGGAGTAATACGAACAAGGTCATTTGCATGGCTTGCAATTGGCTTTGCGCAATTGTCGATATTAGCAAGCCAAGTGTTAAACTCGCGGAAATAAACAGCAATGAGCCAAGCATGATTTCATGTGGCTTGCCATTGATGGGCACATCGAACATCACATAACCTAAACCCAATACAATAACGACTTGGATTAACCCCACGAAAATATAGGGGACGATTTTGGCAATCATTAATTCTATTGGGCGCACTGGGGTGTTAATAAGCAGCTCAAGATTGCCCCGTTCTCGCTCGCGTACAATGGCGATACTGGTAAATAGCACCATGGTCATACTGAGGATCACGGCCAGCAGGCCTGGCACGATATTCACCGCAGTTCGCCGGCTCGGGTTGTAATACAAGGCGATTTCAAACGTGCTGGTAGAGCTTAACTCGCTCATGCGGCTATTCGCTGATTTAGTGTCTAGCGAAAATGGCATATTCTGCAAACCGGATATCGCTCCGCCAATCACACTGTCGGTGCCATCCACCATCCAATGTGCCAACACTCGCCCTTGTTCTAGTCGCTGATTGACATCGTGAGGGATCACCAACACAGCGCGGACTTCACCAGCTTGAATAGCCGCTTTTGCCTGCTCTGGTGTGTCAAATGTCTTGGTAAAATCCACTATCTGTGAGGCTCTAACGGTTTGGGTGAGCAAGCGCCCAGTCTGGTTGTTGCTGTGGTCAACTAAAGCAACGGGGATATGACGCACATCGGTATTAATGGCAAAGCCAAACAGCATCAATTGCACCAGCGGAATGATTACTATCATGGCAAAGGTGAGGCGATCGCGCGAAAGCTGCTTGACCTCTTTGAACATCACGGCACGAATACGGGCAACAGAAATCATTCTCGACCCTCCCCTGTTACGCTTACGAATACATCCTCTAACGTCGGCCTTGCGAGTGTCAATTCAGCGTTTTGCAGTTCAGGAAATTCAGTTTGTAGCCACCGCACAGGGTCGCTAACTTGGCTGTAAACCAGCACTCGCAAACGCACACCTAATTGCGCCGCGGAGCGAACATGGCTATTGGCAATGAGCTTGGCTTTTAAAGATCTTAACCCACTGGTTTTCACTTCAACGATGTTCACGCCCATGTTTTGCATCAGTTCTTCTGGGGTGCCATCGGCGCGAATTAGCCCTGACTCCATAATCGCCAAGCGATGGCACCGCTCCGCTTCATCCATATAATGCGTGGTCACCAAAATGGTGGTGCCTTGCTCTGACAAATCGAACAATTTCTCCCAAAAATCGCGGCGGTTTTCTGGATCTACAGCGGAGGTGGGCTCATCCAAAAATAGCAGTTCAGGCTTATTGATGGTGGCGCAGGCCAAGGACAAACGTTGCTTTTGGCCACCACTCATACCGCCAACCATCTGCTTCTGTAGCGAGTGCAGCCCATAGGTTTTCATTTGCAGGGCGCAACGAGCTTTAAGTTCGGCGCCGCCCAGGCCATAAATCTGCCCCATAAACAGCAGGTTTTCTTCCACCGTTAAATCTTCGTACAGTGAGAATTTTTGCGTCATATAGCCTATGCGTAATCGCAGCGCGTCAGCGTCTTGGGGGATGCGAAGCCCGAGCACTTCTACGTTACCCGAAGTCGCTGAGAGTAAACCCGTTAGCACCCGAATTGTGGTTGATTTGCCACAACCATTAGGCCCTAAGAAGCCGTAAATATTACCTTTCTCTACATTCAGTGAAATATCGTCAATGGCTTTAAAGTCACCGAATTTCTTGGTGACATTGTGCGCTTTAATGACTAATTCGCTCATAGCGCAGTCAACTTAACTTGCACAGGAATGCCTGCTGGCAGTGATTGCGTGCTCTGGGGAAGATCGATTTCAGTTAAGTAAACCAAACGCGAACGGTCACTTTCGCTCATACTGCGATAAGGTGTAAAGGCCGGCTCAACAGACACCCAACGTACCGTGCCGGTTACTGCACCTTGCACACCATCAATCATAATAGTGACTTTTTTACCTGGGGCGATTTTTGCTTTGTACGGCTCGGGCACATATATGCGTGCATAAGGGGTGGTATTTGCTTGTAAAATGGCCACGACAGCGTGTTCACTCACGCGTTCACCCAGATTGTGTGGCAATGAATCTAATATACCGTCACGCGATGCCCGTATCGTTAAATCCGCCAATACGTTTTGCTCGAATGCCACTGTTTGCTGCGCTGCTTTGAGGGATTCTTTGGCTTGCTCGATGTCTTCAATACGCGAACCACTTATCAACTTTTTCACATTCTGCTGCGCCACCACAACAGCCGCTTTGGCTGCATCGTTGGCCACAATTGCATTGTCGAGTTCAACCTGAGACGCCAATGATTTGGCCACGAGTTCCTGAGCACGTTTTAACTGTAACAAGGCTTCATCAGCTGTGGCTTTGGCCGACTCTAACGTGGCCCGCGCAGCTTCGATATCTTCAATGCGCTCGCCATTGAGTAATTTTTGCAAGTACGCCTGAGCTTGCTGCTCAACAGCCTTGGCTTTGTTAAGTGTCGCCAGCTGTTTGGTATTATCAAGCTCGACCAACACATCGCCTTCTTTAACCTGCGTGCCTTCGTGTACTGGCAAGGCAGTGATCACTTCATTGGCAGTGGCTAAAAGCGTAACCCTGTCGCGCTCCAAAATACCAAATGCGGAGTCCTCTTTAGTGTCAGTACAACCAATCACTGTAGCAAGTAAGCCAATAAATAGCGGTATATATTTAAATTTCATAAAATTAGCCTAGCGTATAAATGCAAATAGGGACAACGGACATTTAGGTTTAGTTTAAATTAAATTTAATTTAAACTAGTGGCGGTTATATTTCAATCAGTTTGGTTACACTACTATGCCAAAGCAAGAAACGTCATCTCGAAAAGATGGTGCCCTCACCCATCAACGTATTTTAAATACCGCGGGAAGGCTCTTTGCTATTCAAGGACTTGGGGCGACAAAAAACAAAGACATTGCCACCGAAGCACAAGTGGATTTGGCCCTCATTAATTACCATTTTGGCGGTCGCGAGGGTTTGTATCAACAAGCCCTCAAAGAAGCACATGCGCATATTATTAAGCTCGAAGACTTGTTAAATATCACCGAGCAAACCGACTCCCCCGAGGCACAGCTCAAAAGTGTGATTGACTTACTCACCACTGCGGTGTTGTCACCCAGCGACTGGCATTTTAAGTTGTTAGCAAGGGAGCTATTGTCACCGAGCGCCAGCTTAAAAGTCCTTGCTGATGAAGAAGGCTTGCCGAAAATAAACATCATCAAAACCATTCTCAGCAATTTAACGGGTATTCCTGCCCAAAGCCCTGCGATATTCCCCTGTGTAATAAGCGTAATGGCGCCGTGTTTAATGATTTTGGTGGCGGGTGACAACTTACCCGGACCACTGCAAGCCATCCGCGCTATGGAACAACAACAACTCTCTAACTACCTATTTAACTATGCATTAGGCGGACTTAACGCCGTTAAAAATATGCAAGATTAATCGCCTCTTCCCGCCTGCTTTGCTTAAACACTTAATCTTTAACATGCGACCAGACATAGCGCTGGGCGAATGTTGTGCCTTGTGAGCATAATTTTTAGCCTGCTAAATGGCGTCGCTATTTAAGTTGATTGGTAATAGACACAAAAAAAGAAGGCGATGAGGGTTGCTCATGGCCTTCTTTGTCGTGTGGTATACAGCTGTTAATCAGCTAACACTGAGAGTTGTTAGAAAGAGTATCTCAAACCCAGCGCGAACGTGCGGCTGAATAAAGAGTTCCCTGAATTATGCGTATAAGGATATTCATAGTACGTCTGGTACGTCTCTTCAGTCAGGTTGGTACCATCAAACGTCACCATGAAATCTTCCGTCACGTCGTAGCTAAGCTGGAAGTCCAAGCTTTGCTCTGGACGACGATACACGCCCAACGGGTTAGCAAACTGCGCGGCTTCATAGTTGTTCAAGAAGTTATCACGCCATACGTAACCTAGACGCATGTCGAAGCCTTCTCGCTCGTAAATGAGTACGGTTGAGTATGACTCTTTCGACACGCCAAACATCTCACGCGAATCATACCCTGTGAATTCACCTTCGCTGTTGTAAGTCGGTAAGTCTTGGTTCGAATCAAGTAACGTTGCACTTGCTTGAATACCAAATCCCTTTAACCAATCAGGCACACTCTGGGGGAAGTAAACTAAACCAAATTCCCAGCCGTCGAGCGTACCGTTTGATGAGTTATCTGGCTGACTCAAGATATAAGGATATGGCGCGTCATCATCTGGACCTTGGTATTGAACAATACGGTTTGAACCGTAGACGAAACCTTCAATATCACGTTTAAACCAAGTCCCATAAAGTGAGCTGTCTTCGGCGAAGTACCACTCAAGTGTCAGGTCAAAGTTTTTAGACTCAACTGGGTCTAAGTCTGGGTTACCGCCATTGGCCGTACCATAACCTATGTCTGTCACATCTTCATAGTAATAGATGAACGAGTTGAGCTGCGCGAAATCAGGACGACGGATTGTCTCTGTGTATGCTGCACGAGCGATTAAATCCTCACCTAAATGATAACGAACAACAACACTCGGTAGCCAAGCTGTTGAGCTGTTTTCTGCTGTGCTGACCGCCGTTGGTACTTGATCAATATCGAAGAAAGTCATGTCTGCTGTTGCATCTTCATAACGCACACCGATTTGACCGTCGAAATCGCGTCCAAATAGGGTCGTAGCAAAGTCACCTTGGATATACGCAGAATATGCTTTTTCTTCGATATCAAACGTCGTTTCTAGCACCAGTTCATCTTCTGGGAAGCCATACAGACCGCGGAAGTAATCACGATTGTTATAGATGTAATGGCCATTGGCCACGGCCCATGTTGACGGCCAATCTGCTTGACCATCGAAGAAGCCTTCAGTGATTGACGTTAAGCCTTCATCAAGCGTACTTAACGGCTGACCAAGGTAGCCATCAACGCCACGTGTTGCATCTGTTGCGCCACGGTTGTCATAACGCACACCGAAAGAAATCTTCTCAAAGCCAAAGCTATCAACATATAGCTCACCATCCAAGGTGAAGGTTAATGCATCACCTTTTGAACTGCCACCGTTGTCGTACAGTTGAGCGACATTCCACTGTGTGGTATCTGTTAAATCCGCTTCGTTTACTTCTGTTTCTGGGTTATCGAGGTATTCCAATGAAGGTAGACCGTCGTTGTCATTGAAGTCAACGTTCAAGCCATACGCGACACGGTCGGTGCGCATTGCGAAAAACTGTGTTTCAAACTCACTGTCTTGGTAATAGATTTCAGACGCAAGTTTGAAGTCATCCGTGATATTCCATTCACCGCCTAAGGCGTACACATAACTGTCGGTTTTACTGACCGTTAAATCACCACTATTAAAGCCATAAGGTGCTGAAACATAACGTTCTTTAATGATGTTCGTACCATCAAACAACAGTGGTGGATTTTCTGGGTCCACATTGCCCCACCAATCTACGAAGGTGAAATGTAAAGAGTTGAATGATTCATTTCGATAACCGTTATAAAAGGCTTCGAAGGTGTATTGTGAGTCGTTATTTGGGCGCCATTGCAAAGAAATATTAGCTGCTGGACGCTCACGGTTACCTGTGTAGTCGTTACCGAATACGGCATCACGCGAGAGGTAATATTCAGTGGGCACACCATTGATATCAAGGGTAGAACCCGCTTGATACGGAAGGCCATTTTCCAGGCCTGGTTGCCAGATTAGCTCTTCGCTTACGCGACCATCCGTTGTAGGAATACGCTCTAATTGACCAAAGCCATCAGCTGGGTTCAAGGTCATAAATGGCACCATCGCACCGGAGGCAATATTTTGGTCTCGATAATTAGTTTCAGCATAAGAAACGTTTACGAGTGCACCAAACTCACCAAAATCAGATTCCCAACGGTTACTCGCCAAAAGTGATACATTCGGATCAAATTCTTCTGCCTGTTCTTGATAAATACCACGTGCCGCGGCAACAACTTTTGCACCTTCGAAGTTAAACGGACGCTGAGTATGAATGTCGATTTGACCAGCGATACCACTACCTACTTGCGAAGCAGAGCGAGTTTTAAACACATCCACACTTTCCAGCAGTGCAGCTGGGATATCAGCGAGTGCGACATTACGACCCGCCGCCGTAAAAATTTGGCGACCATTCACTGTGGTCGTGACATCCGTTAAACCGCGAATAGAAACGGTATTGACTTCACCAGCGCCACGGTCAGTTACCTGAATACCCGTTACACGTTGCAGTGCTTCTACCACGTTGTTATCTGGGAACTTACCGATATCTTCAGCAACAATCGCATCCACTACTTGGTATGCTTGGCGCTTAACATTGAGTGCTTTGTTTAAGCTTCCACGTATCCCTGATACGACGATCACTTCAACGTTTTCTTCTGACTCTTGTGCAGCTTGCTCATTCTCAACGTCTGCAGCAAAACTGTAATTACAGCTTAATGCTAACAGGACTGCGCTCGCTAGTTGCGTTCTCTTGTGCATGTGTTGTTCTCCGCTTCGTTGTCATGATAGGCCTGCATTCGTATGCAAAGAGAGAAACTAAAAAAGTTCCTGTACTCTAACATTCTCTTCTTGCAATAGCTGCACGCACTGCGATCCGCACAGCCAAGCCTAATGGCGTTAATTTATTATTAGTCTTATCCGGACTATAATCGTATTGTATGATTTATTATCAGTCAACACCAAACAGTTAACAAATTGTACGATTAAACTCAAAGCGCATTACACCGGCCGAATTTCCTACACTCTACCAGTAATAAAAATTCACTATAAAGCCCCAAAAGCGCAACAAGATTGGCTTTTCCCGGCTAACTCACAAATATAATTTCGCATATTCACACGACAATTTCTCCTCTTAATCAATACATAAAAATTTTACAAGTAGTTTACACGGGCAAAAAACATGCTACTTTATGTATTACAATAATACCTAAAAGCAATTATGAGAGACACGATATGAGAATTATTCCCTCTTTATTGGCTACTAGCATCGCGTTGGCACTCACTGCGTGTGATGATGGTGGCTCACAGAGTTTCGGCATGGGCACACCGGTTGAAGCTGCGCCTGAGATACCGCCTGTAGAATATGAAGACCCTACTTTGGCAGGCGAAGTAAGCTTTAGTGATGTGACCGTTCACGATCCATCCGTTATGCGCGACGCAGAGGGAACTTATTATGTCTATGGCTCTCACCTTGCTGCGGCAAAAAGCACCGACTTACTTAACTGGCAGCTCGTGGCAACAGATGTAAACGATGAAAATCCGCTCTTTAACACTTATGCCGCAGAAGCGGCGGAAGGTATTGAATGGGTCGGCGGTCATGTTGGCTCGTGGGCAGCGGATGTAATTCAGCTAAATGATGGTCGCTACTATTTCTATTATGATCATTGCGCCCTACCCGATACTGGCAATTGCGTTTCACGCTCTTTATTTGGGTTTGGCGGTGGCAGACTCCCCAGAGGGCCCATTCACGAACTTGGGGTTAATCCTTAAAACAGGCCATGTCGGCGATGAAAACCCAGGCATCAATGGCGAAGACTACAATGGCAATGTTCACCCCAATGCCATTGACCCAGATGTATTCTTTGATAAAGAGGGCCGCTTGTGGATGGTCTATGGTTCGTATTCAGGCGGTATCTGGATCATGGAAATGAACCCTGAAACCGGTATGGCACTGCCAGACCAAGGCTATGGTAAAAAGTTGATGGGTGGTTATTACAGCGCCATTGAAGGGCCATACATGCTGTACAGTCCACAAACTGATTATTACTACTTGTTTACATCATTTGGTGGCTTCGCACAGAACGACGGTTACAACATGCGAATTTCACGCTCAAAAAATCCAGATGGTCCATTTGAAGATTATCAAGGTCAAGACATGATTGGCGCCGCGGGTAATTGGGATTCTATTAGCCCGTACGGCGTAAAAATTATGGGTGGGTTTGAGTTTAACCATAACGTCGGCGAAGAAGGTTTTGACCACGGTTACATGGCGCCTGGCCACAACTCTGCTTACTACGATGAAACGACGGGTAACCATTACCTTATCTTCCATACCCGCTTCCCTAATATGGGTGAGGGTCACTCAGTACGCGTACATGAAATGTTCACCACTGATGACGGCTGGCTCGTTGCATCTCCACACCGCTATGCACCAATCGCAGGCGCGAACTTAGTAGATGAAATTGATGCCTATGGCACCTATCAATTCATTAATCATGGGTTGGATATTAACCGTACAACCAAACAATCAAGCTACTTACGTCTTGAAGAAGACAACGTGATCTCGGGCGATTACAGTGGCTCTTGGAAAATAGACGAAAACAGTAACATCACCCTCAACATTGACGATTTAGGCACCTTTAAAGGCGTTGCCAAGTGGCAATACAACAATGTCACAGGCCGCTTAACGCCCACATTCAGTGTGCTTTCGGCAAAAGGCGGTGCAGCATGGGGCTCTGAGCTAAATGACCCAGGTTTAAGCCAAGTAATGGCAAACATTAACGACGCCCTCGTGTTGCCACAAAGCACACAATCTGACCTCACATTGGCATCGGTCGGCGCCTTGGGCGCTAGTATCAGTTGGGTGAGTGATAAACCTGAAGTGATCAATGCTGTGGGCCAATTAAATAGGCCTAACGCAGGAGAGGCAGATGCCACAGTGACACTGACGGCCACAATTGAGCTGCAAGGCCAAGTACAAACCAAGACCTTTACAGTAACCGTGCCGGCGCGCAAACCTTATAACCGTGTTGCACACTACAGTTTCAGCGATAGCTTAACAGACAGCTTGGGCTACCAAGATGCAGGACAAGCAACGGCTGAGCGCCCAGACAATATCACAGGCACGGCGAATTTCACCGCGGGCTACGATGGCCAAGCACTGCAACTAAACGGTAGCAATGGCGTGCGCCTACCGGATGGCTTAATTGATAACTTTGAGTATACGGTATCAATGTGGCTAAACCCAACGCAACTTACGCAATTCACCACGGCCTTTTTTGGTGCTAAAGACCCAGCAAACTGGCTCAGTCTTGTGCCTTGGAGCTGGGATGGCAATACCATGCTATGGAGTGGCTCAGAAGTTTGGATTGATGGCTCTGCAGGTATGCAAATTCCTGCAGGTTCTTGGTCACACGTAGCCTTTTCAGTCAAACAAGGTTCACTGCAAGTGTATGTAAATGGTGAGCAAAAGTACTCTGGTGGCAACTTCCAAGACTTGTTCTCAAGCGGTGATGGCTTATTTGCGCTTGGCGTGAACCATTGGGATATTCCTTACAACGGCTTAATTGACGATGTAAAGGTGTATGAAGGCGCACTCAGTGCAGCTGAGATTAAGAACCTTGACGTAGCGCCACTGCCGGCCAGTGCACTACTCGCTTCAGCAACTGAGCTGCTTAGTTTAGGAGACACCTCATCGGTACGTGAAAACTTACGTTTACCGCGTACTGGTGCCTACGCAAGTGCAGTGCAATGGCAGTCATCAAACGCGGATGTAGTATCCACACAAGGTGAAGTGACGCGCCCAGAAGCAGGTGAGCCGGATGCGGTTGTTACATTGACAGCAACGATTACGCTTGATGGCGAAACAGCAACAAAATCATTTGAAGTCGTAGTTCGTGCCAAAGGTTTACCGGCACCGCGTGTGGCTTACAGCTTCGATAATGATACATTACTCGATAATGAAGATAAGTACCCTGCAGGCACAACCACGGGGCCACAGTTGGGTAGCGCAGGACCTGAGGCCATGTTTGCCGACGGTGTCAGCGGCCGAGCTTTGCACTTAGACGGCAGCTATGGTGTTGAGTTACCAGACAATCTTCTACGCGATAATAGCTACTCTGTATCGCTGTGGGTCAACCCAGAAGAGCTCACTCAGTTCACCACGACCTTCTTTGGTTATGCCACAACCGAGAGCTGGATCAGCTTAGTGCTCAAAGGCACAGATGGTGTTGGCAATAACTCTATGGTGTGGTCAGGCACCAACTGGTATGACGCAGGTATGGGCCAACAGGCACCTATCAATACTTGGTCGCACATTGTCTTTGTAAACAATGGCAACACACTCAATATCTATTTCAACGGTGAAGAGGTGTACAGCGGCAATAACTTCCCTGATGTGTTTACGCCTGCAAGCTTCACTGGCTTTGCAATTGGCGTGAACTTCTGGGACCTGCCATACAAAGGTCTTGTGGATGAGTTGATGATTTTCGACGATGCATTATCTGCACGCGATGCCCAACAGCTTTACTCTCAGACTATGCAATAGCCAATAAGTAATATAATATCAATTTATATTAAATTTAGGTCGCCAACTTCGGTTGGCGCCTTGCTATGAGGGACAAGCTATGAAAAAAATAACAGCATTAGCCTCTGCGCTGGCACTGTGCAGTAGTGCAGCCGTTGCTAACAACCCACTGTTCGACGACGTGTTTACCGCCGACCCTGCGGCGCTTGTGCACAACGACACCGTGTATCTGTATACCGGTCACGATGAAGCCCCCAACAATGACCGCTTCTTTGAAATGCACGACTGGTTGGTCTTTTCTTCCACTGATATGGTGAATTGGCAAAAGCACGGCCCAATCATGAAAGCAACAGACTTCAAATGGGCAACAGGTGACGCATGGGCATCGCACATGGTGGAAAAAGACGGTACGTTTTATTTCTACACCACAGTACGCCACAACGAAGATAAACCAGGCTTTGCGATTGGCGTAGCCACATCACAATCGCCTACCGGGCCTTTCAAAGATGCGATTGGTCATGCGCTTGTGACCAATGACATGACCACGCACACTCCCAATGACTGGGATGACATCGACCCCGCTATTTTCATCGAAGAAAACGGCGATGCGTACATGTTTTTCGGCAACCTAATGCCAAAATACGTGAAGCTCAAAGACAACATGGTCGAACTCGATGGTGAGATTAAAACCATTGATGTACCCAATTTCACAGAAGCACTTTGGGTACACAAAAAAGACGACAACTATTATTTGTCTTATGCGTGTGAGTTCCCAGAGAAAATTTGCTATGCCATGAGTAAAAGCATTGAAGGGCCATGGGAATACAAAGGAATTCTCAACGAAATCGCTGGCAACTCTGAAACAAACCACCAATCGATTATAGAATTCAAAGGTCAAAGCTACTTTATTTACCACACCGGTGCCGTGCCGCCAAAAGACGGTAAGCCAAGTGGTGGACGTTTTCGCCGTTCCGTGGCTATCGAACCACTTTACTACAATGAAGACGGCAGCCTTAAACGCGTCATTATGACCACTGAAGGTGTACAAGCCGTTAAATAAAGACATCGTAATAGACACTAAAAAAGAGCTGAAACTCAGCTCTTTTTTAGTTGGCTTTGACTCAATGTCGCGTTAGTAACAGGAGTGCATACCAGCATTGTTAATTGTGTGCAGTATCAGCCTTCTCGGGTAAATCATTCTTAAGCAGAATAAAGGCTAAAAAGATAAAACCGAGCGGCGGCAGAAACCCTAAAATAGCACCTAAAATTCCCACAGCGATGGGGTTTTTCGTTTTACGGCGGCCATAGTAGTAGCACATAGGCCCAACCATGAACACAACGCTGAACGCTATAAGTTGACCAATAATGGTGGCATTGATAGACATGTTAACCTTCCCTGTGAGTAACTAACACAATAAATATGTATTTCTAGTTTAAACGCTCGTTAATAGACAGGAGTGTATACGAGCATTGTTAATTGTTCACAGTTTCAGCCTTCTCGGGTAAATCATTTTTAAGCAGAATAAAGGCTAAAAAGATAAAACCGAACGGCGGCAGAAACCCTAAAATAACACCTAAAATTCCCACAGCAATGGGGTGTTGTGTTTTACGGCGGCCATAGTAGTAACACATTGGCCCAATGATGAACAAAGCGCTGAAAAAGATTAGTTCACCAATAATGGTGGCATTGATAGACATGTTAACTTTCCCTGTGAGTGACCAACACAATTAATATGTATTTCTGGTTTAAGGTACAATAATAACGCTATTTTGTGGTTGTTTTCTACTATGAAATTTTGCCGGCTCGCCTGTAACCTAATAGGTTGAGTTTAAAAGGCACCGCAGACGTATTTGTGACTTGTATAGCCTGCTATTGACGGTCGAAATGGGTTAAAAGAGCCGCGGCGCAGCTCTGATTTGGGTTGGAAATGAACCTCTGTTACCTATGACTGATCAGCCGTTCCAGCATCCAAGCTGAATTTCAACTTTGTCATTTTCGTTGCTGTCCCAAGGTGAATTATTCACGGTTGCTGCAACACTCACATTTTGTATATCTACCCCTGATATTTTCCAAAATGCATAGTTTTGAGTGGTACTGTATACGCCTGCCAACGCATCACCATTAACAGTAAGTTCACTCACTTGCAGCGAACCTGTGGTTCTTCTGTCAATAATGCCCAACAGGATGGTGTCTTCACAGCCACTGGCTGCAACGGATTTTGAAGCTGATGCTTCTTTATTATTAGCTGAATTGGTCACAGTCGAACGAATAGTTTGGCCGTCATAATTCACCGACAAGAGATAATCGACGCCGCTTATAAAGGGACTAAATATGAGAATTACTTGCGAGGTATGAGGCGTTGCTTATTTTCCGCCAGCGATATCGATGAATGAGCCTGTGATATAGGAAGCGGCATCTGACAATAGATAAGCAATAGCACTTGCAACTTCCTCGGGTGTGCCACCGCGTTGAAGAGGAATTTGCGGCGCTATACGCTTAACTCGCTCCGGCTCTCCGCCATCCGCATGCATATCGGTTTGAATAAACCCAGGACGTACCCCATTCACCCGTATTTTTGATGCAGCCAGCTCCAAGGACAGCCCCTTAGTTAAGGAGTCCATCGCACCTTTTGACGCCGCGTAGTCAATGTATTCAAACGGCGCTCCTGTTCTTGCTGCTGCAGAAGAAACATTCACTACTGCGCCCCCGTGATTATTTTGTTTTACGAATTCACGGCAACACAAAAAGCAGCTGGTCACATTCGAGTGCATGATAGTGTTGAAGCGTTCAACATCCATATCCACCAATTTGCTTTGAGGAAATAGGCGACCCGCGTTATTGACCAAATGAGTCACTTCACCAAAAAGATCTTGGGTGTCTTTGAATAAGTTTGCCACTTGTGATTGGTTCGATACATCCGCTTTACAAGCGAAAGCGCGACCACCAGCCTTGGTTATGTAATTAACGACGGCATCAGCACTCTTTTGGTCGCTACGATAGTTAACACATACTGCGTAACCTTGATGCGCGAGTAACTTAGCGGTTGCGGCGCCGATGCCCCGACCGCCTCCCGTTACAATAACAACTTTATCTATGGACATTCCTTACACCTGTGTATTTCGCATAACACTCAAAAGCCGCTTATTCTGGGGTATGGCAAACCGCTTCAACATTATTGCCATCAGGATCAATTAAAAACGCGCCATAATAATGTTCGTGATACATGGGCCGCACACCAGGGGCGCCATTGTCCTGGCCACCAGCGTGCATGCCCGCATTATAAAACTGCTCCACCAAAACCCGTGAGTGTGCCGAAAACGCAGTGTGACGGGGCGTGTATGGCTCTTTGGTTTCAATTACCCAAAATATCGGCTGATTCTTTTGGTCCTAACGCGCACATACGTTGCGTTGGAAATTCTTCATTCCAAGATGCAACAAATTCCATTTGGATTTCATAACCTAGCGGTGCAAAGACAGCTTCATAAAAGGCCTTTGTGGCTGAGTAATTAGTAGCATAGGTGCTGAGGTGGTCAATCATACATTCTCCAAATTTCAATACAGTAAGCAACAACCTTGCTCTTACACTGTCTGACAACGTTCGTTGCTATTGAGAGCAATGACAAAGACTGTATCTGATAATTCCCTCGGTGAGCAAATTTCATTACAGATGCCCTTAGGCATTGATATGCACTGAAATACTAATGCGAGATTAGTGGAAAAAAATATGACTATTCCTTTGATTAAGTTCGAATATTAGCAGCGTTCTCTGTTTATTAGTAATACTCAAATAAATACCAACTAGAGAAGGCAAAGCTTTGTTTACTGTACTGAAAAGAGGAAATATTTGTAATCTTGTATACACTTTAGGAATAATTTTACCTCACATCAACTGGACTTATAAATGGTACAAAATTCATCGCGATATACTCACCTCAATAATCGCAGTGGCTTTACATTAATTGAACTCATGGTTGTTATTTCTATCATCGGGATACTCGCGCTCATAGCCTTACCGAGCTACAAACGCTATGTAAACGAAGCGAAAGCAGCAGAAATATTGCATAGAATTCATGCAATTAGTTCAGCCTACTCTTATGTCAGTGCGAGAAATCCTGAAATTTTAAATAACCATGTTGAGCTATCAAGCTCTGATTTCGGGCTTGCCCCTTCCTATTTATCTGGCCTAGCCAACCAATTCTCACAACGGCATAACATAGAGTTCTCTGCGCAATTAGTTAACCATTCCGGATATTTCCAGTTTACTGGAGGTCAAGCGTTCCCTGTTTTATTTTTAAGGGCTACTGATCAAAATGGAATTGAAGTACTTAATGCAGTAGACCACGTTGCAGAGTTCAAGCATGCATTTGTTACTCCAGATATAATGATGATTGCGCTAGTCTCACCCTATGAGCTACACCACAACGTAAACCAACCTCCTAATCCAGCCATTGGACAAACCAGTTCTCAAACTGCGGCGCAAACTACTGACCAAAGCACTGGGCAGACTACTGACCAAACAACAGGGCAGACTACCGACCAAACCACCGATCAAACCACAGGACAAACTACAGGACAAACTACAGGACAAACTACAGGACAAACTACCGACCAAACCACAGGACAAGCAACAGATCAAACGGCTGCACAGACAACAGACCAAACGACTGGACAACCAACTACCCAGCAACAAGGGAGCACAGCTGGAAACCAACTCAATTGGCCTCCTGGTTGGGTCAAGCATCCGGAAAACCACCAAAATCAACAGCATGGCCATCACTAAGACTTTTTGGAGAGCAATACAATGATTTCAACAACTAAGCGGTGGGAAGAAAATATAGCGAATGCGATGAATGAGGCCCAGGGAGAAGGTCGGCAAAGGGGCAGTTCCGTCTCAATCTACATCCCTAATTGGGTGTCCTATGTCATCTGTGTTTTATTCGGCTTTATGGTCGCCAAAACGTTCTTTATGGGAGTTGATAGTCATCCCGTAACAAATGACAGAGATTATCAAACGGGTAGTTCAGTCGCGCTATTAATGGTCGCTGAGGACGTAGAACATTACCGAATTACCTACGGAGAACTGCCAGACACAGTGCCCAGCGCCATTGCCTCGGTTATGGATATATCCTATGAAAAAATCACTAATAACCATTTTCGTCTGAGTATTCCTCACGGAAATTCAAGCATCACATTCGATGCCAGAGACGACAAAATAATCATGGATTAACAATGTTCGACAGCACCGAAAATCAAAGAAATCAAATGGCCTTTGTATGGCTACAGCGCTTTTGTAATGATCATGCAGTCATAGATGGAACACTCACCGAGCACGAGTTTGATGACCAATCGCCCTTATCGGCATGGCAAAGCGCAGAGTCAATAATCGGTGTAGATGCTGTCACACTTACCGCAATGATAGCGAAGCACTATGATTTAGACACTGTAAAAATAAAAGTGAATATGAATGAGGAGTTGCTCCATTACGTACCGCGCAAATTTGCTCAGCAGTACACTATTTTTCCACTCGATCTTAGCGATGGGCAACTTACAGTCGCCTCCCCTCACCCATTTGATAGAGACATGGAGTCAATGCTGGAATTTTTAACCACATTTCATGTCAAAACGCGACTCGCATCCCCAGAAATAATCAATGAATGGATAGAGAAGTATTACCACAACGATCTAGACTCTAAAAAAGATATCGTTATTAAATCCTCACTAGACTCAAATAAGAAAAATCATCAATCCACCGATTCTGCGATCGTAAAAATAGTCTCCGAAATGTTTCTAGAAGCCTTTTTGATGAAAGCAAGTGATATTCATATCGAGCCTTATCAAAACGGTGGCATTGTACGTTATCGCATTGACGGCATGCTTCGCGTTATTTCTGAGGTTCCTGCGCCCATCTTGGTACCAATAATTCAACGTATAAAAGCCATAGCTCGACTTAACCTTGCAAAAAAAATGATCCCCCAAGATGGCAGTGTGAGCCTCGAAATGCGCGGTCATGACGTTGACTTACGAGTCTCTACTTTGCCAGTACAAGGTGGAGAAAAAGTGGTTATTCGGCTGCTTATCAAGTCGGTTGTCAATTCCATTGAAGAGATTGGACTTCAATCAAAAGAATTAGAATCATTAAAGCGTTTACTGTTAAATAGCGAAGGTATATTTGTGATCACTGGACCAACAGGTTCCGGTAAAACAAGTACTTTATATGCGGCTCTCAAGGAGCTTAACGCCCCTGAAAAGTGTCTCGTTACAGTCGAAGACCCTGTTGAATATGAAATTGACGGTATTGCTCAAGTAAGTATAAACCCTGCACAAAACCTCACGTTTTCTGCGGCGCTAAAAAGTATCCTTCGACAAGACCCTGATGTCATATTGATGGGTGAAATTCGTGATGAAGAAACAGCTGACATGACATTTCGTGCTGCAATTACTGGCCACTTCGTTATGACCACATTACACACAAGTGATGCCATCACCACAATCCCCAGATTGATGGGGTTAGGAGTACCCCCGCCCATTGTTGCAGACACACTTAAAGGAGTTGCTGCGCAACGACTTGTCAGAAAGCTTTGTTCGTCTTGTAGCACAGTAGGACCATTAGCAAATGATACACAAGGGCAACGCTTCAACACTGTCTTTCCCAAGTTACAAATCAAATCTGCCGTCGGGTGCGAAAAATGCAAACAAACCGGTTACAAGGGACGAATGCCTTTGTTTGAAATAATTACGATGACTCACCAACTGGCGGACGCGATTAGGGCAGGTGAAGACACATCTACGTTACGAAAAATAGCAGCAAAAACAGGATCTCGAACGCTTTATGAGGTAGCAATTGAAGCAATTTGCAATGGACACACGTCAGCAGAAGAAGTGAACAGAGTACTAGGAGAGGCCTTTTGGCAAGCGCTTCACTAGGTGCCCACCTTAAGCGCCTTTTGAATCTGGCACTGACTGTTTGATTTGTTCCTTTATTGATTACAATGAGTAAGCTACTATTTCACTCGTTAATCTACTTGATAAATCCGTTGGCAACACGATGCATGATATTACCACCTTGGCTATAACCGTATTTATGGGATTTTTTGCCATGATGAATCCCATAGCCAATACCGCCGTATTTGTTGGCATGACCGCGAACCAAACACCTGTTCAGCGCAGAAAAACCACATTTAAAGCCCTTACTACAACATTTTTTATCATCACAGCGTTTTGTTTATTGGGTAAAGGAATATTTGAAGTCTTTGGGATCACCCTACCAGCACTGCGATTATCAGGCGGTATTTTAGTGTTTATCGTCGGCTATCATATGTTGCAAGGGCAGTCGTCGAAGTTACATGCTCACACCGCAGAGGCAACGAATGATGAAGATGAAGACAAAGACATCGCCATCTCACCGCTCGCATTACCTATTTTGGCCGGCCCAGGTACAATAGCCACGGCCATGAACTATTCGGCCTCAGGGGGCATTATCCACATAATAGTGACCATAGTTACCTTTGCAGTGCTATGCCTAATCACCTGTGTTTGTTTTTTAAACGGTGCCAAGCTTGTAGAAAAAGTCGGTGCGGATGGCATCAGTATCACTACACGGTTAATGGGACTGATTCTTACAATTATTGGAACGCAAATGTTCATACAGGGCATACACGACGCTTATGAACTATTCCAGCATGCCAGAGTCAGCGCCTAGCACCCACCTTGTAGATAAATAATAAAACTAAATGCCTTCGTCCTGCTGGTATTTATACAATCCCGTTAACGCATTGTATAAACCAGCAGCCATAGTGAAATCATGATCAGCATCATCGAATGCGTCTAATAACAGTACTAAATCAACTGAACGGTTTCTGGCGATGGTGTTCGCCAGGTCGTCATACACCTCACGCATTTCACCCCCTTCACTGCCAATATTAAGGTATAAAAAGCTGCCTGTTTGCTGAGCGGAAGTAACATAGTGTTTGGCCGATTGTGCAGTCTCACGGGCTCCCCACCATACTGCAGGACTAAACGCTAAGTGTGCTTGAAATAAGGTTGGGCGCGAATGGTAAGCATGAATAACAAACAAACCCGCGATGGAGTGGCCCGCAATCGATTTGGTGTCATTCGTCCTATATTTGGCGTTTATGCTAGGAATAAGTTCAGCTTCGAAATAGTTAAGTAAGCTATTAGCTCCGCCACCCGCTCCCACCGGGCCTCTTGGGTCTAAGTTCACGGTCGGCGCAAAATCATCTAAGCGATTTTTGGGCTCTATTCCGACCACAATGTGTTCATAACCACCATTGGAGTCAGCTAAACGCTGCACCATACTGCTCACTAACTCAATGTTTAGATTGCCATCTAGTACATAAATAACGGGATAGCGCTTTGTTTTATCAACAGCGTATGACGCTGGCAATTTAACAACTACCTCAGGCGGTCCACTTAATTCTTTTTGGATGGCTTGTTCATCTGCTGCCAAAGATGCAAAAGACAAGAGTAACGATAGGCAAGACACGAGTATTTTCAAAATCTAAATTCCTTTTCTGGATAGGATGAGACAAAACCTAACAAGGTAGTCACGTAATAAAAACATTACCCTAAAAAGAAATAAAGTCTAACTTTTTCAAATTGTTACAAGTTAAATAAATGTAAACAGCGAGACTAAATTTACTCAAGCCTTGTGCCGTTTAATTGCAGTAAGTCCCATTTATTGCCGTATAAATCTTGGAATACCACGACCGTACCGTATTGTTCAATACGTGGCTCTTCATTGAATATCACATCGTTGTCTTTCATTCGTTGGTAGTCTCGCCAAAAGTCATTGGTTTGTAGAAACAAAAACACACGGCCACCACTTTGATTACCCACGACTTGCGTTTGTTCGGGTGAATTTGCTTGAGCTAACAGAAGGTTTGTACCATTTGAATTAGGTGGAGACACTTGCACCCAACGCTTTCCACCACCCAAGTCGGTGTCTTCAATCAGAGTAAACCCTAATTTCTGCGTATAAAACGCAATGGCGTCATCGTAATTTTCAACAACGAGAGCAACATTCCCTATTCGTTGTTCCACACGCTCTTGTGAGTGTTCCAAATTAGGTGATTTGTCTTTCAATCTCTGTACCTTCATCTACTAACAGTAATAAGTCATACGAGCATGACACTGTGAAATTGAGCTCTGCGCCAAAAAAGCTATGTCTCTTGTGATTGAGCCGCACTGTAACAACGTGGATGCAATAGACAATGATTGGCTCGCTTAAACAACCAGTATTTAATAAAACAAAAGCCACTAATTTTAGTGGCTTTTGTCAGTGTATATTCTCGAACAGTTCTGTGACTAGTCCTTTGCACTAATGCTCATGGTCTTCCTCATGCTCTTTAGCCCAAGTAACATGGGTTAGGTGGCGCGTGCCATCCGGGTCTATGCGAATAAAAGTTTCCGAATTCCCGCGGCGACCGAGTGAATAACCCCAGCCAATCTCGCTGTTGCTGTTACCTATGTCTGACTTATTACAGCCCTTGCCTTTTGGCGCGTTACAACCCCCATCACCACCGCCACTGTTACCGCCTCCTATATAAGAATCATAACTATCGGTGTGCGTATACATGCTGACGAGTTGCTCATAGTCATGGGCGTTAGGATACGCATAAGGTGGGTCTTGATAATCCATGCAGGTGTATAGGGAGGTGTTGTTGAAGTCTTCGTCCTGATGATCCAAGCCGACGTTATGGCCCAACTCTTGGCAGGTGACGCTTTGCTTCCAAACATCATTGTTGTAGTAACCAGACGCAAAATAGGTGTCGTTGAGCTTGGTATAGCCTCTGGTGATATGCCCTTGAGCATCCAGAGAAATTCCAGCGATCCCTAACCAGCCGGTTTGACCATACGCCAAATTGCATATTCTCACCATACCATCGGGAGCATTACATTTACGCCGGGTTCGGCTGCTGCTATCCCCGGATAAATCCTCAATCATATTGAGCTTTGAGGAATCTGACCAATCACTTACAGCCTGACTCACGTAGCCATCCCAATCCGGTGTCGTACTGTTGATTATAATAAGATCGAATGAACTTGTGGTTCTTGCCCAGTGATAGTCGCCCCAAGAATGATCAGCAATTGCACTACCAGACAAGGCCAAAAAGAAGCTGGATACAGCCATTATTTTAGACTTCATAACACCACCTTTTTAATAAAGATGCTTCAGCAAATACGGTACTTGTATTTGCAACGAACAACTAAAGTCTAGTACACATGCTTGGGTATCTCTAACAATGAAGGCGCTTACATCGCCATGCCACCTTAACGATTTCGAAATCAGGATAAACTGGCCCGCGTAGTCACTTTATAACAACTAATTAATACAATTAGTTACCAGCACATGCCTTGCAAGCTTGGCATTTCAACCTGAAAAAATTATTTCTAAATTTAAATTAGCGTAAATCCCAGCGCGGTATTTACAGCGTCTTTAATCACATCAAAAGCCGCGTTTAGCGCTTGCTCAATGGCCAAAGCACTTAATCCAGTAAGCGTAATCAGCACAGTTTCACTGGTATTCTTTTGAATGGCAAAATGCAATGATGCTTCTTCTTCATCAATTTCACCCGCAATAATTAAGGCCTGAATTTTCGACAGAGATTGCGCCAACTTGTGCGCTTCTGCCTCACCATACTCTCTGATATTTGGCCATTTATCTGACAAAACGCCGCGCATCGCACCCAACATATCCCCTGCCAACTCGGCTGCATTTATGGACATTCGATTATTCCTTATCAATTACGTTTTTTAGCTAGTTCCAACTTCAAAATCGCGGTGAAACTTGAATTAAATGCTGATCTTAACGGGGTTATTTCGTCGGCTGACAAACACTTAAGCCCACCACTGGATTTGGATTTTTTCTCTTTAATGCGATGCAACAGCTCTAGGTTACTTAAACTGTTTGCGAGCAAAGTGAGTTGTTCGGTAGTGAGCTCATTTTTAGGTATGGCCTCGGCCCTGATTTTGATGGAGCTTAAATCCACTTGTGCATCACTGTAAAAAGCGGCATTGGCGCTGTAGGCACACTCAGGTAATCCTTCACTTGTTTGGAGCCCTATAAGAAATGTTTCAAATTTTCGCTGTAATGCCGTGACATTCTTATCCGTAATTTCATCATATGAGGCGACAGACTTTACTGCGCAACCAACAGAAAAGCTCGTCACGGCGAAAAGTAGCAGTAACTTTAAAAAGTGAGAACCATTGAATATTTTCACGGACTGCCTCCTGCATCGGGTGTGAATAAAGTATCACCCCTCCTCATCACCACTTGAATAGGGATGTGGTTAATTTTTCTAATATTTTTATTAAGTTAACAAGCAACTAACGCTAAAACAATGCCAACTTACAATGGCGGGTGTGTATCCCACAGGAAACAACACAAAAAAGGAGCTCAAAGGCTCCTTTTCTAAATTTATACACTCGCTCACTTTACTAGATGCTGGTGTGTTTACGAATTAGGTTATGGTAGACGTGATGCAAACTATCGAGTTGCTCCCGCGATACCGATTCGTTTTGCAGTAATTGCTGGATACTTTGGTCCAGCTCAAACAGGATTTCGCGAATATGGGTATCGGCAACGAGGCTTTGCATCCATGTAATGGCCGCTATACGAGTACCTTTCGTTACCGGTGTAACACGGTGCAAGCTACTCGACGGGTAGGTTACTGCATCGCCGGCTTGCGGCTTAACCCGCTGTTCTCCGAACTCGGTTTGGATCACCAACTCTCCCCCCTCATACTCATCAGGCTCTGATAAAAACAACGTCATCGACATGTCAGAGCGCAGTACATCTGTTGAGTTGGGAACACGCATTATCGCTGCATCAACATGAAAGCCATACGTTTCACCTTGAGCATAACGATTAAAACACGGTGGAAAGATTTTGTGTGGCAGCACCGCCGATACCAATTTCGGGTTTTCACCGTATTTGGCCAACAGTAAGTTGGTCAATTGACGAACCACCTCGTCGTTGGCATCCGCCTGTGCATTATTTTTAACCGCAGCGGCCATTCCCATCGCCGTGCCTTTGCCATCTAACCAGGGCACTTGACCGAGGTGCTCACGAAAGGTGTGCACTTCTGCTTTTGTTAGCAATTGCTCGATCAAGACCATGATTAATTTCCCTTAAAATTCGTAAGTAACGGTTGCGCGAATAGACTGACGGTCGCCAATGTACATAAACTTAGGCGCACGATATGTAGAGGTGTAGTACTCTTTGTCGAATACGTTACCAAAGTTCACACGCGTCGTCAGGTTTTCGCTAAAGTTGTAAGTCGCGAATAGGTTATAAACCGTGTACGAAGGCACTTCTGGGCCTGTTGAACCCGTGTCAGGTTGGCCACCCGTCATACGTCCTTTGTAAGTGACGTCGCCACCAAAAGCAAAATCTTCTGTTAACTGGTAACGCGCTTGAGCATACAGGCTTTCTTTAGCAAATAATGCCAAGGGTAAACCCACACTTTCTGGATTCGACGCAGACTCTAGAATTTCAGAGTCCATCTTCGCTGCACTGATTTGGATGCTGAGCTCGTCAGTTAGCTGGCCATTCACGGCAATTTCAACGCCTTTCACTTCGTGCTTACCCGTGTTTAGCGCGCCCGTTACTTCATAACCACTGCCCGCACCTTCCATGATGTCGTCTTTGGTTAGGCGAAATGCTGCGAGCTGCACAAACAGGCTCTCGTCATTCAGCGACATCTTGGTACCAAACTCAAGGTTGCGCACCGTTTCTGGTTCCGCATTAGCACTGCCCTCTGAATCTGTACATACGCCACCGTAACCACAGTTGCCGCCCACATCAGATTCACCGCCATTGATATTTGTTGCACTACCGTATGACGCGTATAAGTTGATGTCGTCGACCACTTCATACACCAGACCTAAGTGACCATTGGTCAGGGTGTCTGAAAATTCATACAGGGCTTCACCATTGCGGCCATTGGTTAAATTGCTGTAATCGTAGTTATCGATACGAATACCGGCGAAAAGCATCAAGTCTTTGGTCACTTGCATCGTGTCCATGAACGACAGTGCCGATACTTCATAGCTATAGTCTGAGCTAAAATCGCCTTTTACTGCTTGCGAGCGGTCGATAATGTTGTTTAGGTTCGTTGCTGTATTGCCATCAGCGTCAATCGCACAGAAGTTTTGGCCAACACCGCCACGCCCTGCTGTCCAACAATTTGGCGCTGAAACACTGCCAATATCAGTATAACGACCATTGAGTACCGAATAGTCAGCGTATTCACCGCTAACAAGGAACTTGTGTTCGACTGAACCTGTTTTCAATTCTGCGAAAAGATTCAATTGCGTGGCAAAGTGTTCTACATCTTGATAATTCGAGTGCGAACCGAACGTGAAGGTACCAAAGCCATTAACGCGATCATTCGCGTCTTCTTCAGTGAAGTAGCCAGTGGTGCCGCCTGCACTCGTTGCTAGGTAGCCATTATCCGTCTTACCGTAGCGAGTGATGCTGTAGATTTTCCACGTGTCATTGATTTCATATTCAACACGCAATGTACCCGAAGCTGCTTCTGAATTAAGGAAGTCTCCCTCTTGTGCATAAACCGGGATATCTTCAATGATTTCGCCATTAACCATAGTAGAACCTAGGTCAGGCACATCTTCAGCGTTGAGGTAATAGAAGTCAGTCCAGATTTTCAGATCTTCGAGGTTGTCATACAAACCAGAAGCCAAAATACCTTGTCGTTCGCGCTCAGCTCCATCACGTTTAGGGGCATCTTCTTTCGCCGTCATGATGTTGATACGCGTGGCAAAGTTGTCAGTCAGAGGGGTGTTCACATCCACAGCTGCACGCACGTAGTTGTCGCTACCTACACCCACATCAACTCGGCCAAAGTCATAACCCAGCGATGCTTTTTTGGTGATACTGTTTACCGCACCACCCGATGAACCGCGACCAGCAAAGGTTGCGCTCGGGCCTTTAGTAATTTCGATTTGCTCTACCGAGAAGCTTTCTCGCGTATTCATACCTGGGTCGCGAAGACCGTCTACAAACACGTCTGAGCGTGCTTCGTGTCCACGAATAATGTATCGGTCGCCGAATGCATTACCATTTTCACCCGTACCTAGGGTGACACCAGCTTGCGTAGACAGCACCTCTTTTAAATCCGAGCGGCCAGACTCTTCGATTTGGTCTTTGGTCAGTACGGTGATAGTAGTGGGCATATCCACTAAATCTACTAGGCGACGTGCATCACCCGATTTTTTAACGTTGTAGATAGAATTACGCACACCATGGATTTCGATGAGTTCGATGGCTTCTTTCTCTTTTTCAACTGCCGTTTTCGCATTGGTTTGAGAGTTTGCGTCATTCGCATGCGCAGCGGAAATGGTTAAAGCTAGCGTGCTCAGTAAAGCTGTTGAGCCGAATACATTGTTCTTTGACATTATGATTCTCTAGTATTCACAGAAGGTTGTGACGCATTGTAAATTAAAAAAATAAAATGTAAATACAGTTGAGAATCATTATCACTACGATTTATATTAGACTATCTAATATCTGTTTTAAGTAGTGCTTAATTTTGTATTAGCGACTATCTGTTAGGAATCTTCCAAATTGCTATACATACAAAGCCAATAGCAGGAATTTTTACCCAACCTCTTCTAAACTTTTATCAATATGTGAGGTGCAAACAACTGAAAAACATGCCAGAAAAAGAAACACTGCTTGAAATTATTCGAATTCAATCCGCCATCGCTAAACAAGGCTTAGATTTCGCCCAGGTGATGGATCAGGTCGTTACCCATAGCCTTAATCTCACTAGCTCAGATGGCGCTGCGATAGAGTTAGCAGAAGACGGTGATATGGTCTATCGCGCCGCATCGGGTATCGCCAAAGACTTTTTAGGCCTGCGTTTAGACCAGCAAAGAAGTTTGTCTGGCTTGTGCGTACGTACTCGACAAAGTCAGCACTGCCAAGACACAGAAACAGATGAGCGCGTCGATAGAAACGCAACAAGAGCATTAGGCGTGCGCTCGATGATAGTTATTCCATTGTTTTACGATGACGCTGCCGTCGGTGTGCTCAAAGTGATGTCACACAGAGAAAACAACTATTGCGACGATGATGTTGAGGTATTAAACCTGCTCAGTGATGTTATCGCGTCTGCGTTATATTTCGCTCATCAGCACACCAGCAACGATTTATATTATTTGGCTACGCACGACAGCCTCTGCGGACTTCCAAATCGCGCGTTGTTTATGGATAGGTTTCATAAACTGCATCTAAACCGCTTACATGACAACGAGTTGTGCGCTATTTTCATGGTGGATATGAATGGCTTAAAGACGATGAATGACCAACATGGTCATCAATTTGGCGATGCGGCAATAATCGAAACAGCGAACCGCTTGCTGTCGGCAACGCGTGCTTCTGATACGGTTGCCCGCATCGGTGGTGATGAATTTGCATTAATTGTTGCGCCTTTACCAGAGCCACTCTTTATCAATCAGGTGATACAGCGCATTCAAGACAAAATGAATCAACCTTATATACATCAAGCACTTAATTTTGATTTGAGTGTCAGTATCGGTTACGCGGTCTATGATGACGATGCTTCCACCATTCAAGACCTAATGCACATAGCGGATCAGAGAATGTACATCAATAAGCGCGCGCACTACCACCAGATTCAGTAGCACGTGTTGCACGCTCACTGTATTACTTTTGGTAGCGCGCTAAAAACATCGCCACAGTTTGCTCAACGATAAACGCGATATCGCCACCCGCGGCGTTGTCTATGTTGTATAACTTTGGATAGAAAATGAAAGATTTAAGCTGGTAAATAAACTGCTGCGCAGCAAATTCAGTGTGCTCAATCGCCAGTACACCCGCATTCACCGCGTCGCGTAAAAACACTTCAAAGTAGCGCATACAACCAATCTTATTCGCTGCCATCAACTGCGAAAACTCGGGGTTGGTGATCATCTCAATAAAAGTGACGCGAGCAATTTTCAACAGTGATTCAGAGGTTTGCAGGCGCGCTTCACTCATAGCAATGGCTTTAAGTTGCTCAGCAATATCTTTGTTGGCATAGAAGTGTAACTCGTCACCTTGGTCTACTTGCGACATCATGTGCTCTAACACACAGGACAACAGCTCTTCTTTAGTTGCAAAGTGGTTATAGATTGTGCGCTTAGAGACTTCGGCCTGTTGTGCCAGCACGTCCATGCTCGTGCCTTGTACACCATCGCGTGCAAACAACATTTCCGCTGCATTGATAATTTGTAATCGTTTACGTTCTGACTGTTTCATATTCTTCTCCACTGCGCCCTAGTTTATCCGTGTTTACAATTTTTTGCACTACACAGTTTACTTTTTTATCTTAAAGTGTAAACTGCACCGTGTAGTTTACTTTTGGGTATTCACTATGAAAAAGAGATGGGTTGCATTAGCAACAGCGATAATTCTTTCGTTAGGAGGGTGTGTAATGGTTTCGGGACTTGACGCAACAGTCGACTCACAAGGCTATCAATCTAGCCAATACAGTAATGGCCGCTTCAAAAATGATAAGCCAGTCAATCAAAAAACAGGTAAAGAACGTGCCGAGCTGTTTTGGCGTTTTTTCACCGAGACGAAGAAAAATGCTCAGCCAATCGCCGACTTACCCGTTCACACCATCACGCGTGCTGATTTGGATGCACTGAGCAACAACCAAACCCATGTTATCAAGCTCGGGCATTCATCTGTGCTGGTAAAAACGCAGGGGCGCTACTTGTTGCTAGACCCAGTGTTTGCAGAGCGTGCATCCCCCTTCTCGTTTATGGGCCCAAAGCGTTTTCATGACACGCCGATTGATATTAATGAATTGCCGCACATTGATTATGTGTTGATTTCACACAATCACTATGACCACCTTGATAAAGAAGCGGTGAAGGCATTGGCCGCAAAAACAGGTGCATTTTTGGTGCCTTTAGGAGTGGAAGGCGATTTACAGAAATGGGGCATAGATGCTAAGCAAATTGAGTCATTTGATTGGTGGCAAAGTCGCCGCGATCTGGGCTTGGATTTGAGTTTCACATTTGCACCAACGCAACATTTTTCAGGTCGTGGACTCGGTGATGCCAACGCCACTTTATGGGGGTCATGGGCGATTAATAGCGACAATGAGAAGCTCTATTTTAGTGGTGACTCCGGTTATTTCGACGGCTTTAAGGCTATTGGTGAACGCTTAGGTCCGTTTGATTTAACCTTCATTGAAACAGGCGCTTACGATAAAGATTGGGCCGATATTCACATGACGCCGGAGCAAAGTGTGCAAGCGCATTTAGATGTACGCGGCAAGCACATGATGCCAATTCACAATGGTACATTCGATTTGGCATTTCACGCATGGTATGAGCCACTCGAGCGAGTCACTGTCGCTGCGAACAAAGAGCAGGTGAACTTGCTAACCCCAGAGGTGGGTGTGGTTGTCACATTGGGCGTAACACACAATAACGAGTATTGGTGGAAGCAGTTTATCCCAGCTGTCTAATCACCATAAAAAAAGCCACTGCATTGCAGTGGCTTTTGTTCTTTTGGGCAACAATAATTTACTTAATTTGGCTCGCGTAAATGGAACACTTGGCAACGCGTCGCCAACTCCGGTTGCTGCGCGAAATTGGTGTTTTCAGCCAAGCCACAATCGCTTAGGCCTAACGTTTGCTTGGTATAACGATTGATAAGCATCACACCGCCACCTGTCACTGGATTGATGCGCCACTGCGCCGTTTTCTCGCTACATGCCGCCATTTCAACATTCGCGCCTGGCACTACAGCATTGCTCGCTACAGCCACACAGGTATCGCTTTGTAAGTTGTTTTTCAAGCTGACATAGCCGGTATCGGTTGGTACAAAATGCCATTTCTGTGCATCACTGTGCGTGTAGGCTTGTTGCTCCACATTCACGCCCGCTTTTGCGCTGCTATCGGCTACAGCAAGGGTTTTGCCGCTTTGCTGATTCAACACCACAACTTCACCCACTGGCTGTAGTTGCCATTGATTACAGGCGCTTTGCTCGTTGCTTTGCAGTACAGCTTGGTTTTGTGCACTTGAGCAGCCTGCTATTGCAAGTGGCTTGCCTGAGTAGCGGTTAGTGATCGTCACATTACCGTCAGACGCAGGAGCAACCTGCCATTGCTGGCAATAAGTGTTACGCCAAGCAGCAGACTGCGCTTTGGCATTGTCGGCCACTGCGCATTGCGCCACTTCGAGGAATTTAGAATCTTCGCGATTCGCTAAACGAATATAACCATCAGTCGTTGCATCGAGTACCCACTGGCCATTCGTACCAGTACATTGACGCTGCACCGCTTTAGGGTCTTGCGGGTCTGATGCGATGTCCAAACATAAGTTGGTTGTCGCATTGACTAGATGATAGCGTTGACCTTGAACACGCGTCACAAGAGGCCCATATTCACCAGAAGGTGGTGCCACTTCTACACCTGGAGTAATTGGTTTACCAAAGTGTGGGGTGCCGTCGTCATTCCAATCGAACTTCTGCGCGCGCAATGAACGTGTCGCGCTACAGCCGTGCTCTACCGAGTCATTACCATGGTATACGAGCCAATCCTCACTACCATCTGGCGAGGTAAAGAAACCGTTATGGCCGGGTCCAAAGACTTCTTCTGTGCGGCTAAACACAGGTTCATCAAACTTTTTCCAATGGTCGATATTCATTGGGTCATCGCCCACTAACTCAAGCAAGCCTAACTTGTAATCCGGCGTATTACAGAAACTCGCTGAGTAAGTCATAAAGGTACGGCCATTGTGTTGAAGGATTTCCGCCCCCTCAGTTACCTTACGACCACTGATCTCCCAATCCAACTCTGGACGGGTAAGCACCACATGTTGCGTGTCTTTTTTCAACGTCCACGGGTTTTCCATTTCGGCAATAATATTGAGCTGCTGATCGCCCTGCCACTGTGAGTAAATCACATATAATCTGCCGTCTTTTTCAAGGTAGTTACCATCGATGTTCCATACATTGGGCATTAACGCACCCTTGTATTCGTATGGACCCATCGGGTCGTCGCCTGCACTTTCAAGCACATTTAAGTGCTGATGATCGAGGGTGCCATCTTGGCCCGCTGTGTACATCATGTACCAACGATACCCATCAGGTCCTTTCAGACGATGAAATTCAAATGCCCAGAAATTACAACAACGTTTAGGGTCGGTATCTGACCACACATTGATTGGCGTCGCATCAGCAAGGCCAGCAAGCGTTGGCGATTTACGCATCACTAGTTCTGAAGTCCACGTCGTCGTGGTGAGGTAATAATTGCCATCCCAGTACTCTAACCATGGATCGGCACCATTTGGAAACAGTGGGTTAGTGAAAATACCATTATCTTGAATTGGCGCAGCCTGTGTTGGCACGACCTGCGCAGATGTTTGCGACGCATCTTCGTTGGTTGACGCACAGCCACCCAGCAAAAGGCTGCCTAATACTGCAGTGCTGAGTAAGCTTGTTCGTAGCTTTGTTGTTGCTTTAATCATAGGAAACTCATTGTGTGAATAAAAAAACACCGCCGCTAAATGCCCGTCGCGGCGGTGATTATGTGTTTACTTAACACCAAATTGGTAGACGATACGTGTTGAGTACACGCTGCCCGGATGCAATACCGTCGATAAAAAATGCGACTGATTTGGTGAATCCGGATTGTGCTGTGGCTCCAAACAAAAACCACTGCGGAAATTGTGCTTAAGCCCAGGCTGAGCTGTGCTGCCATCTAAAAAGTTACCAGAATAAAACTGGATTGATGGCTCTTCTGTCAGAACAGTCAAAGTGCGCCCAGATTCTGGTTCATACACCTTAGCCGCTTCAATTAGTTGCCCATCAGCAACGTCTTTGAGCACAAAGTTATGGTCATAGCCCTGACCCAATTTAAGTTGTTCATCCTTGGTATCAATATCTTTACCAATCGCTTTCATCTTACGAAAATCAAATGCGGTGCCTGCAACAGACGTGATCTCTCCTGTTGGGATCAAACCACCGTCAACGGGTGTCATCGCCTCAGCATTGATTTGTAATTGATGGTCTAAGATATCGCCCTTACCCGCCAAGTTGAAGTAGCTGTGCTGGGTCATATTCACTATGGTGGGTTTATCTGTAGTCGCGACAAATTGCATGTCCAATGAGTTGTTGTTAGTTAATGTGTAGGTTACTTCGGTGGCAAGGTTACCTGGATAGCCTTGGTCGCCATCAGGGCTCAACAACGTCAGCTTCACACCCGCGCTATTAGCTGTGGTGAAAGGCTGCATTTGCCATACTTTTTTATCGAAACCTTGGACACCGCCGTGAAGGTGGTTGTCACCATCATTCTTGGCCAATTGATACTCTGTGCCGTTTAAAGTGAATTTACCATTTGCGATACGGTTACCGTAGCGGCCTATGATTGCACCAAAGTACGTTGTTGACGCCACATAATCAGCAACATTATCAAAACCCAGAACAATATTGCCGCTCTTGCCTTTGGCATCGGGTGTCGCAATGCGGGTAATAATGCCACCGTAGCTGATCACATCGACCTCAACCCCATTGGCATTGGTCAGAGTGACTTTATTAATCGGGGTACTGTCTGCGAGGGTATCGAACTGCTGCATCGTAGCCGTAGGCACTGAGTTCATAGCATCTCCTTGGTGAGCAAAGGCATTGGGCACTACAAATGACATCAACACGCCGACCATGGCGAATCTTGGCGCATAATTTTTGGCTTTGCTCAGTGAGTTTCTAAATTGTGTGAGGCTGTTAAAGCGCTCGCTCATAGCTGTGTTAGATAACATTGTAGTCGCCTTTTATATTTATTTTATACTTTTATATTACAAATATAGTAAGGTATGCAAGGTTATCGCGGTGAAAAGTTGCAAAGAAGCGACTAATCACCGGCAAATTGCTTAATTTGTTGGCACGTGAATTTAAGGTTGAATCTTACCGTTTTTGACCATAATGCAATCCATACCTCCGGCAATTGCAGCACGTCTGCCGATGTCAGTGTCTTCAAACACCACGCAACGCGTTGGATCTACACCGAGTTGTAATGCCACACTCACGAATGTTTCTGGGTGCGGTTTACCATGGGTAACGTCACTGGCAGTGACTAGCGCACCGAGTCGTGGCAATAAGCCATGTTTTGCCAGTAACTCCTCTGCATGGGAACGCTCTGCGCCCGTGCCTACACCGATAGGCATCTTGCCATGGTAGTGCTCGAACACTGCGAATGTCTCTGCAATAGGCGTTGGGTCGTGATCCATAGCCAGCCAAAATTGGTGCTTTCGAATGGCAATCTCATCAGGGTCATGGTTCAACCCATATTGATCATTCAGTAGTGCCACGGTTGCTTTGGTTGGCACACCACCGAGCGAGTGCATGTACTCATAGTCAAACGGGTAGCCGTATTCAATGCAAACCTGCTCCCATGCTTTTAAATGCGAGCCCATTGAGTCAACTAGGGTGCCATCCATATCAAAGATAATGGCGTCATAGGCGCTGAGGTCTTTCATCACTACTCCTGTTTTTAAATGCAAAAAGCCAAGGGAAAACCCTTGGCTTATTCGTTCATTCGCTTGGCTTACAGGCCATTTTTAAGCGCATAGTAAGCAGCGTTATGACGTAGCTCGGTCTTCAAACCACGAATGGTTGTTGCATCATCAATAACCACAGTTTCAACACCCGCCATTTCCGCGAAATCAACGATCATATCCGTTGTTACCGCTTGGCTATACGCCGTGTGGTGCGCGCCACCAGCATGGATCCATGCGGCTGATGCAACTGATAAATTCGGTTTTGGCTCCCACAATGCAGATGCCACAGGTAAGTGCGGCAGTGCCGCAGGCGGCTCTACTGTATCAACTTCATTGATAATGATACGGAAACGATTACCTAGGTCAATTGGCGATACGTTAATAGCAGGACCCGGCTTGCCCGTAAACAATAAACGCGCCACATCACAACGCATGCCAATGGTGTGTAGGTGAACATCAAGCGTTGGTTTTTGTGCCGCAATTGACGGACACACTTCTAACATGTGCGCCCCCAAAACTTGGTCCGTGCTACCCATGTTGTAGGTGTAGTCTTCCATAAACGAACAACCACCTTCACGGCCTTCACCCATCACTTTCATGATGCGTACCATTGCAGCTGTTTTCCAGTCGCCCTCACCACCATAACCGTAGCCTTTGGCCATTAAGCGCTGTGTTGCCAAACCCGGAAGACCGGTTAGGCCAGATAGGTTTTCAAAACAGTTTGTGAATGCTTTAAAACCGCCTTCATCTAGGAAACGTTGCATACCTAGCTCAAGGCGTGCTTCGTTTTTCAGCATGTTCACTTTGTAATCGTCTGCCAAAGTCTCTGCCGGGATGTGGTAGTCGTTTTTGTACACTTCAAGCTGTGCCGCAACGTCTTCATCACTGACTTGGTCAACGATTTTCGCAAGGTCGCCCAAACCAAAGGCATGTACTTCATAACCAAAAGTGATTTGCGCTGATACTTTGTTACCCTCAGTTACGGCAACTTGGCGCATGTTGTCGCCAAAACGCGCCACTTTTAGGTTTTGGCTTTCGTTCCAACCCATTGCTGCACGGCACCAATCATCGATTTGCGCTTGCACTTCAGGGCGCTGCCAGTGACCCGCCACCACTTTGCGCTCTTTGCGCATCACGGTGCCGATAAAACCAAACTCACGATCGCCATGTGCACTTTGGTGTGTGTTCATGTAGTTCATGTTGATTTCAGACCAAGGCAATGCCGCATTAAATTGCGTATGCAGGTGCAACCACGGCTTACGCAACTCATTCAATCCAGCAATCCACATCTTCGCAGGTGAGAAAGTGTGCATCCATAGGATCAAACCAATACAGTCTGGGTTGCTGTTTGCTTGTTGGCATACAGCGTGGATTTCTTCTGGTGATTTAACCGTTGGTTTGCACACCAATTTAACTGGTAAGTTTGCAGCTTCGTTTAGGCCAGCAACAATTGCGTCGCTATCGCGAGCAACTTCTTCCAACACCTTAGGACCATAAAGATGTTGTGAGCCAGTGACAAACCATACTTCTTTCGTCATTGTCGTCATGTGAGTATCCTCTTTATATTGCCACGGCGGCGTTACTTGCTCTGGCCGTAATAGGCATTTTTACCGTGTTTACGTAAATAGTGCTTATCCATGACCGACTGCTTCAGCACGTCGCTGCGCGGGTCAAGGGTGCGTGTTAGGTATGCCATGCGGGCGATTTCTTCTAATAGGGCCGCATGATAAACAGATTGCGACGCATCTTTACCCCAGGTAAAAGGCGCATGTCCGGCAACCACCACCATAGGTGCAGCCATCGGGTCTCTGTCTAAGTAGGCATCAGTAATTTGAATGCCTGTTTCAAGTTCGTAGTCACCGTTTACTTGCTCGTCAGTTAGTTCGCGAGTACAAGTAATGTCGCCGTGAACATAATCGGCGTGCGTGGTGCCTAAACAAGGAATGCTTTGCTTTGCTTGCGCCCATGCTGTGGCATAGGTCGAGTGCGTGTGTGTCACCCCGCCAATCGCATCAAAATGACGATATAAATGCACATGGGTTTTGGTGTCTGATGATGGGCGCATAGAACCTTCAACGATGTTGTTGTCTAAATCAACAATCACCATGTCATCCGCCTTCATTTGGTCATACGATACACCGCTAGGTTTAATTGCAATCACACCTTTGTCACGATCGATTTGCGACACGTTACCGAAGGTATAAATCACTAAGCCACGGTTTTGCAGCTCCATGTTTGCTTCATATACTTCGCGTTTAAGTTCTACAAAGCTCATGCCGTACCTCTATCAACATAGGCGCCAAGCGCTTGATATTTAGCGTAAAGTTCATCGTATATCGCGACACGTTCTGGGTTAGGTTGGTATTGCTGACAAACAGGTGACGCCATCACTCGTTGCGCACTGGCTACATCGCTGTGCGCACCCGCTGCAACTGCGGCCATGATTGCCGCACCGAGAGCACAGCTTTGCTCACTCTCTAATACATCAATTGGGCAATTCCAAACGTCTGCGCAGGTTTGCATTACGTATTCTGATTTCTTAGAGATACCGCCAATCACAACAACCGATTCAATTGGTACGCCTTCATCACGAAAACGTTCTGTGATTGCACGCGCACCGAAGGCGGTTGCTTCAACCAACGCTTTGAACAGTTTTGGGGCATCAGTACCCATCTTCAGACCCGTGAGTGCCATTGCA
Source organism: Pseudoalteromonas sp. GB56 (assembly GCF_054923835.1). Taxonomy (NCBI): domain Bacteria; kingdom Pseudomonadati; phylum Pseudomonadota; class Gammaproteobacteria; order Alteromonadales; family Pseudoalteromonadaceae; genus Pseudoalteromonas; species Pseudoalteromonas sp. GB56. The sequence goes on along the minus strand of NZ_JBPCHK010000003.1, from coordinate 11,766 downwards.
ACGGTTTGATCGGCATCAGGAGTACGACGACCGTTCACCCAATCAAGGGCGGTGACATCTTTTTCATTCACCGGTAGCGATGCGGCTGCACGAGAAAGTTCGACCAACATGTTGTCTTCGATATTCTCGAGCAACGTCTGCTCTTCCGCGCTCAACCCAGTTTGTTGTTTCAGTGGCCATGCAAGTAAGTTTTTGAACCATGCATATAAATCCCCAAATGCTGACTGGCCTGCCTCAAGGCCAATCATTTCTGGGATCACAGAGCCATCAACTTGACCACAGATACCACGAACGCAGGTATCGCCTAACTGCTCTTTGCTTGTAACGGTAATATCGCAGGTCGATGTACCCATGACTTTTGTCAACACACCCGGACGGACATTGGCCGCAACCGCGCCCATGTGACAATCAAACGCACCAAAGCCAACAACAATGCCCTGCGGTAGGCCCAAACGCTCAGCCCATTCGGCGGTCAGCTTGCCAGCTACTTGGTCGCTCGGCTGTGTCGCGCCATTGAGCTTTTCCACAAGACCATCTAGGAGTGGGTCAATTGATGTGAAAAACTCATTCGGCGGGAATCCACCCCATGCTTCATTCCACATCATTTTATGACCTGTTGCGCATCGACCTAACTCAAGTTGACGTGGATGAGTGGTGCCACACATCAAAGCCGTGATCCAGTCGCAATGTTCTATCCAAGTGTATGTCGCAGCTTTTACTGCGGGGTCTTGGCGAAATACATGAAGGGCTTTAGCGAAATACCATTCTGATGAATAAATGCCGCCCATGTAGGCGAGATAATTGACGTCATTGTTGGTCGCGGCCGCGGTGATCTCCGCTGCTTCTTGCACCGCTGTATGGTCTTTCCACAACACGAACATCGCGTTAGGGTTGTGCTCAAACTCTGGGGTCAATGCCAACGGTGTACCCTCAGCATTGATAGCGACAGGTGTTGACCCAGTTGTATCAAATGCCATCCCGATGACTTTATCAGCAGCACCTGCAGGCGCTTGGTTCCAAAGACCATTCACTACTTGCTCTAAGCTGTCGATGTAATCCTGTGGATGCTGGCGGAATTGGTTTTTGCTTGGCTCGCAATAGAGACCCTGCGCCCAGCGCGGGTAGTTCACCATGTTAGTTGCGATCTCTTCACCAGTTTCTACATCAACCAGCAGAGCTCGAACCGAATCAGACCCGTAGTCCAACCCTAACGTGTATCGAGACATAAGTACCTTCAATGATTTCTTATAAATTATTCATCACTTTTAATTGTATGATAATATCAATAATGTAATATTGCAAAGGTAATATATAAATACAAATTAACTTCATTAAAGCGCACGCAATGCAACGCATTGATCCACACTCAGGACAGGAACTCGTTATGACCAGCCAGTTAGAACAGCTTAAAAAAATGACTACCGTGGTTGCCGATACCGGCGACTTTGAAGCAATTAAGGTTTACCAACCGCAAGACGCAACAACCAACCCTTCTTTGTTGCTTAAGGCGATGCAAATTGAAAAGTATCAGCCATTAGGCGCCGAAGCTGTCGCGTGGGCGAAAGGTCAAGGTAAAAACAATGCGCAAACCGTAAAACTAGCAGCCGACAAATTATCGGTGTTGATTGGCAGCAAATTAATGCAGCAAGTGCCTGGCCTAGTTTCTACAGAAGTGGATGCACGTTTGTCTTTTGATACCCAAGCAACGATTGAAAAAGCTGAGCAACTAATTGCCCTGTATCAGGAGCAAGATATCGATACCTCACGTGTACTGATTAAAATCGCCTCAACGTGGGAAGGTATACAAGCAGCAAAATACCTTGAAGAAAAAGGCATCCGCTGTAACCTCACGCTGCTATTTTCATTCGCTCAAGCACGCGCCTGCGCAGAAGTGGGTGCCTATTTGATTTCTCCGTTTGTTGGTCGCATTCTTGATTGGTACAAAAACGACCAACCTGAGCAAGACTTCAGTGGCGCCAATGATCGAGGCGTGCAATCAGTCACGAGTATCTACAACTACTTCAAAGAGCATGGCTACAGCACCGTAGTAATGGGCGCGAGTTTCCGCAATATCAGTGAGATTCAACAGCTAGCTGGCTGTGACCGTTTAACCATCAGCCCTGCGCTGTTGGAGGAATTAGCCAATAACAATGAACCTCTCACGCAAGTGCTACACGCGACAAATGAAGTTAAAGCGGTGCCACAAGCCCTTAGTGAGCAGGCTTTCCGCTGGCAAATGAACGAAGATGCGATGGCGACACAAAAATTGGCTGAAGGTATTCGCCAATTTGCAGTAGACCAAGAAAAACTTGAAGCAATGTTGGCTGAACTTATCTAATAAAACGTCGTCTACCTAAATAGACAGTACACGATCCCAATATACAAAAAGCCCGAGAGTTAGCGCCTCGGGCTTTTTTATATGTAATGAGGACGATTCACGTCGCCCTCACCAAACTGAAGCTAGGCCTGAACTAAGCCAATAACGCTTTAGCCTTAGTCACAACGTTTTCAACGGTGAAACCGAAGTGTTCCAGCAGAACATTACCCGGCGCAGATTCACCAAAGCTTTGCATACCCACTACATCACCATTGTCACCAATGTACTTGTACCAAAAGTCACTGTGCGCCGCTTCAATTGCGACTTTAGCAACACCTTTTGGCAATACGCTTTGGCGGTATTCTTGTGATTGTGCGTCAAAAGCTGTCGTACTTGGCATTGATACCACGCGCACGGCCTTACCCTGCTCGGTCAACGCTGCAGCTGAATCAAGGGCCAGATTTACTTCAGAGCCTGTCGCAATCAAGATGACTTCTGGGTTGCCTTCACAATCTTTAAGAACATAACCCCCCTTGGCGATATCTTTCACTTGCTGCTCACTACGCGCTACCGCTTGTGTACCTTGGCGTGAGAATACTAACGCTGATGGGCCATCTTGACGGACGAGCGCTTGGCGCCACGCTTCTGCTGACTCGGTTTCATCACACGGACGCCATGTTGCTAAATTAGGCGTCATACGTATATTAGCAAGTTGCTCAATCGGTTGGTGCGTTGGGCCATCTTCACCTTGGCCAATTGAATCGTGAGTGTACACGAACACACTTTTGGCTTTCATTAGCGCGGCCATACGCACTGCATTGCGCGCGTATTCCATAAACATTAAGAACGTAGCGCCAAATGGAACAAAGCCACCGTGCAAAGCAATCCCATTCATAATGGCGCTCATACCAAACTCACGTACGCCGTAGAATACGTAGTTACCATCATCATGTTCTTGAATGCCCTTTGCTTGTGGCCATAGAGTTAAGTTAGAGCCTGCTAAATCCGCAGAACCTCCGATAATTTCACTCAGTTCATTAGCAAAGAAAGTAATCGCGTTTTGTGATGATTTACGCGTAGCGATATTCTGCATGTTTTCTTGGCACTGGCGAATGTAGGCATCCGCTTTATCATTAAAATCAGCCGGTAATTCACCATTAATGCGGCGAGTATATTGTGCCGCTAATTCTGGGTGGGCTTTCTCGTATGCAGCAAAAAGGCTCTGCCACTGTGATTGTTGCTCACGACCGCGCGCTTGCGCACTCCACTGATTGTAAATTTCGCTTGGCATTTCAAATGGCGCATGCGGCCAATTAAGTTGCTCACGCACAGCCGCAATTTCTTCATCGCCCAGTGGAGCACCATGGCAATCGTGTGAGCCAGATTTGTTTGGCGAACCAAAACCGATGATGGTCTTGCAGCAAATTAACGTTGGTTTATCTGACTGAGCTTGTGCCGCACTGATGGCATCGCTAATGGCCTGCATATCATGACCGTCAACATCGCGAATCACTTGCCAGCCGTAAGCTTCAAAGCGTGCCGGTGTATCATCAGAGAACCAGCCTTCTACTTCACCATCGATAGAAATACCGTTGTCGTCCCAAAACGCGATCAATTTACCAAGGCCCAAAGTACCCGCTAGTGAACATGCTTCATGCGAGATCCCTTCCATCAAACAGCCATCACCCATAAAGCAATAGGTGAAGTGATCGACAATGTCGAAGTTTGGTTTGTTGAACTGCGCAGCCAGTGTCTTTTCAGCAATCGCCATACCTACTGCGTTAGCGATACCTGCACCTAGCGGGCCCGTCGTTGTTTCCACACCGGGTGTGTAACCGTACTCTGGGTGACCCGGCGTTTTTGAATGCAGTTGACGGAAGTTGCGTAAGTCGTCCATGCTAACGTCATACCCACTTAAGTGCAGTAGTGCATACTGCAGCATTGAGCCATGACCATTTGAAAGCACGAAGCGGTCACGGTTAGCCCAAGTAGGATCACTCGGATTGTGGCGATAAAAATTTTGCCAAAGCACAGCGGCGATATCAGCCATCCCCATTGGCGCACCTGGGTGGCCTGATTTTGCTTTTTGCACCGCGTCAACGGCAAGAATGCGCACCGCGTGCGCTGATTGTGATGTTGGAAGCGTCATAAGTCGTATTACTTTATCTGTTAATATTATACTACAAACACATATTACAACTGATACTGTAAATAGCAAGCTTTGCAGCTATTGTCTCTTCGAAGGGGTCGATACACCGCTAGAAATTAATGACTATAAAATACTAACGTGTTGAAGTGGGTTGTTTTTACAACTCAAAAATTGAACAATGAAGTGGGTTAGTTGTGCGAACAAGGATGAATATGAAAAAGCTGGGTTTTATAGGCGCTTTGGTGTTGGTAGTCGTTTTAACTCTCATTTATTTCATGGTTAATAGGGAAACTCCTGCACACGAACAGGCACAAATACAAAAAAGCGCAGCATCTTCCTCGGAATTAAAGCCAACAGTGAGCAGTGCATCGCCTAATGTTCAAAACAACGAATTTGAACCGCCCCCCAAGCCAGAAATTTTTGTTTCTTCCGAGCGTTGTGAGCAACTTCAAAGCAGCTATTACGAGCAACACAGAGGTAGAAACAACGAATACCTTGCCATTGCATCACAACTTCGAAAGCAAGGTGACAGTGTTGATAATATTACCCTTGCCCTTTTACACAGCGGCGTTGATTGGGTAACAACTGACCTCTGGCGAATTCGTACGCAGAATCGCGAAGCGACAATCAAACACCAACACGCTATCAAGCGCTTTATAGAATCAAACATTCCAGAAAACGCCACCACGGATGAACAGCAACAGCTCACCCAGCTGTTGCAATCTCAATTAAGAACACTTGATATAATCGTTGCTAACGCCACCAGCCGCTGGGGAATACGCCGCATTTAAACCTCGACTATATATACAATGCTACAATTGAAATGCGTGATATCCAATTAGCGTCATTCTCGGATACTCCGACCACCGTGTTAGTTGATAGCGCTTTACGTATCCTTGAAGGGATTGACTCACAGCTGGTTAATTCTCCGGCGCTCTCCCCCATTCATCACCTTGTCGGTACAATGCTTTTAACCGGCAGAACTGACGCCGTAACAATGCTTGCACAGCGCTACCCGCAGGCATTTAAAAATGATTCTTTGTTTATCAATCGGTTTCAGCAAGTGACTATTGAGTCTTTAACCTTCTATACCTCGGCTCGCAAAGACAAAAACCAAGTCACTCAATTACTTGACGCAGTTGACCTCAATCGTATACACCGCTATTTGCCAGACGACTCGCATGCGAAAATGAAACTTAACACCGCGCTATTTGCAAACGAAGGCATTAAGTTGAATGTCAGCCCATTCTCATCGGTGCCGCTCGAGTCGCCCCCACTGCAAATTACACTTGAGAGTAATCATCAATTTAGCGAACAAGAGCAAGGTGAGTTCGATACCTGCAAATCGCAACAACGATGGTTGGCTGAGCGCACAAAAACGCCCCATCAGTGGCAACAGTATGCTGAATCACCTTTTATCGACAACGTCATCAATTCTCCTGAGTTTCACGCCTGTGAAAACACCCAAGCTGTTGATGGAAAAGCGGTTGTTATGAGTGTCGCCAGTAAGATAATGGGCGAAGGCAAAGGTATTGAGCAATGGCAAAATCTCACCATGGATGATATCGATGTGTCGTCACTGTCCGATGACGAACGCACTGGGTTGGCACTCGTTGCAACGTCGTTAGCAAGTATCAATGAGGAAATATTGCCGACTCAGATTGTCAATCGCTTAGCAAACATGGGACTGACTCCCTCTTTTGATTCTACGGCTGTGTTGTCTGAATTTGTAAACCAGCGTGAGCTGACCATGTGGCTTGAGAATGTAACCGAACTGCGACCGGACAGCGCCTTAAAACTCGCTAACGTCATCGCCCGAAAAGGGTCGCTGGCGGATTATAAATTAATTGAGCCGTTTATTGTGCGACCAGACTCACAACAGCTAAGATCCGCTCTATTACTTGCTCCAACGCGACCCATTCGTGATGGACAACCGTCAACGCTCAAGTGCGCAATTCTTAAAATACCTTCTTGAAACAGGTTACTCGGTACAAAATCACCATGAAAGACAAATGATTAAGCTGCAAGTATCAGATGCACAAACATATCAGAAAATTGTCGAGCAATTTCCTGAACTCACTGTCAGCAACCCAAATAATTACTTCGCTCTTAAGTGTGACAATCAGATATAGGCGCTGTGTCTAATAGTGCCAACGCTGTGCTGTATTTTACTAGTTAATGAATACGCAGTAGTTAATAATTTCACTTTTAAAGTGGTTGTTATTCATACTAAAAAATAAAACAATAGAAGCTAGTGGCAAGTGGCTTACAGGGATGAAAATGAAAAAACGAATCGCTTTGACGTTAGTAATAATATCAGCAACCTGCGCTTATTTTTGGCAGAGTACTGCCGATTCAAAGCAATCTCACACAGCGTTTAACACAAAGCCGCAAGCATCAACTACCCACACCACAATCGCCAATCCAAAAGCGACCAAAAAAACCTTCACTCCAACACCCGCGCCTAAGCCTCTTGAAGATTTTGAGCAATGCCAAAATGTATTTAAAGAGTCGTTTAACACCGCGCAACAAAAACATAAGCAATACCTTGACCAAGCAGACGCTGCGCTTAAACATGGCGCAAGCATTGATGAAGTCACCCGCGCACTCATTGCAGCTGATGTCAATTTGCAAATTTGGGAAAGCTGGCGTAAGCAAGTACAACTGCGTAGTGCACTTAAACAGAAATGGGCATCAATTGAGCGCTTAGTGGGCAATCACAAGGAGATGTTGCGCAGCAGCGGCGCAGACCAGAAAAAACTTGAGCGGCTAGACAATCAATTAGCGACTTTAAAAGAGCGGACCGAGCTGCCAAAGCAAGCTGGCATTGGTGTTTTAAACTATCATTTATTCTCCCTCAATCGTGCAGCGCTGGATTATCCTAAATTCAGAAAACAACTCCATGAAAACCCTGTTACTTCGTTGCTCGTAGAGCGCGTAACCGAGTTGGTTGCACATGTGCCAGCTGAGTTGCTCAATGATGCGCAACTGAGCCCAGTGAACATGCTTGTGGCTGAGCTACTATCAACGGGAAAAACCGAAGCTGCCGCTGTACTGATGCAAAAATACCCACAATCATTTCGTCATGAGTCACTGTTTGTTAGCCCCATTCAACAACAGGTGCTCAAGCATTTTCAAACCTTCCCATCAGCCTCGCAAGACGCTGTCATTATGGAGCAACTTATTGCCGCAAGTGGTCTTGATGGACAAACCAAATACCTAATACAACATGCCTCTTTACCAAATGGCGTTAATTTAGATACGCTGAAAGCTCAAGGGATTACAGTTTCAGTATTACCTTCGGAAGCAGTTCCGACCAATGACCTCACAATCCAGTTGTCTATCAGTGGCTCAGCGCAGTTGGACAGCTCTTTGCAAGCACAGCTTGATGCCTGCCTAGCGCCGCGAAAATGGCTCGCAGAGCGTTCATTGTCAGTCTCTCAGTGGAATGAATTTGAGGACAGCGATTTTGTAAAAAAGGTGAAGGCCTCCGCTGAATACAAAGCATGCTTTGATTCCAAACAGGTCTCTGGGCACACGCTGCAGCAAAGTACACACGACATTTTAATAAACCAAAACAAGACGATTGCGCAATTAAGGCGTCTTGAACTAGATAACCTTACTCTCTCGAAGCTATCCGAAGCTGAACGCTCTGCTGTCGGTCTTGCGCTTACTCAATATGGTTTACGCGAAGGTTTCAGTAATGAAGCGATAATCAATAAACTGGCTGCAGCAAACCTGACCCCTAATCCACACAACAGTGAGGCTTTTTCTGCCTATGTAGGTAAAGAAGCGCTGAATGTGTGGCTAAAACAATTCACCCAGTTGTCCGCAGCGGATGCACTTGGCCTGGCCAACACCATTGCAAAAAAAGGGGATCTCGCACAATACCAGCTTGTAGAGCCGTATTTGGATATTCAAAGCAATACTATTGACCCTTTGTACGCTCATTTAGCCAGTGTCCCATACATGCATCGATTTCCGATTTATAAGAACGTGCCCAAAGACCAAGCCGGGCCATTTTTAACTTACCTAATGAATAGCGGCGCGCAGGTCCAAAGCCATCACTTGCGACAAATGATGAAATGGCAAATTGATGCGCCTGAACAGTATCAAGCCTTGATAGCAATTTATCCCGAGCTGACAGTGACTCAGCCAGATGCGTATTTTGCTGTTCGGTGCCAATAACAAGAAAAAGGACTAAACGTGAAAAAACATTTGCTTTGGATAACACCCGTTACGCTAGGTGTGGGCTATTTTTTGTTTCAGCCCGAATCTATTTCTTTAGAAACCCCCATGAATACTCAAGATGTGTTGATTGTAGATAAACCAACCGCTCACAAAGAAGAACCACCTGAGAAAAAGCCCAAATTTGAACTTGTTCCACTTCCCACTCAAAAACCAGAGCAATCGGCATGTTGGGATGTGCAAGATAAACAAAGGGACATATATCTACGCGCACCTAAACGAATTCTGGTCCCAACTGCATGGAGGTTATATGCCCAAGGTCATGATAAACAAGAGATAGCAAAGGCAATGACTGCTCGCAGTCAACAACTGGAATTTGCGGCCGATTGGCTAAGAACAGTGATAGTTACTGAAGACGTTATTACCCATCAACATGCGTTAAAAGCTTACATTTTCAGAGCCTTTGATATGGACAATAAGCCGACATCAAACAATCTGAGTGATAAACGGGTGGACATGTATAAGACCGGTGAGGACATCCTTAAAACTATCGATGAAATCGTCACACAATATAGCGCAAGGCAACAAGTAAGCGCTTCTCCCCCACAGCTTGGACAAATGTGGAGCGAGGTGAATTTCTCAGGGGTTGAGGCAGCATTGGCTGATCGCGCCACTGGCGCTGATATAATGTATGCGATAGATGAGGCATTAAAAAACATTCCAGAAGAATTGCTTAATTCCTCAATCTCTCCCATTAACCGACTGTTCGTTGCTTTATTACGTTCTCAACATGCTGATACTGCACTAGCACTAGCAAGACGCTACCCAAAAGCGGTTTACGAGCAAAGTGGTGTGCTCGCTTTTTCAACCTACGAGGTATTGAGCTTCGTAGCTGGACATCATGACCTAACGCAAAACTCTGAACAAATTTCAGAGCTAGTAGCTCTCAGTGGCCTCTCAGATAGAAACTGGGCGAGCCAAAAACTGTTTCACGGTGACGTCCCACAAACAGCAGCGAGGAAACTTAAAGAGATCGGTATTCACATTAGTATCGATGACTTTGAGGCTCTGCTAGACGCAGACGAAGAATTAGTTGCAGAGTTTGGTGAGTTACCCACATTGAGTGCGCAAGATAATGCGATGCTCGAGGCGTGCGACGGGAATCAGAGCTGGCTGAATAAAAGAACAAAAACACCCGAGCAATGGCTCTCATATCAGCAAGATGAGTTTACGCAACGTGTTGTGAAGTCGCCAGAATTCGCCGAATGCACATCCTCTACTACACACTCAAAATCGCAAGGGACTATTTCAGCGCTAAATAAGAAACACGATGACTTGGCTTAGAGAGCACGTGAGTGCGGACCAAATTAAACGTGCTGACTTAGGAGGCGCTGATGTGTCAGCACTGTCAAACAGAGAGAAAAGCTTTATTGCGTTAGCAATGGGTACTCACGCTTCTAAAAATGACCAAGTAACACAAGAACAAATCATCACCCTACTGGAAAATCAAGGCATAAGGTTCGATATCCATGATAGCGAATTAGTGGCTCACTTTGCAGGATTTACGGCGCTGACGCCTTGGTTAGAACACGCTGATGACTTCACACCACAGGTAGCTCGGGAACTTGCAAATGTGTTTGCAAGGAGAGGCATCGCTGAGCAGTATGAAGCGATACAAAAGTATTTAGAGCCCTCCGACTCTGAGTTAGATCCTCTTTACTATCTGATCCAAGGATTTACTCCACTTCGAATGACCATGGGTGATGGCACTTCGTTGCACTCTGGCAATTATGTCGCGATAGCACAGCGCATCAAAGAGCAAGGGTATGAGGTCAAAGAGCATCATCGCAGAGCATTGTTTGAGAGAAGTGTTGAAAAAGCAAGTGCTGCTAATAGCATAATGTCACTGTTTCCTGAATTAACACCTGTTTCAGATGACGAGTATTTTTCGGTGAAGTGTGAAGAACAAGTGCAAATAGAGCTTCTGTAACAATGAAAAAAGCCGACGTTAGCGTCGGCTTTAAATGCTCAAGGAAATGAAACCTTACTTAAGCATATAGGCACGCATTGTTAACTGCTCAGCGGTACTTGTACCGTAGTCAGCCATTTCAATGCGTAGATGAACAAAGTCGCCCGCAGGTGCGTCGTTTGGTACAACAGCAACCCACTGCCCATCGACTTGTTTAATTTCTGCATCCACCCAGCTTTCAGGTGCGAACTTAGTGAATACAGGGCAGTAGATGTATGCTGGAATATCACTCAATGCACATTCTTGACCATAGCCATATTGCAATTTCACATCTGCCAGTGACACTTCACCTACACCATCTAGCACACCAGAAAGTTTAATATGCGCAGGCTCGCCCGCAGTCATGCTGTTGTGAATATCGACTGGCACATCAACGACTGGCATCAGGATTGGTTGCACACCTTGCACTGTTTCGTCAGTCATGAATGTATACGTGCCTTGATACAACGACCCCATTGCATCATTCACTGGTGAACGCTCGCCTACACCACGTAAATAAGAACGCATTGTTAAGCTCACTTCGTTCGAGCCATGGTCCAGCAGTCGAGTGCCTTGATAAGGCGATGTAGGTTGACCATTAAGTGTTAGGCCGTATGGAACTTCCCGCATAACCAAGAATACCGTCTGCTGCAGCATCACCGAACGCTGCCATGTTAAATGACAACACATTGGTATCACGGCTAACAATTGATACACCACTCGTCCCCAAGCCACCTAAACGCTGCGTTTTGAACCACGAAGTCGTTTCTTCACCCGGGTCATAATACGAACGCCATCAAAGTAACCACCCGCGCTACGAAGCTGATAGTTTGGCATCACAATATTTGTCCATGCATTCTTGGGCGTTGCACTGAGTATTCGTCACGCTCTGTTGGCAGCATGATAAGTTGCGAACTACCTGTTGAGTAGAACTCACCTGTGCTGTTGGTCATGCCCATCACGTCAGTCCAAGCTGGACGCTCATCGCCTTGAGAGTGATATTTACTCTCAATCTTACGCATTTTGTGCTCTTGCAGCACAATTTGACCTGCTTCAATGCGACCATCGGTAATGTGGTTAATCGAGTAAGCATAAGGCGGCGAA
>NZ_JBPCHK010000002.1:0-135343 GCF_054923835.1 Pseudoalteromonas sp. GB56 | reverse complement strand
TTCTTCGCCCAAAGATTATTTACACACATTACTTCTGGGTAGCGTTTAAACACCACGAATTTGCCATTGGGCGAATAAATACTTGCTAGCTCCCGATTATCGGTAGATGTAATAGGGCGAATTTTATCTACGGTGAAGGCGATGTTTGCAGCTGGGCGTTGCATGAATAGCACCACCATACACACAGCTAACAGCGATACCCCCAGAACACTCAGTAAAAGTCGGTGGTTATGTTCGGTACGGGGATGAGTCTTTGCTAAAAGTGAGGCAGTGTTAATCTTGTTCGAGGGTGGGGTCAAATCTTGCCACTTAACATCGCACTCTAAGCTATATCCTTTCTTTGCATGCGTTTTTATGTAGTCTTGCGCTTTAGCGTCATCTCCCAACGCTTTTCTTAACAGAGCAATACATCGCTGTAGTGTGTTGGGCGATACCACCGTATTTTCCCATACATGGCCGAGCAAGATGTCTTGGCTTATTACCTGACCTTGATGTTCAGCGAGGAAAGTGAGAACAGCGATAGCTTTTGGGGGAAGCGTTTGCACCTCTGTTTTCCGCAGGTGATTTGGTTCCTTGATGTATCTATAAAATAATCACCAAGCCAGTATTGTTCAGTCATGCTTTCACGATTCCATATTGAATTTGTGCGCAGCCCTTCGCGCCCATCAAACTGTATAAACATTACCACCATCGCCCCTGTATAAGAATACAGACCATTGAATACACTCAAAAATCAGCAAAAAATCAGGTTTTTTTCATGCTTTTAAGTGTGATGAGAGGCAATTTGGGTTGAGTTCCTAATTCGCGTTTTACTCGGTCGTGAATTAAATCAACACTAAGGAAGATTATGAATATTGATATGAGTATCAGAAAAGCACTCGGCATTGCGTTGTTTGGGTGTATTGGGTTGTCATTTTCTGTGATTGCAGGTGTAAAAGGTAAGCCGGCACCAGAAGCGAAGGCAGATGAAGCTAAAATACAGCACTGGCGTTACCCAGATAGCGATGTAAAGTTTATGGATATTGCAGAGTTAAAAGAAGCTTATATTAGCGCCGCGCCGCAGGATAGAGGAGATGGTATTCCAGTAGGTAAGCTTGGTAAAACCGGCGCAGACAAAGAAAAAATTATGGCACTGGCCAACGAAATCGCTCAAGGCATGCACGGTCAATACGACAGTATGCTTATTTCACACAATGGTAAGTTAGTGTTTGAATCCTATTTTCGCCGTGGTCGTGTAGATTTATCCCACCCGCAATCATCAGCAACTAAATCTTACACAGGGTTGGCGTTAGGGCGCGCGATTCAGCTTGGGTATTTATCGATGGAAGATTTGGACAAACCAGTCATTCACTTTTTGAAGGACATAGATACCAGCTCCATCGCGAGTGGGACAGATAAAGTTACATTACTTGAAGCGCTTACGATGACCACAGGACTCCGCGTTAGTGAGCAGCAGTGGGAAAAAATGAGTGAAGACCCAGACTCTTTGCGTGGGCAGGGGGAAATTCAAAAAATGTTTGAGCAAAGTGAACCTATTACCGCCGAAAAGCAGGTGTTCCGTTATGGCACTGGGCCCATTTTAGTTATGCAAGTGATTGAAGCAGTTGTTCCGGGCACTGCGAGAGACTTTATCCAGCAAGAATTGTTCGCAAAGATGGGGATCACCAATTATGACTGGCGAACAGCCTTGAGTGGATTGCCTGAATCGGGGTGGAAAATGAGTCTTACATCGCGCGATATGGCGAAAATTGGCTTGCTGGCTTTGAATAAGGGGAAGTGGAATGCAGAGCAATTGGTTTCCGAAGCCTTCCTTAAAAAAGCGACCAGTCGAATTATTCTACCCGGTGATGAAGATGTATTTGGTGGAGGTAAAGATGTATTAAATCAGGGGTATGGCTTCTTTTGGTGGAGTGCAGATTTACGCTCTGGAGATAAATCCTATTTCAGCGCATCCGCACAAGGTGGAGGCGGTATGTACATCATCTTATTGGAAGAGTTAAATCTATCGATAGTGTTTACCGCACACCACCGAGACAATGAAACCTTGCAAATGACTGCGCAAAGAATAATACCTGCATTTATCTAATCTTCGCTTATCTTAGCGGTATAGCTCCCCTCGATGACTATACTACAACCCAGCTTCGGCTGGGTTTTCATATTTGACTCAAGTGATTACGCTCGGTACAAATAAGCATAATAGATTACACTTAGTAACGAATTTATTGGGCATTTTGTAATCTAAACGGTAACAGAAGGGTCTATATTAAAGCAGAACACATTTGGAGAATGTTATGAAAGCAGCCACTTTATTAATTACCGCAGCCGCGCTTGTAACGTCTGTCAGTTCGTATGCAGGTGAAGCAAAGATTAAATGGGGCGATTTAAATGATTACGCTGATGCACGTCCTGCGAATGAAACCAAAAAGAGATTTCAAGAGCGCTTAGTTAAACGTTTCGACGAGCATTTTAACTTTGAAGCGCAAAATAATCTTCCTGAAGGCTATGTGTTTAGTGCCGAGGTTAAAGATTTAGACTTAGCGGGTGATGTGCGTTACGGCATGAATGAATTTCGTGTTATTGAGTCTTTGTACATCCCTCGTATTGAATTTAGTTACCAACTGACTGACAAAGATGGGAAAGTGTTGAGCGAAGGAGATGTGAAAATCAAAGATATGGGCTTCATGGATCGCATGCGCTCAATCCATGCCGATAAAGAGTTTTACTATGACTTTCGCTTGATCAGCTCTTGGTTCCAAGACACCCTGTATCCAGAGTTGGGTATCGAACCAACAAAAAAATACCGATAAATTTAAAGTTTAAATGGCGCCTTCTTGGCGCCATTTTTGTGCTGGGCAGCTGCGTTCGTGATTAACAAGTGGTAATCTGTTTACCATAAACTATTCCTTTTATTTCTTTATCTAGATGACCCGAAGCCACATTTACCCCGTAACACTCGTTGCGCTGTTTAGCGTGTGGTGCATTGTGTATTTTAATTACTTCACTGTGGGTGACTTAGCTACAAACTGGGCGTCGTCTGTGACGATGGCTTTTGGTTCATTTGTTGCCGGCTCAACTCCTTTGGGTGGTGGAGCTGTTGCTTTTCCTGTTTTTACCAAGCTTTTAAATTATTCCGCAGTGGATGCCAAAACATTCTCACTTGCTATCCAAGCGGTTGGAATGAGTTTTGCCACGCTCTTTTTTGTTTCGCGCAAGGTCAAAATCTATTGGTCCTTGCTGATTCGGGTATTGCCTCTAGCTTTACTAGGATTGGCAATTGGTTTGCATTTTAATGTTGCCAATACATACCTAAAGGTGTTGTACAGTTTCTTGTTATTGGGCTGCGGTTATTTGCTGGTCAAGAGTATTAACGAGCAAGACGGACTGTGGCGCTCGGGCGCAGGGCTTTTTATCGTGGCATTACTCGGTGGCGTATTGAGTGCGTTTGTAGGCGCGGGTGCAGACACCTTATTGTTCTTTTATTTGGTTCTGAGGCAGCGTGTAAGTGCAAAAGCACTTATCCCGACAACGGTATGTTTAATGGCTTTGATATCAATGATTGGTATTGTCAGCTTAACCTTGCTTGGCCAATTCTCTATAAATCACTCAGTATTTAATGCATGGTTTTTTGCAGCCCCTATTGTGGCTATTGGCGCGCCATTAGGTGCCTATGTATTGGGTAAAGTTCACGAGCGTGTTGTACTGCGTTTTATCTACTTGCTGATCGTGGTAGAAGTGTTATCTACGCTGTTCATCATTGATTTTGCGATAGAGATGAAAGCCCTATTACTAGGGCTTACTATGCTGGTGGTATGGAGTGTGCTGCGCAGTCGGCGCTTGTTCTCACACCCGCAGCAACGTTAGTTAGTTTTAAATGTTGCTAGCAAAGCGAGTAAATTCTGAAGTTTTAGGACCGTTTTTTTCAATAAATCTGGGTCGAGATCGTCGTTTTGACTCAAGGTATCGACGTCGGCCGCTACATCTAATACGTAAGGTTTGAATCGCTTGGCTTCAAAATCAAAACCTGCATCTTCATTAAAGAGCGCTTGAAATTTGCCGTGGCCATCTTTTTGCAGCTGATCTAACTTTTGGTCTGCATCAAGTGCTTGACGATAGGCTAGTTTTAAATTGTCGTTAAGTTTTTCGATAATAGAGTTCATTTTCTTCTAAAGCTTTTTCGCATTTGGCCGATATGGTACGTGGATTCATTTAAAAAGTCAGGTAAGCGTTATGAATATATCTGGAGGCTCTCTCCCTGTCATGAGTGACAGTGGTCAAGGCGCAGAAATCTATAGCGCAGCACTCGCCAAGAAACGTCAGCAAGCTGATGGTCAGGCCGCTATTGCGCTTATTGAATCTGCTGCAAACGTAACCCGCGTGGCGCAAAGCCCAAGCGCTGGTGTTACATCAACGCTGGGTAGCAACATTAATATCCACGTTTAATTCAGCAGTTACGCCGTAATGAACCAATAAAAGTCCGCACTGAGTTGCGGGCTTTTTTTGTTTAAGGTGCTAGATGTAAGTCTATTGGCGTTTTGCTGTGTTCGCCGCCAATTTCACGCACGAGCTTTGGTACTAAAAAGCCAGGGAGTGCTTTTATGATTTGCGCCATGATCTCTTTAGCTTCGCCTTCATTTATGTCGAAGTGAGCCGCGCCTTGGACTTTGTCTAACAGATGTAAGTAGTAAGGTAAAATGCCGACTTCGAAAAGTTTTTCGTTGAGTGTGATTTGCGCTTCCACACTGTCATTCACGTCGCGAAGTAATACCGCTTGATTCAATTGAGTGACACCGGCACTTTTAAGCATCGCTGTCGCCTTAGCGAATGCCTCATCTATCTCATTGCCATGGTTAATGTGATGCACTACAACCACTTGCAGTCGTGTATTATTTAATACTGTGCACAGCTCAGGAGTAATGCGCGCAGGAATCGTAACAGGCAGGCGTGAATGAATGCGCAAGCGTTTGATATTCGTGAGGGCTTCCAGTTGCTCAACAAACCACGCGATGTGCTCGTCATTGGCCATCAGTGGGTCACCACCACTTAATATGACTTCGTTTACTTCCGGCTTCGATGCGATGTAGGCAAGTTTGTCTTCTAGTGCCTTTTTATTTAACTGGTTATCGCCATAGGGGAAGTGGCGTCGAAAGCAGTAGCGGCAATTTATGGCACACGCTGATTTAAAAACTAACAGCACGCGAGAGCGGTATTTGTGCAGTAATCCTGGCTGCTCGTTGTCTTGCTCAAGCAGTGGATCTTCACTGAAACCATTTACTTGTTCAAATTCTTGTCGACGAGGTAAAACCTGTAATAACAAAGGGTCGCGTGCGTTTCCTTTTTCCATCTTCGCTATAAAAGGGCGGGGCACTCGCAGGTTAAAAAGGGTTCGAGCTTCGCTGTCTGGGATGAACTCTTGCACTGGAAGATCAAGTAAAGTCAGCAACTCTTCAGGGCGAGTGACAACATTTGCTAATTCTTTTTGCCAGTTTTTATGCAAATTTACTTCGATTCTTTGTATCATTGACAGGTTAATTACTCGAAATTGTTTATTAGAGGACAAGATGGCGAATTATAGCACCAACGAGTTTAAGGGTGGCCTTAAATTTATGATGGACGGCGAGCCTTGTAGCATCCTTGAAAATGAGGTTGTTAAGCCTGGTAAAGGTCAAGCGTTTAACCGCGTTAAAGTACGTAAGCTGATCTCAGGTAAGGTATTAGAAAAGACGTTCAAGTCAGGCGACTCTGTTGAAGGCGCTGATGTAATGGACACCGATCTAGCATACCTATACACAGACGGTGAGTTCTGGCATTTCATGAACAATGAAACGTTTGAGCAAATCGCAGCTGACGAAAAGGCGGTAGGCGACAACGTTAAATGGTTGGTGGAGAACGACTCTTGCACAATCACTTTGTGGAACGGTAACCCAATTGCTGTAACTCCACCTAACTTTGTTGAGCTAGAAGTGACTGAAACAGATCCAGGTCTGAAAGGTGACACTGCGGGTACAGGCGGTAAGCCTGCTACTTTGAGCACAGGAGCAGTTGTTCGTGTGCCATTGTTCATCCAAATCGGTGAAGTAATCAAAGTTGATACACGATCTGGCGACTACGTTAGCCGTGTAAAATAATCGCCCAAAGCGATACTATTACTTTGTAATGATCCCAGCTCGGGTTACGCGCTGGGATTTTTTATTTGGCGACCCTGTGAAAGGAAAGAATAATGAATCATCCAGACGTGTTATGGCAGCCCAGTGCGAGCATTGAAACGCTTAAACAGCGCGCTGCAATCATACGTACCATTCGTGAGTTCTTCTTCGCACGCTCGGTGATGGAGGTAGAAACACCGTGTCTATCACAAGCCAGTGTGACTGATGAGCACCTACATTGCTTCTCTACTCAGTTTGTAGGGCAAGGGTATGCTCAAGGTTTGCCGCTTTATCTGCAAACGTCGCCAGAATATGCCATGAAGCGTCTTTTAGCCGCGGGAAGTGGTTGCATTTATCAAATTGGCCGCGCGTTTCGTAATGAAGAAAACGGTCGCCATCATAACCCCGAGTTCACAATGTTGGAGTGGTACAGAGTTGGCTTTGATGAACACGAGCTCATGGACGAAATGGATGAGCTGATTCAGCTTGTTTTGGCAACTCAACCAGCAGCGCGTTTTTCTTACCAGCAAGCGTTTATCCAGCACCTTAATATTGATCCCTTGCAGGCAACGCTGGAGGAGCTTAAAGAGATCGCTAGCGCTGAGGGTTTTGCTGACATAGCGCAAGTTGAAACAGATCGAGATGTCTTGCTGCAACTACTTTTTTGTATGGTTATTGAACCGAGAATCGGCCAAGAATCACCGTGCTTTGTTTATGATTTCCCCGCATCTCAGGCCGCACTCGCTAAATTAAATCAAGCTGACCCGCGCGTCGCAGGTCGGTTTGAGTTGTACTTCAAAGGCAAAGAATTAGCCAATGGTTTTAATGAGCTGACGGATGCGCGAGAGCAACGAGCCAGGTTCGAAGCAGACAACGCAAAGCGTGCAACTAAGGGATTAGCACCGGTAGAGTTAGATGAGCATTTTCTAGCTGCACTTGAAACGGGTTTACCTGATTGTGCAGGAGTAGCACTGGGTATTGATCGCTTGGTGATGTTAGCCTGTGAAAAGTCGCACATTAAAGAAGTGCTTAGTTTTGATGTGGAAAGGGCGTGATAGTTTAAACTGCTAGAGCAAATGAATCCGTCATAAAGTGCTGGCTTTTTTGCTAGTGAAAATGGAATTCTGCCTGTCAGCCGAATATAAAGCCATAGTGTCACATTGATATGTAGCTTTGAATGAGGGATATGTTGATATTTTGGTGTTTAAGATTTCAAATAAATTTGAAATAAATAATAAATTAGAAATACTTAGGGAGAAAAATGGGGCGACTGACGAGACTTGAACTCGCGACAACCGGAATCACAATCCAGGGCTCTACCAACTGAGCTACAGCCGCCATAAAGAAGTGCACATCGCTTGATGTGTGGCGCGCATAATACATAGTTTAATTGTAGTTGTGAAGAAAAAATTTAGGAGTTTTTATTGTTCGCTTTAAATTTAATCTAAATGCCAGCTATTTTTCTTCGAACGGGCTAAATTTAGTAAAACTTTGTTGATGGAATGGGGTGTGTGTTCAAACTTCACCAAGATATTCAGTTGCGATTTATTTAAAAACTGAGAGAATAATATATTAGGTACAAAGGTGCAGCTGCGCGATACTGTATTGTGTACCAATTTTATAGCAAATCGTAGGAGTGCTAATGGAAACTATAACAAACTGGATCTCAGAAAACTCTGAGCTATTAACTCACTATGCTGTGCAAGTCGTGCTAGCAATTATTATATTCATCGTAGGTCTGCGTATCGCTAAATGGTGTAGCAGCCTCACTGAAAAAGCGTTCGCGAAACGAAAAGTTGACAAAGCCGTTGGTTCATTCTGCGGCAATATTATCTATGCGTTGGTTTTCATTGGCACGTTATTAATGGCGTTGTCACAAGTGGGTGTTGAAACGACCTCTTTCATCGCCATTCTCGGTGCTGCGGGCTTAGCTGTTGGCTTGGCACTGCAAGGTTCCCTATCAAACTTTGCTTCAGGTGTTCTAATCATCATCTTACGTCCATTTAAATCAGGTGATTATATTGAAGCGGGCGGTAAAGCGGGTGTAGTTCGAAAAATTGAAATATTTTCTACAGAAATGAATACGCCGGATAACAAAATCATCGTTATGCCAAACTCTGCAATTATGTCTGGCGCCATTGTTAATTACTCACGTGAAAAGACACGTCGAATCGATCTAGTGATTGGTGTAAGCTATGACGCAGATTTGAAAAAAGCTAAAAGTGTACTTACGTCAGTACTTGATGCGGAAAGCCGTATCCTAAAAGACCCTGCGTACACAGTTGCAGTCAGTGAGCTTGCAGATTCGAGTGTTAACTTTGTTGTTCGCCCTTGGGTTAATACAGCTGATTACTGGCCAACATATTTCGACCTAATGGAAAACATTAAAATCGCATTAGATGATAACGATGTAGGTATTCCTTATCCTCAAATGGATGTTCACCTACATAAAACTGGCGAATAATCAGGGGAATATCGCTAACATGAAATTGAAGTCCTTGGCTTTGTTGGTTGCAGCATGTGCTGCAACCAACGTTACAGCAGAAGAGAAAAAAACCTGGGAAGCTAACGCCGAGCTTGGCGCTATTATTACCAGCGGTAACACTGAAACGACCACATTTAAAGGCGCATTAACGGTAAAGCACAACTTAGAAATGTGGAACAATGAGTATAAGTTAAGCGGTTTGTACAAAGAAGATGAAGTTGAGCAGAACGATGGCTCAAAGACAACGGAACGTACAAACGAAAAATACTTTGGCTCAGCGCAAGGTAACTATAAGCTAAACGAAAAGAATGCGCACTTGTTCGTATATGGCTCTTACTTGAGTGATTACTTCGGTGCATATCGTGAAGAAGCGGTTGCTTCTGCTGGTTATGGTTTACGCTTAATTGATAACGAAACAATGGTGTTAAACGCGGAAATCGGTCCAGGTTACAAGTACTTTAAGTATCCAAATGACAGCACTGAAGTTGGCGATAACGGTGAACTGCTTGCTGGTGAGTGGGAAGGTGAGGTGATTGCACTTGCTAAAGCCGATTACACTTGGCAAATTTCTGAGGGTGCAAAGTTTACTCAGTTGTTAGCTGTTGAATATGGTGACACAAACACGAAAACCCGCTCTGAAAGTGCCTTGTTGACCAAAATCAATGGTTCTTTGCAAATGAAAGTTGGTTTTAACGTTACCCACAACACTGACGTTGCAGAAGATAAAGACAATACCGATACGGAAACTGCTTTAACTCTCGTATACAACTTCTAAAGTAAAAAAGCCTCTTCATTGAGGCTTCTTTTTACTGTTTTGCTCGAAGCAACGCTTGTTCGAATTTCTCAAAAAGCAGATCCCGAGAAAATCTCTTATTTGCAAGGTTTTTGGAACTTTCTATCGCATTGTTTACTGCAGCTTCATTGTTTAAAAAATCATGAATCCTCTTCGCCGAAGCGCTGAAGTCGTTTGAGGTAACTACTCCGCATTTTTCTTTACTTATCAATTCAGCCTGCCAACCACCATGGTTAACTGCAATTGGTTTACCTGCAGCCATAGCGTCAAATAGTTTGTTTGCGGAGTTTTTCCACGTTTCCTGTATCCCACCAACTAAACTAAAACACAAATCTGCGCGCTGATATAAGTGCACAACTTTGTCTTTTGAGACTGGGTCGAGAATGAAGAGGTTTTTCTGATAAACGTCGAGTTCTTTCGCTAACTTAATGACGTCTGGTTTACACATTCCAGAGCCTATTGCGACAAAACAGAGTTCTGGGAACGCTTTGGCTGCATGTGCTAAGTGAGCAAAGTAGTCAACTCGGTTTACAAGACCAAATGTACCGGCGTAAAGGATAAGCTTTCTGTCATTGACAAAGCTGAGCATGGCATCAATATCTGTGTTAGCTGTGGGTATATTTGAGAACAACTCGGTATCGCAGGAGTTAGGAATGACATGGATTTTGCTAGTATCGTATCCGTATTTCACGACACCTTTCCCCATATCATCAGACAGAGCAATCACCTGAGAAGCGTTTTTGTAGGTCCATTTCTCAAATGCATTCAGCATGTTAATCAGGATTTTGTTTTTGATGACACCCATGGCAATTGGCACTTCAGGCCATAAATCCCTTACCTCAAAAACAAAAGGTACTTTTTTAAGCTTCTTATAGATAAGAGCTGGGATTGCAATGGTCAACGGAGTACTTGTTGCGAAGACCAAGTCCGCTTTTATTTTTAAAGCCTTACGAGAAGAGGCCAGTGAAAAGCTAAGAAATTTTTGGATTCGCTTCGCAAAGCTATCGGTATTTGAATAGGGGAGATGATAAATGTGAAGTTCGATGCCATCTATTTCGCGCTCGTTCCAACCAGCCTCGAAAGTATCAAACTGTTCGAGAAATGCTGATGAGGTGATCATCGTCACCCGGTGGCCCTTTACAACCAGTCTTTTGGCCATTTCATAAGAGCGTGTACCACCGTTGCATTTAGGCGTTGCGAAGTATTGGTGTAGGTAGATTAAATGCATCTGAGCCAAGAATCATTTGATTAAGTGCCGCTATTATACTTGAACTGGGCAAAGTCTCTATAGCGGGAAAATTAACATTTTCAATGTATGTCAACTTTCGATACAATTCGCGGCTGATTTAGGGGTTTCTAGTTGGAGAACGATGTGTATCGAGTATTAAGTAAAGTATTTATACTTGCTGTGCTTTTTTTTAGTGCCGTGGATGTGGCATCAGCCTCGCCTCAAATAAGTCAATCTCAACTAGAGATGTTCAAAAAGCTCCCTAAATCGCAGCAAGAAGCCCTCGCAAGAAAGTATGGTGTGGACGTAAATACGCTCTTATCATCGGGCTCAACTTCACAGTCTCAAGTTGACACACCGGAATACCAACCATTTACGCAAGAGTTACCAACCCATGAATCGGCGGGAGCTTTGTTTCCTGAGGATGAATACTATAAACCTGAAGACAATGTACTGACGCGTTATGGCAGCGACTTTTTTCAAAGTGAGCTGAATAATATGATGACGGCTCAAGTGCAGTCTGCGCCAGCGAGTTACCTTCTTTCAGCTGGAGATGAGCTTTCGGTCGTATTGTATGGTGAGCAAAACGAAGAGTTTGCCTTGGAAGTATTACCTAATGGCTCAATTATGGTGCCTGGTATCGGTCCTCTTCAGGTCTCAGGCTTAACATTAGAAGAAGTAAAAAAGCGTGTTGCACAACAAGCTGAGAATAAGTTTATTGGTGTGCAAACGTTGGTTTCACTGTCAAAGGTACAGCCGGTTAAGGTGTACGTGACGGGTGAAGTTGTAAAACCAGGACCTTATTTGCTTCCTCCTTTATCTACGATAAGTACCGCAGTGAGCTTTGCGGGCGGGGTAAGTGATGTCGGCTCTTTTAGGTCTATTTCTCTAAAGCGCCAGGGTGAACAAGTTGGTAAGTTTGATTTATACGATTTGCTTTTAGCAGGTTCAAATTTAGGGGACATAACCCTGAAAACAGGGGATGTCATATTAGTTCCCACGGCCAGTAAGCTGGTATCAGTTCAAGGTGGCGTGAAACGAGAAGCTATTTATGAACTACAAGAAAAAGAGTCACTAGTAGACGCGATTGCGTTTGCAGGTGGTTTTTCCGCAAATGCGTATACGAGTTCGTTAAAAGTAAGTACGTATGCGGGACAGGGACAACGTTCGGTTCAAAATGTGGATTTTTCGCAAAAGAAAAACATGTTGTTGAACGATGGTGACGAAGTCTATGTGCCAAAAAAAGCAAAAGAGTCAAAGAACTCCGTGTACTTGATTGGAGCGGTAGCGCGACCGGGTGAATATCAGTGGTTCAACGGCATGCGTTTGTCAGATGTGCTTGGGGAGCTGCCAAGTGCATTATTACCTAATGCAGATATTAACTATGCCTTGATAGTGCACACGGATAGCTCAGGTCTAAAAAGAGTTAGCCAATTTTCTCCACGAGAGCTACATCAAAGTCAGGCAGATGAACAATTAAATGCAGGCGACAGAATCGTTGTCTTTAGCAACTATGAGCTGAAGAGCCAAGAATTATCCCAGCTGAGAAAAAAAGCACTTACTCAAGATGAACTTAGAGAGCTAGGAAATCGTCTGCGTTGGAGTGAGTATAAGCAATTCAAGTTTGAAGAGTACACAGACAGTAGCTCTGATTTGGGCGCTGATATAGAGCAAGCGACATTAAGTAATCAAAATGGGGAAAAGAAAGATGTATTTGTAACTAATACATACCCAATTTTAATTAAGTCACTTCAAGATGAAATAAAAGAGCTGCAAGTAGAAGAACAAAAGCGCCGGATAGAGGCAGAGTTAGCCGTATTTAGCCGCTCAAAGTTATTAGCACCAATATTAAATGATTTGTCTAATCAAGGCAGTGGCGGGAAGCCAGCACTCATTGTTGAGGTGTCAGGAAATGTAAGGTTCCCGGGCTTATACCCAATTGAGGAAGGTGCGTTAGTGGCAGATATCATTGCTGCAGCGGGCGGCTTACTAGAGGGAAGCTATTTAAAACAAGCAGAAATCACTCGTATTGATTTAGCAGATAAAATAGATGTTCGTAATTTAACAGTGCCGCTTGATGAGGCACTCAGTGAGCAAGGTCGAAGTGACTATACACTGGAAGGGCGCGACTACATAAACATTTTTAAAGCTCCTAACTGGCAAGAGAGCCAAGTTATAGAGTTGGTGGGTGAGGTTCTTTTACCAGGGAAGTACACCATTAGACGCGGTGAGACGTTAAAAAGTGTCATAGAGCGTGCAGGTGGATTTACAGAATACGCAGCGGTAGATGCGGCGATTTTTACACGTGAATCTTTGAAAGAGCAAGAACAAAAATACTTAAAAGACCTTTCGGATTCTTTACGTCGGGAAGTCATTACAAACAATTTAAATGCGAGCGATAGCCTTTTAACGTCGGGAGCGGGTGGTTTAAATAAATTAATAGACCAATTATCGGAGACGGAAGCGGTTGGTCGATTGATTATCGATATAGACAGCGTGATGGGTAATGAAATAAACCTAGTCCTTGAAGATAAGGACACGTTGTATATTCCAACGGAAAGGCAATCAGTTAATGTAATAGGTGAAGTCTATGTTGCGACATCGCATTTACATAAACAAGGGCTGGATATAGAAGATTACATTAATTTAAGCGGCGGTTTAAAAGACAAAGCGGCGGCAGAGAAGGTGTATGTAATAAAGGCAAATGGTCAAGTGGTGGTGCCGAATAAGGGCAGCTGGTTTGCGGTGTCGAATGACGATGGTGTTATCGATGCGGGAGATACGATTGTTGTGCCACTAGACAGTACATACACGGATAACTTGACCTTGTGGTCACAAGTAACACAAATAATCTATCAATTAGGTGTGGCTGTCGCAGCCATCGGATCTCTTTAGGTGAAAAGATGAAAACAAGCACAGAAATTACATTTGCAGATGTTTTGGCTTTTTTAGTTCGCTATAAAATTACTATTTTAATAGCTTCAATGGCTGGAGTAGCTATATCAATTGTAATTGCACTTCATACGCCTAACAAATATACGTCATCTGTCGTAGTAATACCTTCTGAAGAGTCTCAAGGTGGTGGAATAGCCGCGTTGGCTGGTCAATTTGGCGGATTGGCGAGCATGGCTGGAATAGACTTGAATAGCTCAGGCCAAACTAAACTGACGATGGCAATGGAATCTCTACTTTCACGTAGTTTTCTGTCAGGAGTAATCGAGAAGCATAACTGGAAGCCACTGATAATGGCCGTTGATTCGTGGGATTATGAACGTGATTTGATAACATACGATATTACTATTTACGATGATCAAGCCAAGAAGTGGGTTCGTGATGTTCAACCACCATTACAAATAGAACCTAGCCTCCAAGAAGTGTATGAAACGTTTGTCAGAGATAACTTCTCTGTTGGAAAAAACTCTGAGAATGGAGTAGTAACAATTACAGTTAAGCACTTTTCTCCCTATGTCGCTAGAATGATGGCAGAGACATTGCTATTTGAAATTAATGAGTTTATTAGAAAGTCAGAAGTAGAAGAAGCGACACGAAGCATTAGTTTCTTGAAAGAAAAGATTAATGACGTAGCCCTTAAGCAAATGCGAAGCGTTTTCTATAGTTTAATTGAGCAGCAAATGCAGACTGTCATGTTAGCTGAAGTAAGAAAAGAGTACTTTTTTAAAACGCTTGATCCTGCAATAGCTCCAGAGCTACCTAGTACACCAAACCGCCCTCTAATAGTTGTACTAGGCGCATTTTTGGGTGGGATTTTGGGGGTATTCATATCTTTATTGCGATTGATTGTTAAATTGAATAGAAACAGAACCCGAGCTGAGTGAGTTATGGTGGTTGGCATGGGTAAGCACATAATATTTTCACTTTCACCTAACGGTGGCATGAAAGCTGTGCTGACCCTGTTTTATTCAATAGCACTCTACTTTGTGTATAAGGATGTAGTTTACCCAAGTTATGCCTACATGGGATACAGTTACACTGAGCCAAGTTTTATAATAATGATCATAAATATTATGATCTTATGCTTGGTTGTTCAGTTGATACCTTGTGCCTTTAAAAAGCCATCAGATTCTATTTTTGTGGTTCCTATTTGTAATGGTTTTGGTTCCATCTTTGATAGTTCCTTTGTTTACGCTATCTACATTGGGATCATTTAGCCTTCAGCTTGCGCAGTTAAGTTTTGTGTTTGGCTTTATTATGATTGCCTTTATAAGTAATTTTGATTTGTCATTTAGAAACTTCCCTACTCTGAGCAAACCTCTATTTTCAACATTAATACTGTTTTTTTTCCTGCTAATCATGGTATCTATTTACCTTGACTATGGGTTTGAACCGCAACGGCTTTTTTCACTGGAAAGTTTAGCCAGCCTGTACGATATAAGGCTAGAGCAGCGAGAACAAGCGAAGAATGCATCCCTTATCTCGCTTTATGGAGTAAGCTGGCTGACGAAAATTATTATTCCTATGTTGTTTATCTATTTCTATCACAACAAAAAATATTTGATAGCAACACTATTTGTTCTGAGCCAACTTTATCTGTTTACTGTATCTGCTCACAAAAGCTACATCATCATTATGATGGTTACATTTTATTCCTATCATCTTTTAAAAAAAGGTGGTGATTCTGGATATAGGTTCTTCCGTTCGGTTGTTTTATTTTGCTGCGTCTCACTCGTAATATTTTATCTAATCGGGAATACGCTGCTAATTGATATTCTCGTTCGTAGAGCGTTGATTGTGCCGGGAATGCTATCTGGTTATTTCATAGAATACTTTTCTGTGAATGGCTTAGCACTTTATAGTAAAAATTTTATGGGCAGTATCATAGAAACGCGATACGTCATGGATCCTTCATTTATTATTGGGCAAGAGTACTTTAATCGTGAGGGGATGAGGTCGAATGTAAATGCGTTCGGTGATACTTTCGCAAACATCGGGTTCTTAGGCGTGCTTTTCAATAGTGTATTAATGGGGTTGTTGTTCTTGGCTTTAAATACAATGAGTCACAATAAAAATATCTACATAATTATTCCAACATTATGTGGAATTGCGTGGACGTTTAATGAGTCTTCATTTGTGACTACACTAACAAGCCACGGTGCTATATTTGCGCTAATCATCATTGCTTTCTATCCAAAAGAGTCAAATGAGCAGTCTACAATTAAATAATTTTTGCTGATTGGCTAAATGATAGAGTTGCTCTGTTTGGTAACAATTAACATTTTCAATGTATGTCAACTTTCGATACAATTCGCGGCTGATTTAGGGGTTTCTAGTTGGAGAACGATGTGTATCGAGTATTAAGTAAAGTATTTATACTTGCTGTGCTTTTTTTTAGTGCCGTGGATGTGGCATCAGCCTCGCCTCAAATAAGTCAATCTCAACTAGAGATGTTCAAAAAGCTCCCTAAATCGCAGCAAGAAGCCCTCGCAAGAAAGTATGGTGTGGATGTAAATACGCTCTTATCATCGGGCTCAGCTTCACAGTCTCAAGTTGACACACCGGAATACCAACCATTTACGCAAGAGTTACCAACCCATGAATCGGCGGGAGCTTTGTTTCCTGAGGATGAATACTATAAACCTGAAGACAATGTACTGACGCGTTATGGCAGCGACTTTTTTCAAAGTGAGCTGAATAATATGATGACGGCTCAAGTGCAGTCTGCGCCAGCGAGTTACCTTCTTTCAGCTGGAGATGAGCTTTCGGTCGTATTGTATGGTGAGCAAAACGAAGAGTTTGCCTTGGAAGTATTACCTAATGGCTCAATTATGGTGCCTGGTATCGGTCCTCTTCAGGTCTCAGGCTTAACATTAGAAGAAGTAAAAAAGCGTGTTGCACAACAAGCTGAGAATAAGTTTATTGGTGTGCAAACGTTGGTTTCACTGTCAAAGGTACAGCCGGTTAAGGTGTACGTGACGGGTGAAGTTGTAAAACCAGGACCTTATTTGCTTCCTCCTTTATCTACGATAAGTACCGCAGTGAGCTTTGCGGGCGGGGTAAGTGATGTCGGCTCTTTTAGGTCTATTTCTCTAAAGCGCCAGGGTGAACAAGTTGGTAAGTTTGATTTATACGATTTGCTTTTAGCAGGTTCAAATTTAGGGGACATAACCCTGAAAACAGGGGATGTCATATTAGTTCCCACGGCCAGTAAGCTGGTATCAGTTCAAGGTGGCGTGAAACGAGAAGCTATTTATGAACTACAAGAAAAAGAGTCACTAGTAGACGCGATTGCGTTTGCAGGTGGTTTTTCCGCAAATGCGTATACGAGTTCGTTAAAAGTAAGTACGTATGCGGGACAGGGACAACGTTCGGTTCAAAATGTGGATTTTTCGCAAAAGAAAAACATGTTGTTGAACGATGGTGACGAAGTCTATGTGCCAAAAAAAGCAAAAGAGTCAAAGAACTCCGTGTACTTGATTGGAGCGGTAGCGCGACCGGGTGAATATCAGTGGTTCAACGGCATGCGTTTGTCAGATGTGCTTGGGGAGCTGCCAAGTGCATTATTACCTAATGCAGATATTAACTATGCCTTGATAGTGCACACGGATAGCTCAGGTCTAAAAAGAGTTAGCCAATTTTCTCCACGAGAGCTACATCAAAGTCAGGCAGATGAACAATTAAATGCAGGCGACAGAATCGTTGTCTTTAGCAACTATGAGCTGAAGAGCCAAGAATTATCCCAGCTGAGAAAAAAAGCACTTACTCAAGATGAACTTAGAGAGCTAGGAAATCGTCTGCGTTGGAGTGAGTATAAGCAATTCAAGTTTGAAGAGTACACAGACAGTAGCTCTGATTTGGGCGCTGATATAGAGCAAGCGACATTAAGTAATCAAAATGGGGAAAAGAAAGATGTATTTGTAACTAATACATACCCAATTTTAATTAAGTCACTTCAAGATGAAATAAAAGAGCTGCAAGTAGAAGAACAAAAGCGCCGGATAGAGGCAGAGTTAGCCGTATTTAGCCGCTCAAAGTTATTAGCACCAATATTAAATGATTTGTCTAATCAAGGCAGTGGCGGGAAGCCAGCACTCATTGTTGAGGTGTCAGGAAATGTAAGGTTCCCGGGCTTATACCCAATTGAGGAAGGTGCGTTAGTGACAGATATCATTGCTGCAGCGGGCGGCTTACTAGAGGGAAGCTATTTAAAACAAGCAGAAATCACTCGTATTGATTTAGCAGATAAAATAGATGTTCGTAATTTAACAGTGCCGCTTGATGAGGCACTCAGTGAGCAAGGTCGAAGTGACTATACACTGGAAGGGCGCGACTACATAAACATTTTTAAAGCTCCTAACTGGCAAGAGAGCCAAGTTATAGAGTTGGTGGGTGAGGTTCTTTTACCAGGGAAGTACACCATTAGACGCGGTGAGACGTTAAAAAGTGTCATAGAGCGTGCAGGTGGATTTACAGAATACGCAGCGGTAGATGCGGCGATTTTTACACGTGAATCTTTGAAAGAGCAAGAACAAAAATACTTAAAAGACCTTTCGGATTCTTTACGTCGGGAAGTCATTACAAACAATTTAAATGCGAGCGATAGCCTTTTAACGTCGGGAGCGGGTGGTTTAAATAAATTAATAGACCAATTATCGGAGACGGAAGCGGTTGGTCGATTGATTATCGATATAGACAGCGTGATGGGTAATGAAATAAACCTAGTCCTTGAAGATAAGGACACGTTGTATATTCCAACGGAAAGGCAATCA
The DNA here is from genome assembly GCF_054923835.1 of Pseudoalteromonas sp. GB56. Classification (NCBI taxonomy): domain Bacteria; kingdom Pseudomonadati; phylum Pseudomonadota; class Gammaproteobacteria; order Alteromonadales; family Pseudoalteromonadaceae; genus Pseudoalteromonas; species Pseudoalteromonas sp. GB56. The sequence continues at coordinate 116,970 of NZ_JBPCHK010000002.1, read as the reverse complement.
GTTAATGTAATAGGTGAAGTCTATGTTGCGACATCGCATTTACATAAACAAGGGCTGGATATAGAAGATTACATTAATTTAAGCGGCGGTTTAAAAGACAAAGCGGCGGCAGAGAAGGTGTATGTAATAAAGGCAAATGGTCAAGTGGTGGTGCCGAATAAGGGCAGCTGGTTTGCGGTGTCGAATGACGATGGTGTTATCGATGCGGGAGATACGATTGTTGTGCCACTAGACAGTACATACACGGATAACTTGACCTTGTGGTCACAAGTAACACAAATAATCTATCAATTAGGTGTGGCTGTCGCAGCCATCGGATCGTTATAGAGAATATCGGAGCAAAGATATGAAAAAAATAGCTATCATCGGACTGGGGTATGTTGGATTGCCTTTGGCTGTTGAGTTCGGTAAATATAGGGATGTTATTGGCTTCGATATAAATAAGGAACGCATTGCTCAGTTAGAAGCACATGAAGACCAGACTAAAGAAGTTAGCTCAGACGAGTTACAACGTGCAGATAAATTGCGATTCACTTCTGATATTTCGTTATTGTCACAGTGCCAAATTTATATTGTGACGGTTCCTACGCCAGTTGCCCATGATAAGACCCCTGACTTGTCGCCATTGATAAGCGCCAGCCGTCAACTGGGGAGTGTTATCGGCAAGGGGGATATTGTTATATTCGAGTCTACAGTATATCCCGGAGCAACAGAGGAAGTTTGTGTACCTGAAATTGAGAAGTCTTCAGGGTTGATTTTCAATAAGGACTTTTTTGTTGGTTATTCACCTGAGCGGATAAATCCTGGTGATAAAACAAATAGACTTCCTAATATCATGAAAATCACCTCTGGAAGTACTGAGAGCATAGCCGCTGAAGTGGATGAACTGTATAAAGAAATAATCGTTGCAGGCACTCATTTAGCACCATCCATAAAGGTGGCTGAGGCTGCAAAGGTAATTGAAAATACACAACGAGATCTAAACATCGCTCTCATCAACGAATTAGCTATCATTTTTGAACGACTCAATATTGATACCAAAGATGTCTTAGAAGCGGCTGGAACTAAATGGAATTTCTTACCATTTCAACCAGGTTTAGTTGGTGGGCATTGTATCGGTGTTGACCCGTATTATTTGACTTATAAAGCTCAGGCGCATGGTTACATCCCTGATGTCATTTTATCAGGTAGACGTATCAACGATGGTATGGGCGCATACATTGCACAAGAACTCATGAAGCTTATGATTAAGCAACGTATTGATATTCATAAAGCGAATGTTCTTATTCTTGGGTTTACATTTAAAGAGCAATGCCCTGATACACGAAACACTAAAGTCATTGATATATACAAGCAGTTGAATAGTGAATACGGCGTAACCGCTGATATTTACGATCCTGTCGCTAGTGTTGATGAAGTTAAAAAAGAGTATGGCATTGATATGTGTACTGATTTAACAGGGAATCACTATGACGCTATTCTTGTTGCGGTAGGCCATGAGGCTTTTTATGCTAATCAAGGTGAGTTTGTAAAGTCTTTGCTTAAGGATGAGAGCGTGGTTTTTGATGTTAAAGGTGGTTTGCCAAAGCACATGGTTGATAAGCGGTTATAGACACAAGTTATGAAAATTACTCATATCACAACTGTTCATAATGCTTTTGATAACCGAATTTACTATAAAGAGTGCCAGTGGTTAGCTAAGAAGGGGTTAGACGTTACACTTGTAGCGCCAGGTGAAAACGAAGAGTTTAAGGGCGCTGTTAAAGTTTTACCTTTGGGCAAAAAGCACAAAGGTTTATTGGGGCGTTTAAGAATGGTGATGAAAGCATATAGAACTGCCGTTACTACTGAGGCAGATATCTATCACATTCATGACCCTGAGTTATTAATTTTGAAGCCTTTGTTTTTATTAAAACGTAAGTGTTTGGTTTATGATGCCCATGAGGCTTTTCACGAACAATTGCTTCTCAAGCCCAGTATCCCAAAGGCTTTCAGGGGAGCTAGTAGGCTACTTGCCAAATTATACGAACGTATTTTGATTGGTAAAGGACCAGTTGTATTCGCTGAAACGGATTATAAAAACAACTATCCATATGTAGATAAGTTTAAGTTTGCATTGAACTTACCTGACGTTGATACATTAACCAAGCTGACCAAAACGGATAAGGGTTCGTCTCGAATTGATATCGGTTATGTGGGCAGTATCACCTATGCAAGGGGCTGCCTCACTGTCTTAGAGGAGCTAGTTGAGATAAAAAAGGCGAATAGTGAATTACAGCTTGGTTATATTTGCATTGGGCCTTTTAACTCACCTGATATTCAAGGAAAGTTAGAAGCTTTGGGGGCGCAGCTAGATTATTTCTATGCTCCAGGGTATATGAAATTTGAGGATGCTAGTAATGTTATTAAGGATTGCCATGTAGGGTGTGCAGTCCTTGATAGAACTCCAAACTATATATCCTCTTACCCCACAAAAATCTTTGAATATATGGCGCTAGGCATTCCTTTTCTCGTCTCTGATTTCCCCATTAATAGGCAGATTGTGGAAGAAGAAGAGTGTGGATTGTTGGTTGAACCTGAAAGCAGGGAAAGTATCAATAAAGCGTTGTTGAGCTTAATTCAAGATAATGAATTAAGAGGAAAATTAGGTAATAACGGTAAAAATAACATTCATAAATATAGCTGGGAAGAGCAGGTTAATAATATTATTGCAGGCTATCGCGATTGGGTGTAGTGAATCTGTGTTGAATAATGTAGTGGATAAGGAAGCCTCTCAGGTTTGAGGTTTAATATATCCACTACATTCATTTTATCTGGGATATAGGGCTTACGATTGAAATCAAATCTACCTTTTGGCGCGGGGCGCTCAGCCTATTTTAATAGCTATGTTAAGGGGGTATTAAAACTAGTCAAAGGCAATGCATTAGCGCAATTGATTACATTCGCAGCGACTCCCTTTATCGCCCGTTTGTATTCCAAAGAGGAATTTGGTGTTTTAGCGGTGGTAGTTAGTGCAAGTGCAGTACTATCTATCGTTGTCTCATTGAAGCTTGAACTATCAATCTTTAACTCACGAAAAGAGTCCCAGCTGCATCACGCATTATTTTCTGCCGTAATTACGTCAATATTCAACGCATTTGCTTTTGCTGCACTAATCTTTATCTTCTCTAATACATTGAGTGCTTGGCTGAATGTGCCAACCGCGGTTTTATTCTTTATTCCTCCTTTTGCCTTCTTGCTTGCGATATTTAATACGATTACAAACTTTCTTGTTTACAAAGGGTTATATTCTTCGGCAAATAGCGGCAAAGTTTCAAAAAGCGTTATCACGGTAATATCACAGTTTGTGTTAGCTTCTGCTGGCAAGGGCTTGCTAATTTCAGAGGCACTGGGTAGATGTGCGGCGTCTATATTCTCCATGAAAGGAAATTGGCGAGATATTACTCAATATAAAGTTGGGTTTAGCTTTAAGAAACAGCTAACCCTTAGCAAGTCATTTATAAAGTACTCCGTTCCTGCAGGATTAATGAACTCAGCGTCATTGCAGCTCCCCAGCTTATTTTTGGCCTACCAGTATGGAGCTGCTGCAGCTGGAGTATATTTTTTGGTTAATCGTGTGGCCGCCGCACCGCTTGCGTTAGTAGGGCAATCAATGTCGCAAGCTTTTTCAAGTCAATTCAGCAAGCTTGATTGCAGCAACAACAGAAAAGAACTCGTCAATAAAGTGATCCTCAAATCCTTTCTTGTTTCCTTGGTTATTTTTTCATTAGTGTATATCGGTGCTCCCAGTGTGAGCCAATTTCTATTTGGCGATGGTTGGGGGATGCGGGGAGTTTCCTACGCGTATTAATTCCCATGTTCGTTGCGCAATTAACTTTCTTCGCTATCACAAACGCTCTAAATGTGCTGAATAAGCAGCATGTTGCGCTTGTTTGGGATATGCTGAGGTTTGTCTCACTGTTATTGTTGATAGCATTCGCAGTAACTTTAAACTGGCTAGCGGTAGAGTTTCTGCTTGTGTATAGTTGCGTCATGGCACTATTTTACGTTTTTCTATACAGTCTGATTATTTGGAACATCAATGATGAAAAGTAACGCACTCACTCTCCCCATACTGCTAGCGTTGTTGGTTGGTTGTTCTGAGCAGTCAGAAGATACGCAGATAAAAGAACCTGTTGAAATTGTGTATCACAGTAATCACTTTCAAGCGCTTTGGAGTGACTCCATTGAATACGCCGCGAATGAGCCATTGTGGATGTTTGATTATGCTTATGATGCTTCAGCGAGTTTAATGGTGCCAATGCACTATGCCTACAAATATCCAGAAAGGTTCGAAGAAGATCCAAGGCCTGCCTTTGCTCGCTTGGTAGAAGATTCTTACTTTAATATTGATATTGAAAGTATTAGAGGAACTGTAACTGGCACGCAATATCTTTACTTTATAACGCAATACCTAAAGTTGGTAGCACAACAAGGTGAGTTGAACCCAGAAATACTGTATTGGGCTAGAAATGAAGTGGTTGAATTGTGGTCCTCACGACAAGCATTTCACTGGGATACGTCACTCGAGTTCACTGGAGTCAAGGAAAAGCTTGAGTGGTTGCTCAGTAAACCAGAAACTCGCTATAAGTTTTATAGAGCCGTTGTGGATGTAGATTGGTTTACTTTGGCAGCAATTAATGATCTCGTTTATTTAGAGAAGCTGACGGGTGAATCCTTAAACTTAAACCATGATGAAGTGTTCACTCTGACCAAGTCACTGTTAGAGAGTTATGGTGAATATGACACCCAAGGAAATTGGTTTTTTCAGCGAGGAGTATGGTCTGATCATCGTGATTATGCTTATGCTGGTCATCAAGAGATGGGTGATAACCTAGAAGTTAAACAAATCGATAATATTGGAATAGATAGTAGTCATTTACATAGGCTGCCTTTGTGGCTCGATTCATTTGCAGATGCAGCAAACGACCAATATTTTCAGCAAATAAAAAATGCCCATAGGCAAACATACGAAAATCTAGTGTTGGAAAACGTAACTGATGAATATGGGAATTTCACACTTCTACAACGGAATTTCTCAACCGGAGAGAATGGGATATATCGATACAACTATGTGACGCAAGGCAGCGGGAATGGTTATCAAGCGTACCAGCTATCAGGGACTCTTTTTGTCGGATATTATACTTTTTTGGACTCCAAAGAATACCAACAAGGTATGTTAAAGATGGCATCTCAATTTCCTCTTAGTAATAGCGCGCTAGAATACTATGTTGGCCCCAACACAAGCAGAGAGCGCCACCCCTTGTTCGAGTGGCCTGCATATTTCGATAATGGATTTGCCGAGGTATTTAGCTTGACTGCGGCTTGCTATCACTCAGAATTGGCTGATTGTGATCCCTATATTCAGTAAAATTTCCCTAATTTAATACCGCTATATTTTTGCGAAGGAGCTCTAATTAATGCTTAACACTGGTTTCTCACCATGGCCATCATTCACACAAGAAGAAGCGGATGCTGTTTCTAACGTTTTGTTAAGTAATCGTGTTAATTACTGGACGGGAGAAGAGTGTCGTAAGTTTGAGCACGAGTTTGCACAGTTTGCGCAAACTAAATATGCCATTGCAGTGAGTAATGGCACAACTGCGCTGGAATTAGCTCTTCAAGCCATCGGGTTAGAAGATGGTGATGAAGTTATTGTACCCCCAAGAACGTTTCTGGCGACTGCCAGCAGTGTAATTATGCAAAAAGGTATACCTGTTTTTGCTGATGTGCAAGAGCACAGTGGTAACCTATGTCCTCAGTCTGTTGCATCAATGATCACAAGCAAAACGAAGGCAATAATTTGTGTTCATTTGGCTGGTTGGCCATGTGACATGGATGAAATAATGGCCACCGCAAAGCAACATAATATTTATGTGATAGAGGATTGTGCACAAGCTCATGGTGCTATTTATAAGGGTAAATCAGTAGGTAGCATTGGAGACGTAGGCTGCTGGTCTTTCTGCCAAGATAAAATAATGTCTACGGGTGGTGAAGGTGGCATGGTTACAACTAACAATAAGTCACTTTGGGATAAGATGTGGTCATACAAGGATCATGGCAAAAGCTATGATACTGTCTACAACGAGTCGCACCCACCAGGCTTCAGATGGTTGCATGAGTCGTTCGGAACAAACTTCAGGTTGACAGAAATGCAGGCTGTAATCGGTCGTATTCAATTGCGACGTATGCCTTCGTGGATCAAAACTCGTAAAGAAAATGCCCAAGCTATCAAAGAGGCAGCGAGTAGTTTTGAGTTGCTGAAAGACTTTACACCTGAAGAAGGAATCTCTCATGCATACTATAAACTTTACTTTTATGTTGATGAAAGTCTTCTGAAGTCTGGCTGGAGTAGAGATAAGATAATTGAGGCAATCGTTGCTCGTGGTGTTCCTTGTTATCAAGGTTCATGCAGCGAAATATATAAAGAGAAGGCATTTACTAACGCTGGTTTTGAAGTGGACACCCTGCCAGTGGCGGCTCAATTAGGTGAAGTTAGTATTATGTTTTTAGTGCACCCAACATTAACCCAAGAAGAAATTGCCAAGACTGCATCTACGTTGCAAGAAGTTTTGAAGTTAGCTCAGGTCTAAATCAAGTTTGGAATATGGCACATAATTGATGTGTGTTATATTCCTCCTCACGATAAAAATCTCGCACACCATATCTTCCGGATTTATGAAACGACTACTTGATATTATTTTTGCACTGATTCTCATAGCTGTCCTTTTGCCAGTGTTTATTATTTTATATTTTGTGATAGCTATTAGATTGGGGCGGCCGGTTATATTCAAACAGATGAGACCGGGCTTAAATGGAAAGCCATTTATGATGTATAAATTTAGGTCTATGACCGATGAAAAAGACCAAAATGGTGAGTTATTGAATGATGATAAACGCCTGACATCATTTGGCAAAAAGTTACGAGCTACATCATTAGATGAACTTCCTGAGCTATACAACATCTTAAAAGGGGATATGAGCTTTATTGGACCGCGACCTTTGTTGATGGAATATCTCCCTTTGTATAATGAACGTCAGAGTCGAAGACATGAAGTGCGTCCGGGAATCACTGGCTGGGCTCAAGTGAATGGTCGAAACGCTATTTCATGGAAAGATAAATTCGAGCTAGATGTTTGGTACGTAGAAAATATGAGCTTGTGGTTAGATATTAAAGTTATTTTTAAAACTATCGGTACTGTGCTGTCCCGTAAAGGGATAAGCCAAGATGGTAAAGCGACAGCTGAACCGTTTAAAGGAAATAATTGATTGAACACAAAGCTACATATACTTGGAGCAGGCGGGCATGCAAAAGTTGTTATCGATGTGGCGATGCAACTTGGCTACAACGAATTGTATTTGTATGACGATGCGATAGATTTGATTGGCAAAGAAGTCTGCGGCATCACTGTTGTTGGTAACTCCCAACGCTTTTTCGAACTCAATAATAATGAAAATGTATTTATTGCGGTAGGGAGTAATACAATTAGACAGCGCCTAGCTGAGCGTATATTCATTGAGCAACTAAATATTGTAACACTGGCAGCGCCAAGCGCATCGGTGAGTAATTCATGTGTCTTGGGTAAAGGTGTCTTAATAGCGCCAAATGCGACTGTTAATGCTGACGCGCATATTGAAGATGGCGTCATAGTGAATTCAGCTTCTGTAGTTGAACATGATGTTTGCGTAGGTAGCTTTTCTCATATCGCGCCAAATTCAGTTTTGTTAGGTGGAGCAAATGTTGGCTGCAATTGCTTAGTTGGGGCATCCAGTGTTGTTTTGCCATTGGTTAGTTTGGGGGATGGCGTTGTTTTAGGGGCAAATGCCACGGCAACTAAGAACTTAGCAACAGGTGTCTATATAGGCAGCCCTGCTCGCTTGATTCAATAATAAGTATCATGTTTAATTGCTGTGCATTTAAGCAAAAACAATCACAAAAGGGTTTAAAATGAGTTCAAACAGAGGTTTCTCCCTCGTAGAGTTATTAATTGTAATGGTGATCATTGGTTTAATCGCATCGTTAGTGGGGCCGGCAATGTTTGGCAAGGTGGACTCATCTAAAGTCAAAACTGCTGAAGCGCAAATGCAGCTTCTTGGTACTGCGATTGATACTTATCGTTTGGATACGGGAGATTTTCCTGAAAAGCTGGATGACTTAATGAACAAAACAGGCCGCCATTGGGATGGCCCATATCTTCCTAAGGCAATTCCAAACGATCCATGGGACAATCCTTACTACTACGAGCGTTCAGGCTCAACTTACAAGCTTCAGAGCTTAGGTAAAGATGGTAAACAGGGTGGCGAAGATTTAGATACGGATATCGTTTATCAATGAACCTGTTGCTTGAGCTAATTAATGAATTACGCCCTTCTGAATCACCTATCGAACGCTCAGAACTTGATGCGTATCAGCAAGGGCACAATGCAAGTTATGAGAGTGTAATTCTCTCATTGTCAGGCGTATCTGAAGAAAGGTTTTTAGAATTTCTAGGAAAACGTCTATCGCTGGATATTATTACGTTTGATAATTTTTCAGATTTTATTGATGAAACTCAGATCAAAAAGGCCTACGAGCAAGGTGTAGACTGGCATTGGCTCGAGCAATATTCGTGGTATCCGTTGTCCTTTGAGGACGACATTTTGACGATTGTTACAAATCACCCGCTGAGTATCGAAGCCGCGAATTTCTTGGACTTTAATCAAGTTTCTTACCGACTGGTGCTGACATCTGAAGCTTTATTGCAAAAGGTGGCGACGGTATTCGAGCAAACAAAAGAAATTCAAACATCGGCAATAGTGGAAGTCGAGAGATTGCGGGCTATGGCATCTGAGGCGCCAATCATCAACCTAGTAAACTCCCTTGTTAATAGGGCGCTTGATGCTAAAGCGTCTGACATGCACATTGAACCTATTGAGCGTGGTGGTAGAGTACGAATTCGTGTTGATGGTGTGTTGCAAAACTTAGATGATATTCCTCCAAATCTAGTTCTCCCGGTCGTTTCTCGAATAAAGAATCCTTGCTCATTTGGACATTGCTGAAAAACGCCGCCCTCAGGATGGAAAAATTGCGCTGCCACAGAGAAAGATTGATATTCGAACCTCAATTTTGCCACTAAACAACGGCGAGAGTGTCGTAATGCGTTTCTTAGAGAAAGGCTCGCTAAGACTTGATATGGCTGACTTAGGGTTTGAACCAGATACGATAGCGAAGCTTCAAGCTGATTTAACCAAGACTGCAGGCGTTATATTAATGACTGGACCAACAGGTTCGGGTAAAACGACTACGCTGTATTCATTCTTGCAACAATTAAACTCCAGTAATGAAAAGATCATTACGCTTGAAGACCCGGTAGAGTATGAGCTTGAAGGAGTGAACCAAATCCAAGTGAATAGTGAGATTGGCTTCGACTTTGCTGCCGGTCTGAGATCAATTGTTCGTCAAGACCCTGATGTCATCATGGTGGGTGAGATTCGTGATGCAGAAACTGCGAGAATTGCTATGCAATCGTCACTGACAGGGCATTTAGTGTTTAGTACCGTACACACAAATGATGCCCCTAGTGCATACGTTCGCTTGATTGATTTAGGTGTAGATGAGTTTTTACTTAATGCTTCTGTTATATCCATGATTGCTCAACGACTTGCTAGAAAGCTATGTGAATGTTCACAACCGGATGAGTTGGCTGAAGAAACACTAAGTAAACTGAGAAATAGTGGCCATATACTTGACGATAGTTTGCTGGAAAGTGCAAAAATTAGAAAAGCAGTAGGTTGTCCAAAATGTGGGAATAGCGGTTACAAAGGCCGTCTAGCGCTTATCGAATACCTTCCAAATAATGTTGATGTGAAGACAATGCCAAAAGACTCTTCTTTTACTGTTAAAGCTTCTGAGTACATGCGTTCCAACGGAATGAGGACACTTTATCAAGATGGAATAGTTAAGGTTCTCAAAGGGCAAACAACAATTGATGAAGTGGTTAGGGTTGCTGGATAATGAAAAAGTATCTTGTCACATACGTCGATAACCAAGGAATAAAAGGTAAAAAAATATTCTCCGCTGAAAATGAAAATGGCGTTTATGATGAACTCAAGGAAATGAGGGCAACAGCCTTGACCATTAAAGCTCAGGGCGATTCGTGGCAAGACAGTTTATTTGGCAAAAAAATCGACTCTCAGGCTATTGAGCTTATCATGACAAACTTAGCGAGTTTGCTGTCAAGCGGGATTACCTTGGATCGTGCGTTAAGCCTTGTTGCAAAATCTTCTGAAAGCGAAGCTCAGAGAGAGTTAGTTGATGATCTACAGAATCAAGTTCGTGGGGGGCAGTCTTTTGCTAATGCCCTAAGCAAACATAAAGACCATTTTGATGAACTTGTTATTAATCTAGTCACCATCGGTGAGAGCACAGGGCGCTTGGCACAAGTGCTTACAGATTTGAGCTTACAGTTAAAGTTTCAAGAAAAAGTAAACAGACAAATCAAACAAGCGGGTATTTATCCGATGATTATCGTATTTGTATGTGTGCTATCAGTCTTGTTTATTTTGTATAGTGTTGTACCTCAGCTTTCCGTGATGTTGGAGCAAGCAAAAGATCTACCTGGGTACACCATTGCTCTTATGGGGTTGTCTGAATTTGTTAGAAGTCCAGCGGGAACCATTAGTCTAGTGGTCGGCTTCGCAGGGATCTTTCTATTTGCTCTGTCAAACTCTCAATCCATTCGTAATGCCCGAAAAGCGTTGTGGGAATATTGTAAGGCGCTGCCTCTTATTAGCTCTATGGTTGTGTTGTCTCAACAGCTCAGATTTTCCTCAGCAATGAGGACTACTTTGAATTCTGGGTTGTCGATTACTGACGCACTTATGCTCTCCGCAAACACGCTAACAGATGAGAGTTCCCGACTTAAATTTACCGAAGTGAAAAATAAGATTCAAAGTGGAACTTCGCTGACAGACGCGATGGAAGAAACGGGTCTCTTTACAGTAATGGAGTTGGGCTTTATCGAGGTCGGTGAAGAAACAGGTAATTTGGTAACAGCATTTTCTGAGATGCAAGAAAGAAAGAGCTACGAGTTTGATACAAAACTGGCAAGCACGTTAAAGATGCTGGAACCACTATTAATCCTTTTCATGGGGGTTATTGTAGGCGCCGTAGTGATTATCATGATGCTTAGTATTATGAGTGCGCAAGATGTCGGCATCTAAAAAGCATGCGGGCATGACTCTGCCTGAAATTCTAGTTGTTCTGATTATTATGTCTGCGAGTTTTGCTCTTGTTGCGCCAGTTACAATTAATACCATTGAAAAGCGTCAAGCCAAGCAAGAGTTAGTGTCGTTTAAATCGAACTTAGAGGTGCTGCAACGTAAAGCAAGATGGAGTAATCGTGCATATCACTTGGTTCTCAATAAAGGTAAGTTACAAATTAAAGAGCAAGGTAAGGTTTATTTAAGTAAGTCATTCAAGCATCTTCGTTTTGAAGAACAAACACTCACGATTTTCGAAGGCGGATTGTTATCCAGCTGCCGTGTTGAGGTTACACAGCCACAACAAACTTTGAGTCTAAATACGCATCTATGTCAAAAAGCAAAAGCAACGGCTTCACGCTAATCGAACTACTGGTCGCCATTACGATTATTTCTTCGGTAATTGCTATTTCCACCGTGGTATACAGCAATTACCTTCTGAATGACCGGCGCTTTGCTGAGTCGTCTGAATTGTACAGTGATTTACTTGAAGCAAGTGACAGTATCAGGGAGCAAGTAAAGGCGTTCAGGGAAGAGTCAGGCTCGGTAAAGATTAATGAAACTTCATGTGACTGGAGTACCAAAGAAAAAACGACAGAAACACAAACAACCTTTGACTTTGTTACTGGGCAGCTATCTTCAGGCGGCACAAAATTCACCCTCGTACAACTGATTATCTCATGCCAAAATGGCAATAAAATAGCGCCAGAGTTTAATATGGACGTACTGATAGTGGATGCCCCAAGTTCGGGCTTTATGGGGTAGGAATGAGCAAACAAAAAGGCATGACATTGGTAGAAGTACTGATAACGATGACCATACTTACGCTTGTTTTAGCGCTAAGCTATCAGTCTCTCTCGGTGTTTTTAAAAGCTGCTGCTAATTCAAATTCTCTACTAGGAGAAAAACAAAAAGAGATATTAACTCGCGTATCTTTACGTAATTCAGTTGCAGGTATGCTGGATTATTACGTAAAGAATCAAGAGGGGCTTTATAGGCCATACTTCTACCATTCCGCATCCAAGATTCAATACGTATCTTCCTCACCCATGGTATTTAAGTCGTTTCAGGAAGTGTTCGTGTCGATAGAGAAAGTAACCGTTGCCAATGGGGAGCAACTTAATGTGTGGGAATGCCCCCTCAGTGCTGTTCTACCATACATTCAACAGGAATTTGTCACCAACTCTGAACAATGTTTAGAAGTGTCCAGTGGTATAGAAAGAGTCAATGTATCAATGTCGACTGATTTAGAAGATAAGGGAGAAGCGGTATTTAGTATTTTGAGACCCACTCAAACTGAAAATTCAGAAACAGCACATTTATTGCCCAAATCTATAAAAATTATATTGAATGATGGCAATGTTAAGACCATTTGGAATTTTCATACGCGAGTTGAAAATATAATGAAGTTCTATGAGATACAAGGCGCGGGAATCAATGTTTAACCAATTCCGTAAAGAGCGCGGGGTAGCCCTAATCTCCGTACTTGTAATTGCAGCGATCCTGAGCTGGGTGCTCAGCTATTTTATCGACAAAACAAAGGATAATATTGAGTTAGTCGAAAATGCGCGCAGCCGAGTATTGGCAGAAATCGATGCTGATTCTGCCATCGATAGAACTATGTTTATGCACTTTTCCGGAATGATAAATAGGGCTCAAGGTGGGAACTATTACGGTAAGGCATTTAAATTACAGGATGATGTGGAAGTAAGAGTTCGAGACACAGCAGGGACTTTATCTTTGATGGGGTTGAATGAACCCATGGTAAAAAGCCTGCTAATAAACGCTGGGCAAAGTATCATGGAAAGTGACTCATTTATCGATTGCTTGTTAGATTGGCAAGATAGTGATGATTTCAAGCGACTAAATGGTGGTGAGAGCCTCTGGTATGAAGAGCAGGAGTTACCATTACCGAGAAACACAAAAATACAATCATTATCAGAGCTCGAAATTACATGCGGCTTTCCAAAAGAGCCATCAATACAAGAACTGCTTAGAGAGAACTTGCGATTATACACAAGCGGAGACTTTAACCCCAGATTTGCATCGAAAGACGTTATTTTGGCAACCAGCTTAGCGAGTGACAAAAAGGAGACGCTTGTGGCATTTTTACAACAAGGACAAGAGGAAAAGGCCAGTGACTTCCTAAAAGGCAATCAATCAGGGCCGATGATGTCGGATTTTCAAATCTCGAATAACTTGATTATCAATGTCCAAGTTGAACGTCATGGAGTATATGCTAAGCGTGAGGTTGTGTTTAGTTATCGATTGCGGTATAAACCAAGGCCGTTGATCCAATACTGGCATTGGTCCGAGTAGTTTTAGATATGAATTTCAACTCTTCTGCGATAACTGGTTTCGTTAGGAAGCATACCAAGTATTTTTCGCTTGAACAGCGGGGCGAATCTAGCGTTTACCCTGTGGTTCTTATTATTCCAGCTGACTATGTGATCGAACAGCGTAAATATTTCAACATCAGTAAACGCAAAGACTTAACGAGTGCTATTGAGCTATTTGTTAATCAAAATAACCCTGTAGTAGATGGTGAGTATTGGACAACAGTAAGAAAAGGAATAAAAGGCTATTTTGTTACTATTAGTTATATAACAAAAGAACTTGTTCAGCAGGCACGAAAATTACAGCCTCGGGGCGGATTGATTATTCCCGAAACAGCACTTATCCGCCAGTTGGGGATGAAGGAAAATACACACATCGACGGTTACGGAAATTATGTTGATGATGACAATTATGGCATGCAGTTTGTCAGAGGTCAGAACTCAATTTTGAGTGCGCTCGCATCAGGGGAGCGAGTATCACGGAATGACTTTGAAGCTCTTATAGTAGAGAAGTTTTCAGAAAAGCAGTTATTACAATCTTTAAGAAAAATTCACTTCGGGCGACTGTTTGAAAGTAAATTCACGCTTGGTCATTCTCTCATTTTAACCTTACTTGTTTTGGGTTATCTGGGTCTGAGTTCCGCGTTTATTTATTGGCAGCATCAATCAGTTCTTGAGACATTCTCAGAAAATAAACAACTTACTCGGGCTGTACAACAAAAAGAAACGGAACTGGTCGATTTAGAGACTACGTTTGTTAAAAAGAATAAACCGTTTGAAAACTATGGATACACCTTTTTGGTGTTTAGTGTACTTAAAGATATAGGTATTTATTATGAGCTCTCAGGGATGACAATTGCTGATGGTGAAATTCAAATTGCAGGTATCTCTGACGATGCGGGTGAGTTGTTTAGAGCACTGTCAGAAAATGAGAGTGTGTCTGACTTAAGATATGTTATGCCGATCAGAAAGTCAGGAGCGCGTGACTCTTTCAGTATAGGTTTTAAGGTAAAACAATGAAAAGTTTAAACACACCTATTTTAGAAGTGTTTGATTGTTATGGTGTGAGCCAAAAACAAGCGAAGATGGTGTTGCTCTGCGTTGTTCTATTGTTGGCCAAATTTTTAATTGTTCCTGTATTACAATGGCAGAGTGAACTACAAGAGGAAACGAGCTTTTATACACTTCAACTCAGAGATGAGGAAAGTATATCAGGTGCAGTTGAACAATTAGAAAAATCGATTGCTCATCTGGACGACCAAGTTAATATAATTAATAAGCAGTACTTTCAAGGCTCTAAGACAGCTTTGCAGGTGCACCTCAATGACAAGATAGCGAAACAAGCACAACAACTAGAGTTAAAACTATCGAGTCGCAACAGCAAAGAGTTACAAACGGTAGAGGGAATCACGACGTTTGAATACAACATTAGCTTGAGAGGAACGTCGAAGCCGCTACAGGAATTTTTGTACTGGTTGGATACGCAAGAGCCAAAACTGTTGGTAAAGTCCATGCGCTTTAGTTCAGTAGGGAGAACCGCGAACGCAGATCTCATTTTGAGGATCCATCAATTAGCAGAGGTTACTCCCGGATGATGAAGCTTATCTCTGTAGTATGTGTGTTGATATTTTGTGTTGATTTCATAGTGCGTGTACTTCCTGATGATCCTGATAGAAAAACAGTTGTAGCGTCGAGTGTAAATTATCAAGCTGTAACGTTTGATGTACCAGAGAAGCCAGATTTTAACGACAGTTTATTTGGTAAAGTCGCACAGGAAGAAATAAAGACTGAAGAAAAAGTGGCTGAAAAACCGAAAGCTGAAGACCCCGCTAAAGCATTAAATTTGTTAGCAATATACACTCAGCCAGAAGCCTATGTGTTTGCAGCATTAAAAAAATCACAGAATAAAACACAAAAGTTAAAGGTGGGCGAAAAAATTGGGGACTTTACTCTGACCTCGATTTCGCAAAGCTCGGCAACTTTTGATCTGGCTGGTAAATCTTATACATTCACAATGTTTAAAACGAATTAAGGTTGAATTACATGAAGTTAACTCGTCTTTTTACAGCTGTAGGCTTGGCCCTTTTAAGTGCAAGCTGCAGCACAACTTCATCGCATGTGGTTAAGCCATCATCCTTACAGATCAACAAGGATGAAAGAGTTGTCGACACACAGCCTCGAGGTGTTGAAGATGAAATTGGGGAGCTTACATTAACGCCAATTGACTCGCTTGATGGAGTGGGGGTAACACCTCCTAGCACCAATAGTGAAAAACTCCCTAAGTTTGACAATGAAAAAGTCACCATTCAGGCCAATAATCTAAGATTGTCGGATTTTATTCACCTCGTCTATGGTGAGCAGTTAAATCTTGATTACGCGTTGGGCGATAAAGTGCGTTCAAGCCAAGCAAAAGCAACGCTAAGTATTAAGCAACCCATTCCTAAACAGCGCCTTTATTTACTTGCTCGTAACGTCTTGGAGCAAAATAATGTAGTGTTTCAGGAAAAAAGCGGTGTGTATTTCTTCCGTATGGTAAACCCAAACGACAAGGCAGGCTTTAACTTAGGCGTGGGTCGCAATTTGACGGATGTACCTGATGTACCGGGGCAAATCCTACATGTTACTCCTCTTTACTACGCTGATTGGAGGTCGTTAAACAGGGTTGCAGGAGCTCTAACAAACGCTCAATTAAGCTATCTGTCGGAACGAAATGCCGTGCTTATCACAGGTGTTAAACAGGAAGTTGAGCAGGTCTTGAAAATTATCAATGCATTTGACCGACCCTCAGCGAAAGGCCGTCACATAGGTGTCATAGAGCTAGTCTATATTACCCCGGAAGAATTTAGAGAGCAGCTTGATGAAGTGTTCACTATTGAAGGAATTCAGCTTTCAGACGGGGCTAAAGAGGGAGTTGTTTCAGTTACTCCGCTCAAACGTATGCGCTCAGCACTGGTCCACTCTGCATCACAAGATATTTATGAGAGGGTGATGTATTGGGCGGAGCGATTTGATGTGCCAAGTTCATCAGATGGCCGTAAGTATTATACGTATTTCCCGGAGAATGTTAGTGCAAAAGATATGGGAGCAAGTCTGAGTAAATTATTTTCACTCAGTAGCAGAAATGGTGGAGCTGCATCATCCCAAAATACTGCATCGAATCGCGATGATGGAACCGCGAAAACAGTGAACACGTCCGCCAGTCAGCAGGATTTGTCTATGGCTGTCGATGAAATACAAAACGCCCTAATATTTTATGCAACGCCATCTAAGTATCACGAGACGCTAGAATTGATTGAACGCCTAGATGTGATGCCAGGGCAAGTACTGATTGAAGCCGCTGTTATCGAAGTAACGCTGGATAATGCATTTAGTCAAGGGATTGATTGGTCGAGTAGCAATGGATTAGAGGCTCAGAACAAACAGTCTACTTTGAGTATTGGTAATGGGCTTTCTTACGCTATACAAGGGGTTGATTTTAATGCCAGCATTAGCTTCCTCGAATCAAACAGTGACATCAAAATAGTTTCACGCCCGAGAATGCTGGTGCGCGATGGGCGAACGGCGACAATGAATGTGGGTACTGATGTCCCTGTCATTACTCAATCGGTAAATGATTTAGACAACACTGATCAGGTATTACAAACTGTTCAGTATCGCTCTACAGGTGTCAATTTGAGTGTAACACCGACTATCAACGCTCGAGGTGTTGTGTCTATGACAGTGGCGCAGTCTTTGTCTGCTGTAGGTAGCGATAAAATTGAAGGAATTAACTCGCCAACCATTCTAAATCGATCGGTAAATACCGAGCTTCTTGCATTAGATGGCAAGACAGTTATTTTAGGGGGCTTAATCAGCCAAGATAAGAGTAACGCAAACACCGCTGTTCCCGGATTATCTAAGTTGCCTGTAATAGGAAATCTGTTTTTTGGCAGTAAGTCAGAGGAAAACCGCAGAGTAGAACTTGTTGTAATGATAACACCGAGAATAATTGCTAATGAACTTGATATTGATACAGCGATTGATGCGTTTTCAAACGATTATGAGAACTTAAAGCTTGAATTTTAAGCAGGTGTTAAGCTTTAAGGTTTATCCTTATGTAAATATCTTGCTCTAAAATGCGGGGCGAGTTTAAAAAGTTGTAAAATTAGGTGTAAATTCCATTGCAGTGAACTTGGTAATTTGCTCTAATTACAATAGGTTTTAATTGACAACGCTGGCAGTAACCTTTATAAAAAAAGGGCTGATATCTTCGTTAGCAAAACCGAATAAAATTAAAACAGGTAGTAGTTGGCAATATACACATTGACATCTTAATCGCCTGTGCTTTAATACAACCTTTAATTGGTATACCAATAGAAATAAGTTCTAAAGGAGAAACTTAATGAACTATAAAAAAGGTCTAGTAGCGCTAGCAATCACAGGTGCTCTAGCTACTCCGCTTGCCGCTAATGCTGCGCAGCTAGTAACTTTTGGTGGTCAAACTGACACTGCGAACACTACTGCAGCTCAGGTTGGTCCTCAAACTGGCCCTACTAACGACGGCACAAACAACGCAGTATTCTGTGGTTTGGAAAACAGCGCTGTTATTACTTGTAGCCCAGTTGTAAACGACGACCTAACGGTTGACCAAATTCTTGCTGGCCAAGATATTGACTTCGACGCTGACACGCTTCCACTTGTGAACGGTTCATTTGCTGGTTCAGCACGTACTGACGTTTCAGTTGGCTATGCAGCAGACCGTACAATTCCTAACGAAGCTACATTCACTTACACTTTCACAGGTGCTGGTGGTTTAGCTGCTTCTGACGTACAGAACGTTGTTCTTGTTGCTCAAGCATATACAGCAAGCGGTCTTGCTTCACAAGGTCAATATGTTGAAGTTGGTTCTGTTATCACTTCAACTACAACTGACGGTGTAATCAGCGAAGTTCTTATTCAGATCGATACTGCTCCTAGCTTCCTAAGCGGCCTAGATTTCCTACACGCTGATGGTGCTGGCACTGCAGCAGGTTGGACTGACCGTGCAGGTGTTGGTTCATTTGTTACTGGTGATGCTCTACCAGCTGGTACTCAGCTTTTCCTTGCATCAGCTGCAGCTGACGGTTCATACAACCCACTAACTATGGCTCTTAAGTCAACAGCTGTGAAAGGTGACGTAGTAGAAGCGCAAGTTTCAGCAGTACGAAACACAGCTAACTTACCTCTAGACTCACTTACAACTGGTGTTTCTACAGTTATTACTGTTACTGACGGCTTCGAAATTCAAGTTGTAGACCAAGCTACTAACACAATCCAAGTAGAAACTGAGCGTACTACGTTCGAAGATTGTGTTGCTAACGATGAAACTGTAGATCTAGCTGACAACACTAACTACACTTGTGGTACAGACGGTAACGATCAAGGTCTTACTTCACGTGCATTCGTTCAGTTT
The DNA here is from genome assembly GCF_054923835.1 of Pseudoalteromonas sp. GB56. Taxonomy (NCBI): domain Bacteria; kingdom Pseudomonadati; phylum Pseudomonadota; class Gammaproteobacteria; order Alteromonadales; family Pseudoalteromonadaceae; genus Pseudoalteromonas; species Pseudoalteromonas sp. GB56. The sequence continues at coordinate 97,923 of NZ_JBPCHK010000002.1, read as the reverse complement.
GCAAGCTCTGCAGACGTAGGCCTTCAAATCACTGATTCAAACGCGTTCAGCTTCGCTCTTTCACGTAAAGACGGTGAGCCTCTTGACGGTGTAGATACAGTAACATTTGGTGGCATCTCTGCTACTAAACCTGCTACTGGCACTGTTTACACAGGTACTGGTACACTAGGTACTGCGAATCTTCTTGACACTATGGGTACTCGTCTAGAAGCGCCAATCGACATCACAGTTAACGGTGTTGACGCGTTGTTCCCTAACGCTCAAGACGCAGCTGACTGGGTTCTTTCTAACGTTCAGGTTTCTGGTGGTGCACTAACTAGCCCAGTTATGGTTCCTGTAGTATACGGTGAAACTGCAACGACTGGTTCAGGTACTAACCCACTTATCACTACTGATCGCTCAGATGCTGATTCAGTTGCTGTTAACGGTGTAACTCACGTTTGGAACATCGACGGTGCACAGTTCAAAGTACCTTATGTTTACCACATCGGTAGCACAACTGGTTACTCTTCAACTATTAAAGTGACTAACGAGTTCAACACGCCTGCTGGTATCGAAGCTGACATCATCGTAGCTCCTGCTGGTCTAGGTACTGGTACAACTGCTGGTAACACTGCTCCTATGGGTAATAACACGTTCATCGGTATTAAACTACCTATGACTATCCCAGCAATGGGTCAGTACACATTCACTGGTACAGACCTAATCGCAGCTATCAACGCTGAGTACCCTGGTACATTCGATACGTCTATGAACTGGCACATCGAAGCGACATTCCTAGTGAATGCGCCTCAGAACTACGTACACGCTGCGGCTCAGAACTCTGACCCACGTGGCCGTGCTGACAGCCCAGTTCTATACAAAACTAATAACATCAACGACGGCCGTCAATGGCAGTAAGATCTAGTTAGTTATAAAAAAGCGCACTTCGGTGCGCTTTTTTTATTTTAAATACACAACCTCAATTTCCTTTCTTTTGATATTCAGAATCTGTTAATATCTAGCTGTCTATTATGTGACCATGCTAAATTGTGTCTGTCACAACATTTCCACACGTAGTCCTAGAGGTAAAGTGAATGCGTAAGAAGCTCCTTTCTTGTTTAATACTCCCATTATGTGTTTCTTCGATGGCCCATTCGGGAACTGCAGGGTATTGGTCAGACATCAATACTGGCTCTTACCATGTGCTAGCATTAAAAGAAGATGGCACTGTTTGGGGGTGGGGCAATAACAACTTAAGACAGTTGCTAGGCGAACGTGGTGTAAATTTTGATTACCCCAAGCAAATTAGTTCCCAAACAAATTGGCAAAGCTTGTCGTCAGGCTCTTATAGTAGCTACCTTATTAACTCCTCAGGCGAAGCTTATGCGGCAGGAGTTAACTCACGAGGAACGTTAGGTGTGGGTCACATTAATGATGTTACTGAGCTGACAATAGTTGCCAGTGGTTTCAGAAAGAATGTTGACGCGGTTGAGGAAGAACCGGCATGGACTTCAACGGGGCCACAACTATGGCGTAATATTTCAGCTAATTCATTATTGGCGATAGGCCTAACAACAGGTGGCGACTGGTATGCTTGGGGTGACAATGGTGCTATGACCATCGACAGTGATTTGCCAAGCAGTATCATATCATCACCACATTTAATCGAAAAAACTAAAGATAAAGAATGGTCTGAAATTGGGCTAGGTACAAATTTTTTCGCTGGGTTAAGTTCCGATGGCAAAATTTTTACTTGGGGTAACAATGACCAAAACCAGCTTGGCCGTGGAACTGTGGCTGATTTAGCCACTCCAGGGGAAGTATTACACCCTGAAAATAAATCTTGGCTGACTATGCGAGCAGGGTTCGAGGGAGTGTTAGCTGTTGATTCAGAACGAAAAGTGTGGTTTTGGGGGCAGATGCTAAATGGCCCTCGAGGAGCTACTCCTCAACCACTTTTGGTTGATGGTGAGCAAGTTCAATACAGTCTAAATACCCTCGTCGCTGACATCAAAGACCGTTTAATCATCGGTGAAAATAACAACGCGATTATAACTGATAATGGCAATATCTATATTTGGGGTTTTAACGACTACAACCTTGTTGATCCCCTCCCATATGATTTAGTAACAGAGCCTACACTCGTTAAACGACCAGACAGAACGCCTGTGGTAGCACAAGAGGCTAAACTAACGATTAGCTCATTGATAATTCGAACTAACAGTGGCGAGATATTAGCTTATGGTCGCAATCTGAATGGTGAATTGGGTATAGACAGTTTGGGTGTCGAATTACAGAAGCAAGTTGTACATCCAACAGCAGGGCATACTTGGCACAAGGCTGCAGCGGGACAAAATCATTCTCTTGCTATAACTTTTGGGACGAAATGTAAAACTGCGGGAGATATCTGCCCGTCGGGTGTAAGTGAAGACACTGTTATCGGAGAATTATGGGGGTGGGGTGATAACTCGGAAAATCAACTTTCATCATACTTAGTAGACCCTAACCCTAATACCGTAGTTATCGATTATCCAACTATCTTATCTCCAAAGCGAGATTGGATTGATGTCGTATCTAACGCAAACCACAGCTTTGCGATTGATGTTAACGGCAACTTATATGCATGGGGTGACAATACTTTTGGTCAGCTAGGTGATGGCTCTAAAGCCGACAAAACTAAATTTACTAAAATCGAACACCCTACTGACAGCGAGTTAAGGTGGCGAAGTATTTCTACCAGTGAATCTCACACGTTAGCAATAGACTCAGATGGTAAACTATGGGCTTGGGGACAAAACGACCAAGGACAACTAGGAGTGGGTTCTACAACTGAATCACTGGAACCTCAACTTGTGTCTAATCTGACACATTGGCAAGAGGTCGCTGCTGGCAATGGTTTCAGCTTTGCTACGACGACTTCAGGTCAGCGATATGCGTGGGGAACTCAAAGTAGAGGTGCTTTGGGTAATGCAGTGGCTGATAATGAGCTTATTGTTACCGCTCCTGAATTAGTAGTAGATAGTATCGAGCAATGGGGAAGCATTGAGGCTGGCTCAGGAAGTGGTTATGCGATTGGCATCGAAAATAATGAAACCAACTTGTATGTATGGGGCGCCAACCAAGACCTAAGTTATAACGCTGAATTGAGCACTTGGGAAAAGTCTGATGCTTCGACACCAGTACAACTTCCCGCTCAAGACAACGAGTTAGCAGCAAATTCTTTAAGTTTTGGTGCCAAGATATTTTCATCTGCAACTTCTCACTTTGTAATATCTCAGGATGGGGATTTATACAGCTGGGGGCGGGGTGATTCTGGTCAACTAGGTCATGGTGACCTGTTAGATCTCAATGTACCTAAAGCGGTTGAGCCAAGTATATCATGGGCTCAAGTTAGTGCTGGCACAAACCATACAGTAGGCATTACCCGTGAGGGACGCTTATTCACTTGGGGTGCAAATGCGTACAACCAACTAGGCTTTAATACTCACATATCAAAACCATATCGGGATATTCCGACCAGAGTAAGGTTGTACGACTTTGATGGTGATGGTGCTCCGGACAACATTGATGCGTTTCCTAAAGATGGTCGCTATATTCGGGACGTTGATGGCGATGGTACACCTGATTTAAATGATGACGATTCTTGATAACGATGGACTGAGTAATAACTTAGAAGATCTCTTAGGTCTTGATAAAAACGATCCTTTTGACGCAGATACTGATCTCGATAACGACGGTATAGGTGCTAAATATGAGTACGCATATATAGATGCAACCAACAAAGAGCTAGGTACAGTTTCTTGCGAGTATGGCGTTGACCCAGATTGCTCTATAGGTCGTTCAACACCTGAGCCATTGCATGAAGATTATTTAAATAACTCTGTATACCCCGAGGGCTCGTTGAACGAGGTCCAATTGAATAGATTACACATAACCTTTGAAGGCGATTTAGTTGACCAGAGTTTTGAAAGTAGCTGGCTGAATATTGATGCTACTCCAGAGTGGATTAAAAATGATACCGAGGCATATAGAAGGGTTAACGACAGACTTGATAACTATATTTTGATTGGTGAAAAAGAGGGGGTGTTTGGTTACGGCTCAATCACAACTGATCAGCATGCCTACGGAGGCTCTCGTTCAGTTGCACTATCGAGTGCAACACCTGCATTAACCTTTAACCCACTTACAAATGAAGACTATTTAGGTGAGTTTGGTAGAGCGCTCGCAAGCGGGACCATATCTTTTGCTTACAAGATGGATCCGGCATTTACCGCTGGAGAGCGTCTGGAGCTGGTAGCTACCCGTTACGATGAATCAAGCCAAAAAGTACTATTCTCTACAGGAGTTAAGAGTTGGGGATGGACCAAGGTTTCGGTTACTAACTCAGCCCCTGGTGCATATCAACTAAGTTGGCGTTTTGTGGGAGCTTCTTGTACGACTAATTGCTCAAGTGCACCAAAAGTCTACATAGATAGCGTCACTGTGCCATTTGATCGCAATAATGGTGGGATGCCAGTAGAGTACAGAGCGTTGTTAGGCGAAGTTGCAGACAGCGACGGGTTATCTTTGCTAGAGGAATATAAAAACAATACCAATCCGAACGTTGATGACACAGATAGCGATGGTTTAGACGACTTTGTTGAAGTCAATGATGCAAAGACCAGTCCTACAACTTTCGATAGTGACTCAGATGGCTTGAGTGATGGGCAAGAAGTAAACGATTTAGGAACGAACCCACTGCTCCTAGATACAGATGGCGATGGACTTAGCGATGGAGATGAAGTTAATACACATTTGAGTAATCCGTTAAATGTTGACTCTGATGGTGATGGCATTAATGACTTCGATGAAGTGAATACACATAGCACTTCCCCTATCAATAGCGATACTGATGGAGACGGCTTGTCTGATAGTGTTGAGCTAAACGAACATAATACAGATCCAACTGTGAAAGATTCAGATGGCGATGGTATTTGGGATGGTGTTGAGGTTCTGTATGCATTTGATCCAAACGTTCCTAACACTGGAGATACGGATGGCGACGGAGTATCAGATGTTGATGAAGCTGGTGAGTATGGTATCGGGACCAACCCAACCAGTAATACGGACAATGACCGAGATGGTTTGCGTGACGACTATGAGGTGTACTTAAACATCGCGAATCTTACATTGGCACAGTTGTGGGCAGACAGTGACGGCGATGGGCTTGTTAAGGCATTGGAGTCAGTGCTGCAAACCAACGCATCACAAAAAGACAACGACTCATATCGTTATTTCAACGACCAAACCTACACAGACATGCTGACGCGCATGGCGCTGGCGCACATTCGTGGCACATTGCAAATCAGCGATACAGATTTGGCAACGTTGCAAAGTGATTTAGGCATTACCACGCAAACACCGGCATATGATGTTTATGCCAAGGTTGCGTCTCCGGATGCACTGCTCAACTTGAGTTTTATCGGTCGCGCTTATAAGGCGGTATTAGAACGCGATGCGGCTTATACAGGCTTAAATAGTTGGCGTTCAAAGTTAAATTCAGGCGTCACTGAGCTGCAAATGGTGACATCGTTCGTGAATTCGAGTGAGTTCCAGAGTAAATACGGTAGCCTAAGCGATGGTGAGTTCGTTGAACTAGTATTCCAAAATGTATTAGGACGTTCACCGAGTCAGAGTGGTTATGACTATTGGGTAGGTAAGCTGTCACAGCCGGGCTATACAAGGGCTCATATGATGTTGAGTTTTGTTAATACGCCGGAGTTTATGGATGCTCAGTCAACGATTCAGATAGTTAAGAACATTCACTTAGCAATGACAGGCCAGGTGATTGATTCAGCAGGTTTGGCTCGTCAAACGACAACATTTGATGACGAGGGGTATGCTTTAGAGAGTATTATGCGTGATAACTTGGTTGCGTATACATTCTTTAAGAATATGTCGCCACAAACTCAACTGGCGTCAAGAGATGATGATGCTGATGGTTTGCCATTGCGCGCGGAGTTCACGGACGGATTAGATAGCAGTGTAATGGATAATGGAGTAAATGACAGCACAGAAGCGTTGTTGAAACAGATTGCTCGCGAGTTAAACGATGAGTTCTATTCATTCCAAGCTATAGAAGATAAAGCGGCGTTGATTGATGCAGATAGTGGGGATACGCAGCTAAACAGTTTCATCCAAGGAGAGTTAGTGGGTGAAGGTTTTGAGGAGCGTAAGTCACTGGTTCGCTTATTTTATTCAGTGTTGGGTCGCGGAGTAGCAAGCAGTGGTTACCAATATTGGTTAGCACGCTTGGTGGAGGGCGAATTGACCTTAGAAGGGATAGCGAATATTTTTGCTGAGAGTGCGGAATTTGAAGCGCGCTTTGGAACGGACTTATCCAACAGTGAGTTTATAGATGTTGCATTTATGAATATTTTCAACCGGGCAGTAGGCGCTTCAGGAAAGGCGTATTGGTTGGATAAGCTGGACAATGGAATGAGTCGAGGAAAGTTTGTAAGTCTTCTGAGTGAGTCGGCAGAAAACGTAGGTAACAATGTCAATAGAGATACGGCGGAAGTACTACATCTTACATTGTTGAGATTGGCTATTACAGGTGCTCAACAATCAAGCTTTAATACAGCAGTGAGTGGTTTGAGTGGTGCAGCGTATGATGAAGCAGTGGCAGGCTATGCTGTTGACTTAATCCGCAGTACGGCGTTTATTAATCGCTTTTAATGCTATGTAATCATTGATTTAAAGGGTCACAAAAAGTGGCCCTTTTTTATTGGCAGTATATTGGTAACAATTAACAACTTTTTAAATGTAGAAAACGCTAAGAATTACGTGTAATCATGCTAAAATACTTACTCAGGAAGAGAGAAAAGTACATATGTCACGCTTAGCAAAACTTGTTCGCTTACCATACACTTTTAAACTTGCACTCATGCTTTTGGTCGATAGTTTTTTTATTCTATCAGCTATGTGGATATCATTTGCGGTTGTGAGTCATGGTAAGTCACTATCACTCCCTATTTTTACCCAGGTAATTATCGTTGGGGCATCACTACTTTGCTTCATTAAGTTTGGCTTTTACAGGGCCGTATTACGCTATGTTAGTTACAAAGCCATTAAGTTTATAACCTTGGGGCTAGCCGCCTCAACATGCATTGTTTATCTTGCAGTGTTCCAATCCTCGTTTGATTTTCCTATTTTATTCACTCTCGTGTTTACGAGTTTTTTAACTATTTTTGTTGGCTCATCAAGAATTTTAATTCGTGCATCGATGATGAGTTACTCAGCTCGCAAGAAAGAACCTGTAATTGTGTATGGTGCAGGTTCCGCAGGGCGAGAGCTAGCTCGTGCCCTAGAAAGCGGTAACCAGTATTATGTATATGCCTTTGTTGATGATGATGAGCGTTTACATGGAAAAAGCTTTCATGGTATCGATGTTTATTCGCCAAAGAGAACAAAGTCCTTGTCCGCAGAGAAAGCAGTTACGCATGTACTACTCGCGATGCCAAGTGTTTGTGCGAAAAGGCGAAAGCACATTCTGACTCAACTACAGAGCCTATCCCTTAAAGTTTTAACTATTCCAAGTATTAGTGAGTTAGTGGATGGTGTGCACCAAATTGACCATATTGAGGAAATCGATGCTGCTGATTTACTTGGTCGAGATCCAATTAAACCAAATCAACAGCTTCTCGCTCAAGATATTTTTAACAAAGTTGTTATGGTTACAGGTGCTGGGGGCTCAATAGGTTCAGAGCTATGCAGAAAAATAATTCGTCAAAAGCCAAGTAAACTGATTTTGTTTGAGCTGTCTGAATATGGCCTTTATCGTATCGAGCAAGAGCTGAGAAAGTATTTGGTTGAACATGCATTGGATATCGAGCTCGTTCCGCTGCTCGGTTCCGTCCAGAAGCAAAACCGTGTCTTCTCAGTTTTAAAAACATTCAATGTGAGTACGGTATATCATGCCGCCGCGTACAAACACGTTCCACTTGTGGAATACAATATTATCGAAGGGGTGCGAAACAATGTTTTTGGAACCCTCTTTACAGCACAAGCTGCTATTGATGCGAATGTTTCTACTTTTGTGTTGGTATCGACAGATAAAGCAGTACGCCCAACAAATGTGATGGGTGCAAGTAAACGTCTTGCTGAACTCACACTGCAAGCGTTAGCAGCCCGCGATGGGGTTAAAACACGTTTTAGCATGGTGCGTTTTGGTAACGTGCTTGGTTCTTCAGGTTCAGTGGTACCGTTGTTTCGTGAGCAGATCAAACATGGCGGGCCAGTTACGGTTACTCACCCAGAAATAACACGTTACTTTATGACCATTCCAGAGGCTTCAGAATTGGTAATTCAAGCAGGTGCGATGGCCAAAGGCGGCGACGTGTTTGTTTTAGATATGGGTGAGCCTGTTAAAATTACCGATTCTTGCGACTAAAATGATTCACCTTTCAGGCCTTACAGTGAAAGGCGAGGATAACCCAGATGGTGATATTGAGATAAAGTACACCGGCTTACGTCCAGGTGAGAAGTTATATGAAGAGCTACTTATCGGTGAGAATGTAAGTGGTAGCGCACATCCGAGAATTATGACAGCGAATGAAATGTTCCTGCCGTGGTCTCAGTATAAAACACTTATGGACAGACTCGATGACGCTTGCCATGACTTTGATCACAGCCTAGTAAGGGACTTACTATTAGAAGCTCCTACAGCTTTTACGCCATCGTCGGAGATTAAAGATTTAGTATTCACCGAGGCGAAGCTAACCGGAAATGTTCTGCCGATCCGCTAGCGCCTTCAGTCGTGGGTAAATAGACAGTGCTTGCTCGTGGTTAGGGTTAAGTTTTAATAATGCCTCACTAGTTTCTAATGCAAGAAGCATCTTATTCAGCTTAATTTGTGTGATAAGCAGTGCATATAGGATGTTCTCTTGCTGAGGTTGTTGCTTAAGGCTTGCATGCAAGTGCTTTTCTGCACGGGTTAATTCGTTTGTATTTAGATAAGCAATCCCCATATTTGCATCTATTCTTGAGCGGATCAGCTGGTTTTTTACTTTTTTCAGCAACTCTTCACCTAAACTTTTTGCATTCTCAAAGTTACCATCTTCTACCAGCATTGCTAGATAATTAGAGCCTACATCTGGGCGTAGGTTATTACTGCTTAATTTGGCTGCTTTCTCTAGAAATGATTTACCTTTTTCTCTTTGATCTTGTTCGATGTATGCTAACCCCAGATTACTAAGAACACGAGTATGACGTGGATTTAGCTCGTACTCATTTTCGTAAAACGCGACTCTATCTTGCCACAATGAAACTCTTTCGTAGGTAAGGTAGCTTAGCAACACCAAAAGCGAGCACGAAGTAAGTGCTATAACACGCTTATAAGCGCTTGAAATGAATAACTGAGAGTATCCAAAAGCGGCCAATAGACATAAGCCAACATTCGCAAGGTAGGTGCGATGTTCAAATGCAAGATCTCGAATAGGAATAACACTCGATTCAACACTTAATCCAATGTAGTAAAAGAAAATAGCCAAACACACTAGTGGCAAACGCACCCGACACAAAAAAGCGGTAATTAAGAGAGATAAATGAATGAATGCAGCCCCTGCAACTTGCCATGAGCTGTAACTTTGTAGACTAACAGAATACTCTAATTGCTGACCTATCGGCCATAAGAATTTACCTATGTACCCTAACACAACCACTGACTGAACAGTTAAATATTCCAGGCGACTTATATCTGTAGTTTCACGGGACGCACTGTCCAGCGCGTCTATTATATTTGAGGGCAAAATTGCTAGAGCAAGTAATGCTAAACCAAGCAGTGAAGCAATGAGTGCTCCTAGCTTTTTGTTTGAGAGCGAAGCACTGAAAAAGACGACTTCTATTACGAAAAGGGCAAGTATAATGCTCGCAGCAGTCTGCTTGCTAGCATAGGCTAGTAAAGCAAATAAGGTTGTTGCTACAAACCCAACAATTGCTAGTAAAGGTAACCTACTGCTTAGTTTATTACGTGCCCAAACAAAAGAGATAAGTGATAGTAAATAGAACAGCGTACAAAGAAGAGTATAACGTTGAATTGCATAGACCACGGGTTGAGAGTTAAGCGGGTGAATAGCAAATAATAGCCCGCACACAAGCGCAACCATGGATGCGTGAGTAGGCTCTTTGACTACTTTCTTTGCCAGCAACCATGTAAGAATTGCGACGAGCGATGCGTTGGCTGCGTGAATAAGGTTATTTATAAAATGTATAGCTTGCGGTGAATCAAATCCTAATTGGTATTGCCAAAAAAAAGTAGCTAATCCGAGCGGTCTAGGACTATTCCAAAGGGCGACGCTGTCAAGCTCTTGAAGGATTCTGCTTTGAACAATGGATTCGTAGTCGTCGAGGTAAAATGGAACATCAAGTGATCCGTAATACAAAAAAAGCGATAAAACACCCAATGTGAGGAGGTAAATGAAGAGGTGTTTATAGTATTCGAAGTTCACATTTAGCATCGCCAATCCATAGTCTATTTATTAGATTTCAAACTTCATGGTAGCATAATCTCTGAGGGTAAATAACCATAACAATTGAGAGATACCATGGAAAACTTATCGTGCTTTAAGGCATACGATATTCGCGGCCAATTAGGCACTCAGCTCAACGAAGATATTGCCTACAGAATCGGTAGAGCATATGGAGAGTATTTTAAACCTAACACTGTTGCGGTGGGCGGTGATGCTCGTGAAACAAGCGAAGCTTTGAAATTGGCGGTTGCAAAAGGGCTTTGTGACGCAGGCGTTGATGTAATTGATTTAGGTTTGACCGGTACAGAAGAAACTTATTTTGCAGCGTTTCATTTACCGATTGACGGTGCAATTGAAGTAACCGCTTCTCATAATCCCATAGATTATAACGGGATGAAGTTAGTGCAAAGCGATGCTCGCCCTGTGAGCGGAGACTCTGGGTTATTTGAAATTAAGGCATTAGCAGAAAAGCAGCCATGGCTGTCTAACGAAGAAGCATCAAAAAATATTGGCCAGATCACAATTAAAGATCTGACCTCTGAGTTAGTACAACATTATTTCGAATACATTAATGTTGAATCGCTTAAGCCACTTAAATTAGTCGTGAATTCGGGTAATGGTGCAGCTGGGCACGTTGTTGACGAAATTGAGCGTCGATTTAAAGAGATGAATGTGCCCGTGGAGTTCATCAAGATTTTTCACGAGCCTGATGCAACGTTTCCTAACGGTATACCTAACCCCCTTTTACCAGAAAATCGCAGCGCAACTTCTGAGGCTGTTATCGAGCATCAAGCTGATTTTGGTATTGCCTGGGACGGGGATTTTGATCGCTGCTTCTTGTTTGACGAAAAAGGTGAGTTCATTGAGGGTTATTACATTGTGGGGCTCCTAGCTGAAGCCTTCTTACAAAAGCAACCGGGCGCAAAGGTTATCCATGATCCGCGCTTAACGTGGAACACAATAGACATTGCTACGCAGTGCGGCGGACTACCGATTCAGTCTAAAACGGGCCATGCTTTCATTAAAGAGCGTATGCGAGAAGAAGATGCAGTGTATGGTGGCGAAATGAGTGCGCACCATTACTTTAGGGATTTTGCGTATTGTGACAGTGGCATGATCCCTTGGTTGTTAGTCGCTGAATTAGTGAGCTTAAAGCAACAATCATTGTCATCGCTTGTTGCTGAGCGCGTCGCCGCTTATCCGTCACCTGGGGAAATAAACTCCACAGTAGAAGATGCTGATGTTGTTATTGAGCGAGTACTTACTCACTATGAACCACTGTCAATTTCAAAAGACACGACGGATGGGATCAGCCTAGAGTTCGATGATTGGCGATTTAATCTACGTAAGTCGAATACAGAGCCTTTACTCAGATTAAACCTGGAAACCAGAGGTGACTCGCAGTTAATGCAACAAAAGACTGATGAGCTTTTAGTGTTAATAAGAGCTTAATGGTTGCTCAACTTGTATACATGTTCGGCGGAGGAGGCTAAACTAAACGGGATGTTATTAAATGGATGTTGGAAATGCCCACACAAGTATTACGTAGTCTTGCCCTGTCGCTTTCAGTAGCGTTCAGTGCTCACAGTTTAGGTGCTAATTCGGAATTACTTTTTGAATTGGCACCGAACAACGCACACATGCAAACTCAAAGTGAACGAGAGTTTGCGGTCACACTCTCTGCGTCAACTCAACGACCAAGCCTTTCTCAATCGTTTGCTATTCCTATGCCTTCGGGTGAAGTGCTTGCAGCCAAAGTGATGCGAGAGTTATCGGCTGATGAAGCGCTTATCCATTCGGTTTTAGAAAGCGATAGACGATCAAGTTACGCAAGTAACGCGTCAGTTGCTGCGCTGGAAAATGGCTCAGGCTCATTGACGATAGTGGAGTCTGATGGACAAGTAAGTGGTATGCAGTTATTCGATAGCAAGTCGATGAAGTACTACTACGCATCAGTGGATGGCTCGGGCACTGCATCTTTCAAAGAAATCGATATTCATACCATTCAGTGTGCTGACCACCCTCACGAATCGCAAGTGAAGGTGCCTAAAGCGATTGCTAAGGAGTTCACTAATGCAGAAATACCAAGTGAAGTAAGTGTCGCAGGTGCGTCAATACCACTGACGCTTGCAAATGTTAAAAGCCTGCAAAGCCGCCCTGGGGCAAGCAAGGTTTTGTATATCAACAACTGGGGAGGTGTTTTAAGCGGTACTGCGTGGAATGATAATTTCAATGACAGTAACGACATACCATATGATCCTTACGACATTGATAGTGATACAGCATCATTTAGCAACGAAGAATTGTACCGGATGTGGCTGGCGTGGAAAGAAGCTGCTGAAGATTATGCTCCATTCGATTTGAATGTGACTACAAGCCAAGAAGTGTATGATGCAACTCCTATTGCTAATCGTTCGCAAATCATTGCCACTACGACAGCTACGAGAGACACATTTTATTCCGCAGCGGGTGGAGTTGCGTATGTCGGTATATTCGATAGAACTTCTGATTACTTGAAAACGGGTTGGACATTTAATAGCGGTACTGGCTCTATGGGCATGACCCACTCTCATGAATCAGGTCACCAAATGGGGCTAAGTCATGATGGTACGAGCTCTTTAGGTTACTACAGTGGCCATGGCTCTTGGGGGCCCATCATGGGCGCGCCATTTGGTAAAAAGTATGTGCAATGGAATAACGGTGACTACACTGATGCAAATCGCCAAGAGGATGATCTTGCGATAATACAAGGTATGGTAGACGTAGCGTCAGACAACATTGGTGATAGTTTTAGCAATGCTAAGTGGATCCCTCTAGGTTTACAAAATTTCAAATCGCAAATCACACCAAGTGGTTTATTCGTAGATAAAGACCTATATGTATTTACGCTTACAGAGCCCACGTTGGTAAAACTTAAAGTGATGAGCGATTTAGCCTATGAAGGTGAAAATTTTGCCGCAAACTTACCGCTAGCAGTAAAAATCTTTAATACAGCACATGTTGAAATCTATAGCTATGAAGTTTCTCCTGCAACATTGACACCCCAGCTAAATCAGGTGGATTACTTTGATGAATTAGCGCCAGGGCAATACTATGTCGAAGTATCAGCTTCATATCCAGATAGCAATCCTTCTACCGGGTTCAGTAGCTACGGAAGTGGAGGTGAATACCGTTTATCCCTTACTGAGGCTAATGGTGAGGAACAAGTTACCCTAAGTACAACGTTTGAAAACTTGAGTGCAGAAAGCTCAGGAGAAATCAGGGAAACATTTTTTGTCCCCAGTGATGCCTCAAATATAAATGTGAGCATTAACTCATCGACTGCGGATGGTGATGCCGATTTATACGTGCGTTTTGGACAAGCACCAACAACATCTGAATGGGACTGTCGTCCGTTTTTAGCTGGGAGTAACGAATCATGTAGCCCACTTGATACAAATGGTACTTATCATGTCATGGTGCGTGCCTATTCGGCATTTAGCAATGTAAACCTTACTTATAGTTTTGATGCCAGTGCTCAGGGAGATTTGGATGGTGACGGCCTTTCAAATTTCAGAGAAAATGTGGCAGGAACAAGTGCGTTTGATAATGATTCTGATGATGATGGTATTTTGGATGGCGACGAGTATTTTTACGGTCTAGACCCTCTAGTTGCAAACACCGGAGACTCTGACGGTGACGGTGTGTCAGATGTTGATGAAGCTGGTATGCATGGCATCGGGACCAACCCAAATAGCAATCTAGATGCTGACAGGGATGGTTTACCAGATGACTATGAGGTGTACTTAAACATCGCGAATCTTACATCTGCACAGTTATGGGCAGACAGTGACGGCGATGGGCTTGTTAAGGCATTGGAGTCAGTGCTGCAAACCAACGCATCACAAAAAGACAACGACTCATATCGTTATTTCAACGACCAAACCTACACAGACATGCTGACGCGCATGGCGCTGGCGCACATTCGTGGCACATTGCAAATCAGCGATACAGATTTGGCAACGTTGCAAAGTGATTTAGGCATTACCACGCAAACACCGGCATATGATGTTTATGCCAAGGTTGCGTCTCCGGATGCACTGCTCAACTTGAGTTTTATCGGTCGCGCTTATAAGGCGGTATTAGAACGCGATGCGGCTTATACAGGCTTAAATAGTTGGCGTTCAAAGTTAAATTCAGGCGTCACTGAGCTGCAAATGGTGACATCGTTCGTGAATTCGAGTGAGTTCCAGAGTAAATACGGTAGCCTAAGCGATGGTGAGTTCGTTGAACTAGTATTCCAAAATGTATTAGGACGTTCACCGAGTCAGAGTGGTTATGACTATTGGGTAGGTAAGCTGTCACAGCCGGGCTATACAAGGGCTCATATGATGTTGAGTTTTGTTAATACGCCGGAGTTTATGGATGCTCAGTCAACGATTCAGATAGTTAAGAACATTCACTTAGCAATGACAGGCCAGGTGATTGATTCAGCAGGTTTGGCTCGTCAAACGACAACATTTGATGACGAGGGGTATGCTTTAGAGAGTATTATGCGTGATAACTTGGTTGCGTATACATTCTTTAAGAATATGTCGCCACAAACTCAACTGGCGTCAAGAGATGATGATGCTGATGGTTTGCCATTGCGCGCGGAGTTCACGGACGGATTAGATAGCAGTGTAATGGATAATGGAGTAAATGACAGCACAGAAGCGTTGTTGAAACAGATTGCTCGCGAGTTAAACGATGAGTTCTATTCATTCCAAGCTATAGAAGATAAAGCGGCGTTGATTGATGCAGATAGTGGGGATACGCAGCTAAACAGTTTCATCCAAGGAGAGTTAGTGGGTGAAGGTTTTGAGGAGCGTAAGTCACTGGTTCGCTTATTTTATTCAGTGTTGGGTCGCGGAGTAGCAAGCAGTGGTTACCAATATTGGTTAGCACGCTTGGTGGAGGGCGAATTGACCTTAGAAGGGATAGCGAATATTTTTGCTGAGAGTGCGGAATTTGAAGCGCGCTTTGGAACGGACTTATCCAACAGTGAGTTTATAGATGTTGCATTTATGAATATTTTCAACCGGGCAGTAGGCGCTTCAGGAAAGGCGTATTGGTTGGATAAGCTGGACAATGGAATGAGTCGAGGAAAGTTTGTAAGTCTTCTGAGTGAGTCGGCAGAAAACGTAGGTAACAATGTCAATAGAGATACGGCGGAAGTACTACATCTTACATTGTTGAGATTGGCTATTACAGGTGCTCAACAATCAAGCTTTAATACAGCAGTGAGTGGTTTGAGTGGTGCAGCGTATGATGAAGCAGTGGCAGGCTATGCTGTTGACTTAATCCGCAGTACGGCGTTTATTAATCGCTTTTAATGCTATGTAATCATTGATTTAAAGGGTCACAAAAAGTGGCCCTTTTTTATGTACATCACATAAGCAAATACCTTGTAATTACCTCTCTTGTTCAGTTATTATTCACAAGAATATAATACTCAGCCAAACCACAAGAGGCTCACGATGGATCGACGCCATGCCTTAATAAGGATGTTTTTTGTCCTTGTTGCTACTATTTCTACCAACCTTTTTGCCGCTGTAACCGTTGAAAAACGTGTCAATATAGAACCAATTATCGGCGAAAAACTCACAATTCGTAGGTTATCCAACCCATCCAGCGATGGAAGTAAGGTCGCCTTCACTTCATTCTATAATGGTTCAGATGCTCTTTATATTAGAACGCTGTCAGAGCCCGGTGCTGAAGTACAAGTTGAATCAGCGCTACCTCAAGGAAGCTTTGAGTCACTAGCGTTGAGTGATGATGGTCAGTCAGTTGCAGTTTTAACTTCTCACGCAGTGAATGAAGAAGATGACGTTAATGGCTACAGAGATGTGTATATTTTCAATACGGAATCAGGCGCTTATACACGTATCTTAAGTTACCAAAACACAGAGTTAGATAGAGGTATTGACTCTATTATATCCATAAAAAGTGGCGAAGGGTTCTTCTTTACTTCCAAGTCTTTAGGTGTGGTGGAGAACGATAATAGTACAGACAGTAAGCTTTATTTCTATGATTTCGCTCAAAGTTCTGTCGACTTAGTTTACGATGATTTGCAAAGCCAAACATGGATACATGACACCTCCGCGGATGGAACCGTTATTTTACTTCGCAAGGGGAGTGAGTTTGCTTTACTTCAAAGGGAAACAGGAGAAGTGGCAACCATTCCAAATGTATATTACAGCTACAGTAGCCAAATCTCTTTATCCGGTGATGGTAGCCGTATCGCTGTCTTTGACCGTTCCCACCAGTCGGTGTCTATGTATGACGTAAATGGTTCGATCAAAAACTTGGTCAATATAGAAAATGCAGCCTTATTTTTAGATAGTTTGGATGATGTTAACTCAAGTGGCAGCCAAGTTCTTTTATCAACTGACTATTGGTGTAACGGGAGTTACAGTAGTCTGTCGTGTAATACTGTATGGCTTTATGACTTTAGTGATGAACGCTTTGTGCGTGTTATTGGTGACATAGATAAACACTTTTACTTTTCAGCAGATAATCAGATTATTTATTCTCAAGACTATAATTATTTATACGCAACGAATGTAGAGGCCCTTAAATCAACTTCAGTTAGCAATGCAAGCGGCGGTGTGAGTGCAACCACTAACTTAGTCGGCCAAATAGATATTGCCTTACCACAATCCGAAGAGCAATTTTTTGCTATTTATAGAACTTCAGAGTCAGACCCAGACAGTCGCGAACTATTAACTATGACCTCCGGTGTTGAAAAGTTTATTGACTACCCCCACACCGACGAGGATTTTGTCTATGATATAGAACCATGTAACTGGTACTTCGTATGTACACAATCGCTTGAAGCTGCTGGCTCTGCAATCAAACCTCAAAATCCGAGAGAGTTAAGCATTGATGCTAGTAAAGCGCTATCATGGGAGCAAATTGACTTAGCGACTAAGTATAACGTCTACTCGATTCAAAATGAGCTAGTATCACAAGATACAACGAGTTCTAATCGATATAACTTTTACAGTGTTTATTCGAATACCCAGTCTTTATATGTAAAGGTTCAAGCCTGTGCCTTTAATCTGTGTGCAGACATGCCAGCTTGGCAAAGCCTTACGATTCCGCGGGGACAGTTAGAGATAAACTCAGAACTAGATGTGGGGTCTGGGAGCTTGATTCTGACATGGGATATGCCTTTAGCTGCTTATTTTATTGTTTATTCATCAAATTCTGGACAGCAGTTTGTTCAGCGCTCTAAATCTAGCAATAATTATTTTTTGGACCCAAGCCCTTCTTACGGCATTGAGTATCGTGTTGTTGCATTCGACTATAATGATAGCGAAATTGCGAGGAAGCACTTCGTTTTTTCTGGTAATCAGATAGATGTGAGCACTCCCTACTTGCGTGCAGAACAATTCATCGAGCCTGGTTATGTTAATCTCACATGGACAAATAACTCAAAACACTTAACTAAGATTTATCGAGCAGACACGGCTTTTGGACAAAAGCAGCTGATTTTTTCGACGCAAGGCGAGAGAATTGGTGCCTACAAAGATGCGATAGAACCAAGTCATAATAGCTATTATTACTGGATAGAAGCTTGTTCAGATAATAAATGCATGCGCTCCGAAACTACCAAGGTATCTATTGACCAGTTTTTTCACGGCGAACATATAAAGCTTGAAGCAGACTCTATTGCTGGTGGTCATGCAATTGAGCTGGGGTGGGATTTACCATTGAATTCTTTAGATAGCCTGTATATAAGTCGCAATGGCAACATTCTAGAGCAGTTTCAAGCGTCAACAAATAAGTATATAGACACCGAAGTGACTCCTGGGAGAGAGTACTCTTATCAACTTTTTTATTCTTTCGGTTCATCAGCTCTGCGCTCTAACATAGTTACAATTACACCGAAACTTTATACCGCATCAGATGCCTATATATCTGAAACGCCTCAGTTAAAGCCCTTGAGTAACTATGAATTTGATTCAGTTGAGTTTGTGACTACGAATAAACCTACCAACGCTAAGTTTCTAAGAGTCTTTACAGTCGATATTGGGGGTAGTAAAACCTTTTTTGGGGAATATGCCAATGAACGATTTAGATTGTATGGTATGCCAATTGGTAGTGCAGTCACGGTAACTGCTCAGTGGTGTAACTATAACCATTGTGGCCCATTGTCCAGTGAGGTGACAGGCACGACATCTGACACAGTGAGTGTTCCCCTGAAAACGGCCATTTTGGACATAAGCAAACAATCGACAAATTTAGGTGGCGTCGAACTCTCTATAACATGGGAGTCTTCCGAAAATGCGGCTTATTATGTTGTAGGGTATTCTGATGCTCCTTATTCGGAATATATACAAGGAAATATCAGCGTTCCAGACACTTTGTCGTTAACAACGATTCCTTACGACCGAACACGCTATTATCGAGTGAAAGCGTGTAGTGCTATCGGTTGTTCTGGATGGAGTGACCCAGTTGTTTACCACTCAGAGTATAGCTCTTCACGACCGTTATCGTATATCTACGATATTAGAACTAATGGGGTTGATGAAATATCAGTTGGTGTGTCTTCAGAAGGGTACTCTAGGAAAGTGTATGTTGCGGCTAGTATAGGTGGAGAAAAAACCGAGGTTCCTGTCAGTAACGTGAATGATAGGTTCATCTTTACGCCTTCTGATATGCAAACAAAGTATTACTTCTGGGTGGAAACCTGCTTTAATGCTACGCAGTGTGAGCTGAACGAGCGTTTTAAAACGTTTAACCCAGTATTATTACCCCAGACTCTGCCAATACCTGATCTTTATACTCGCCAGGGCTCAGCACCGGGGAGAGTGGACTTGATAAATAAGAATCACAGTACCGAGACGCGCCTGCATATTCAATATAAAACTTCTGACTCTGCGCAGTATAGTTCAAGAGAATCCTCGGCGATTGCCACTTCTTTCTATCTTTCTGATAGCGATTTTGCTGGAACTCTCATTAACTTTAGGGTGAAACAATGTTCATTAATTGATTCATCTCATTGCTCTGAAGAGAGAACGCTTTCAGGTCTTACGTTACCAGAATACACAGATACATTTTCTTTGGATTCTTCGATTTACCAATCAGGAACAAGTACTGTTTTAGCAAGTTACAAAGGTAAATCCGGAGTATACAACGCTGCGAGCGGTATTAGGTCGACACAGGGCCTCTATTATGGGAAAGGTTTTGAGCTTGATTTTGATATTTATTTAGAGCCTAAGCTGCAGCAACAATATGGTATCAACTGTGAAAACTTGTTTAGTGTGCGTTTGGGGACGAGTAACGATGCTGGTTCCGAATTAATTAGGAATGTGCTCTCTATCAGTCGTCCGGAGGGGGGATGTGGTTATCAAAGCTCCACATCGCAGCTGGAAATTAAATTGTCTCAAAGTGAAAATGTTGAAACCTATGCTATTAAGGCGGAAACCTGGCATAGGATAAAGGTCAAGCGAGAGGCTGGTAGTGATGATGTTTCTCTCTACATAGACGGAGAACTTGAGTTAAGGGCGCCAGTTGGAGAGCGATTAGATAGTCATTTTGAAAAACTTGGTGTCGAGAGTAACGGTATGTTAACAAGCAACCTTGCGTTTAGCTCGTTAATAGATTTGACTAGTGATAACCCTCCTGAGGGCTACCATTATCGTTACTCAAATAGTAATTCGGTTAATTTTACTCCGCCAGCAGGAGTGGATGTTGTCTCTGCAAATATACGTGTATTTAAAAGAAGTAACATTTTTGAATATATTTCAAGTAAGCATTTGGATTATCTCAGATAAAGCAGGGAAGTACTGAGTTCCCCATTTATACAGCGGGTGACTATATTTCAACTATTGAGTTTTGCGACACACTGGGCAGATGCTCACCTTCTAATAAAAGAAACTTCTATATTAGTAATAGCTTGAGTAGCCCGTATGGGCTGACCGCAACAGCGTTACAGCAATTTGGAGCGATCTCATTGAGTTGGCAAGCCGTGAGTGATGCTACCTATTATAAGGTTTTTAAGCACAGTATCGAGAATACACCAGTCTATAGTGGCTACAATCCAACGATTACGCTTACCGGGCTAACCGAAAATACGCAATTGTTTGTGGTAGCCTGTAATGATATCACTTGTAGTAACTCTTCCTTTATACTGGCCATTCCAAAGCTAGACTCCGATGAAGATGGACTGGAAAACAGTATTGAAATAGAAATGGGCACAGACCCTTATAATCCAGATTCTGACGGTGATGGAGTCAATGATCTTCAAGACCAATACCCACTAAATCCAATGAGATTCAGTGGTGCGGATACTAATAAAAATGGTGTACCAGACGACATCGAGAATTCATTGGGCTTCAATGGCGACCCCAATAGCGTATGGCTTGATGAAGACGGGGATAGAATGCCAGCGGTTATCGAGCGATTAGAGGGGCTAAATGAATCAGTCAAAGACAATGATTTAGTGAGTGAATCTAGGCTACTAGTTTACCAAGCTATTTATGATACTCAGTTGCGCTTGAGTGATGAAGATGCCTATTTTAAGTGGAGAGTGAATCAACTCAACGCTAAGGTGACTTCGGCATCAGATATATATGCCCAACTTTTTAATGTGAAACAACAAGACTATATTAGCTTCGTGCAACGAGTTCATAATGGAATGTTGTTGCGTGATGCGACTCTAGTAGGCTTGCGTACTAATTGGCGCAACTTGAATCAAGGAGTTACCAAGAAGCAACTTGTTGAAAGATTCATGAATTCTCAAGAATACTTGAATATATACGGTACCAATGTAGACAATGATTTTGTTAAAAAGGTATACGTCAATTTGCTTGGAAAATCTCCCAGTTTTGAGGAGGAGAACAACTTAGTATTTAAGTTGATGGAACGCGTAATATCTCGTTCTCAAATCATGTTAGCTGTACTGGAAAGTAGTGAATATAAAAATAGAGTAGGGAGTTCGCCTTTAATTAAGGGCTTGTACATGCATCTATTCGAAACTAAGCCAGCACTAAATGAGCAGGTTTTGTTAGAAAGTTTATTTAGCCAAAATACAAGAGATATGTTCCGCTATATTCTGGCTAATGATGAATATCATAGACCTAACCTTGTAACACCGTTCGATGTGTCAGCGGATACCGATGCCGATCAGCGACCTGACGGAATTGAGTTTGCTGATGGTTATAATTACTTAGTCAAAGATAATGATGTAACTAACGATGATGCTCTATTTATACGTCAGATGTACAGAGATCTGGTGAGTGAATTGTGGTCAGAAGAGTTGTTAACTCAGGAGATCTTGGAGCTGGTTGCTACCAGTTCACGTGGAGCTTGGGCAGCAAGCCTCCTGCAAAATGAGGAGTATATATCCACCCAAACACCTGTGACGAGACTATATGAATCTGCGTTTTTGCGTATGCCTAACTATAGTGGTTGGCAATATTGGCAAGGTCGTTTTGAGGATGGTGTAAGTATCACGACGATAGCAAACAGGTTTGCACAAAGTAGTGAGTTTATATCACGATACGGTATGTTGAGTGATGAAGAATATGTAGACCTAATCTTTCATAATGTATTAGGTAGAACCGCTACTGAGAGTGGTAAAAATTACTGGGTAAGTCGATTAGAAAGTGGCACATCGCGTGGTGTGATGTTAGCGGCATTTAGCAATTCAGAGGAGAAAGTGAGACTCTCCAAAAATAAAGTGAATGCATCAGTGTTGTATCACACCCTATTGATGCGCTCCGGTACACAATCAGAGCTAAATGGCAGGGAGAGCGAGTTGATGCAAGGAGATGCAGCTACTGCAATTGAGTTTCTCATCAACGATAATGACTACGCTGTAAGATTTCACTAAATCGTTCAGCTTGTGGGAATAAAGGGTCTTGGTTAGTAGCTGAGGCCTTTTTGCATTTTATTTCCGAACGGCCAGCGTTGGGACAATGCTTGCAATCACCTTTTAGCAAGGTAATATTGGCATCCTATCCTAAGGAAAGTAACATAATAAAACATGAAAAACGTTTACCCAATAATTCTATCCGGTGGTTCCGGTACCCGCCTTTGGCCATTATCTCGCAAGCATTACCCTAAACAGTTTTTGAAGCTAACGAGCTCATACACTATGGTTCAAGAGACAGCTCTTCGATTAACTGGGTTTAATAAGCCGATTGCAGTGTGTAATGAAGCACACCGATTTACTATTGCTGAGCAACTTACGGAAATTGGTCAAACTCCTTCTGCTGTCATTTTAGAGCCAGTTGCTCGCAATACAGCGCCAGCCATAGCGTTAGCTGCGCTGAAATCACTTGAACTTAATGAAAATGCAGTGCTCGTTGTGCTTGCAGCAGATCATGTGATTGAAGATACCGATGCATTCCAATGTGCTGTTGAAGAAGCTGTAAAAGAAGCTGAAAACGGTTCTCTTGTGACTTTTGGAGTTGTACCTGAAAAGCCTGAAACTGGATTTGGTTATATTCAAGCCGAAACGGAAGGGCAGTTGAGTGCGATTAAGCGTTTTGTTGAAAAGCCAGATTCAGAAACAGCGCAACAATATGTAGCGAGTGGAGACTACTATTGGAATAGCGGCATGTTTGTTTTTAAGGCTAAAAATTTCCTTGAAGAGTTAAATGTTCACCAGCCTGATATGTACCAATCGGTAAAAGCTGCTTATGAGAAAGCAGTGAGCGACTTGGATTTCACTCGTATTCCTGAGGAAGCGTTTGCATTATGCCCTGATAACTCCATTGATTATGCTGTGATGGAAAAAACGCAAAAAGGTATGGTGTTGCCAATAAGTGTTGGCTGGAGTGATGTTGGGTCATTTTCTGCGTTATGGGAAGTATTAGATAAAGATGAGCAAGGCAATGCCAGTTTGGGGGATATTAAAAATATTGACTCACAAAACTGTTTAGTGCAATCAGAAAACCAATTTGTGGCGACCATTGGAGTTAAAGACTTGATTGTTATTGGCACTAAAGATTCGGTTTTAGTTGCTCATAAAGATAGAGTTCAAGACGTCAAGAAAGTTGTTCAGTATATGAGTGATACTGATCGGTGTGAGCATTTGCTTCATCGCGAAGTGCACCGCCCATGGGGAAAGTATGACTCAATTGACAATGGATTTAGGTACCAAGTAAAACGCATTACAGTGAAACCTGGTGCCTCGTTGAGTAAACAAATGCACCATCATAGGGCAGAGCATTGGATTGTTGTTTCTGGTACTGCAATTGTTGAAGTGGATGAAAAAGAGACACTGCTAAGTGAAAACCAGTCTATTTATATTCCACTGGGAGCAACACATCGCTTGACTAATCCAGGGAAAGTAAGCCTTGAGTTAATTGAGGTGCAAAGTGGTAGTTATTTAGGTGAAGACGATATTGTTCGCTTTAATGATGTATATGGACGTAGCTAGGGACAGCTAGTGACACTTAAGCACTTTATACAGCTCACTTTTACGAAAGTTCAGCTAAACCTAAAATCTGAAGCGAAGAAAAGCTACCTGAGTTATTTATGGTGGCTTTTAGAACCAGCCTTGTTTGTTGGTGTTTTTTATTTAGTTTTTGGGGTATTTCTAGCTCGGGGAACATCCGATTTCTTAGTGTTTTTGTTATGTGGACAGGTACCCTTTTTGTGGTTTGCTCGAACAGTCACTAACGGCGCCTCTTCGATAGAGCAAGGGCGCGCTCTAATGCAACAAATAAGAATTCCGAAAGTGTTTTTTCCTGTGGTAACGATATTTCAGGACTTTTTTAAGGCTATTTGTATATTTTTATTGCTGTTCCTTGTTGTGCTGGGTATAGGCCGCCCTGTTAATGAGGCGTGGTTCAGTTTACCGGTAATCATTTTTGTTCAATTAGTATTTGTAAGCAGCGTAGCAATAATGGTTGCGATGGTTGTGCCTTTTATCCCAGACTTAAAGTTCTTGGTCGCAACGGGCATACAGTTAGTTATGTTTGCTTCCGGTATTTTCTACAACTATAAACTTGTCATATTGGAGCAGCATCATCCACTTTTTTTGATGAACCCAATGGCAAGCCTAATTGAACAGTACCGTCAGGTTCTCATGCATGGTGTATCACCGAACTTTTATGCATTAGGTGCTATTTTGACCGTCTCAATCCTTATATTATTCGCGTGTTTAAGTGTGTTGAGGAAATTAGACGCTCACTATCCAAGGGTTCTTGTACAATGAATGAGCGAAAATTAGCGATTCAGCTTAAAAACGTTGATTATTTGTATACACAACGAAAGTGGATGCGCAAAACTACCTACAAGGCGTTAGAAAATATCAATCTAGACATCTATAAAGGTGAGACCTTAGGTATTGAGGGACGCAATGGTAGTGGTAAATCCACGTTACTTAAGTTGCTAGCGGGTATTTATGAACCAGCGAAAGGAAGTATAGAACGGTTTGGTAATCATGTTTCGCTACAGACTTTATCAGCAGGCTTTGATGTTGAGCTGAGTGGTGAAGATAACGCCCTGATTGGCGCGATGCTTTTGGGGCACTCTAAGAAAGAGGCCAAAATAAAGCGCCATGAAATTCAAGAACTTTCCGAGCTTGGTGATAAGTTCTTTGAACCGGTGAAAACATACAGCGCGGGAATGCGAGCCCGATTAGGATTCGCAACTGCAATTACGATGAACACTGATGTGTTATTAATTGATGAAGTATTGGGAGTGGGAGATGCGAAGTTTAGAGAGAAGGCTGAACGTATAATTAGCCAAAAAGCATCCTCAGATATGACTGTTGTGGTTGTTTCACACTCAGCAGGCTTAATAAAAAGATTATGTAACCGAGTTGTGGTTATAAACGAAGGAAAAATTTAGAGAAATTTATGTCTTATAATATCACTAATTTGTTATTTAAAGCGTGTTTAGGAAGGGCGGCAAAGTCCACAGCGATCGAATCTATGAGTGCGCATAGTTGGGTTAAGCAATTTATAAATATCATTTCGAGCGACGAATATACTTCAAAGCTGACCTTCGAAAATAGGCAGAAGGTCGATTAAGCAATGAAGAAATCCTATGCTTGTGCAAGGCAATTGATAGCGAGTTAGAGGTATATCCTGATTCTGCGAGCGCACAATGGGTCTTGGAGAACTTGTTGCTGCCAAGTTATAAAGCAGCGACTGATATTGGGAAAGTGAAGTTTATTCAGTCTAAATCATTACCAAGAAGTGGTCATCACTTCTTAATTTCGATGTTAACGAAGTATTTTGGCGAAGAAGCGCATTACTGTGAGGCTCATAATCCAGAAAACTGTTGCAAAACAAACCCTTGTAAAAAGCCTTTTAACGCCCAAGTAAATAACAAATACATGATCCAAAAGAGCCATGACTTTAAATTAAGTGATGATAAGTCTCCTTCCGCAACTTATATAGTTCAGCATCGCTCTCCAATGACTCGCATACAATCAAATTTTGAACTGGCGCTGAAAAGTTCTAATGGTGTTTACACTGATACATTTGATTCTTTTAAAAAGTTTGCAATCAAAGATGCAAAGTACTCAGTAGAGTTTTACAACAAGTGGTTTGATCCAAACGATGGGCTGAACAAAGTATTTGTCCTTTATGATAATCTCGTGGACGATACTGAATCTGAATTAACTCGGATAGTGGAAGGAATTACACAAGACAAGGCAGAACCAGCCAGGATTGAGTTAGCTTTGGAAGGTAAAGGTGTAAAAGTAAATACATTAAATTCGCCTACGGGGATTAGGAAGTCAGATGGGCACAGGTACTTCGATGAGGAGCTGTATAAAAAAGTTGAAGGAATCATTGCGAAGGGCGTTAAGCATGAAATAGATATACCGTTTGAATTTAATGGTAAGTAGGTAAAGCTTAATGGATTTCAATCAGTTTAAAAAGCTCATCGGTGATGAGTTGCAAGCTTTTCGAATCGCTGTTAATTCCAGCGAGGATAAATCTAGTAGTCGATTTTCAAACAGTTCAATTCAAGCGATAAATCTACCGGAATATGAATTCCAAACTTATCCAAATGAATCTAACTGGCGATTGGGATCCATTCTAGCTTTACATGACCATGTCTTTGTGAATGCTTCATACATGGCTTTGCTTGGAAGACCAGCGGACGCTAATGGCATGGAGCACCATCTAGCTCTCATTCGTTCGGGGAAACTGGATAAAATAGGAGTTTTGGCAAGGTTATACGTTTCGAAAGAAGCCAGAGTTAATAGGAAAAACCGAAAGTTTAAAATCCCTTTACATATAGTGTGTTGGAGCCTTATTAAACAAGTCCCAGTTATTGGCTTTGTAGCAAGCTGGATGCAATCATTTTTGACTTTACCCAATTTACAAAAGCAGGTAAATGAAAACCTAGCCCACTCGTTGGCACTTCATGTTCACCTGCAAACATATCTCAGAGATAGCTCGACTGAAGTTAGTAAAGCCCTCAATTCGCTAGCAAATGCTTCGACATTGATCGAGAAAAGGCTTAACGAACTAGGTGGTGATGTGTCGGAGTGTTTAGATGCCCAAATAAATAAACAAACCTTTGACACTGAGATTTTGTCAGATATTAAATCGGGACGAGAGTCAATAAATAAGCTGATAAATCAATGTGATAAACTTGAGTCGCTAATTAATGAAGACGTCACTGAAAGGATTGAAAAGGATAGGAAGTCCTTCCTGAAATTGATGAAAGATTAGAGGGTTGAATTTAGTGAAACCGTCAATGCGATTGACGTAAAAGTTGATGCTTTTAGCGATAAGTTTATTGGAATAAATAAAAGCACCATAGAAAAAATGAATGCATACGCGTCGCAGATGCAGTTATTAGAGCGTAATCAAACAGACCTACAGACGGATTTTTTATCTAAACTAGAGAGCCAGAAGAAACAGCTAATTCTTTTGTGTGAAGAGTTAGAAAGTAGGCTCACTGCTCCTAAATATGACGTACCACATCATTTTTACAAAGAGTTTGAAGATTCGATTTCGTGGTTGTCGAGAAGATATAATTAATCGCCTAAGGCACTATATTCCCGAAGTCTCCAGTATAGAGCCCTTAAGTTCCTATGGAGCGCTGGATTTGGCCTGCGGCAGAGGGGAATGGATACAGCTACTCAATGAACAAGGTTTCAAAGCTCGGGGTGTAGACATAAACCAAGCTACTAATGATTCGTGTATCGAATTAGGACTCGATGTCGAAACTGCTGATATTTTGGAATATTTGCAAAGACAACCAGCGGAGAGTGTAGGACTGATTTCTGCGTTCCATATCGTTGAGCACCTACCATTTGACCTATTGTTTCAAGTATTAAAGGAGATACATCGAGTACTTGTTACTAATGGTGTTGTAATTCTTGAAACACCAAATCCAGGGAATTTAATGGTAGGTGCAAATACATTCTATATGGATCCTACCCACTTAAACCCTTTGCCTAGTCCTCTTTTAGAGTTCCTTGTCAGTCATCAGGGTTTTGAGACACGTGCTATTCCGTTAAATCCTCACCCAGAAAAGGGGTATTTTAGAGAGTTTGAAGGAGCGCATCTACTGGATAATTTAATTTTTGGCAGTCAGGATTATGCTGTAATTGGGAGTAAAATATGAAGAAGGTTTTAGTATTGCATGGGCAAGTGCCTTTTGTCCGAGGAGGTGCAGAGCTTTTAGTTGAAGGTCTCGTTAATGCAATAAATACTAAACTCGAAGGAGTCGAGGCTGAGCTTGTACAGCTACCTTTTAAATGGTACCCAGAAGAACAGATATTATCTGACTTGATGGCATGGAGGGGGCTCGACTTAACAGAGTCAAACGGTCAGAAGATTGATTCTGTAATTGGTACTAAGTTCCCAACTTACGCAGCAAAACATCCCAATAAAGTTACTTGGTTGGTTCATCAACATCGATTTTTCTATGACCTCGAAGGCAGTGAATACGACAAGCCTATACTCACAAAATCAGAGTTAGAAACACGGCAGCTAGTTAGAAAGCTCGACTCGCAATTTATCAGTGAATCAAGAGAGATTTTTTCCATTGCTAATACCGTGACTGACAGGCTAAATAATTTTAATGGAATCAATAGCACCGTATTGTTTCCACCTAGTGCTCTGGCGGAAAAAATCATTCCTGGAACCTATGGTGATTATGTGGTTTGTGTCGCGCGCGTGAACTCTATGAAACGTCAGCATTTGCTTATCGAAGCTGCTCGAGAAATGAAGTCCGACCTCAAAATAAAAATTGTGGGTAAGGGAGATCCAGAGTATATCAAATCGTTGGAACAGCTAATTATAACTAACCAGCTAGAGTCCAAAGTAGAGCTTTTTGGCTTTGTCGATGATGAAGAGTTACTTAGTATCTACGCCAATTCACGGGCTGTGTATTACGGACCAATCGATGAGGATTATGGCTACGCTACAATTGAAGGTTTTCTAGCTAAAAAGCCGGTTGTTACAGTAACCGATAGTGGTGAAGTAGCTCGAATTGTTGACGAGTATAATGGGGGCTGGATTATTAAGCCATCACCTAAAGATATTGCGACAGTTCTTGATAATATTGCTGAACTTTCTGATGAGAAACTGGAAGAGAAAGCGAAAAAAGGGTACAACCACGCAAAAGAGACGACTTGGGACAACGTTCTTGAGAAATTAGTGGTACCTTTTCTATGAGGATAGCAGTAATAACACCATGGCCGAAAGAGCGTTCTGGAATTGCAGACTATAGCTATGATTTGGTTAAGGGGCTTGCACAGGTAGGTGCAGATGTCACCGTTTTTACATCTTGCTCAGAGCCAGTTCCATTAGGCGGCGTCACTTTAATTAATGGGGATTGCTTGAAGTGGGACTTAAACCATTTTGACGTGAAGGTATTTCACTTCGGAAATAACTTTGACTTTCACCAACATATGTTGGAGCTCCTGAAGCATTTTGGTGGAATTGTGCATCTGCATGATTATGTCTTACATCACCTTGTAGCTGGTATGGCTCAGGCACATAGAGGTTGGGAGTGGTACTTTGATATTATTACGGCATATTATGGCGCAAGTATAGCTGAACAGGTGAAGTTGGATTGGGAGCGTGGTATTTGTGCTTGGGAGGGGAACTCAGTTTTAGAGTTACCAATTAATGATGAAGTGGTTGCTCATGCTGATGCCATCATTACGCACTCTCAATTTGCGAAGAAAAAAATATTAGAGAAGTCGCCGCTAACGCCAATCGCACACATTGAGCAAGTGTACGATATGAATGATGTTGATCAGAATAATCATGTTAATTTTATTTTTGGTGTTTTTGGCCATGTCCAACCAAATAAGTGTATTGATCAAACTTCTAGACGCATTGACCAAAATTGACCCTCAAGGTTCCAAGTTTGAAGTTAGGGTTGCAGGAAAAGTTGCTGACACTGAATATTATGAGAAACTTTTAAATAAGCTTGAATCTATAAAAGAATATGTGACTTTAAGTGTTTTAGGGTATCTCGAAGAGAGTGAGTTCTTATCTGAAATAAATAGCTCTGACGTTGTAATTGCATTGAGAAATCCAACAATGGGAGAGACTTCGGCTATTGCTATGAGGGCGATGCAGTTGGGCAAGCCTTTGGTTGTGACGGATGTCGGGTGGTACAGTGAACTTCCTGAGTTTGTATGCAAAGTAGACTCAAGTGATAATGGGACGGCAATGTTGACTGGTTTTATACAAGAATTTGTGGAAGACAAAGATAAACTTAGCCATTTACAACGAACCATGCTCGATTACTCATCTAAGAATCTGTCATTTAACAATGTCTGTGCAAAATACTTGGATGTTTTGTATACCATAAGGAAGCCAGAATTTCTTAGTGTGTCGAAAGGGAGTACTGAGTTATTAGCTTGCAAATTATTTGAGTTAGGCTTAATCAAAGAATTAGAACATAAGCCTCATCGAACTTTTATTTACGAAAAATTAACGCCATTTTTTAATGGTGATTAGAAGAGAAAAATGATGAAAACAGCAATTATTACAGGTATTACTGGCCAGGATGCGGCCTATTTAGCAGAGCTCCTTTTAGATAAAGGGTATAAGGTTTACGGTACTTATCGCCGTACTAGTTCGGTAAACTTTTGGCGCATTGAAGAATTAGGCATTGAAAAGCATCCGAACTTAGAGTTGGTTGAGTATGACTTGACTGATTTATCTGCGAGTATTCGCTTATTACAAACAAGCGGTGCAGATGAAGTTTACAACCTAGCAGCGCAAAGCTTTGTTGGTGTTTCTTTTGACCAACCTCTAACCACTGCAGAAATTACAGGGATAGGCCCTGTAAACCTGCTTGAGGCAATCCGAATCGTCAATCCAAAGATTCGCTTCTATCAAGCTTCTACTTCTGAAATGTTCGGAAAAGTACAAGAAATCCCTCAGCGTGAATCTACGCCTTTTTATCCCCGCAGCCCTTACGGCGTAGCAAAGCTTTATGCTCATTGGATGGTGATTAACTATCGTGAGTCTTACGACATTTTTGCGACCAGCGGTATTTTATTTAATCATGAATCACCACTGCGCGGTCAAGAGTTTGTTACCCGTAAAATTACCGACTCAGTTGCTAAAATTAAGCTTGGTAAGCAAGATGTATTGGAGCTAGGTAATATGGATGCTAAGCGTGACTGGGGCTTTGCAAAAGACTATGTTGAAGGCATGTGGCGTATGCTTCAAGCGGACAAACCAGATACCTATGTTCTAGCAACTAACCGCACCGAGACGGTTCGTGATTTTGTAACAATGGCGTTTAAAGCTGCTGACATTCAACTTGAATGGAGCGGCAAAGAAGAACAAGAAACAGCAGTTGATATTGCGACTGGTAAAGTCGTTGTTAAAGTTAACCCTAAGTTCTACCGCCCTGCTGAAGTTGATTTATTAATTGGTAACCCAGAAAAAGCCAAGCAAGACTTGGGCTGGGAGCCTAAAACAACGTTAGAAGAGCTTTGCGCTATGATGGTGGAAGCAGATCTACGTCGCAATGAAGTCGGTTTCTCATTCTAATGCGGATCTTAGTTACAGGGGCGTCCGGTTTTACCGGGCGCCATTTTATTGCTCATGCTAAATCTCAAGGGCATGAATGTGTTGCCCTGAGCAATAGTCAACGCAGTGAGGCTGAGCAAGTTCACACTGTTTATGCTAACTTGACCGATAAAACATCTATACAAGAAGCACTAAAAGGGCAAGCGTTTGATGCTGTTGTTCATTTAGCTGCCATCTCCTTTGTTGCGCATGGTGATATTGATGAGATTTATGCGACAAACCTTCTCGGTACAACAAACCTAATTGATGTGGTTAATGAGGTGTCTCAAAAACCTACGCATTTCTTAGTTGCGAGCTCGGGTAATATCTATGGTAATACTCAGCAGCTACCTATAACAGAAGAGAATAAGTTTAACCCTGCGAATGATTATGCTGCCTCTAAATGTGCAATGGAAATGGCCCTGAAAGTTCGTTCTCAAAGTACAAAAATTACTATTGTTCGTCCTTTCAATTACACGGGCTTGGGGCAAGCTGAACACTTTTTGATCCCAAAAATTGTCAAAGCATTCAAACAACGCCAAGATGAACTGGAACTTGGAAACCTCGATGTTTCCAGAGACTTTTCTGACGTTAGAGATGTGGTATCAGCGTATCTGGCGCTGCTTGAGCAAGGCCATCAAGGCACGTTTAACGTTTGTAGCGGACGTGCTGTGGCACTTTCTCAAGTACTTGAATTGTGTGAAAAGTTAACAGGCCGAAAAATGGGCGTGTTTGTTAACCCTGCTTTTGTGCGCAGCAATGAGGTAAAAACTCTATATGGAGATGATTCTAATCTTCGTAACGCGATCGGTGAATACAGGCGATATGACCTCGAGCAAACTCTAGAGTGGATGATTAACAGTTAAATGAAGGTTATATTGGGCTGCGATCCACTGTTAGCGCCGTTAACTGGCATTGGGCACTATACCAAACAGTTAGGAGCTGGGTTGCTTAGGAGTAACCAAATCGAAGCACTGGAGTTGTTCGCACATGGTAAGTTTTATGGGCATGAGCTACTGATTGAATCTGATGCTCCTGCACCTGTTGAACCTAAACAGGTGAAGAGTAAGATCTGGAGTGCTTTACGCGGTAACCTAGCGCGATCTAATGCGGCTGTATCTTTGTATAGCAAACTCATGCCAATTATTGAGAAGCGTGCTTTACAAAATAAAGGTGAGTACGTCTTTCATTCCCCAAATTTTCTGCTTCCGAACCATGGTGGCAAGAGAATAGTGACGATTCACGACCTCTCAACAGTCGTACACCCAGAGTTTCACCCATCTTCGCGTGTCAAGCTGGTCAATAATGCTATTGAACAGTCTGTAAAGTATGCAGATCATATCATTACAGACAGTGAGTTTATCAAACGTCAATTATGCGAAATTTTCGCCTTGTCTCCAGGTAAGGTGACACCTATCCACCTAGGCGTAAGTGACCAGTACTTCCCCCGAAATCAGAGTCAGTGTACTTCAGTATTGAAGAAGTATGGGTTGGCTTATAAGCAGTTTTTATTGTTTGTTTCAACTATCGAGCCTCGTAAAAATCTGTTGCGCTTGCTGCAAGCATTTCAACTTTATCGAGAAAGTAATAATGGGGGGTTGCCGTTGGTATTAATAGGTGGACCTGGGTGGAATAATGACGAAGAACATAAGAAAATTCGTGAATTAGAAGCTAAGGGCTGGGTCAAGTACTTAGGCTACGTAAAGCAAAGTGACATTCCGTTTTTATACGCAGCTTCGAAAGGTGTTGTTTTTCCATCTTTGTATGAGGGATTTGGGTTACCCGTCGCTGAAGCTTTGCAGTCTGGGACTTCGGTCGTGACATCCGAAAACAGCTCGATGTCAGAGTTTTCAGGAGAAGAGACTTACCAAGTAAACCCTTATGATGTTGAATCTATCAAAGATGGCATTGTTGCTCTCGTACATAATCAAAATCTACCCAAACCAGTTATTTTTGATTGGAAGAGCTGTGTAAAGTCTACGATAGCTTTATACGGAGCCTAGGATGGAAAAAATATACTTTTTACATATTCCAAAGACAGCGGGGAGCAGCGTTAAACGAATACTTAGTTCTATGTATTCTGTGAGGAGAGATGATAGTAAAGCTTAGACCAAATAAACGTCTACGATTGAATCTGAGCGTAAATGTACCAATAAGAGTAATCCCTGACAAAGTAAAAAAGCTTACTGTTTAACGTATGAGTGTTACTGCAAAATAATTTGAAGTTCAATTTTATAAAAGTGGCACTAATACACTTAATTACCAAAGAGAGTAAAGAAATGTTCAGTAACATTTTAAAAGGGTTATTCCTTAAAAAAAGAACAGAATTACTTGTAACCACAAGTAAAAGTATTTTGCATGTTATTCCTGATATAGGTGAAATCAGGGAGGTTCATAATGGCGCTGGTCTGTATTATGGGGCTGCTATTGATGAATCTGGAAAACATATTTATGTAATGGCACGAAACAACGCTGACCCATTTAATTACCTTTCAGTAGAAGAGCGCGCGAAAGAGCAAAGTAAAATACTTGTTTTGAACCGTTCACTGCAGATTGTAGATGAATTCTTCCCACCTCACGCAATAACTGATTTCCACCAGGCTACCTTTCATAAAGGAAAATTATGGATAACGTGTACCATATTAAACGCGATATACGTTTATGACTTTAACTCTTGGGAAGTGTGGTATCCACTTGAACAAGAAGGCAAAGTAGGCAGTGATATCAACCATTTTAATTCTATCTCGATTATTGATAATCAGATCCATATAGTTGCACATAACTTTGGTGAAAGTGAGGTGTTGATTTTTGATATTGATTCCAAGGAGTTGGTTAAAAGGGTTGCACTCGGTAACTGTGCACATAACGTTTGGTATAAAAACGGCACTTTGTGGGTGTGTGATTCTGCAAACCAAGCGCTCATAAGTAGTAACGGTAACTCCGTGTCTTTGGAGGGGTTCACGAGAGGGGTAGCTGAAT
The DNA here is from genome assembly GCF_054923835.1 of Pseudoalteromonas sp. GB56. NCBI lineage: Bacteria > Pseudomonadati > Pseudomonadota > Gammaproteobacteria > Alteromonadales > Pseudoalteromonadaceae > Pseudoalteromonas > Pseudoalteromonas sp. GB56. The sequence continues at coordinate 63,458 of NZ_JBPCHK010000002.1, read as the reverse complement.
TTAACGATGGTTTTTACATTGGCAGTTCAGGATTGTCTGAGCGAAGTAATAGAAAAGATGTTGATAGCCAAATCCATGTATTAAACGCTAATTTAGAATACCAAAGAAGTGTCCCTGTGGAAGGCTTTGGTCAAATATTAGAAATAAGAACATTGTAGACAGGCCTGTCTAAAGACAGGCCTGTCTACAACTTGTGTCGTCTATTTTTCTTTCTGTATATTGTGAAGTTTCTTTTTCAATTCGTCTAACTCTAGGCTCTTTTGCTCAAGTTTCTTGTTTAAGGCTTGAATAGCAGCAATTGTGACACCTGAAGTGTCAAGCGATGAGATCGCTTTGTCACTATGACCAAGGCCAAACTGGGCGAAAAATTCTTGTGCCATTGGGCCTATATGAACAACTGAATCATCATCTGTTTTGTAGTTCCAGCTTGAAATTGGGAGCTCTAAGAGCTTTTCCAATAGCATATCAGCATTGACGGATTTGATGTTTTCTTTACTGTGGATATTAGAGCCTTGTGAAAGGGTACCTGGTATTGTCAGGTTTCCTGTCGAGTCGGAAATTAAAAGCGCGGTATAGTTGCCGCCACCGTTCGATAGATTTCTCGGGTAATGCTAAAGCCTCCAGCGCCATTTGCTTGCACAAGTTGGCGTACATTTAAGCTGCCATTTTCTACAGCAATCCACGCTGCACCACTAGGATTTTTAGCTGAAAGTACTAGTTTGTCGGTACCAACTACATCCAAGTTAGCTGATGGGTTGGCGTTATTTACACCAACCTTTTTATTGGTCGACAAGTACACTGTATTATCTTCTGCTCCAGGTTTGATTTTGAATGGAAGCTTACTTCCATTCGTCACATCCCTAACAAAGAAGTTGGTTTCGTTACCAGCAACATCCCATGTTTGAGCTGTCCAGCCAGAACTACCATTTTGTTCTAATCGCATTGTTGGTGTATCACCGTCAGCAATGTGTAACTCTACTACCGGATTGCTGGTGTTAAGACCTACGTCTCCTTGAGCATCAATATATAACGCATTGTTACCAGCACCACCCATGACTCTGAAGGGGATGGTACCAGCATCAGAATCTTCGATAGCTAGGTATTCAGCGCCACCATTTGTCGAGTCGTTTGCAATAATACGCCAATCTCTTGTAGGGAAAGAGCCTGAGTTACTGGTGTCGTTGAAATGAATTCGTAGGTTGTTCTCTTTCAGGCGAAGTGTATCAGCGCCGAAATTTTCGCTGTTGGTACAGTCAACACCGATGCACTCACTACCTTGAACGATGAGATCAGTTGTAAATACCTGAGCGGCTTGAGCACCGAATGAAGACGCAACAGCTAAACTTAACAAGCTAGCTTTAAAAGTTAGGTTTTTCATGAGTCAGCCCCTTACCACTGCTTATTACTTTGAGCAGCAGGCTGCTCTTGAATTTGTTCAAATTGTTGGATAGTGCCCCATTGGCTGTTAAAGCTGCCAGAAGTACTTTCAACTTCAGTTACCAAGCGCTTTGCATTCTCACCACGGCCGTTATTCAGGTAACTTTTTTCTTGTTCTTCGCCAATAATACGCACAGCTTTCACTTCATAGGTAAACTCACCATTATAAGGCAAGTCTAACTGGCTGATATCGAAGAAAGGTTTATCGCTTTCAAAGCTTGTTGAGTAACCATCTACACCAGCAATGCTAATGATATACTTATCAAAGTGCCCAATTGCTTGTAGAGCAATGGCATTATCAGACACTGTGGCTTGCAGTGGTTTTACTTTATTGTTATCTGGTGCCACTTGAGCATTAGCCATTGCACTTAGTGCAACACACAATGGTGCAGTGAGCATGAGAGTACGCATCTTCATTTTAGGCCTCGTACGACGCTGTTGTTGTTGAAATTAATACATTTATATTAGTCTAACACACTTTTCAAAATGTAAAACATTGTAAACAGGAATGACCAGTTAATGTTCAGTTAAGTTTTGGTTGTGGTTGCTCAAATCAAACGCATTGTCGCCAATAATTTATCGAGGTTTTCTTGTTTTTCTGTAATATTTTCTTTATTTCCAACAGCTTGAATTAATAAAAACTTCCCTGGGTTAGTAATTAAAAATTGCGTTATGTGGCTTGGTTGCTGCTGAAACTCGCAGCTTGCGTCTATTTTTACTGTTGGAATTGTTGCAACATTTGTTACTAAGCTGTTATCTATTTTGCAGTCTTTTAATTGTCGGCTTGATGTTAAGAAGTGCGAAGCGATCTCCAAATCAGACGTGCCATTTTGTTCTAGTTGTCCATGACTTATTACTACTGTCTCTGCATTTCTCCCGCTAAGAACAATAGAATTTTTCAATCGCTTGCTAATAGCAAAGTAATCACCAGTGTCGAATGTGAACGGTAAGCCAATGAGTAGGCGTTGTGACAAATCTAAGTCAACACGAGATTCAAGCAAGGCCGTTTTCAGTGCTGGTTGTAAACTATTCTCGAGACTCTCTGGAAACTTGCGGTTAGACGCACTGTTGATATTTCATCGCCATAAAGTAGCCACAGCTTTTTAAAGTAAATTCCATTGACTGGTTGGCGCAAAGTGAATAGATAGGCCGGTTTCGCATTGTAAGTAATTGACTCTTTGCTAAGTAACTCCAGCTTCAATGGTGCGAGAGTCTGCTTAGAAAATGTGTCTTCAATAGTGGAAAAAGGCAAAATTAATTCACTTACTTCGATTTTCGAGCGTTGAACCGTATTTTGGAATCCAAGAAAGTCAGGCGCAATTAAAAAGCTTTCGGGAGGAGTTAAGGTTACATCCGTCCCCTCATTAAGGTTAAAGCTTTGAGATGCTTGTATTGTGTCCGTTGTTTTACATCCTGATAACATTGTCGAAAACGCAAGTGCTGCGCAAAAAGTGTACAACTTCATGATGGTAAAGCCTTTTTTACTCATTCTTTGTATTGAGATTAATAGGATACACCACGGAGTTAATAAATCTGAATCTTTTATTAACAATAGTGGGAATTATGGACGAGTTGTATATATAATATTGACAGTAACGGTCATAACACATTGTGTGAGCTCAGAACGCGGCCCAATAAAAACTCCTCCAGAGGAGAGAACGGTTCCGCTAATACTGTCCCTTATACTCAAAAAAGCTAGTAAAATTATGAAAATACTTTCAGCACTACGGTTTTCGGTTTTCCTGTTCGTACTCAACTCCATATTCGCAGTCGCTTACGCTGCGCCTTCTGTTGGTATAGCTAAAGCTGCCGAAGTGACAGGCAGGCAAGTCACGTACGTATTCACCATCGAGAACTTAGGGGATGAGCTTCTTACAGACATCAATTTTGATGATGATCTGGATAGCGTATTTGGTAGCGGCAATTATTCTATCGTGAGTGCTCCGTCGCTCCGAAGCGGATCTGCCCTAACACTCAATGCAAGTTTTGACGGCTCTTCAAACGCCACCGTAGTGAGTGCTGGTTCGCTGGCTGTGGGGAATTCTTCTACCATTGAATTTACTGTGTCAGTTAACAGCGTGGTTGACCAAGGATTCGGCTCTGGTGTGTATCAAAACCAAGTAACCGTTAGTGCTACAGATACAGGGATGAACCCGTTAAGTGATTTATCTGACTCTGGTTATGACCCCGACGCAAATGGAAACGGTGATGCAACTGATGCAAGTGAGGACGACGCAACAGAAATTTGGGTATTTGAAAATCCAGTCATTGCGGTTTCACTTGCAGCAACGTTACAAGGTAGCAGCGTAACGTTCAATTACTATATACAAAACCAAGGTAATAGTAATGTCGAGAGTCTGAGCTTAACAAACAACTTAGACCAAGTATTCGGCGCTGGAAACTATACCATCACACAATCCCCAACGAATGTTGTTGGTAGCTTATCTTTAAATTCAGGCTTTGACGGGAGCTCTGATACAGAGTTACTTAATACTGCGTCTATCGCAGCGGGTTCTTCAACTCAATTCCAAATCACAGTGCTAGTAGACAATGTGACTGACATGGGTGATGGTTTGGGGGTATACGCGAATCAGGTTACCGTTGATGGTGTGTCACAATACGGGAAAAGTGTTACCGATGATTCGCACAATAGTAATGCCCCAGACCCGAATATTGCAGGTGAAACAACTTTTACTTTGGGCGACGAGCCTAACATCGGTGTATCACTTAATGCATCGGTTTCAGGTAATACTATTACCCTAGATTACTATTTTGAGAATTTTTCGTCAGTGACGGTTGAAAGCATCAATTTAGAACATGATTTGGACAGTGTTTTTGGTTCCGGAAACTACTTTATTTCGTCATCACCATTTTTTGTTGACGACCCTGCAACATTGACCATCAACCCAAGTTTTGATGGCTCAACAGATACAACGTTATTTGCTGAACTTGATAGCGGTGGCCGTAATCCTCAGACCCAAGAGCTAAATTCTGGCGAGACAGCGCAGATTCGTCTTATTGTTGAAGTCACAACAATTGCAGATGTAGGGTTTGGAGACGGCGTCTACGAGACTCAGGTTGCAGTATCGGGTCAATCAGCATCAGGCTCATTTACAAGTGATATTTCAGATTCAGGTGTGGATCCTGATCCAAATGGCAACGGCAATCCCAATGAAACGGGTGAAAATGACGCTACAACCTTTTCTGTAATTCAAACAGCTGAAATTGGTTTAGCTGTCATAGCGAGCCCTTCTCAAGCAGGCCAAATTTCGCTTTACTACACGGTGACTAACTTAGGTAATACACCTGTATCGAATATTACGATCAGTGGTGACCTTAATGCAGTGTTTGGCGTGGGGAATTTTTCGCACTCTCAAGACCCGACCTATGTAAGTGGTGCTACTGGGCTTACGTTCAATGCGGCATACAATGGTAACACCAATACTTCACTTATAAATTCGGGCACATTGCAGGCGAATGAGTCTGTAATATTCAAGACAGTATCCGTACTTACGAATAGCACCGACCAAGGCAGCGGGGTAGGAATCTTCTCCTATCAACCTACAGTTAATGCATTAGATTTTGAAACAAATCCTCTTTCTGATTTATCAACACAAGGTTATGACCCTGATCCAAACCAAGATGGTGATCCCAGTGAAAGTGATCCGACAATTATCACAGGAAACCCTAATACACTTGGCTCAGCACTGGATATTTCCGTCACAGGCAATCAAGTAACACTCGATTATTACCTAGTAGCTTTTGCAGGCTCTGATGTCGCTAACTCAGAAGATTTTTTTGACGTTAAGTTGAATCATAGTTTGGATTCAGTGTTTGGAAGCGGAAATTATACAATTACATCAGCACCGAGCTTGGTAGCTTCTTCAAATGCTATGGTTGTTGAAAACTCATCTTATGACGGTTCTGTCGATAGTGAGCTATTTGAATCGGGAGCCTGGATTGGTTCTGGGGGAGTTTACAGATTCAAACTATTGTAGAAATACAAACTCTCTCCGATAGGCAGGGGCTGGGTGTAGGTAACTATGAAACTCAGGTTACAGTCAGCGGAACTAAACAGAATGGATTTACGGTATATGACGCGTCTGTATCTGGTGCTGTACCAGACAGTAACCTAAACCTTGACCCATATGATGATAGTGCTGCAACATCGTTTGCTGTTGTAGCAGACAGCCTAACAGGTATTGCGCTTACTGCTACGCCAAGTGGTAACAATGTTGTTTTTGACATCTACTTAGAGAATTTTGGTACTGCTACAAGTAATAACTTGGCTTTAGCCGTTGACCTTGACCAAATTTTTGGCTCTGGTAATTACACACTAACTGCCAATCCAAGTTTTGTTGATGACCCAGGTACGATAAACCTCAATGGTTTGTTCGATGGGAGCACGTCGGTGTCACTCTTTTCGGCAGGTTCTACAGTGCCTTCAGGTGACACTGCTCAAATCCAATTCACAGTTGAAGTGACGACGCTAGCAAATAAATTCGGGCTTGGTGAAGGGGTGTATAGCCCTCAATTTACAATTTTTAGTGAAACCTCCTCGGGAATTACTGTACAGGATCTTTCAGATTCAGGAACTGACCCAGATCCAAGCGGTAATGGTAACCCAAGTGAAAATGGTGAAAATGATGCGACTACTTTCCTCGTTGGTTCACCTTCTATCGGATTGGCATTGTATGCTGATGTGAGCGGTACAAATGTGACCTTCACATATCGCATAGAAAATATTGGTGATACCGCGCTCGATACAATAGCGGTTAGTCATAACTTGTTTGGTGCTCTGGGCTTTGGCAACTACTCTGTTGTGACAGCTCCATATGTATCCCGTGGAAAGTCAGACATAAATGTTCTTACAAATTTTGACGGTACATTTGCTCAAACCTTAGTCTCTGGTGCTTCCTTAGATGCTGGTGAATTTTCAGAGATTAAGTTTGTAATTAATGTAGATACTGTTACGAATCAAGGAAGTGGGTTTGGTGTCTATTCAACAAGCGCTGCTATTTCTGCATTTGACCCTGTTGATACTGTGGTTCAAGATACGAGTGACAGTGGTAGGTTAACAGACAGCAATGGTAACGGGATAGCAAATGAAGCAGGTGAGAACGATCAAACTAGCTTTATTATTGGTGAGGAACCAAGGGTAGGCATAGCGTTAGATTACAGTCTAATTGGCTCAACTGTGACCTTCACTTATTACCTTGAGAACTTAGGAACAATAGATTTACAGCAAATATCACTAATTCAAGATTTAGATTTAGTATTTGGAAATGGAAATTACTCAATTTCCACAGCCCCTAACTTTATAGGAGCAGGTGGGACTGTAGTGTTAAATACTAGCTATGATGGCTCGAGCGATACAGATCTGCTTGATGCATCTTCGACGATGAGTCCAGGTTCTTCAGTGACTATCGAGCTTGCAGTAAATATGGATACAGTCGAGGACGTAGGTCTAGGATATGGTCTGTACTCCAATCAAGTTTCGTTGGATGCCTATTCAACAACAAGCTCAGTTTTTGCTACTGATTTGTCAGACTTTGGGACCGACCCTGATCCGGATGGTGATGGAGGGGCTGATGAAGTTGGTGAGAATGACCCTACGACGTTTAGCTTGAGCCAGTCTAATATCGGCCTTGCATTAGATGCCTCGGTTACGCAAGGTGTAGTGACGTTTAACTATTACCTAGAAAGCTACGGTAACTCTGATTTATCTCAAATGACGGTTGTTCATGACCTAGACGCGATTTTTGGTGCGGGCAACTACAGTATTGTGAAGGCGCCGACTTTAGTGAGTCAGCAAAGGCAAGTTCTTGTTAATCCAGACTTTGATGGTTCTACTGATAGGAACATAATTCTCACGTCAAGCAGCAGCACTGTTGGAACGACGCACCAAGTTGAATTGCAAGTGGCAGTTAACAATGTCGTTATCCAAAGTGGCGTGCTTGGAGAGTTTTCAACGAATGCGACGTTTGGTGCGTTGGATACGAGTAGTAATGTGTTATCAGATACCTCAAATGCAGGAACAGCAGCCGACACGAATGCCAACGACAATGCAGGAGATGTGGGTGAAGACACCGCAACTTCATTTGAAGTGCCAAAAGTAACCACCGGTTCAATTAGTGTTCAAGGTGGCAGTGGCACCGGAGGCATCTTTATTGTCGGTGATACAGTATTGGCACAGTGGAATAATGGCGCGACCGGTGACAATAATGGTGTGTCTATCAGCGATGTTTCTTTTGATTTTTCACAGTTAGGCGGTGGTCAAGATGTTGCTGCAACACTAAGCGGGGACACATGGCAAGCGAGCTTTACTGTTTTAGAAGCAAGTTCAACTGTCATAGAAAGTGCTTCTCTCGCTGCGTCGATTGAAGTAACAACTGCGACAGGCAGTTCGAACATTGCCTCGACTGCAAACACGTTAAGTATGGATAACTCAACGCCTGTTATCAGCGCGGTGAGCATACCAAATACACCAGCAAATATCGGCACAGTGATCTCGGTTTCTATCACTGTTGATGACACCAATGTATCCTTAGCGAGTGGTACAGTTAATAGCAAAGCAGTGACTGGGTTTAGCCATACAAGTGGCGGCATCTACTCTGCCACTTATACCGTCGCGGCAGGTGATACTGACAGACTTGCGTCTGACTCTGTACCCGTGAACTTTACCGTGTCAGACATCGCAGGGAACACGAGCGCAGCATTTTCAACGGCAATTACACAAAATAGTGATGCCATCGATGCAAATGCACCATCGGGTCATACTATTGCCTTCAACTCAGCAATTAATAGCCTGAATGTCACCAGTGCATCGGTGTCTGTGAATAACGGCGAGGTGGGTGCAAGTTATCAACTTACCCTGAGTGTTTCTGGTAGTGCTGCCACTAAGACGGTATCGGGATCGTTAGCCTCACTTGCTGATACAATTAGTAACATTGATCTATCGACCTTGCCTGATGGGCAAGTGGACGCATCACTCGTGCTCACTGACGCTGCTGGAAATGTTGCAGCCTCCGTAGCCGCAACTATTTCAAAAGACACGGTTGTGCCAACTTTGGCTATCACGTCTTCAGACACCATCTATAATCAGCCATTTACCGCTACTTTCACATTCTCGGAAGATGTACAGAACTTTGATGTTTCAGATATCACTGTCTCAAATGCGAGCCTTTCTGCATTCCAATCTAGCTCTGCGAGCGAGTATACAGTACTAGTGACTCCAGGGAGTGATGGTGCTGTCAGTATTGATATTGCGAGCAACGCCGCACAAGATGGAGTAAACAACCCATCTTCGAGTGCTTCATTGAGTGTTGACTACGATGCAACTGTACCTACAGCTCAGTTTAACTTACCAAGTGGCACACAAAATGGGGCTTTTACTGCTGAACTATCGTTTAGTGAAGCGGTCACTGGTGTAAGTGCTGCGAGTATAACAATCACAAATGGCGCTATTAGTAATTTTGCAAGTTCAGGAAATACGTACACATTCACAGTGACTCCACAAGCGGATGGCACAGTTTCTATGCAATTGCCTGCGGGCACAGCAAGTGACTCAGCTGGAAATGTGAATGCCTTGGTCGACTCAAGCATTGATGTGGACCTTACTGCGCCAACCTTATCAATTGTTTTACCGACTACCGTTCAGGCTGGAGCGTTTTCTGCTGAATTTAATTTCAGTGAGTCTGTACAGGGATTTGTGGCTGCAGATATCAGTGTCACTAATGGCACCTTGTCGAATTTTGCAGGCACAGGAGCATCATACACGGCGACGATTACACCAATCAGCGATGGCCAAGTCGACATCAGTGTTTCTGCTGCTGTAGCTCAAGATATTGCAGGTAACGACAATGAAAGTGCGAGTGGCTCAGTCGAATTTGATCAGACAGCACCTCAACTGACAATTTCGGGCCCGGTAGTAGCACAATTTGCGTCATTTGAGGTGTCATTTGCATTCACAGAGAGTGTGCTAGGTTTTGATAGTTCAGATGTCAGTGTGACCAATGCCCAGTTGTCAAACTTTAGTGGTTCAGGTGCTCTATATACAGCAACCTTGACCCCAAGCTCAGGTAGTAATGTATCACTTTCTGTTGCTAGTGGTGCAGCGCAAGATGCCGCTGGTAACATGAGTAATGCTGATAGTTTCAGTGTTGAGATTGACCAAGCACCACCTGAGTTGGTTATTTATCTACCGAGCGGGGTACAGTCACAACCATTTACCGCAACGTTTAAGTTTAGCGAGGTGGTGCAGAACTTCAATATCTCTGATATTACTGCAACAAACAGTGTTATCTCGAACTTTGCGGGTAGTGGTTTGGACTACTTAGCAACCATAACGCCATCAACTGATGGTTCTGTAACTGTTAGTGTTGCGTCAGGTGCGGCTCAAGATTTAGCTGGAAATACAAATGCCGCAGTCAGTGCGAGTATCGATTATGATGCTACCGCACCTTCCGTAACGCTGAGCGCGCCAACTCAAGCGAAAGAAAGCTATATTGTCGACGTTAGTTTTAGTGAGCAAGTAACAGGGCTTAGTAGCACTGACTTTAATGTCGTAAACGGCTCAGTAGAGACATTAAATGGTGATGGAAGTAATTATCAAGCAACTATTAAACCTGAGTCCTCAGGAGCAGTGAGTGTCTCGTTGGTAGCGTCCGCCGCTATTGATAAGGCTGGAAACGGTAATATAAAATCTAATGTTGTGACGACTGAATATGCGCCTAACGTGCCTGTCATTGTAAGTCAGTCGCCAAGCGACAACGCAACAGATGTGGCGTTGGATGCCGACATCTCTTTCACATTCAGCGAAGCCATGGAACCGGTGCAAGGAAAGCAAATACAGGTTCATGCAGATGGTGAACTGGTTGTTGCGGCAGACACTTCGTCTCTTGAGGCTTTCGGTAACTTATTCAGCCTTGGCAATCTGAACTTAGTCTCAGCAACAACCTACTTAGTGAGTATTGACCAAGGTGCATTTGTAAATGCAGCAAATGTTGGCAATGAATTTACACAATGGACGTTTACGACTTTATCAACCGACATAAGCGCTGAAGATGACGTTGTATCTACGGATGAAGACACGGTGGTTAGTTTCTTCCCGCTCGCGAACGACAAAGGCGGTAATGCAGACATTGATACATCATCATTGGTGGTTGTTCAAAACGCTGAGGGGCAGGTGAGTATTGATGCTAGCACGGGTGAAATTACTTACACACCTGTGGCGGATTTCTACGGAACAGATTCGTTCACCTATCAATTTAGTAACCTAGATGGCGAAGTATCGAATGTTGCGACAGTCACATTGACGATTGCATCAGTGAATGACGCGCCTGTATTTATGAGTGAGCCAGTTTTAACAGCGACTGTTGGTGAGCTCTATGAATATAAAGCAGAAGTAGAAGATGATAGCGAAAATATTACAATTAGCGCAATCTCACTGCCAACATGGTTAATATTTGATGGTATTGATACTTTATCGGGAACACCTTCCGACGAGCAACTTGATCAGACGTTCACTGTGACTCTTGAAGTTTCTGATGGAGAATTAACACAAGAACAATCGTTTAATGTTGAAGTTGTTGATGTTGTACTCAGTGAGTTATCACTTCATTACAAATGGTCTCAACGTCCGCTTGTGATTGGTGAGACACAAACATTGACGCTAGACGTTAAGAATGATTCTGATTTGGATGCCTTGGTGGATGAGTTATCACTTACCATTGTTGGTGGAGAGTTCAGTTCAGTGGATGAAATGTGCTCACAAGATGACGTTGTATCTTGTTTGAGTGGTCAAACAATACTGTCTGGTGAAACGACATCGTTGCAGTTTGAAGTCGGCGCTTCGGAAACAGGCTCTGTAAAAGTGAATGCGAATTTGTCTGGCTCTAACATTGAGACTGTCAGTAAGTTCACACAGATTCTTGTGACAAATACACGCTCAGATCAAGGTGGTGCTCGTTATGAAAATATCAATGCCTCTAAGTTAACATTTGGTGATATTGACAATGATGGTGACATCGATGTTGTTCTGCTATCCGATAATTCAGTTACAGCGTTGATAAATGATGGCTCAGGTCTCTTGTCTGAGGTTCTGGTTATCAGTAATGAAATATCAGCCAAGACAGTTCGAATTGCAGATATTAATGCTGATGAGCTCAATGACGTTGTATTTGCAGGCGCAGAGGGTGTTGGCCTTATACTTGGAAGCGCGAGTGGAACATTTGATAAACCAGTCATGCTCAATACGTTGGATACACGTTCTATTGAAGTTGTTGACGTGGACCTAGACGGTGCGCTTGATATCGTGCAACTTTATAAGGCGCAGCCTGGATTCAATGTTATTTTCCAACCATTTGAGCCAATAGAAGGAAACGGCCCAGCATTGACCAGTCTAACAATCACGGCTCCAAGCATTGATTTCATAAGCTCAGCGCTATTTGATGTGAATGGTGATGGTAACCTAGACGTCGCTATGGGAGCTGATGGTGCGAATGTTCACGTGATTGTTGCTGGAAGTGAGGTTCTTAGTGATATTGCCGTGGACTCTGCTGTTAGCGTTGCTGTAGCTGATGTAGACCAAAATGCAGAAGACGAACTTTACCTGACTAATGGAGAGCAGTTGTACGTATTCAGCCAAGGTGAGCTGACTGAAATTAACTTGGGTGTAGCTTCTTATCTATCCTTGCAAGGTATCGGTAAGACATTGATTATCGAAACTCAAGAAAGTGAGTTGGTCTTCTTAGGCTTCGATGGTGAGTACACATTAGGTACGGGTGTCTTCGAGCCTTCAATGAGCAACTATCTGCTTGTAGATTTAGATCAAAGATGGCCAGCCAGAGTTATTACTGTTGGATGAAGTTCAAGCGACGCTTGATGTTAGGTTTAATCAAGGTGAAGGTAACTTTGGTGAGCAGAAGGCCGATGTAGCACTTGAACTGACGTCGGCAGATGAAATCAGTGTGTTCATCGGTGATGAATACACGATTGAGGCCGATATTATGATTGCTCTGGGTTATGCTAGTGATGTAACACTACGCTTTAACACACCGCAGTCACTGGTATCGGTATCTGTTAATGGAGAAAGCTGTGATCTAGTCACTGAAGGGGCTAATACAGAGTGTATGCTTGGCTCACTGGGTACCGACAGTGATAAAACTGTATCGGTAACCTTTAAGGCGCAAAGTGAAGGTCAATTTACTCACAACTTTGTCGTCGAGTCTGTTACAGATGATACAAATGTAGACAACAACACATTTGAAGTGTCAGCTAAGGTTACTCAAAAGGCAGAACCTCCGGTTGTTGAGCCTGAGCCTAAACCAGAGAAATCATCTAGTGGTTCTTTACTCTACCTTCTACTACTGATGTGGATTATTATGTCAGTTAGGGCATTGAGGTTTAGTTGATAAACCAGTATGAATTTTTTATAGGGCCTAAGATTTGACTAAGGCCCTTTGCTTATTTGTGTCGTAAATAGTTGGCCCGTAAAGGTCTAGTCGCATATATTCGACAACGATGCTAATATGGCGCCCCTCCCGCTAATTGCGGGTGAACAGAGTTTAATTCAGCCAGGCTTTGCATTGTGAGATTTACCCAATTTCAATGTGCAAAGAGGCTGTCGATTGAGATTTGTGCGTCGATAGGGGTTGTTGGTGCCGAGCGACAGACTAAAAGTATTGCATGTGGGGAAATATTATTCGCCGTTTCATGGTGGTATCGAAAAATACATGCAAGAGCTCATAGAGAGTAATGAATACCAATCTTCTATTGATACTCGGGTAATTGTTCATGAGCACCGTATCGGCAGGCCTACGTCGAGTTTTGATGTGAATGGGATACAGGGTATTCGATGCAAAACGTTCCTTAAGTTACTGTTTACTCCAATCTCTTTAAGTTTTTTTATCGAGCTAAAAAAATTAATCAACGAATTTCAACCAGATATTATTCATTTCCACGTTCCTAATTTATCAGCGTTTTTCGCTCTTTTTATTTCTGGCTCCAGAAAAAGTAAGTGGGTTGTTCAATGGCACTCAGATGTAATTGGATCTCAGTCAAGTCAGTTAATGAAGCTAGCCTATGTTTTTTATCGCTTTCTTGAAAAGCGGTTGTTAAGCAAAGCCGATTCAGTCATTTGTTCTAGCCCTAATTACTTAAATTCCAGCGAGCCCTTGAAGCCCTTTAAGGATAAGTGTGAGGTGATACCTTTAGGTATTAAACAACTTAGAAAATGCAGAGATGTTAATCAAATGTCGAATTCTCTGAGGCTGTTGATGGTTGGCAGATTATCATATTACAAGGGGCACCTAATCTTACTTGATGCCATAAAAAAACTAGAGAACGTTCGTCTCACAATTGTTGGTCAAGGGGAATTAGAAAACGAGATTTTATCCTTTATAGAACACCATAAGCTTCAAAATAAGGTCCAAATGAAAGGGGCTGTTAGCGAAACTGAGTTATTTGATTTATATCGCAATCACGATTTACTTTGCTTGCCATCCATCGAGAGGACTGAGGCTTTCGGCGTTGTATTGATTGAAGCTGCATCATTAGGGTTACCTGCTTTAGTAAGTGATGTTCAAGGCAGTGGAATGAGTTGGGTTGTGCAAAATGAGAAAACGGGCGTGGTAGTAAGGGCCGAAGACTCCAGTGACATCAAGAGAAAGATAGACAGAATTATTACTGAACCTTTAGTATTGTCGGATTGGTCTAGAAACGCATTTAGACGTTTTCAGGATGTATTTAAAATATCATCAGTTGCTACAGCGACGCTGAAGTTATACAAACAGATATTATGTAATGAGAAGCTAAAATGAGTTGTGAGAATACATTAATAATAATACCTGCTCACAATGAAGCTAACTCTATCTCTGAGGTGATTACTTCTCTTCAAGCTCATGGCTACGGCAGTATATTGGTAGTGGATGACGCGAGCACAGACGACACGTGTGCAATTGCAAAAGCTTCAGGTGTTTCTGTTATGAGTCTGCCATATAACCTGGGGCGTGGAAAGCTACGCAGGCAGGCATTCGTTATGCTGTCGAAAAAGGGGTCGAAAAAGCAATCACTTTCGACGCTGATGGCCAACATTTAGCGAGTTCCCTTTCTTCTTTGATATCACATCACAAAAAGAGTGATGTTGACATTGTTATTGGCTCATGTGTATCTAGAGGAAGCATCTCTCGTCATCTTGCGTGGGGGATTTTTAGGCGTTTGTCGGGTGTAGAAGTGAGGGATTTAACATCAGGTTTGAGAGTTTATAACCGTAAAGCACTGGAAGTGTTGAGCCGACGTGAAGCAACGTTGCTTGAGTATCAAGACGTAGGAGTTTTGTTGTTGCTAAGGACATTTTCTGTATCTAAAACAGAGGCGGAAGTTCAGATGGTGCCACGTAAAGATGGTATCTCCAGGATATTCCATTCATGGGGCGCCGTTTTGTATTATATGGCATATACTACGATGTTATGTTTGAGCAAAATTGCGAAAACTCATAAACTTAGCCCTTCAGAGAATTTATCTACCAGAGACTAGCGTGTACTATCAAGTTTTCACCTCCGTTACGGCGGTCATTTTTTTTGTAATAGTGTTTGTTCTAATTCGTAGGGACTCCATTTTAATGGGGGCTGCATTTCGTTGGTTTTTCATCGCTTTAGTCGCTTTAGCGCTCGGCTTTTACCCGCAAATATCTGATATTAGTGCTAGGTTTGTAGGTATTTCTTATGCACCTATCTTGCCTATTACATTAACTTGCTTACTATTGCTGATTAAAGCATTGATAGCAGATATTGAGCGCGCAAAAACGCAAGTTAAATTAGATAGACTTGCGCAGAGATTGGCTGCGATAGAGCTAGAGCTTTCAGAATCAAAGAAATCTCGCTGAGATTTATTTCTTAGTGTAGTGGCTCTATATTTGAAGCCAGTTGCAACTCTGGATCTTTAAGTAGTACTCTAAAGACTAATCGGGCTGGATTGCCTGTAGCTTAGTTTGATATTACAAGGTTCAATAAAATGAAAGCTGTTATCCCCGTTGCAGGTCTTGGCACACGCATGCTGCCTGCAACCAAAGCTATTCCCAAAGAAATGCTTCCTCTGGTTGATAAACCGCTCATTCAATACATCGTCAATGAATGTGTGAACGCGGGGATTCAAAGAAATCATCCTAGTTACCCACTCGTCTAAAAACTCCGTTGAGAACCACTTCGATACCAGTTTTGAACTGGAAGTAACCTTAGAAAAGCGTGTTAAACGCCAACTATTGGAAGAGGTTCGCTCTATCTGCCCATCTGACGTCACGATCATAGGTGTTCGCCAAGGGGAAGCTAAGGGGCTAGGGCATGCAATTATGTGCGCACAGCCGATAGTTGGTGATAGTCCATTTGTAGTGGTTCTGCCGGATGTGATATTAGACGAATACAGCGCTGATCAAACAACAGAAAACTTGGCAGCAATGATTAAACGATTTGAGCAAACCAATGCCAGCCAAATCATGCTCGAAGCAGTTGCTTTGCAAGATGTGAGTAAATACGGAATTGCTGACGTCAATGGGGAGCAAATTGAACCAGGGCAAAGTGCGGTTATCAAAAGCATGGTCGAAAAGCCCAAGGTTGAAGATGCGCCATCAAATCTTGCTGTCGTTGGGCGTTATGTGTTGTCTCATAACATCTGGCCCTTATTACGTAAAACGCCAGTGGGTGCTGGTGGTGAGATTCAGTTAACTGATGCAATCGATATGTTAATTGAACAAGAGCCAGTAGAAGCGTTTCGTATGAGTGGTATTTCCCACGATTGCGGCGACAAGATGGGGTATCTAAAAGCATTTGTGCGTTATGCTCAGAAGCACTCAGAATTGGGTGAGCAATTCACGCAGCACATTAAAAGTTTGTAGTTTAGGGCAGTAGTATGAGCATCTTAGTCACAGGCGGCGCGGGATATATTGGTTCCCACACGGTATTAGAGCTATTGAATCAAGGCGCTGATGTGGTGGTTTTTGATAACCTCAGTAACGCATCAAAAGAGTCTTTGAACCGTGTTGAAGTGATTACTGGTAAGTCGATAACCTTTATTGAAGGAGACATCCGCGATAAAGCTGCGCTGGACAAGGTGTTTCGCGACTTTACTATCACCAGTGTGGTTCACTTCGCAGGTCTAAAAGCAGTTGGTGAGTCGGTTGCAAAGCCTGTTATGTACTATCAAAACAACGTGCAAGGGTCACTCACTCTGATTGATGCGATGCGCGATGCAGGTGTTTTCTCCTTGGTATTTAGCTCATCTGCAACAGTATACGGTGACCCAGAATACTTGCCGATTGATGAGCTGGTAAAAGTGGGTGGCACAACGAATCCTTACGGCACCTCCAAATTAATGGTTGAGCAGATTCTTGAAGATGTAGCGAAATCAGACTCGCGATGGCGCTTTGCTATTCTTCGTTACTTCAATCCTGTTGGCGCTCACCACAGTGGTCAAATTGGTGAGGACCCCAACGGTATTCCTAATAATTTACTGCCCTATATTTCTCAGGTAGCGGTGGGTAAACTGCAACAGCTAGGAGTGTTTGGTGATGACTACAACACCAAAGACGGCACAGGCGTACGCGATTATATTCATGTTGTTGATTTAGCGCTGGGTCACTTGTGTGCGCTTGAGAGATTAGAGCAGCATGCGGGTGTGCATATTTACAACTTAGGCACGGGCAACGGCTATTCCGTGTTGGAGATGGTGCATGCCTTTGAACAAGCATCAGGTAAGCCAGTCCCCTATAAAATCGCGCCTCGTCGAGAAGGTGATATCGCCTCTTGTTATGCCAGTCCTCAAAAAGCATGGGATGAGTTGGGCTGGAAGGCTGAACGTGGTCTCAATGAAATGATGATTGATACGTGGCGTTGGCAAAGTCAAAACCCTAATGGTTATAACGATTAACAATAAAAGGAGCCAAAAGGCTCCTTTTTAATACGGCAAGGTCATGTTGCTATGTCTATTTTGGCATTGTGACTAAGTATTCCTTTTAACTTCTGTGCCAATGCCGCCTTTGCGTCTTCATCGCCATGGACAATTTTGATATGGCTAGGCTTCTTTTTAATACCTTTCACAAAGCGCACTAAATTTGCTTGATCTGCGTGAGCACTGTATCCACTGATGGTGTGAATTTGCGCACGTATATCAATGCGTTGATTATTTAGCACAACATAACCGCCTCGAGGTCCATATTTTTGAATATCTCGCCCAGGTGTGCCCTTTCCTTGATACCCAACAAAAATTACGTCAGCGGTGGGTTCATCCAAAAAGGCTTCCAAGTAATTAACGATGCGACCGCCACTGCACATGCCGCTGGCGGTGATGACTATGGTGGGTTTATGTCGGCGCTTGAGGTATTGAATCGTTGCCTCATGTTCTTGGTGTGTGTCGATTGTATATAGATGCTCAAAGTTAAGCGGGTGGCGCCCTTTAGCCACTCTAGATTTTGCTTCTTCGTCCCACAGTGATTTAAAGCGGCGATATTGCGCGGTGAAGTTAGCCGCCATGGGCGAGTCAACGATTACTTCAATTTCATGCCAAAATGAGCGTTTTGGCGCGCTGTGGATCATTTGCTCTAACTCGTAAAGCAGCTCCTGTGTGCGGCCAATGCTAAATGCGGGTATTAACACTACACCGTTATCGGCTACTGCACGTTCTATTACTTGTTTGAGACGTTGAGCGCGTATTTTCCGCCCTTCGTGGAGCCTGTCACCGTAGGTTGACTCGATAACCAAAGTATCAGCTTTGTACGGTGGCTTGGGGAGGGGAGCAACGGCGTGTAAGGTGCGCCCAAATCACCAGAAAAAACAACGCGGTGTGTGTCACTGCCATTTCCCACGTCAATTTCTATATAAGCTGAGCCGAGGATATGGCCGGCTCGTTGCAATCTAAATCGCGTGGGGGAGCTTATTTCATCCAGTGTCAGCCATTGTTTAAAGGAGATGGGTTTTAATTGGCGTTTAAGCAGGCGTAAGCATGTTTCAACGAGCTCGGGGTCTTGTGTTACTCCAATTTTAAGAGCGTCTTCTATGACCAAAGGCAAAAGCTCGGCGGTAGCTTGTGAGGCATAAATAGGCCCAGTGAACCCCGCAGCTAGTAGGTAAGGTATGCGTCCAACATGGTCAATATGGCAGTGGGTGACGAGTAAGGCTTTAACTGTATTGATATCAAAGTCGATACTGAGATTATGCCTAAACTCTTCGCCTTGAAACATCCCACAATCCACTAGGATTGACTCGGTGTTGCTGATAATAAGTTGATGGCATGACCCCGTCACACCTTTGACCGCTCCGTGGTGAATAATACGCATCTGCGCTCCTCCTATGGCGTATAAACAAACTATAGGGGAGTGCATTGGGTATTGTAAATGTACCTGAGTTCGTTAAATTTCGAACTTGTCAGTTTCGTTTTCTAAACGCGCAGTCAAATCACGCATGCTCTCCGATGCTGCGTGAGCATGTTTAGAAACCTTTGCTGTATTTGCCGCAGTATCTGAGATTACTACGATGCGTGCAGCGGTGTCTTCACCTGCAGCCAATTGCTCTTTGGCAGCGCCTGCAATCTCTATGCTCATGCTAGCGAGCGAACTTAAGGACTGAGCAATATGAGCGAGCTCATCGCTTACCCGTTGCGACTTGCTGACAGTTTGTTCGCTTGTTTCCATACTTTTTTGCACTGATTGTTTAGCGTCAACGGTGGCATTTTGCAGTTTCACAATCATACTGCGGATTTCTTCTGTGCTACTTTGGGTGCGTTGAGCCAACTGTCTTACTTCATCGGCTACCACGGCAAAACCACGACCTTGCTCTCCTGCTCTTGCGGCCTCAATAGCAGCATTTAATGCCAGCAGGTTAGTTTGCTCGGCGATGCCTTGGATCACGCTAAGTACATTGGCAATATTATTGACTTCTTCATCCAGAATTTGGATGTTATTACCAGCGCTGTCAATTTGTTGCTCTAAAAGGGAAATAGCATGCATAGCCTCTTCTGTCAGTGCGTTAGCTGCTTGACCTTGTTGCTCAGCGTCATTGACCGCGAACGCAGCTTGGTCGGCTAAATCCACCACACTTTGCGCTGAGGCGGTGAGCTCTGTAATCGCAGATGCAACAAGTTCCGTTTCTTGCTGTAAAGCATGCGTGAGCTGCTCAAGCTCTCGCGAGCGTTCGTCTGAAGCACCACTTTGTTGCATGAGTACATCACACACTTCTTTGATACCACTCACCACGCCTTTTAGCCCTTGCTGCATGTATTGCATGTTGGCAACAATGCTCTCAGCTTGAGTTCCTTGAGGAGTTATATGAGTATTAAGTCGCCCACGTGATATCTCATTAACAACATGCTTTACCGTGCTCAGCTCACCACCTAGGGCATTGCTCAATGCGAAGCCATATTTAGCTAATGCGAGTGTTAATAATACAGCGATGGTGAGTGAAAAGCCGAGCAGCCAGCTGGCTGTATCCCAGTAGCGCTCATCCACTTCTTTGTAGCTAATGCCTGTACCGATATACCAACCCCAGTCAGGCGTTTTTTGCACCACAGAGGTGAGGTCGACCACTTCGCCGTCGCGTTCAGAGTTCCAATGGTAGGTAATGATTTGCCCGGTTTTACTCCCTACAAGGGTTTGAACCATCTTACCAATGCTTTGCCCTTGGGCATCACGAAAATCATTGAAGCTGGTGCCATGCAGCTGTGGATCATGTGGTGCCGCGATAAAATTTAAGTTTTTATCGACCACATAGACGTATTCGGAGTCGTGATACTTATTCTCACGCAGAATTTGACTGGCGAATTGCTGCGCTTTCTCTGTGCTCAATTTGCCTTGGGCTGCCAGTTGTTCAAACTCTTCAACAATATTAACCGTGCTGCTCATGAGCTGGTTTATACGCGCGATATTGTCTTTTTCACTGGCATGGCGCAGTGTTTGAAGGCCTATTAGAGAGACCGCAACAAGGGCGACAAACAACATCGCTGCAAAAGCGATAATTTTGCCGCGTAGAGAAAGTGATAATGACAAGGTGCACCCCTAATTATTCGAATAATTAGAATACAAGTAACACCTTTTTAACTTAGTTTTAAGAGCAAATCGTCGAAAATAGATTTTCAAGAGATGAAAAAATCTAATGATTCTTTATAGGTACAACAATGGGTTATAAAACTGACGCGACTTCCGCTTCTGTCAAAAAGCGATATTCGCCTGGTGCCAGGTCATCGTCCAAAGTGATTCCTGCAACGGCTTCACGGTGCAGTGTCACGACCTTATTACCCACCGCTGCGAGCATGCGCTTCACTTGGTGATATTTACCTTCCATGATGTGTAACCTGATTTGGTATGGCGCTATCACTTCTACTTTGGCAGGCAGTGTTAGTTCGCGCTCACCATGCAGTTGCACACCTGTTTTGAGCGCTTCAATATCCGCGTCTTCTAAAGGTTGAGCTATTTCAGCCAAGTAGGTCTTGTACTTTTGCTTTTTCGGGCTGGTGATTTGGTGAGTCCATTGGCCATCGTTGCTGATGAGCACCAAACCCGTTGTGTCTATATCCAATCGACCGGCAATATGCAGTTCGCTCATATTAGGTTCATCAAGCAAGTCCAACACGGTGTCATGCAAATCGTCACTGTTCGCACATACATAGCCTTCTGGTTTATTGAGCATGATGTAACGTAATCCTTGATAAGTAATCGCCTCACCATCGAGCATGATTTCGTCCTGCTCAGTCACTTGTTTATCAAGCTGTCTAGTGACTTCGCCGTTAACGGTGACACGCTTTTTTTTGATTGCCGCTTTGGCATGCGTACGAGGTATTTCAGCTAGGTTGCTAATAAACTTATCTAAACGGCAAGGGAACTTCATTGGGCATGGACTTAAACTTGGTTACAATGGCGCGAGTATAGCCTATGCCAGAGAGCGAAAACAGCAGACTTGAACAAAATCATTGGTCAATATAACCAGCTTATTGCGTTGCAAAAGATAGTGCCTGACGCTGTGCAGCTTAAAGCACTTGAGCGCTTGTCTGAATTGGCTCAACAACTTGAAAGTGCGGCCGCCAAGCCCAGCTTCTTTTGGCAACGTAAAAAGCAAATCAAAGGTGTGTATTTATTTGGCCCTGTAGGTCGAGGTAAATCCATGATTATGGATTTATTCTTTGCTCAAGTGGCCATTACCAAGAAACAGCGCCTGCATTTTCATCATTTTATGGCTTGGGTTCATGAGCGTTTGCAGGCTTTGCAAGGGCATAAGAACCCGATGCAACGCATCGCAAAAGAGTATGCTGTGGATACTCAGTTACTGTGTTTTGATGAGTTTTTTGTCAGCGATATCGGTGATGCCATGATCATGGCCCGATTGTTTGAAGCGCTATTCGCGCAAGGCGTGGTGCTGGTGGCAACCAGTAACTGTGAGCCGCAGTACTTATACCGTAATGGGTTACAGCGCAGTCGTTTCCTACCGACTATTGCGTTACTGGAAGCTCATTGTGATGTGTATGATGTCAGCGGCGAACAGGATTATCGTCTACAAGGGTTTGCTGGATTTACCCATTATTTTCAATACCGCCCCGATGTTCTTACACAACGATTTGAAAAAGAGCAAAGCACTTCGCAACAAAGCCGTTCATTGACTGTGCATCACCGCAATATCACGTTTTTAGGTATGTCGGCTAGTGCTGGGTGTATCGACTTCTTTGAATTATGTGGGCTCGGCAGGGCAAGTGCTGATTACATGGTACTGGCACAGCGCTTCGATGTGCTGTACGTCGATAATGTGCCCGCAATGGGAGTACAACCAGTTACCAATCACACGGCGCAAGGGATTGAAGAAGGTTATATTCGTGAACATGATGCAGTTCATAGCTCTGTTTATGATGATGAAGCGCGGCGTTTCATTGCCCTAGTCGATGAGTTTTATGATAACGGCAAGCTTATCATTATTGCTGCACACGCAGATATTTATCATTTATATCAAGGTGAGCGATTGGCATTTGAATTTGCGCGAACACAATCGAGGCTGATAGAAATGCAGCGCTGGCCATTGTCTTACCAGCGCTAAGACTGAGCTTATAACCAGATTTTCTGTAGTTCTTGCCACTGCTTTTCAAATTGAGCACTTGGTTTGGCTGTGAAGTTTGAACGCACAAATTGGTTCATTTTCCCTTCAACGTACGCCAAGAATAAATTAGCAAGTGTGCCTTCATCGCTGGCAAAGGCTTTACCTTCGCGTAATTTGCGCTCACGTAGCACTTGCTTGAATTGCGTTTCGAGTTTCTCGAATAAGCTCTGGATACGCTCACGCAGGCGCTCATTTTCACCTTGCAGTGCATCGCCTGTAAGAATTCGTGTGATGCCAGGGTTTTTCTCAGCAAACGCCAGAAGTAGCATCAAGATATTATAAACGCGGCTTTGCGTGTCTTTTTCATTCTCTAAGATGATGTTGATGCGTGATAGTAAGGTATCTTCGATAAACTCAATAAGTCCTTCGAACATACGTGCTTTACTAGGAAAATGGCGGTAGAGGGCAGCTTCGGATACGCCGACTTCGGCGGCAAGTTTCGCTGTGGTTATGCGTTGACCAGGACTGGTCTCCAACATTTGCGCGAGTGATTGCAGAATCTGCTCTTTACGATTAGTGCGACGAGTAGCAGCCATGACGTTCCTTAATAATGCTTTTAGTGGTCTTCGACCTTTATTATGAACGCCATATTAATGCTTTCTGAAATCCCTTTCCAGTCTTTTAACTGCTTTAAATCAACTTTGCTGCAATCTCTTTCATGACAGTGAGTGCTAACTTACGCTTGTTTGTTAGCCCTAAGCTTGTCTCACTATCGGCACTAAATAGGGTGAGGGCATTTTCGTCGCTATTGAAACCCTGACCTTGAACAGAGACGTCATTCGCACAAATCATATCTAAGTTTTTGTTTTTGAGTTTGCCCTTAGCATAGGTTGCAACATCTTGCGTTTCGGCTGCAAATCCAACGGTAAATGGGCGATTAGCTTTGAGTGCTGCAACATCGGCTATGATGTCAGGATTTTTGACCAAAGTGAGGGTAAGCTCATCACCTTGCTTTTTCATTTTTTGCTCGGCAATGTCCGCAGCACGATAATCGGCAACGGCTGCACAGCCAATAAATACATCAGATTGTGGGGCTAAAGCCAAGGCTTGTTGATGCATTTGCTGTGCGCTTTGTACCGAATAAAGTTGGCTGTTAATAGGTGCGGTCAGTGTCACAGGGCCTGAAATCAGGTTTACTTTTGCACCCAATGACAATGCCGCTTCGGCCAAGGCATAACCCATTTTGCCTGAGCTGTGATTTGAAATATAACGCACAGGGTCGAGCGCTTCACGGGTTGGCCCAGCGGTGATTGTCACTGTTTTTCCAAGTAATACTTGTTCATGTGGCTCCTGACATACCAGTTCCACCAATTCCATTGGCTCAAGCATACGGCCTGCACCGATATCACCACAGGCTTGCTCACCGCTACCTGGGCCCCAAATCTTGACGCCACGTTGCTCAAGGGTGGCTAAGTTTGTTTTGGTTGCTGGGTGGGCATACATTTGCTGATTCATTGCTGGGGCAATAGCAACTTCAGCATCTGTTGCCAGCAATAGGGTAGTCAGTAAATCATCCGCAATGCCAGCGGCCATTTTGGCAATGATATTGGCGGTGGCCGGTGCAACGAGAATAAGATCGGCCCACTTCGCAAACTCAATGTGGCCCATCGCCGCTTCAGCTTGGGGGTCAAGCAGTGAATCAGACACCATTTCGCCCGATACAGCTTGCATCGTTAATGGGGTAATAAAGTGCTTAGCGCTGTCGGTCATCACAACCTTTACTTCGCAGCCTCGTTCTTTCAAACGACGAGTCAATTCAGCACATTTGTAAGCGGCAATACCACCGCTGATCCCAAGGACCACTTTTTTATTGAGCATATCGAGCAGTAATCTTATATAAATCTTATAGCGGTATCAGGTACCTAACATGCTGTAAAAGATACCAGATGTCACGTCTTTGCACTATAGTTTAGCTAAGGTAGCAAGCAAGGAGTGCTTATGCGACTAATGGACATACCCGAGCAACAAAGGCCTCGGGAAAAGCTTTTGAGTCAAGGGGCTCAATCCCTCAGTGATGCTGAATTGCTCGCTATTTTTTTTCGCACTGGTATCCGTGGAACGAATGCCATTGAACTTGCCCAACAAGTACTCAACCACAGTCAGGGGCTGTCTCCGTTGCTTAGTGCAAGTCATGATGATTTTTGTCAGTTCATGGGGATGGGCACAGCAAAATACACCCAACTCCAAGCGGCTATCGAATTAGCCAAGCGGCATTTGCTCAGTGATTTGCAAAGAGAAACAGTGTTCACTTCAGTGCAATCAGTGTCTGATTATCTCAAGCTCGAATTAAAGGGATTACAGCGGGAAGTGTTCTTGGTGTTGTTTCTTGATGCACAAAATCGGCTTATCACCCAAGAAATATTATTTCGAGGTACCTTGGATGCCGCTTCTGTGTACCCGCGTGAAGTGATCAAGGCAGCATTGCACAACAACGCCGCATCACTCATTTTTGCGCACAATCATCCTAGTGGCATTGCTGAGCCAAGCCAAGCGGATAAATTGATAACAAACAAGCTGATACAAGGCCTGTCTCTTGTGGATATTCGCGTTTTGGATCACATAATTGTGGGTGGCAGTCACTGTGTCTCATTTGCGGAACTCGGACTCATTTAAATCAATGTCAAAGCCAAAGAGACATGATGTGATGAATAAGGCAGCGTTTAGTGCAATTTAAATGCAGTTTTTGCTTTCCCTTTGCCGCCTAGATCTCTATAATTGGCCGCTATCAAAATTCATACATGAGCTGATTCTTAGATCAGATTTCTTGATCTTTGCCTGTCTATGCTGTATAAAGAGCGCCCTTCGATTTATCCCGGGGCAGTATACAAAAAGGCCATAAGGGAAAATTAAGCTCGAGCGAAGTTATTGGAGATAAATAGACATGTCTAAAGTCTGTCAAGTTACAGGTAAGCGCCCAGTGGTAGGTAACCACCGCTCACACGCGCGCAACGCGACTAAGCGTCGTTTCCTACCTAACCTACAAACACACCGTTTTTGGGTTGAAAGTGAAAAACGCTTTGTATCACTACGTACTACTACTAAAGGTATGCGTATCATCGACAAAAAAGGCATCGACGCGGTACTTACTGAAATCCGTGCTCGCGGCGAAAAAGTTTAAGGAGCCTGAGTCATGCGTGATAAGATTCGTTTAGTTTCAACTGCTGGTACTGGTTATTTCTACACTACCGACAAAAACAAGCGTAACATGCCTGAAAAAATGGAGATTAAAAAATACGACCCTAAGGCTCGTAAGCACGTGATCTTCAAAGAAGCGAAAATCAAGTAATCTGATTTACAGCTTAAAAGCATATGCTAAAAAACCCGACCTAGTGTCGGGTTTTTTGTTGCCAAAAATAAGCATGTCCGTGCAATTGAGGCTATGCGCAACCGCTGCTTTAATACTATCGAGATGTGGCAATTACAATTATAGGTAAATGGAGCGATTTAGATCCGATTGCCCATAGATAAAACCCGACATTACGTCGGGCTTTTTGTTGGTTGTAGTTGTGGATTCTTGGTTGCCGGAGCCTGCTTGTCATCTTTGATCAATGACATCTTAGGCGGCTGCAAAGCCACAATCTTTTCACCAGGCTCAGGTGGACGCTCCATTTCGATTGTAATGATGCGTACCATTTTTTCAGCACCAATAATAAATAAAGGGATGGCCTCGCTGTTCATCTCTTGGTATTTATCCCAATCGAACTCGTCACTCAATCGGGTTGCGCTTACTTTACCTCCTTTAGCAATTAAGCTACTGAGCTTGGCGTATGAACCGTTTTCACCAAACAATATTTGCCGTGATAAAAAGGTCGCACTGTCTTTATTCGCCTTCGCATGGTTTTGAGAGGAGCGCAGAGAAAAGACCTTATTCTCGCCAAGTAAATGGCTAAAATATTGAATCCCAAGAGCATTGTGGTGTCTGTTTGGTGATAGTGCGACAACCTTACTGAGACTGGTAAGGGGTAAATAACGCTCTGCGTGCTCAGATTGTGGGTTACCGTAGTAGCAAGGTAAGCCATCCATACGTGCCATTTTGCAGTTTTCCCATGCCGGGTCAGATAAATGCACGTCGATTTCTTGCTCTTGCAAACCGCGCGCGATGGCACGTGACACATGGTTAGCACCAATTATTAGGATGGTAGATGGTGCAGGTTGACGAACACCGAGTAGTTTCGCAAGCGGGACTGCCGTAAGGCTATTTAACACCACTGTCACGATGATCACAGTGAAAATGAGTGGCACCATTTTATTGGCATCAAAAATACCAGCTTCGGCCATACTCAACGCGAATACAGAGCCGACAGCTGCAGCGACGATACCCCTTGGGGCTATCCACGCGAGCATGAGACGCGACTTGAGAGGGAGATCACTGCCATAAGTGGAAAGTAAAATATTCAAAGGCCTTGCTATAAACAATACGATTGCAAGGAACACAAACACTTGGGCGTCGAGTGCTAGCAAGTCAGCCAGTTCAAGACGAGCGGCAAGTAGAATAAATAAGGTAGAGATAAGAATCATCGATAAGTCTTCTTTAAACTCCAACACAGAATCTATTTCCAAGTCATCTTGGTTTGCCAACCAAATCCCAAATACCGTGACCGCCAATAAGCCAGATTCATGACTAAGGTGGTTCGACACGGTAAAGCTGATAAGTACTAAAGCTAGTGTAAAGAATTTATGCAATTCATAGGGCAGCCATTCACGGCGAATAAGCTGGGTCGTTATCCAACCCGCCGCAGCACCCAGAGAGAAGCCGACACTCAACGTGGTGACTAATGCTGCTATCGTGTGGCTGAACACGCCACCACTGGTACCCACAAGCATAACAGCTTCGAATACTAATACCGCGAATAAGGCGCCGATGGGGTCTATGACGATACCCTCCCAGCGCAACACTCTATCAATGTCTTCTGTTGGGCGCATGGCGTTGAGGAGTGGGGCGATAACCGTAGGTCCGGTAACAACGAGTACGGCCCCCAAGACCGCCGCTACACGCCAATCCAAGTCCAATAACCAATATGCACTGGTGCTTATGACAGCAAAGGTAACAATCATCCCTATTGAGCATA
This sequence comes from Pseudoalteromonas sp. GB56, assembly GCF_054923835.1. Classification (NCBI taxonomy): domain Bacteria; kingdom Pseudomonadati; phylum Pseudomonadota; class Gammaproteobacteria; order Alteromonadales; family Pseudoalteromonadaceae; genus Pseudoalteromonas; species Pseudoalteromonas sp. GB56. Next base: position 35,830 of record NZ_JBPCHK010000002.1, on the reverse strand, counting down.
GGTTACGGACGACTTTCCCGATCCCTTTGAGTTCACGAAAGTGAAGTGTGAGTGCGCCCTCAAACAAGATGATCGCAACCGATAATGACACCACAGGAAAGAGTAAATCACCCAGTAGTTCATCTGGTTTTAAATAGGAAGTTGCTGGCCCAAGTAATAAGCCGGTAAGAAGAAGAAACAAAATTGCAGGGACGCGGAAAGTCCAAGCAAGCCACTGTGCAATTACGCTACATAACGCAATTCCTGCAATGTAAATTGCTGACATAAAGACCCTTGTAGTCTATCCATGAAACTTAAGTATGAGGCAAGCATGCAGCAATAACAACGTTCTGTCACTAAAATGGGCATAGATATTTTCATTAAAGTAAGCCTATTCAGCGTGCACATAAACTCAGACGCATTGATTGGTTAATTGTTTTAGTTGAAACTATATTCCTTGGTTGTAATTAGCGCTCCAATGGTTTTTTGTACGTGTAATTATCTTTGCTTCTCCACTATAAAGACCGTAAATTCCCGTAATATTAGGCTTTCCCTTGATCTTTGCTGATATATCCGCATAATATGTTTCGTAAACTAAATATTAGAGTGCTAATTAATTGTGGTTTTCCGTTGACGCCCTATGCGTCGAACCGTAACGCTGTTGCGTAAACCACAACTGTTAGTGCTTTCCTTTTAACCTTTTTGGGACTTGCCATGCCTGTACTGCAAATAAGTACTCGGGCAGGGCAAAACACATGTAAAAATTAGTGCTCGAATGGAGCTGCTTTTTTATTCCCAAAGCAAAGTCCGCCGTCTTGGCGAACAGGAAGATAAGGAATGCATTTTTATACATACCTCTCTTTAGCTTTGTATTTTGTTGCCATGCTTGGCATAGGCTTGTTTGCTTATCGCAATTCTACGAGTGATATTTCTGGCTACATTCTTGGTGGTCGTAAAGTCAGTCCGCATGTAACCGCTTTGTCCGCGGGTGCGTCGGATATGAGTGGCTGGATGTTAATGGGCTTACCTGGGGCTATGTTCCTAAGCGGTTTCGACACAGTGTGGATAGCAGTAGGTCTCGTTGTGGGGGCATTTGCAAACTACATGCTGGTGGCTCCAAGGCTGCGTGTTTACACCGAAATGGCTGATGATGCACTCACACTGCCGGACTTTTTTGATAAACGTTTTAATCGTAACAAGAGCGCAATTCGCGTGATTTCAGCTGCGGTTATTATCTTGTTTTTCACCTTGTACACGTCAGCTGGGCTTGTCGCTGGCGGTAAGTTATTCGAGTCGGCTTTTGGTTTGAGTTATCACATCGGTCTTATCGTGACCGTATCTGTGGTGGTTGCTTATACCCTACTAGGTGGCTTTTTGGCTGTGAGCATGACGGACTTTGTGCAGGGCTGCATTATGTTCGTAGCACTGATCTTAGTGCCCATTGTTGCTTATATGCAGTTTGATAGCTCCGCGCAAATGCTCAATGCAGCACAGCAAACGATTCCAAGTTGGAGCGAGTCGTGGCAGAGCATTACCTTATTGGGTGTAGTGTCGAGTCTGGCATGGGGTTTAGGCTATTTTGGACAGCCCCATATCATTGTGCGTTTTATGGCAATTCGCTCGGTAGCGGATATCAAAACAGCCCGCAATATAGGTATGAGCTGGATGACAGTGACCATTATTGGCGCATTGGGTACGGGTCTTGTTGGTGTTGCCTATGCAAATCAATTTGGGTTGCAAGTGGACGACCCGGAGACAATTTTTATTTTGTTCTCAGAAATTTTATTTCACCCGTTGATCAGCGGTTTCCTACTGGCGGCTATTTTGGCAGCAATTATGAGCACCATATCTTCGCAATTGTTGGTGTCTTCAAGCTCGCTAACTGAGGATGTCTATCGCGCATACAGCAATAAGGAAATTGAACAAAGTACGCTGGTAAAAATTGGTCGCGTAGGGGTATTTGCTGTAGCTCTGGTGGCTACCTTGCTAGCCCTTGATAAGTCAAACAGCATACTGTCATTGGTAAGTAACGCATGGGCTGGTTTCGGTGCGGCGTTTGGACCACTGGTGTTATTCAGCTTGTGTTGGTCGAAAACGACTTATCAAGGCGCACTAGCAGGCATCATTGTCGGTGCAGCGACTGTATTGTTTTGGATTTTCGCCCCAGTACTTAGTGACGGGAGCACGCTAAGTAGTGTGATGTATGAAATTGTTCCCGGTTTTATTGCAAGTTCAATTGCCATTGTTGCGGTGAGTAAGTTCTCACAAGCGCCGAGCACACAGGTGCGCGAGACGTTTTATGCGACAGAGCAAAAACTTGAGCAACTTAGCTAACGCTAGTAAGGAAGATTTACAGAATGCAAAATTTTAAATGGCAACGCATCGTACTCAAAGTCGGCAGTGCCTTAATTGCACCAGAGCAAAATGGCTGTAGTTCTCGCTATTTACTCACCATTGCTCAGTTTATTGTTCGCTGTCGCGCACAAGGCATTGAAGTGATTCTGGTGTCATCAGGTTCAGTGGCGGCAGGTTCACATCTGTTTCCTGAGAATAAACCACGTTCGGTGGCATTGAAAAAGGCCATGGCTGCTGCAGGTCAAACAGAGATGATGGCCACTTGGGATCGCTTTTTCGATTTCCCATCGGCGCAAATCTTATTGACCCATGGTGACTTACGTGATCGTGAGCGCTATGAGAGCATTCGTGAAACGATTTTCACCTTGCTTGATCACGGCATCTTGCCGATTATCAATGAGAACGATACGGTCACAACAGATGATCTCAAAGTGGGTGATAACGATAACCTCTCAGCAATGGTGGCTGGCGCCGCTGATGCTGATGCATTAATGATCTTTTCAGACGTTGATGGTTTGTTCGATAAAAATCCGAACCTCCATACGGATGCCGTGTTGTTGCCTGAGATTGATGAAATCAATGAAGATATTTATGCCATGGCTGGCTGTGCTACCAGTGCTGTTGGTACCGGCGGTATGAAAACCAAGATTGAAGCGGCAGAGAAGGCCACTTCACATGGCATTACTACCTTTATTCTAAATGGTTTTAAGGAACAAACATTTAATCGTTTACTTGAAGGTGAAAATCCGGGCACTATCTTTAAGCCGTATGAAAAACCAATGCAAGAAGCTATTCACTGGCGCACACATACGGCAAGTGAACAGGGTGAGGTCATCGTTGAAGGCAACTTTAATCAGCCTTTAGATGAAAACAGTGAGCAGCTTAACCCAAATGAGATAGTTGAGGTTCGCGGCGAATTCTCAGTAGGTGACACCATTTTAGTGCGCAGTGATGACGGTACGAAGATAGCGAAAGCAAAGGCAAACTACAGCAGTTGCCTACTTAACTTTATCGCTGAAAATGAAAGCAGTGAGTTCAGTGAAGAAGTGCAAGGTTCTATCGGCCCAATTATTTCAGATGAAGATATAGCAGTATTGGAGAAATCATGAGTTTAATTAAGGACATTTCAGCTCAAGCAGCGAAAGCCGCAAAGGTTCTCGCGTTGCTTGATACCCAAAGTAAAAACACCGTATTAAAAGATATGGCGAATGCGCTTCGCGCTAATAAAGACAAGATCAAAGCTGAGAATGAAACCGATCTTGCCCATGCACGAGACAGCAACTTGCCTGCGGCCATGGTTGACCGCCTAACTCTGACCGATGAGCGTATTGAAGATATGGCGCAAGGTATTGAGGTAATTGCCCAACTGGATGATCCAGTAGGTCAGCTTCGTCCGATGGGCGAGCGCCCAAATGGTATTAAAATTAACAAGATGCGAGTGCCGCTTGGTGTAATTTGTATGATTTACGAAGCGCGCCCGAACGTTACAGCGGATGCCGGGGCCTTGTGCTTTAAATCAGGCAATGCGGTTATTTTACGAGGCGGTAAAGAGGCACTCGGGTCGAGTATGGCCATCGCTTCTGTAATGCACAGCGTACTTGAACAGCATAATCTGCCAACTGCATTGATTTCTGTGATCCCAGATCCGGACCGTGGTTTACTGATGGAACTGATGCAGCAGCGTGACACGATTGATTTAATTATTCCTCGCGGTGGTGAAGGGTTGATTAACTTCGTGACAGAAAACAGTACGATTCCAGTGATTCAACACTTTAAGGGCGTCTGTCACCTGTACGTAGATAAAGATGCGGATTTAGATATCGCATTGAACTTGCTGCTTAATGGTAAAACGCAGCGCACTGGAGTGTGTAATGCGCTAGAAGGGTTGGTTGTGCACCAAGATATTGCCGATGCATTTTTGCCTATAGCGGCGAAAGCCTTGGCAGAAAAGGGCGTGCGCATTAACGCAGATGCAAAAGCTGCAACCTATTTTGATGGCGCGAATGTTATCGCTGATGATGAGTTTGGTGAAGAGTATCTCGACCTTGAAATCGCTGTGCGCATCGTGCCTGACTTTAATGGTGCGGTGGAGCACATCGATCGTTTTGGCAGTTATCACACCGAGGTGATTTGTACTCAGAGCGAACAAGCTGCAGCTTTATTCCAACGCAGTGTTGATGCATCTGTGGTTATGGTTAACGCCTCTTCGCGTTTTTCTGATGGCTCACAGCTTGGTCTTGGTGCAGAGATTGGTATTGCTACCACCAAGTTGCACGCTTATGGCCCAATGGGTCTCGAGTCTCTTACTACTGAGAAGTACTTGGTCAATGGCGTCGGTCAAGTACGCGACTAACCGCTTAAGTTGCCAAAATAACTGAAACAAAAAAGCCAGACACTGTCTGGCTTTTTTATGTTTGATACTACTGTAGTCATTGCACGAAGCGCTGCAAGTCATTTTGCGTGGTTCGCGTTAGGTGCTCAGAACGCGCACATTGCTCCGCAGCTTGATCGATTTGGGCTTTGGCATCTTCACCCAAGCTGCGTATTTGCTCCACCGACATTTGCGTATTCGACTGTGTTTGCTCAAGTTCATGAACCGCTGAGACGATTTCCTGTAATTGCTGTTGGTTTGTCTCAAAGTCTGTGACTAATTGTACAAAACCATTGGCGGTTGTATTAATAGCATCTTCAGCTTGCGATGAGTGATTGATTAGCAATTCAGACTCTTCATTGGTATCCGCTACAAGGCTATTCATTTGATTGATAAAATCGCTGATTTGCCCCGTCGCATCACTGACTTTGAGCGATAAACTGCGCACTTCATCCGCCACTACAGCAAAACCGCGTCCAGCCTCACCGGCACGTGCTGCTTCAATTGCCGCATTCAACGCCAGTAGATTTGTCTGATCGGCAAAGCCTTCGACCATCTTTAAGATGTTGCGGATGTTTTCTGAGTTTTCTTTTAAGCCTGCCACTGTGTCGGCGAAGCGGCTCAGCAGGTGGGTAATTTGTTGAATTTGCCCAACTAAGTGCGTCAATTCTTGTGATGACGAATGCACGAATGTGAGGTTTTCTTTGTTGGCGCTAAATACACTATCTGTATTGGCTACAATTTGCTCTAAGCTTTGGGTCACTTGCGTCGTGCTCGCTGCAATTTCATTACTAAACTGCAGCTGCTTTGCACCTAAATCTGCGGTATTTTGCATTGAGAGGTTCACTTGTTGATTGCTGTTGGCCGCCTGGGTGGCTCCTTCATACGTTGTAGCAAGTAACTCTGAGAGGTGATGGACAAAGTGATTATATTGTTCACTGAGCTCGCGAAATTCGTCGAAGGTAAATTCAGGCAGGTGCGCACTAAGATTCGCATCTTGCTGATTAATTTCAATGAGGGTATCGCGCATCGCATGTACTGGCCGCACAATAAGGTGACGCATATAAAAAATAGTAAAAATGAAGCCCGCGAAGATGAGTGCCGATAGAAGCAGCAGCGCGCCAACTCCCTTTTCTTCGAGTTCGTTGTAGAGCCATATTAAGGTTATCAGCTGAAGGGTGAATAAGAATCCGAGATTCCCAACAATCTTGCGCGTTAGCGTAAAGAAAAACGTTTGTTCAATAAAATTGTAAATGCGCATAAACCAACTCATTAGGTGTGGCTCCATCTGCTAACTGGGCACGGGGTAACATGCTCAGTATTGTATAAAGCAAAATATTTTCAAGTGTTTAGCTCTAATACCCATACAGATTTGAACTGATAACTAGCAAAGCTCCAACGTGTATCAAAAACTGTAATTACGTTTCTTGGGCTAAGACCATTTTTGTGTTGCAAGGGAAGTTTGTGAACACACCATCAATTCCCAATTCTTTCATCGCGATAATATCTTGCGGTTTGTCTACCGTATAAGCGTAAACTTCTAACCCTCTCGCTTTGGCATCTGCAACAAATTCATGATTAACAAAGTTTTTATCAACATGCAGGCTGAAAGCGTTTAAACGCTGTGCGAATTCTGCGTAGCCTAATGGAATCGACGATGTTAAAGCACCAATTTTCACCCAAGGAAGGTGCTGCTTCAACCACATCAGTTGATGGTGATCAAACGAAGAGACAATAAGTTGTTCGCGTTGTAGATTTCCGTCAGCAACGCTTTGCTCTAGCGTGGCAACAAGCTTATCTAAAGAGAAAGTATGTTTGAGTTCAAGGTTGAGCATGGTTTGATTGCCGACCCAACTAATCACATCTTGCAAACCTGGTACACGTTGTCCTAAACCCGCGTCAAAGCTTTGAATATCCGCGTAGGTTGTGGCATTTACTTTACCTTGGCCTGAGGTCGTTCTATCCAACCAAGAGTCATGAATGATCACATAATCATCCAGACAGCTTTGTAAGTCCACTTCAATGCCATCGACGCCAATGAGTAACGCATTTTCAATGGCTAATTGGGTGTTTTCAGGGTAGTTGCCGCTTGCTCCGCGATGTGCAAACACTTTCATGCTTTTTGCCTCGATACTGACCAAGTTTCAAATAAAGCCGCACTGACGATTAATAATCCGCCAATTAACGTTGTTAAATCAGGGCGTTCTTGTAGCAGCATAAACGCCAAAATTGTTGCATACAAGGGTTGTAGGCAAGAGATTAATCCTGCTGTTGTCGCGCTCAGTCCTCGCAAGGATGCAGCGAACAGCGCATGGGGTGCTGCTGTAAATATCACTCCGACCAAAAGCAGCAAAGCGATATCGCGTTGAGCAATGTCAGCCACCGGTACTTCAACAAACGCGCAGAGCAAAACAGAAGCAATGGCCGTTTGGTAAAGCATAGTTTGCGGGCCACTATAATGGGTAAAGTATCGCTTTTGCAGTATATTACGCATCGCAAAACACAGCGCAGAGAACACGCCGGTAACAATCCCAAGGGTCACGTCATTACCGAGGTTCGCTTCAGGGACGAGCAGATAAATACCTCCACTCACCACACATGCGCTGATGATGTCCTTGAGTTTAGGAAGTTGGCGATTAAGCAAGGGCTCAATGAGTACGGTTAAAACCGGATAACTGAAAAACGCAATAATGCCAATGGTCACGCCTGCTAATTGCATGCCTTGGAAATAGGTAACCCAGTGCACCCCAACAATTGCTCCAAGCATCAATACCACGAGATAGTCTCGCATGCTTGATAACTTCAATCTTGAACCTTGAAAAGCCAGCAGTACAAATAATGCCACGGCGGCGATAGCTGTGCGATATACAGTGATGTCCAGTGCCGATAGGTTAATGAGTTTGGCAAATAGCGCCGTGCCACCAAAGAGCAGTACAGCAATATGAAGGTAAATAAGGCTTTGTTTGTGGGGGCTCATCTAAATTATTTGTTCAAAAGCGTAAGAACTTAATAATAAGAGTTATTTCGAGTGGATGTAAGCGTTAACGCGGTGAAATAGGTGTTTTAAATGATGTGCGTATTTTTGAGCCGGTGGATGGGCTTGGACGCCTGACGGCAAATATGGGTAAATCAAAAGAAAGTGGTGGAGCTAAGCAGGGTGAAAAACGCCCGAAAAAAGCACCGCTTTTTTAGTTTTGAACGCGAGATAAGGATATCGAGCCGGGAGATGGGCTTGGATGCCTGACGGCAACAATGGGTAAACCAAAAGAAAGTGGTGGAGCTAAGCTGGGTGAAAAACGCCCGAAAAAAGCACCGCTTTTTTAGTTTTGAACGCGAGATAAGGATATCGAGCCGGGGGATGGGCTTGGATGCCTGACGGCAACAATGGGTAAACCAAAAGAAAGTGGTGGAGCTAAGCAGGATTGAACTGCTGACCTCCTGCGTGCAAGGCAGGCGCTCTCCCAGCTGAGCTATAGCCCCACTTCATTGGGATATTCCCTAAGGAACGATGCGTATTTTATAAATTTTTCTGTGGCGGTCAAGCTTCAACTAGAAAAAATTTTAATAAAGTGCCAAATCCCTTCATTGCTTTGATACAGTAACTGATAACACTCAGACAGTTAGTATAGATTATGGTCAGAATTTTAAGTGTGGTCATTCTCGGTTTTGTGCTTTCGGCATGCTCTTCATCGCCGGATGAAGCACCTTATGAAATCGTTAATAAGCAGTTTTACGACAAAACTGGCGAGCAAGGTGAAAAGCTCTTTGCCTACGTTATGGCGGTGAAGGCGAATAAGCGCAAAGGATTGCGCCTAGATAAGCCTGTTAGCCGCAGCCAAATCAAAGATTATTTGGAGCAAGAACACTTTGATGAGTCGCGAGTACTGAAACTGCAACTTGAAGATGAAGCTGCAGAGGAGCTAAAAAAAGAACTCCAACAACGGAATTATTGCGCGCAAGGCTATGATATTAATGAAGTTTTGTGGCGAGATTTTAGTGTGCAGCTGCGCGGAGCCTGCAAATAGTGGCCGCAGATATTAACGCATTATCAGCGTTACTCACTGGGTTGCACATAGATTGTGAAAAACTTGCACACCCACCACTGGCCACTGCCCAAGCTGCGGATGAAATCGCATTACATCGCCCGGGTGTGCGCCTGAAAAATCTCTTTTTGCGTGACAACTACGGTCGTCGGCATTTTTTATTAATCACCGCGCATGATGCCTTGGTTGACTTAAAAGCATTATCAAAAGCACAGCAGATATCGCGCTTGGGATTTGCATCGGACGAAAGGTTAGCAAAATACCTTGGTGTTCAAACCGGGTGTGTGTCCATGTTGGCATTAATGAATGACCCAGAGAATCACGTTGAGCTATGGCTGGATGAACAAATTTGGGAGGGTTTTGATGAGTATACCTTGTACCACTGCCATCCATTCGACAACGAGCAAACTTGGCTTATGCCTAAAATGGCATTGCTGCAATTGTTTGCGCATTGGGGGCATCAACCTTTGGTTTTGGAGGTTGCTAAGCGCTCAGGAACAACGATAAACGCATAACCGGCCAGACACACAAAGGCCAAGCAGGTCAAAAACACGCGCTCACCGTAGGCTTGATATAGCAATCCAGGTAAGAATGAGCCGAGTGCGCCACCACTGTAGTAAAACGACACATACACGCCATTGGTTAAACTGGCGCTGGCAGTGCTTAATTTGTTTACCAAAGGCGCAGCCGTGGCATGGATAATAAACATGGATGCGCAGAAACAGGTGAAGGCGACTAAGAACAATTCAAATTGTTGCCAGTACATCATGGCAATCGTCACCGTGTAGAACAAAAACATGGCACTCAAAAAGCCAAATAAGCTATTGCAACGCTTGTGCAGATAAGGGGTGAGTAGGGTGGCTAATGCCCCCAATAGGTAGCCGCTGTAGACCAAGCCGATATTCTTGGTACTGGTCATGGCATAGGTGCTGCGTAAGATAAATGGCAAGTAGTTCAGTAATGCGGCGAAGCAGAAAAACATACAGAACACCGCAGCGTACAAACTCATTATGCGCGTGTTGGCCAGTGCTTTTATATTCCCTCTCAATGGTGAATGAGCCTGACGAATAGGGCTTTTCTTCGCGCGAATGAGCAGGGCTAAGAAGATAAGTAACGCCGAATTCAACCAAAAAAAGCTCTGCCAATTAATGTATTCACTGAATGCTGCCGCCAACGCTCTTCCGAGAAAACCGCCTGCAATTGTACTGCCTATATAACCACTCATTTTACTGCTGATATCAGTGTCTTTGTATCTGAGGGCAATACTTGCAGTCATGGCGGTAAGAGCTGCGGGTAAGGCTATGCCCTGAATAAGTCGTAGCGTCTGCAATTGCCAAAACTGTTCTGTGAAAGGAATGAGGGCATTACTCAACGCTAAGAGCACCATTATCCATTGCAACACCTTGTATAAATTACGGCGGTTTAACAACACGCCATAAAGCAAAGGGGCGATGGCCAGCGGCAACATGGTTAATGTCATTAATGACCCAGCTGTTGCTGGGCTGACGTTATATTGCTCGGAAAATAAGGCAAGTAGTGGCTGCACGGCGTACAGCACAAAAAAGATGACAACAGAGCAGCAAAGCAATAACCAATATGACATAGCAGTGTGATGGTCTAGAAACGCTGAACAAATTGTATCATAGGCTTATTGTGTATGTATAAAGCTTGCGATTAATCAAAGCCTTGTAAAATTTAGCGTGCTAATTTTGCGAGCATAGATAAACGCAGAATTGCACGTGACAATTTAATTTCTAATTCGGTGGTCAAAATCTGAAATCAATTGGTATAAACTAAACGCATTCAGTTTGTTTGTATGAAGTGACAAAAATGGGTTCTTTACAAGATCAATTGCTCAAAGCAGGCTTAACCACCGAGCATAAAGCGAAATTAGCGAAAACAGAAAAGCGCAAAGCACAGAAGAAAAAGAAGAAAAAAGGTGCGACGAGCGATCAGAGTGATTTGCAAAAGCATATTGAGGAAACCAAGAAGGCGCAGCAGGAAAAGGCCGCTCAGGTCAATGAGCAGCGTCACGCTGAATTGAAAGAGCGAGAGCAAGTTGCGCGCGTTAAGCAAATTCTTGAACACCACAACCAAGATGAGATCCGCGGTCCGGTCACGTTTAACTTCACTTATGACAGCAAAATCAAAGAAATTGAAGTTAACGCGCAAACGCAAAAGGCACTCGCCAATGGTCGTCTTGCAATTTGTGTATTGGAAGGTAAGTTTTACGTGTTGCAGGACGAACCTGCACGCAAAATTGCAGAAGTAGATGAAAAATATATCGTTTTCCATGTGGAAAATGATGATCAAGGAAAAGACGAGGACGATCCTTACGCAGACTACGAAGTACCTGATGATCTCATGTGGTAACACGTATTGGCGCAGTAATGTTGGGTTAATTGTAAGTTGCTAGTGTTAGGGACAAGGGTCTACACTGATTGCTAGTGGGGCACAACCTCTCTAATTTTTTACCGTCAAAATAAGAGTAAATACTATGAAAAAAATGACAAAAGTACTTATGGGAGCCGGTGCTATCGCTATGTCAGCGATGGCAATGAATGCACAAGCAGCAGATGGTAAGGCTCTATACACTGAGAAAAACTGTCACACCTGTCACGGTGCTGATGGTAAAGCGCCTATCATGCCTCTTTACCCTAAGCTTGCGGGCCAAAACAAAGACTATATGGTTGCACAAATGAAAGACATCAAGTCGGGTGCGCGTAGCAACGGTATGTCTATGGCAATGAAAGCCATGGTAGCAAATGTAACAGACGAAGAGTTTGAAGCAATCGCAGCTTACCTTGCTGGTGTTCAGTAAGTAACACGCTATTTATTTGCAAAGAAAGCCACCGCTTGAGCATGCTCGAACGGTGGTTTTTTGTTGCTTAGCATTTGAGAAGTATTTAGACTTCTATACATCTATTGAGTGATTGGAAAGACCTATGAGTGTGATCCCCCATTTACCCCCATTGAGCCTAAAAGATAAGGTCAGTGAACAAGAGTGGCGCCTTCGTGTTGATTTAGCCGCATGCTATAGATTGGTTGAACATTTTCGTTGGGGCGATTTGATTTACACACATATGTCAGCGCGTATTCCGGGTACCGATGAGTATTTGGTAAATGCTTTTGGATTGAGCTTTGATGAAGTTACCGCCTCTAATTTGGTGAAAGTGAATCTACAAGGCGATATTGTTGATGAGACGCCGCATCAAATTAATCCTGCAGGATTTACAATCCACAGTGCTATTCACGAAGTGCGAGACGATGCGCACTGCGTTATTCACTTACACACCAAAGAAACCATCGCTGTGGCCAGTGTTGAGGGCGGATTACAGCCTTATTCGCAGCATTCGATGTTTTCCCTGCCGTCATTGTCTTATCACGAGTATGAAGGCCTTGCGGTTAATGACGAAGAAAAGGCGCGCCTGCAAAACGATTTGGGCATGACTAATCATATGTTGTTGGTTAACCATGGTGGCCTCACTGTGGGTCCGACCGTGGGTGATGCCTTTATGCGCTTTTACGACTTGCAGCGTGCATGTGAAATCCAAGTGGCAATCCAAAGCATGAATCAATCGCCTATTCGCGTGCCACAGCCAATCATAGATAACATTTACAACCAAGCCAATGTGGTGCACAGCGGCAGTACTGGCGGGCAGTTAGCATGGCCTGCAATGTTACGCAAAGCGTATCGTTTAGACCCAAGCTTTGCCGAGTAAGAAGGAAAGAATATGAAAGTTAATCGCGTTGAAGTTTTCGACATTCACTGCCCAGACCGTCCTGCTTGGACACCTGTATTTGTGCGTATCCATACAGATGAAGGGATCAGTGGTGTGGGTGAAGCTGGCCTAGCTTATGATTTAGGACACAGTGCTGCAGCGGCTATGATCAAAGAAATGGCTGAAGCCTTTTTGATTGGCCACGACCCGTTCCAAACAGAAATGCTGTGGTCACGTATGTTGCGTGAAAGCTTCTGGGGTTTAGGCGGAGGGCCTGTGGTGTATGCAGCGATGAGTGCGATTGATACGGCGCTTTGGGATATCAAGGGCAAGGCGTTAGGATTACCTGTTTATCAACTGCTTGGCGGTAAAGTGAATGACGAATTGCGTACCTATGCGTCGCAATTGCAGTTTGACTGGGACAGTGAGTTCAAAGCGCTTGTTGAGCCGCAGGAATATGCAGAAGCGGCGCTCAAAGCGATTGCTGAGGGCTATGATGCAGTAAAAGTTGACCCTATCCAGTACGACAAGCATGGTAATACCTATTATGACCGTACCAAGATCATCTCACGCGCTGAGATGAAGCTATACCGCGCACGTATGCAGGCCATTCGCGAAGCGGTGGGGGATGAAGTGGACATTATTTTCGAATGTCACAGTCTTCCAGGGGCAACATCAGCCATTCAAATTGGTGAAATCGCTGAAGAATTTGATTGTATGTACTACGAAGAGCCAGTGAATTATCTCAATCATTCACTGCACGCCAAGGTTGCCGACAAAGTAGCAGTGCCGATTGCTGGTGGTGAGCGCTTATATAACCGTTGGGGTGTGCGTCCTTACCTTGAAGACCAAAGTATCGATGTGTTGCAGCCCGATATCGGCTTGTGCGGTGGCTTTACTGAAACCAAGAAAGTGTGTGATTACGCAGACATTTTCGACGTGCGTATTCAAGCGCATGTGTGTGGTGGCCCTGTTGCTACGGCGGCGTCTTTGCATCTAGAAACTGCTATTCCTAACTTCTTAATTCACGAGCACCACACTTATGCCATTAAGAAATGGAACCGCGAACTGTGTATTCAAGATCCACAACCCGTGAACGGCAAGTTCAAAGTCAGTGAGGCGCCGGGTATTGGCATTGAACTAAATGATGAAGTGGTGATGCGCTCTACACGCGTAGAAATTAAATAACCGACATCGAACAAACATAGAGAAGAGCCAGCATGATGCTGGCTCTTTTTTTTACGTTTACTCTTTACAGGAGAGTTGCGGAGTTGGAATAACCTGCTCAGAGTTCAGATGGCGAATAAAGCACTGTTTGCCATCGGTGAGCAGCATAAAACGCTGTGGCATTTCCAATTGTTTTCCCATGATTGGGTTGCCATTAGCATCGGCTATTTTAGGCGGTTCAATTACCAAAGAGCTTTTTTCCATAAACACATCGGTGTTGAGGTTCACCGATTGACTTCCCACAAGTTGCGCGACGATGTCAGCCACCTGCTGGTGGCTGGGTTCACTCAAGGTTGCCGGGCGAAACTCTTCATCATTGCTGGTGCTATTGCAGCCGCTCAAGGCACTGGATGATGCCAAAGCAAGTAGGCCTAGTAACTTTGCGCAGCGCATCATTGTGACTCCTTATTCAGTGGTGTCATGATGCGATTGTTACGCAATGTGCTTTGCCAACGATTGTCACTAATTGATTCACCAATTTGCGCACTGGCATCACTGACAGCATAACCTTTTAAGCCAGCAGTGCTGGTTGGCGCTGGACACGCTCCCGAAGTTCGATAGTCCAATGCGGCATTAAACATCGCTTCGTTGGTATCACCCAGTAGGTGAGTAAAGTCATCGGCAACCGCACAACCTGTCACGCGAACAGGGCTAAAATTACTGCTTGTGTAATTCTGCGGTGCAAAGCCTTCTGCATATTCCCCAAATCCAGCATTGTTTACACCGGTAAATTGGATGGTGAAGAAGGTCGTATCGCAGTTATCTGTTGGGTAGAAGCCATAAGGCTTGCCGCACGTTTTACCGCCAATCAGAACCACTTCAAAGCCTCTGCTTTGTGGAATTCCACGCAAGCCATTAATGAGTGCTTCACTGGCTGAACAGGTGTTACCCGTAGTTAAGATAAACACTCGCTCTAAATTTAAGCTAGGTAAAGGGGAGCCTTCACTCACCCCTGAATCTGGATCAAAACCGATGTATTCATCAAAAAATGGAAAAGATTGCGCATTCTCAGAAAGCGGGTTGCTTGGGTTGTTGTTAAAGATGGTCCGCTCGAATACCAGATTACTGGTATTTGCTGAGCCGGCAATCATGTAGCCGAGTTGCGCAGCCATAGCCAGATAGCCACCACCGTTATAACGCATATCAATAACCAGGTCGCTTACGTTTTGTGCTGCTAGGTAATTAAATGCATCATAGAGTTCACGTTCAGCAGGAGCATTGTGGTCGTTAAATTGTACGTAACCAACATTACCCGTTGTAGTACTCACTGTTTTTACATTCATTACCGAGTCTTGGGTAATTTGTGCGGAAGTTAGCGTGATAGTGCGCTCTTCGTTACTGCCAACCAATTTAAAGGTAAAGTCAGTTTGTACGCCCGTTTGCGAGGGGAAAAATGCGGCATTAATTGCATCTACAGCCTCTTGTGAATTGGCGTTAACCACATCAACGCCATTGACATCAACGATTTCCCAACCACGTTGCACGCCCGCGGTTGTGGCTGCTGTATCAGGCTCGGTATAGCTTACATAGACTTCTCGTGGAGGTGCTGCTTTAACAATCTTATAGTTGAAGCCATAGCCCATGACTGAGCCGCTTTGTTGACTCTGTTCCCATTCAGCAGTTGGAATACTGAAATGAAAGTTATCTTTGTTTGCACCGGATGCGGTTTTCTCTTCTGTGATGAGCAAATCAAAATAGTCGATAACATCAGCAACTGAGGCAGGGTCTCTATCCGTGATTTCATCGTACCAAAGGTAAGTTTCATTGCTCCAAGATCGTAGCCAATTTTTCTGGTTGAGCGCTGCGCATTGACCTTTGAATTGTTCAGATGGCGCAAATTGACCGGCAACCCAACCAGTCGAAGATGTTGGAGGCGTTGTAGTCTCACTACTACCACCACCGCCACCACACGCAAAAAGTAGGGAAGTCAGTGCACAAACAAGTGCAGGTTTTACAAAGCGATTGTCCATAATGTACCTCATTGATGAGAAGTCTGTAATTAACTCTATACTAAAGCGTGTATGGGTGTAAAAAGGAAGTTAAAAGTTATGTTTTATAGCACTTTATTACATCCTCGGCAGTGCAAAGTGTGCAGCGTTGATTTAGCATGTCGCCTTTATGCCTCCCGTGGCTTGTTTTATTGTAATGGGTATTGATTGTGCAAAAGATAATGGTGCTTTGTATTTTGCTGAGTGTGTGTTTATTTGGTTGCGCTTCGACAGATCAAGGGTTGGCAGAGGATGTACAATTTAAATATTGGCAACTGATTAAAGTCGATGCCAATTCGATTGCTAGTAGCGCACATATTCGCTTTATTGATGCAATGGAAATAGAAGGTCATACGGGATGTAACGACTTCTTTGCCAGCAGTGTCATTGAAGATGAGCGCCTGCGAGTAGATAATTTGGGTATGACATACAAGGTATGTGACCAAGTTGATGTTGATGTTGAGCAAGTATTGCTGCAGACGCTGAAGGCAATGCCGTCTGTTGTTGTTGGTGCAGACACCTTAGTACTCAACGGTGCCCACACTCTTACTTTTCAGGCGCGCCCTAAACAGTAAACAGATTCTCCAGTTCTTCGGGCACAAAAGGGCGTCCCTGCGCATTCACTGAAGTGCCAATGACTTTTGCCTTTAATGCCAATTTATCGTCATGGGTGCGATAAATATGCTGGATAAATGCGAACTTTAATCGACTCTCACGCACCACTTCAACCGTGACATAAAACGCATCGCCTGGCATCAAAGAGCTTTTGTAGTCCATTTCACTGCGCACTACGACTAGGTTTATTTTATCGCGTGCAAGGGCGGCAAAGTCGATGTTCTTTGCAAGTAAATACTCGTGGCGAGCATGCTCTAAGTAGTTGAAGTACACACTATTATTAACAATCCCTTGCAAGTCGCATTCATAATCGCGTACTTTCATATCAAGACGAAATGTCATTATTTTTAATCCTATATTTTTATTTATCGCTGATGCTAGTATTAGCTGATAAGTACATCAAGGCGTAAATGAGTATGAGTGAAGTTGCTATTGTAACGGGCGGCAGCAAAGGAATTGGTCTGGCCATTGTAGAAAAGCTTGAAGAGCAAGGATTTCGCGTTTACAACTTGGATATCGTTACCTCGGATAAGGGGGAATATCGCCACTGTGATATGCGTGATATAGCGGGTGTGCAGCGTGTCATCGCAGAGATTTGTGAGCGAGAAGAACGCGTCGATGTATTGGTGTGTAACGCGGGAATTCACCGCAGTGCCACGATAGAACAAACCTCAGAGGCCTTACTGGATGAAGTTATCGCCTTAAATATCAAAGGCGCGTTTGCTGCGACTCAGTCAGTACTGCCTATTATGCGTGACGCTCACCAAGGCGCAATTGTGTATATTTCTTCTGACCAAGCCATAGTGGGTAAGCGCAACTCGTTTGCGTACAATTTATCAAAATCAGCATTGGCTTCAATGGCAAAAACAACCGCATTGGATTACGCCCAATTCGGCATTCGTGCAAATGCTGTGTGTCCAGGCACCATTGAAACACCACTGTTCCACAGTGCTATTGATAGTTACTGTGAGCGAGTCGGAGCAAATAAAGAGGATGTTGTCGCAGATGAAGCTGCGCAACAGCCATTGGGCCGCCTTGGGCAGCCTGAAGAAGTGGCCAGTCTCGTTGCCTTCCTTGTCAGTGATCAAGCCAGCTTTATTACTGGTTCATTGCAAGTGATAGATGGCGGATACACGACACAATAGATGACCCAACGTATCTTCGACCCCCATGTGCATTTATTCGATTATGCTCATGGGGAGTATCACTGGCTGAAGCGTGAAGGCGCGCCATTTTGGCCGCAAAAAAAACGTATCCAACGCGATTTTAGCGTCGCTGATTTAACGCTTGGTGCTGAATTTAGCTTATTGGGGATCACTCACATCGAAGCGGGGTTTGATAATCAACACCCTATCCGTGAAATGCAGTGGCTGCACAGCCAACACTTCAATGGTCCAGCGGTCAGTTTTGCCTCGTTAGATTCCCCCCCAGAACAATTTAAACAGGCTATTGCTGAACTTGCTCATCCCTTATTGCGTGGCATCCGCGATATTACCGAAGGTGATGAGGGGAGGCGTCTGTTGGACGTCAATGTCAGTGACAATCTTGCGTTGTTACAGCAGCAAGGATTGTTGTGGGAAGCGCAGTTTGAACTGAGTGATGATACCCTCGCACATGCCTTGGTGGATTACTCACAGCGCTTTGGGGAGCTTACTATTGTGATTAATCATGCAGGTTTAGTCACGAGGGATAATTTTAACCAGTGGCAGAAGAATTTATCATTATTAGCCCCTTACCCGAATGTATATCTGAAATGTTCTGGCTGGGAAATCCTTCAACCTGACTTTGATTTGGCATGGCAAAAGCAGGTTATAGACTCTGCAATAACAGCGCTTTCGAGCTCCCGAGTGATGCTCGCCAGTAACTTTCCTTTGTGTTTGTTTTCGTGTTCTTATGAAGATGTTTGGCAAGGGTATGCACAGCTCCAACTCCCTGATTTTGATGCACTTGCTTATGCCAATGCACAAGGGGTATATCGCACCCCCTAAAATTGAAAAAGGCCCACTAATGTGAGCCTTGGATGGGTAAATACCGGGTTTTAGAATTCAAACTCGGCACCAACGTAAACAAAGCGACCTACACCTCCGCCGTATTCACTGTCAAAGTTGCCAAGACCTGTTTCGATATTGTCACCTGTATTAGGGATGAATGGGCCTTTGTCGTCGAACAGGTTGTTCACACCACCGAATAGACGCAAGTCATTGCCTCCATTTAGGTCGATGTCATAGGACAATGAAATGTTATGCGTAATATATGACGGGTAGTACAAATACAGCGGCTTTTCAGGATTCTCAACACAGCTATCTTCACCTGCAGCGCATGCCGCGGCGTTTTCTGCGAATAGCTCGTTCATGTCCTCTACGCGATCATGGCTGTCGACGATGTCGCTCTTGTACTTCGTAGTCCAGCGAACTCGCAAGTCTTCGTATTTCCATGTTAACGACGCACGGGCTTTGTCGGTAAAGATACCTGAGTCTAATTCACCATCGTAATGATTAACGACAGTGCCATCATTGCCTTCATAGGTGATGCTGTACTCGGTCACATGGTTCCAATCCAATTTAAGGTCTAAGCTACCCCAGTCAGTCATGGTGTATTTGTAGCTAACGGCAATATCGTAGCCACGGGTTCGCGTTTCGCTCAAGTTGAACACACGTTGCAGGATTTCTGTGATTTGACCATCATCATCGCGAGTTATGTCATTACAATAGCTGTTGCCGTCACCGAATGCGACATTTGCTGAGTTATAGCATTCATTGAGTATGTCTTCGTTGCCGATTTGCTCGATGGAATCGCTAATTTGAATGTCATAGAAGTCAAAGGAGATACCCAAGTTCGGTGCGAACTGAGGCTGCATTGTGATGCCGAGTGTATAGGTATCGGCTGTTTCTTCTTTCAGTAACTCGTTACCCGTGTTCGGTGAGTAGCTGTTGTTTTCATCTACGAAGATACCGTCTTCTGACTCGGCAATAGCCTTAGCAATGCCGGGTTCTTGACGACATGCTGCGTGACCGGGTTCAGTGGAGGTTGCGGTAACGCCATCACAGATATCAGTAAAGCTGTCGAAATCTCCGCGCGGTGGCGACATTAGCTCAGTGATATTGGGTGCTCGTTGCGCCCGTGAATAGTTAGCACGGAGCATATAGCCCGTCATAGGCACCCAGCTAAAGCCCGCTCGATAACTCGCCATAGTGTCCATTCCTTCAGGACTGTATTCGGCGATACGCAGTGAGGTTTCAAAATCCAGTGCTTCTGCAGCAACTACATTTCTTAGCAGTGGAAATGAGGCTTCGGCAAACGCTTCATAGACATCCATATCACCCGAGAACGTGGGTACCACGTTAAAGGTTACGCCACCGTAGCGCTGATCCTTAGAGGTAATCACATCTTGCGTGTCACGGCGGTATTCAAAACCAAACGCGGTAGCCACTGGACCTGCTGGCATTTCGAAAAGATCGCCTGTGATGTAACCCTGCACATTAACTTGTTCAATGTTGGTTGTAATTGTCGGGTTTGAACGGATCCAGTCAGCCATTTCAGGTGTGATTGAACCAATACCGAAAATATTCAACGGCACACAGCCAGCTGCGCGAGCATCGGCATCTTTACACTGGATTGTACCGTCGTCTAAACGTTCGGAATTAAGTGCTTGTGCAACACGTACCACGTTTAGCTCATTCAAGCGTTTTTGTTTTTGTTCAAATGTGCCGTAGCCAACAGACAAATCCCAATCCCATTCATCATTAAATGCGGTGCCTTTAAGGCCTGCCCAACTACGAATTGTTTCACGGGTATTGTCAGTGGTAACCGGGCCCACTTCTGCAAAGCGGCGATCCCAGTTAATACGGCCACTGGCATTTTCGCGAATTTCATCCGGTAGGAAAGGGTTGTCGAGCGCGATGTAGCCTGGGCGTACTTCACCCGCAGCGCCGGTTTCTGGGTCGATAATCAATACATCAGCTGCTTCATATTCATCTTCTGGTGATTTGACGTTTACTGACGTGTTCTTACTGTACTGAACTTGCGCATAAGCACGTGTGCTGTCATTGATGTCGTAATCAAGCTTGAATGCTGCGGCAATACGGTCATTAGGAATTTTTAGTTTTTCGAACTGTTCAAGGTTGATACCATCGCGTTCTTCATTCCAACCTGTTTGTAAGCCGTCTTCATTGTACCAATAGCCGCCATCAGCCGCTTTTAGCCCTTCTTCAAAAACGCCTCCAAATGTACCATCACTGCGCTCACGCCAATCGGCTTGAGTGATGTCACGCATACATTGGTCACCGTCGATGGTGTTCATCTCATTACACATCTTGGTAGTGTTGTAGTCGAAGCTAGATTCAATGGCTGCACGGTCACGGTCGGCATAATCGATACCAAACTGGCGGTCCCACGTGGCACTAAAAAAGCCATAGCCTTTATCACCTGAGAAAGTAAATCCATGTTCTGCATCAATAGTGAATTCTTCACCGCCACCCTCAGGTGTTTTACCTCCGCGAACTTTCAATTCACTGCCAACTTTATCGCTTTGCGTGATGATGTTTACCACACCAGCGATTGCGTCTGAGCCATATACTGCTGATGCACCACCGGTGATCACTTCTACACGTTGTACCATGCCAGATGGAATCGTGCTAAGGCTCACATAATTGCCACTGTAACTATTGGAAACCACACGGCGACCATCGATCAGAGTTAGGGTACGGTCAGTACCAAGATCGCGTAAGTCGATGGTCGATAAACCGGTATTTTGTACACTGGATTGAGAGTTAGTGTTACTTGATGCTTCGCTGATCCCCGGGATTTGATCTACAAGAATCTCTGACAACGAACCAAGCCCTGTATCTTCAATTTCGTCTCGGCTAATACTGACTACGGGCGAGGGTGTATCAAAGTTGGTTCGACGAAGGCGTGAACCGGTAACAATAATTTTCTCCGGCTGCTCTTTTGCTTCTTGCTCTTGATTACTTGAGGGTGCGTTAGTGCGCTCGATTTGTTGTTCATCTGCATCGGCGGCTTGTGCACCAAAACACGCGCTAATCGCCACAGCAAGCAAGCACTTTTGTAGGCTTGGTTTTGAAGTAGACATTGTTATTCCCTTTATTATTGGATTTTTGGGTGCTGCAAACACACTAAAACCGAAAACTGGGGGTGGTCGGTTTCGTGTGCCGCAGCGAGGGTAGGTACTGCCAAATAGCTACTGCAAAAATACACAGCAAAGGTCAACACGCCCTCATAGTTGGTTAACTACTTGTAACTCTTGTAACGAGGTTCAGGGAGCGATGCAATTTAGCTATGTCGTTTATCAAACGTTTTTATATCTATTTAATATCTATTCCTTTTATTTCAATGTTTTATGTATGAATGTAAAGTCTTCATCGCAAACTGTTTTGTTAAGCATTTTGCATCGTGTAGACTGTTTGCAGTGAACAAAACAGCAGTGCAGGAAAGCTTTCGAAAGTGCAATTGGGCAACGAGTTTAAACTAAACAACTGCCAAGTAGACGTGGCGATGTGTACCGTATCTTGCGGTGGTACGGTGACAACGTTGCAGCCCAAATTTATGGAAGTGCTGTGTTACTTAGCACAGCGTTATAATCAGCCTGTTAGCCGAGACGAATTGATTGACAATGTATGGGGCGGTAATGCCTATGTTGGTCAAAAGGCACTCACAAACGCGATTTGGCACCTGCGCAAAGCGTTCAAACAATGTGATGATGAGCAGGAGTATATAGAAACACTGCGCAAAACGGGCTATCGCTTGCGAGTGTTGCCTGAGCCGGTCACTTCTACTCAAACAACTACACCTAATGCAAAGAAAACGGTTGCCATCACACCGATTATTGCTGCTGTGGCAGTGATATTCACTGTGTTATTGGCATGGTTCATACTAGATTCCGATACGAGCGTTAGTGAGCCAATAAGCGAAAAGCAAGTATACAAAATTACCAATCAATTAGGTCGAGAGCTTTATCCAAGCGTTTCTCCTGATGGTCATTGGCTGTTGTACGCATGGTATCAGCTCGATGAACCGACCAATCTTTACAAACAAAATTTATTGTCTCCAAGTGAGCCAGCTCAACCTTTGACGCAAACCCCCTATCATGAAGGGCGCAGTGTTTTCAGTGCTGATATGAACTCAGTATTTTACTATCGAAAAGGTGGCAAAATTGGTTGTGAAGTTGTGCAGCACTCTCTGTTAAACGATGAAGTACAAGTGATTGATAAGTGTTTGTATCGTCGTAGTGGCGATGTCTCACTGTCAGCCAATGGTGAGCTACTTGCTTATGTTGGTTTAGATGCAACAGGAACAACCAATGTCGCTCACATACGTGACTTACACTCCGGCTTAAGTGAACAAATAGATTGCTTACATGGGTGTGATTATCGTGATGAAGCGCTCACTATTTCACCTGATGGTACGCAGCTTGTCGTGAGTCGCAACTTACCGACTGGACATGAAGAGCTTTTTTTACTGGACGTGAAGAGCAAAGAACAAACACAGATTACATCTGGGTTCCTTGATGTAAGGGGATTGGCGTGGCACCCAACGGAAAATAAAGTGACCTTTTCGGTCATTGAGCAAGGGCGACGTCAAGGTTACCACTTGAACCTCAATAATAATCAACTGACAACTATTGATATACCTGGTTTCAGTTACCCTCATTATGCGCAAAATGGTGATCTCTACTATCACCGTTGGCGCATTCCAAAGTCTATTATGCACTTGAGCTTAGACGCAGAAGTGGCGTCTACGCCGTTTCCTCTTTTGCTCAGTGATCATAGCTTGCGCTTTCCATCCTACAGTGAGAATAACGACAAAGTAGCTTATGTATCGAATGAAACAGGGCAAGATGAGCTTTGGCTAGCGAGTCTCAATGGCCAAGAACGCAAACAACTCACTAAATTAGGAATGAGTATTGAGCACCCAAGTTGGTCTCATGATGGACGTTATATTGCCTTTGGTGCGTTTAGTACGCGCAGTAGCCATCTGTTTATTTACGATATGCAAACGGGTAGAGCACGCCAAGTTGGCAGTGATTTACGTTATTTTGGTCGCCCGACATGGTCGATGGACGACACCAAGCTTTATGTTTCCGATGACAAACAACTTTATCAAATTGATTTACAAACGAATGCATTGGAGCAGCTGACGCAAGATGGTGGTTCGTTTGCGATGGCTGTTGATGAAAATACGTTGCTGTATTCGAAGTTGACGAGCAAACGATTGTGGAAATTGGATTTGAGCACCAAGCTAAGTACGCAATTAAGTAAACAAGTACGCTTATCCTCTGACTATGGTTGGAATTATTCTAATAAGGTTGTTTATTTCTTTAACTTGCGCCATGGAGATTATCGAATCAGTCGATTTGATATGACGACTGAACAAGCAGAAGACGTGATTCGAGTGCAACAAAGAGGCTTCTCCAGAAACATGGGGTTGTCCTATGTACCACAGAAAAATTGGTTGTTGTACAGCGCCTATAAAGATCCGCAAATAGATGTAATGGTATACAAATAAGGGGCTTCGATGCCCCTTATTTAATGTTCGCGGCTATCTAACATTTCAGATAAATTTCAGGGTCTAAATCGCGCACGTCGACGCTAAGGCAGTAAGAGCGACGACAGTATGTGCGCAGACACTCGAGAAGTTGCTTACTGAGCATTTGCTTTTGCTCGTTGGTGCGCCCCGCCATGATATAGGCACAAATATGAATAAACCCTTCTTTGCCGTCGCCCAATTTGTAATGCTGGTAAGCAACGGTTCGAGTTTTGATAGAAGCAAGTTCAAATAGGCCGCTGTCAAAGGTTGCTTGATGCACCTTTTCGACGAGCACTTGCGGTAATACAGGAAGGTCTTCGGAGTGTTCAACAATAATATGGGGCATAACGAAACTCTTGTAATGTATGCGCTGTGCTATGGTTTAGCACATTTAATGGAAAATGCCAGAGACTGGGAATATTGTTGCGCCAATTAAAGGTACAGTCAATTGCTTTGGGAATTTTAACAAACTAATCAGGGAACGATAGCTCTTTGCAGTTTTTGTGTAGTTTTTCGTGTCAGGGAGGCCCGAGGTGACTGTCATTTTTTATTTGAATTGATATGCTAGCAACAGACTTTTCAAGTAATAAAATTAATATGTTTAGCTGGTTAAAACCTTCTCCTCTACTCGATGCCAATGAACAGCAATGGTTGTTGGATACATTTTTGTGGGCGTATGAACACTTCGATGGCGACTACTTCTTCAAACACAGTCGCCTTGTGCTGCCAACCAATGAATTTTTTGCAGGACGCAGCACCAGTGTCGCACAAATGGCGACCCAGGTTTTTGCGCAAGTGAAAGAGCATGCCGGCTTACAGGCTTGGCCAATCGAATTGGTTGCACCTAATCAGGCGGCACCACAAAATTTTCCATTGATGCAATTCACAGGTAGTTTGCGTGGTGAATCAGCCGTATTACAGCAATCATCTGGTGCTGTATTCGTGTCGTATAACCCACAGCAGATAAATCAGCCTCAAGATCTTATCGCCAGCTTCGCGCAAACATTTGCTCGGGTGATGATTTATCAGACGCGACAACTGCCTCTTGGTGGGGAAGAGTTTGTTAATGCGGCGACTGAAGTGATCGCCAGTTTCTTTGGCTTTGGTGTGATGCTCAGTAACACCGTGTATCAGTTCCGCGGTGGATGTGGCAAATGCTACAACCCTTATGCTAATCGCAGCAGTGAGCTCTCTGAGCAACAACATGTATTTTTGTTAGCCTTGTTTTGCGTAATTAAGGGCGAACAACACGCTGCTAAGCATCTTAAAGGACATTTACGCGGTTACTTTAAAAAGGCAACAAAGGATCTCAAACAGCTCGCAAATCAAAGCGCTGACCCCTTACTGCTATCGCTAATTAGTGAGGAAAAAGCATGAACTACTGGCCAGAATTTGCGGCCATTGCTATCGCTCATTTCTTCGCGGTCGCCAGTCCGGGCCCGGACTTTGCCGTGGTGTTAAAACACAGCGTGAGCTACGGTCGCGCCAATGGCTTGGCAACCAGTGCTGGGGTTGGAGCTGGTATCTTTGTGCATGTAATTTATTGTTTGCTTGGTGTCGCTTTACTGATTTCTCAAGCGCCAACTGTGTTTATGGTCCTCAAATATATCGCTGCTTTGTATCTGGGCTACCTAGGTGTGCAAGCACTGCGTTCAAAGCCTAGCGAAGGAGATACCCCGGAGTTTCAAGAGCATCAGCATCAAGGTTTAGCACTCGCATTTCGTCGTGGCTTTCTAACCAATGCGCTCAACCCCAAAGCGACCTTATTTTTCTTGTCGTTATTTACCTTGGTGGTGTCTGTACAAACACCTAAAGCGGTGCAATTGGGCTATGGTGTGTACATGGCGATCGCAACTTGGTTGTGGTTCTCATTTTTAACGATAATTTTATCAAAACATGCGGTGAGAAGTTTCTTTAACGCTAAGGGTTTTTGGTTTGATAGAGCCATTGGCGTGGTGTTAATTGCCTTAGCTATTCAGGTGGTGTTGCTATGACTCAGTACTATTTTTCATTCGGCTCGAACATGTCAGCGCATAGATTAAAGGCGCGTTTACCCGATGCCAAGCGCATAGGTGTGGCGCGGTTACACGGTTATGAACTGGCGTTTGATATGCTAAGCCTCGATGGCTCAGGAAAATGCACTATCCACCCACATGATGAGCGATTGGTTTATGGTGTGGTATGGCAACTAAATGGTGAAGAACAAGAGCAATTACATCGCATTGAAGGCCCTCGCTACGATGTGGCGCATGTTGATGTGGTTTTATCTGAAAATGAAAAATTGTTATCGGCGTTCTGCTATGTTGCTAACACGGTCGACAAAGTCGCCTTGCCATTCGATTGGTATGTGCAGCATGTGCACTTAGGTGCGCAAGAGGCCGATTTGCCAAAAACCTATATAGAATCAATCAAAAACCAAGCGAGTGTTGAGGACTTAAACCGAGAGCGCCGCCAACACGAAATGCAGATTCATCTTAAGGAATAATAATGAAATTGAAATCTATCCTGCTTGTGAGTGCCGCTTTAGCAGGAATGCACTTTAACGCTGACGCTAAATTAAACGAACAAAAAATAACGGCAGCAATTGAACAATCCATGGCGCGCTTTGATGTCCCTGGTATGGCGGTTGCGGTTGTTGAAGATGGCAAAGTAGCTTACGCCAAAGGCTTTGGTGTGCGTCATCTTGATACGAAAGAGCCTGTAAATGCTGACACTTTATTTGGTATCGCTTCTAACACCAAAGCATTTACTAGTGCGGCGTTGGCGATGCTGGTGGATGAGGGCAAGTTAAGCTGGGATGATAAGGTTATTGACCATATCCCTGAGTTTCGTTTGTATGACCCTTATGCGACACGTGAAATGACCATTCGCGACTTGTTAAGTCATCGCAGCGGCTTAGGGTTGGGGCAGGGAGATCTGATGATTTGGCCAGATACGGACAAATCAATCACGGATATCCTCGCGGGTCTGCAGCATCTCAAACCGCAATCAAGCTTTCGCAGTACCTACGCGTATAACAACCTTATGTTCGTCACCGCAGGCGAAGTGGTTGCGCGTGTCAGTGGTATGAGCTGGCAAGACTTTGTTGAACAAAACATGCTGCAGCCACTGGGGATGGAAAAATCACGCGCTGGGTTCTCACGTATCGATAAAGACAATAAAAACTTTGCGACGGGCAATATTCCACTCAACGGCAAGTTGCATCCTTTCTTTGTGAACTACCTTGAAGATTTCCGTGGTGCAGGGGCCATTGCGTCGAACGTGAACGAGATGAGCTTATGGTTGAACACGCAGCTTAATGGCGGTGTGATGGCCAATGGCGAAACACTTTTCTCTGAAAAACAGCAGCAACAAATGTGGCTACCGCATATCAACCGAGCAGTTTCTAAAAGCGCCTTCGACGCATCGCGTCAGCAGTTCAGTGGTTATGGCTTAGGCTGGTCTATTAATGATTATCACGGCTACAAACGCGTTGGCCACGGCGGTGGCATTCTTGGCATGGTGTCGCAAGTCTCCTTGATCCCTGAGAAAAAGTTAGGTGTGGTGGTGTTATCAAACCAACAAGCGTTCGCAGCACTATCAGCGGTGACCGAAGAAATTTTTGAGCAAGCGTTGGAGCTGGAAGACAAAGACTACGTCGAAATGTTTGCCGAACGACATTTCAAAGGTAAAGAAAAGGCTTATGCGAATGCAAAGCCAGCACTCGTTGAAGACTACCAAAGCGCCTTACCACACATTTATTATACCGGCACTTTACATGATAACTGGTACGGAGATGTTGTGATTGAGGAGCTGGATGGCGCGCTGCGTATTGATTTTACGCATACTAAACGTCTTAAGGGCCAGCTTATCCACCACAGTGGCAATACCTTTGTGGTGAAATGGGATGAGCCGTTACTAGAGGCGGACGCCTTTATCGAATTTACCTTAAACAATGAAAATAAAGTCGAAAAAGCAAAGATGCATGCGGTATCTACTGCCGTCACTGACTTTAGTTTTGATTTTCGTAACCTCGATTTGCGCCCAAAAAAGTAACTCAGAAGGTTTAGTTGCTTGTGCGGCGCGTTAGGGCTCTAACACCAAAGTCGCAGGGCTGTGTGCCCGCGACTTTGTTATGATCTTAGGTAAAAGGTCAAAGGTTTTCACGCATGTCACGAATCGCCGTCATTAGTCATCCTGCTTGTCGTCGTCATCATATGGGCGATGATCATCCTGAATCGGCGGCCCGCCTTGATGTGATTCAAGATCGCATCCTAGCCAGCGGATTAGATCTTTCTCTCAAGCACATCAGTGCCCGGAAAGCGCAGCGAGACGATTATCTTCGTGTGCACAGTGAGCAATTAGTTAGCTTGGTGGAACAACGTATTCCTGAACAAGGTTACGCTGACTTAGATGGCGACACTCACCTTTGCCCACAAACCATGGCATCGGTTGAACGCGCTGTTGGCGCAGGTCTGACTGCGGTCGATGAAATTCTCGCAGGGCAGATTGATGCCGGATTTTGTGCGGTACGCCCCCCTGGCCATCACGCCAGTAGAGAGCACAGTGCAGGCTTTTGCATCTTTAATAACCTAGCCATCGCAGTACGTTATGCCCAAGCTCAAGGCATTGAACGCATTGCTATTTTGGACATTGATGTGCACCACGGAGATGGCACACAGAGTATTTTTGCAGATGACGACAAGGTGTTGTTGTGTTCGCTTTATCAAAATCCACTGTATCCCAACCCTGAACGCGTAACGCGCGCGAATTTAATTCAGTCACCGCTGCCACCTGCTAGTGATGGTAATGCGCTGCGTGAAGTCGTTGAGGGGCAGTGGCTCCCTGCTATGGTTCATTTCTCGCCACAACTAATCTTTGTATCTGCTGGATTCGATGCGCATATAGAAGATGATATGGCGGCACTCAAGTTTGTAGAGCAGGACTATGCATGGTTCAGTCAGCGGATTTGTGAGTATGCGCAGCACAACGATATTCTTGGGGTAATCTCTTTCTTAGAAGGGGGTTATCATCTATCTGCATTGGCCCGTGGTGTCGAGCATTACTTGCGTGGCCAATTAACTGCTTATGAACCCTAGTGTCTAATCAATCATCTCCTTTATCGCTTCGAAGACGTGCGCCTCATTGGTGAGGTGCATTTTAGCACTACAACAATGGCCCTCCTGACTGAGAGTATGTTTTAACGCTTTAACTAATTGTTCGAATCGAGCCTCAATGGGGTCGCCATCGACATCATAGTAATTGAAGTGACTATCCACTATGAACTCAACATTGTCATTGAGTGCTAACTGAAGTTCTTCTCGTGCCTCTAAAAGGTCCGTAAACTCTGGCTCCACGAGGAGAATTGGGTAACAAAATTCGTGCATTTTTTGTCCTAGGTCAATCCAAAAAACAGTCCCTTTGACTAGTATCAGCATACTACTATCAGCAGGATAAGCCATGCAACTGAGTACGCGGGATTACAAGGTCAAGGATGCACGCACATCTCCGCTTTATTTTTGTGAGCCATCAAACAGTGTTTTACATGTGGTTACGCAGATGCGTTCATTGAACGTCAGCGCTATTGCTATCCATGATGGTGAGTCGGTGGTGGGGGTTTGGACGGAATCAGACTGCATTCGCTTCCAATCTCAGAACAATGGCTGCGAACACCTTAGTATTCGCGAGTACATGTCATCACCTGTACACACTATTGGCGAACATGAGAAGCTCAGCGATGCGGCATTGAAATGCGCTAATTTGGGGATCCGCCATCTAGTTGTTGTTAATGCTAAGCAAACGCCCATTGGCATGTTGTCTTTGGCAAATATTGTCGATAGCCAAGGATTGGAACATTACCTACATTTGAAGCTTATCGGTGAACACTATGATAAAGAGGTACCTCGATTAGCGGGAAGTTCGAGTATTACCCATGTTGCCAAGCAAATGGCGACGTCAAATACCCATGCAGTATTGGTAGAGCATGAAGGCCGACTAGGGATTATTACTGCTGCTGATGTGTTAGACATGCTATTGCATAGTGACAGCGAGCTAACTTGCTGGCATTTCGCCAGTACAGATCTGATTACCGTCACCACACGGGATACTTTGCTCCGTGCTTATCACAAATTGCATCAACACAATATTCGTCATCTTGTTGTAGTCGACTCACAAAGTACTGGCGACAAAGTGCTGGGGGTATTGACCTTAAAGCACATTAATACAGAGATTGAATCAGCCTATTTAACTGAATTGCGCGCAGTGTTAGCGGAGCGTGATTCGGCCCTGCAGGCGTCACAAAAGAACCTGTATTTGGCGAACAAGATTATCGCTGCATCGTTAGATGGCATCATGATCACAGACAGGAAAGGCACAATTTTACAGGTAAATCCCGCGTTCAGCCGTCTTACTGGTTATGCGAGTCACGAGGTCATTGGCAAAACTCCTAAGCTGCTTAGTTCAGGTCAACATGACGTTGAGTTTTATAAAGGTATGTGGCGAACCATAGAAGCGAATGGCGTATGGCAAGGCGAAATCTGCAATCGGCGTAAAGACGGCGATACCTATGTCGAATGGCTCACCATCATCGAGATAAAAGAAAAAGGTGACGATAATGTGGTCTATGCTGGCATATTTACCGACATCACAGAGCGTAAGGCTGCTGAGCGTAAAATTGCCAAACTGGCTTATTTTGATGATCTGACTGGGCTACCAAATCGTCGTTTATTCAAAGACCGTTTGAGCGTCGCCTTGGCGCACAGTGAGCGGCAAAAGCAACGCCTAGCCGTGATGTTTATCGATTTGGATCATTTCAAAGGCGTAAATGACAGTCTGGGACATAGTATTGGCGATGAACTACTAAAACAAGTCGCGAAGCGACTACAACACTGTGTGCGCAGTGGTGATACCTTAGCAAGGCTAGGCGGAGATGAGTTTACCTTGTTGCTTAATGAAGTCGACAATGTTGATGAAGTCATTGCCTGCGCTGAGGCCGTTTTGGCGCAGTTTAATGCCAGTTTTTGTTTGGCCCAAAACAATATCACAGTCACCACGTCCATCGGTGTCGCGATTTACCCTGACGACGGCACCACACTCGATAGTCTGCTAAAGCACGCTGATGTGGCCATGTATCGCTCTAAAGATTTAGGGCGTAATTCATATCAGTTGTATAAATCGACCATGAATGCGCGCTCATTAGAGCGTTTGACCATGACGAGTCGCATTAAGCAAGCGCTCGAAGAAGATGAATTTGAGCTTCATTTACAACCAGTTATGAGTGGTAAAAAAGGTGAGCTTGTTGGTGCTGAGGCACTGATCCGCTGGCAGGATCCTCATTTAGGCATGGTGTCTCCGAGTCAGTTTATTCCCCTTGCCGAGGAGTTGGGGTTAATCACCGCCATCGATGTGTGGGTCATCAATCATAGTTGTGCCTTGCTGGGGCATTGGCAAAATCAAGGGCAGTGGACTGGCCGACTAGCAATCAATATTTCCGCTGCGCATTTTTGCAATGATGGACTCGTTAATTTACTTAAAGACGCGATTGGAAAGTATCAGGTCGATGCTTCTGGGCTTGAATTAGAGATCACAGAGAGCAGTTTTATTGAATCATTCTCGCAAGCCAAAAAAGTCTTGGCGGGGTTAAAACAGTTGGGCGTAAAGATAGCCCTCGATGATTTTGGCACGGGGTATTCCGCGTTGAGTTACTTGACTAAGCTACCTATCGACAAGCTCAAAATAGACTCAAGTTTTGTGGCTAAGGTGCCGGATGAATATGGCAACAGTGAAATTGTCAGTGCCATCGTGGCTATGGCGAAGAATTTGAACCTAGAAGTGGTGGCAGAAGGGGTTGAAAAGCCGTGTCAGCGCGCATTTTTAGATGCATTGAATTGTGATTATCTGCAAGGCTTCTTGCTTGGGAAGCCTTGCAGTAGCAGTGAATTTGCTACGCGCTATAGTCTACCTCGACCTCATACGCACCAAATTTACGAATGTTGATAACGCCGGTATCAAAAATGAGATACTGGCCTTTAATGCCTTGTAAAACGCCACTCACACCCGCTTCTTTGTCAAAGTTGAATGAACTAATTTTCGTTGGATAGTTATCGACTGGATAATTGATATTCACTACTTCCTCATCCAATACTTCTATGGCAGTTGCACCAAATAACTCAGCGAGTTCATCTAACTTGCTTTGAATCTGCGGCAGTAACTCTTCACGCGCAGCAATGAGGTCAACGTCCACGTGAGTGCCTTTGAGCATATTACGCCAATTGGTTTTATCAGCGATAAATTCAGCAAGTGCGACTTCGACTAAACCTGATTGTAAGCGCGTTTGCACCTTAATAATCGGCAGTGCAGATGTCGCACCTTGGTCAATCCAACGCGTTGGTATTTGCGTGTGGCGTGTAATGCCCACTTTCAATCCTGACGTATTGGCAAGATACACGTAGTGAGGGATCATACAGTTTTCTTCGCCCCACTGCGGCTCTCGGCAGGTACCTTGCTCATAGTGACAGGTCTCTGGCTTCATGATGCACATGTCGCAGCTGGCGAGTTTACGCATGCACACAAAACAGTGGCCTTGTGAGTAACTTTTTTTGGTTTTCTTGCCACAACTACTACAGAAAATATTACCTGTATGTGTCAGTGTTACAGGCTTACCGATAAGATCATTGAGAGGTAATAAATGCTCGCCAATTGGCAGTTGATATTGCACAGCGTCAGCTTGGTCAGTGCCAAGCTGCGTTTTCATTTTTTTTAGAGTACCTTGCATGTAACGCCCCGATGCGATTGTTATCGGGCTATGGTAGCAAACTCACTGTAGCCGTGTATACGCGCTAGTGAAGTGAGCGGTGATGTGCAAGCCAATCACAGTAATCATCCAAGGGCATCGGTTTGGCAAACAGATAACCTTGGCCCTTATCGGCTCTGTATTCCCTCAACAATGCAGCAACTTCCTGAGTCTCAACCCCTTCAGCAGTGACCAGCAAGCCTAAGTTGTGCGCCATATTTATGGTGGTTCTGACAATTGCTTGGTGATGTGTCGATTGTGCCATTGAGAGGACAAAATGTTTGTCTATTTTTAATTCACAGAAAGCATACTCCAGCACGTACTCCAATGATGAGTATCCAGTACCATAGTCGTCCAATACCACGCGTATACCGAGTTCACTTAGTCGGGCAATGAGTGCTTTGAGTGCTTGGATGTCGTCTACTAGCGCAGATTCAGTCAGTTCCAGCTTGATTTGTGACGGTGCGATTTCGTGATAACTGAGCATATCTGAAAGCTTTTGAGCGAAGTCATCAATATGAATGTCTCTCGCACTGATATTGACCGATACACTGTGATTTTTCCACGAGTCGCCTTGTGCCGCGATATCTTGGCATACGGTGTTGATGACCCACAACGTAAGGTCATTGATGAGTCCAACTTGTTCAGCAAGTTCAATAATATTCTCTACCGTAAAGTCACGACGTTGTTGTTGAGGCCAACGCAGTAGCGCTTCCGCTCCGCTGACTTGCATGGTGTCGAGATCGACTTGAGGTTGATAAAATAGTCTCAATTGACCTTTGTTCATCGCTTGCTGAAGCTTCGCCGCCAAAGCGAGTTGATTTGGCTTAGGCTCTTCATTTTGATCGAGATACAACACGGGACATTGCATAATCGAACCTTTGTGCAAGCTATGACAAGCTTGTTCGATGAGCTGTTTAACATTGTGATCAGGAGAGAGGCCCTCAATGACAGCCATTTGATATTCAGCATGTAAGGTCAGTGTGTCTATCTCAAACTGTTTATCCAGGCGAGCGAGGATATGCAGTAGCTTATTGTTGATAACGCTGCGGGCGTGATAAGGAAAAATGAAGGCCAAGCAGCCACCACTGAGCTCGACAATCTTTTCGTCACTATGATGGACAATATTAAAACAGTTCAACTCACCGACATTGTCCGACAAATTACTAGCAACATTACGCAGCAGATTATTACTTTGTTCCACGTTTAATACGCTTTGTAAGCCGCCAAAGGATCGCATATGAATAATCCCAATAGAAAAGGGCTGGTTGTGTTTTTGTAGTGACTCTACACGCTGACTCAACGTGGTGTAGTTGAGCAGTCCACTGTCGTTGTTATGGGTGGCATGGTAAAGGGCCTGTTTACGTTGATAGCGCACTCGATCGGCCAAGGCTAAGGCCATGAGTGCTATTTCTAAAAGGCTACCAAATAAAAATGCGTGACGAGTCAGGTAGCTATATTTCAACACCCCAGTCAGTTCCAGAGGTTGCACCGCTGCAGAGCACACCAAGGGTAGCCAAGATAAAATGTAAAACTTGGCCCAACGAAAGCCCGATTTCAGCTTTTTATAAATCAACCATAAACAGATTATGTACAGTCCCGGCATGGTTAAGAAGAACACTGGGGCGGCATAGTTTTCTGGCAAGAAAATACTGATGCAACAAAGTGCAATGAGCAATTGAAGGTAGCGTACAGCTAGACGATAGGCTAAGTCTTTGTCCTTGTGATAGCGCAAGAACATAATACAAAAGCCAAGAGTGGTAATGGCGATGGCGTAGTTACTGAGGATAACTTGGTGGTGGAGATATAACTGCCATTGCACTGGCCAAAGGTAAAATCCATAGCCCAATACAATACCGAGTAGCGTCATCACTGAAAGAATATAACCCACGTAGACCAAATAAACGCGATCTCGTATGCTGAAATACAAGATAATGTTATATACGGCCGTCATTAAGAGCACCCCAACAAATACTCCCCACAGTGAGAACGCATTGCGATTTAGTTGCTCAAACGCGCCGAGCTCATGCAAAGTTAAAGGTGTTTTGCTGATCCCTGAAGTGTTAATTGCCACTAAAATTTGCTGACGTTCACTGCCCGCCAACGAGAGGTGGTAGTGCGGCATGGCGTATTCGAGCTTACTTAAGCCAATTTGCAGGTCACCTAAGTGTTTTATTTCCTCAAGCATGTCGTTACTGCTGATGCGATAAATTGTCAGCTTATCGAGCATGGGGTTATCAAAGCGCAATACTAAGTCGCGGTGGCTTTTGTTCTTGTTTTTAATGTCGAGCTTTAACCAATATTCTTGATTGCCAAAACGCCATGGAACCTGTTCCCAAGAACCTGTATGAAATAGCTCCTCAGCGCGCTCCCTTACCTTTTCTATTCGTGTTGGTTCGGGAAGGACGGCATAGCTCTGAGCGATGTCTAATCGCTGCTCGTGAGGGAGTATTGTTGCGCTGGCGACGCTAAATTCATCATCAGAACTGAAACGATGAGGCATAAAATAGCGAAAAGGAAACAGGCAATAAAATGATAAAAGTTAATGCGTGATAGCAAGATAGATTAGCTTCGAGTGTTGTTGTTTGCCAAAGTGTAGCAAATTGTCACAGCGCTGCAGTAGCAAGAGTGTAAGAAATTGCTAAGCATAAAAAAAGCGAAGCCTAGGCTTCGCTTTTTCACATACTAAAACGATGGGCGTTTAGCTTTCTCGGGCGATCGCTCGGTAGGCGATATCTGTGCGATATTCTACGCCGTCCCAATCAATCGCTTTAACTAGTTCATAAGCGCGCTGCTGCGCAGCTGTCACGGTTTCACCAAGCGCAGTTGCACACAGTACACGGCCACCGGCAGTCACGACATTGTCACCGTCTTGCTTAGTGCCCGCGTGGAATACTTTCTCGCCTTCAGGGTACTCAACCAGTAAACCTGAGATAGCATCACCTTTAGGGTAAGAGCCTGGGTAACCTTTGGCTGCAAGCACAACACCTACAGCAGCACGCGAATCAAACTGAATCTCGGTTTTATCTAATTCTTCGCGGTTAGCCGCTTCGATTAGCTCTACAGATCAGATTGTAAACGTAGCATAATAGGCTGAGTTTCAGGGTCACCAAAGCGGCAGTTGTATTCAATCACTTTCGGTGTACCATCTGCTGCAATCATCAAACCAGCGTATAGGAAACCTGTGTAAGGGTTACCTTCTGCTGCCATACCAGCAA